>JAKSPT010000018.1 GCA_024404495.1 Lachnospiraceae bacterium
GATGGACTTATTATTTGGTCCCTTCGGGCATAGTCTGTTTGAAACAGGGAGAGATTATCTTCGGTGATCTCCCGACCCGATCCGCCTCCCCCGGTGTCTTCGCATTGCGCGCTGCTGCGTCAGCTTTATCCGAAGCGCCGCGCCCTCATCAAGTCGGTTCAAAAGTAACTGAAAAAGGGGGCTGTTGCATCTGCTTCCGCAAAGCGGAAGCGATCAACAGCCCCCGCAAAACAGCGGTCAGGATTCCGCTGTTTTGCGCAATATACGGCGTTTTTGGCTCGAATAACGCCATTTTTTATGTTGCAAATATGCCAAAACGGCGGCGTTCAGCCGCCGAGCCGTATTTGCCGGGGGTGTTGCACATTAGTGCAACGCCCCCTTTCTGACTTATTCTTTTTTCTCGTCCGCATTTCTTTGGAAATACTTATCCCCCGCCGCACCTCTTTCTCGTCCGCTAAACTTTGGTCTATATGAAGGCTCCCTTGTGTAAAGGGAGCTGGCGCGTCAGCGCCTGAGGGATTGTACCTCTTTCTCGTCCGCTTCGCTTTCGGTTTACCTCGTAGGGCGGGGGCTCTGTCCCCCGCCGCGATAAGAGTGCGAACGAGTATAAAATGCGCTTTGCCCTGCACTTCGCGTTCGGAATCCGCTGTTCCTGGTTTCGTTATTTCTCCGTATTCCGACAAGTGACGCGCATTGTTTCCCACTCCGCCTTTCGTTATCCTATCGCGGCGGGGGACAGAGCCCCCGCCCTGCAAGCGCTTCGTTCGCTCCTTGCAGTATTCGCCTATCGTGCATAATAGCAACCGCCAAAACAAAGGCGACCCCGCACCGTCAGAATCGGTGCGGGGTCGCCGTGCATCTGTTCACTTAAAACGTAACACTTAAAACTCCCCGTTCCACGGAAGCGCGGAGGGCAGGGTCTTTCCCTCGCCGTTTTCGTCCGGGAAGGGCGTCAGGTCGTCGTTCCGCACGGCGTCGCGTTCTGCGGGGATGCGGAAATCCGGGATCCTGAAGTTCTCGCCGTGGTTCAGGCAGCTTCTCCAGCCGAGGATCGCGGTCGCGGACATTGCCGCCGCGCGGTAGACGTCGAAGAAGGGATCGGCGCCCTCGGTGAAGTAGTCGATCATTCTCTGCACGATCCAGTAGTCGCCGCCGCCGTGTCCCGCCTTTTTGGCGAGCGCGCCCTTTTCGCCGAATTCCGCGAGGTCGGCGGGAACGATCGTACACTGATCGACGCCCTCGGGCTTGGTATGCGGGAAATAGAAGAGTCTGACTGCGTCTGCGCCGACGTTTCCGCCCGATTCGACCGATGCGCGGTCGCCGCAGATGCGGTATCTGCTGTAATCGCTCGCCATTGCGGTGCATCCGGTGAAGCGCGCGATCATGCCGTTATCCATTTCGCAGAACATAATGCCCGCCGCGTCGTAGTTATGGCGCCAGTCGCGCAGCTCGTAGAGCAGATCGGAGTGTGCCGCGCGGGCGGAGACGTATTTCGGCATGGAGCGCGTCATATACATCAGCGGTCCCATCGCGTGGGTGACGTAGTAGGTACGGGGGAGCCACGCGCGCCAATGGTACTTTCCGGGGGTCAGGTTGGCAAGCTCGGCGTTGTTGCCCGAGTGGTTATATTCGCCCTCGGCGTAGACGAGGGAACCGAGCTTTCCGCTCTGCACGAGCTGCTCCATTTTGAGATTCATCGTCATAAAGGGGTAGTTTTCGGCGAGCATATATTTTCTGCCCGTCCGTTCGACCGCCTCGACAAGCTCGACGCATTCCTTCAGTGTCCCGGCGGCGGTACATTCGCTGATGACGTCCATGCCCGCCTCCATCGCGCGGATGGCGAAGGGCGCGTGCTGATGGAAATAGTTTGCGAGGAAGACGGCGTTCATCCCGAGCTTCTTTCCCTCGGTGAGAAAGTCGTCAAAGTTATCGAAGAGAGCGACGTTTTTGAAGTTTTCGCGGTCGGTCATGGAACCGATATTCTTGTCGCAGATCGCGACGAGGGTCACGCGGGGCTCCGCCGAGATCAGGTCGATGTAGGAGTTTCCGCGCCACGCGCCGAAAACGCCGATACGGATGTCAGCCATAAGATTGTCCTCCTTTTTCGGGGTCGTTCCCCTTACGGTCATTATAACATGGGGCGGGGAAAAAAGCAAGGGGAATTGACAGAGAAGGGGAAAAGTGGTATGATGGAAAAAAGGAAGTGATACGATGAAACTGAGTGAAAAACAGATCCTTTCCGCCGCGGTAGGCGCGGTCAGATACGTGAAGGATGCGCGCGGGATCGGTCTCCGGCGTTTTTCCGAGCAGCAGGAAGCGGTCTTTACCGAAAGAAAGGAGCTCTTTCCGGAGCCCTATTTCAACGAGGCGTTCGGCAGTTATTTCGGCAACAACTGTCTGACCGGCGCCGGGATCGGGCTTGACTTCGTGACCGACGCGGACGCCGTGGAGATCGTTCGCGGCGGATACGACCGCATCAACGACGCGAAAGAGATTCTGACGGGTGATCTTCTCGTGGACGGCCGGCTCGTGCGCTCGTTTGAAGAGGATCGCGTCCGGGTCTCCTTCCGGGAAAAGAAGGAACGTCGCTTCCGGCTTTATCTCCCCTATTTCCGCTCGGATTATCTCTCCGGGGTGGAACTGGAGGGGGCAAGCGTCTTCCGTCCGTCCTTCGGCGCGGAGACCGATATTCTGCTCCTCGGGGATTCGATCACGCACGGGGTCGGCGCGCTTCATCCCTCGCGGACGATGGCGACCGTGCTCGGCAGACGGCTTGGGGCGAAGATCCTGAATCAGGGCAACAGCGGCTACGTCTACGACCCCGAAACGCTCGAAAAGGTCTGCGAGCCGAAGCTGATCGTGATGGCGTACGGGCACAACGACCGTGGCAGAAAGACGCCCGAACGGCTTTGTGCCGACACCGCCGCCTACGCAAAGCGGGTAAGGGAGCTTTGGGGCAGCACGCCCGCAGTCGGCATCCTGCCGCTCTGGTGCGCCGCCGAAGCCGATCCCGGGACGGAAAAGCATTTCCGTATGCTTGACGGGCTCTTCCGTGAGGCGTATGAAAGCAATGGCGTGACCGTGATCGACGGCGCGGAGCTGATCCCGCACGACCCGCGTTATTTCAGCGACGCCGCCCACCCGAACGACCGCGGCTATCTGATCTACGGGAGCAGACTGGCCAAAAAGCTGACCGCGGCAGGATTGTACGGGAAGTAAAGAAAAAAGGGCCTGCTAAAACAGTTCTCAAAACAACAGAGACGGAAGCCAAAGAGGCAACCGTCTCCTTTGTTTTGTTTGAAATAATTGACAGCAAAATTCTTTCGGATTCATCTTGACACGCAAAATGATTTCTGCTATAATTTTATTGCAGTAAAATGCGCGAACACGCATAATACTTCTGTTTGAATTTTTTGTGTTGCGGGGGGTCGTTATGGAATTTGCAAGAACAAAAAAACTGAATGAGTTGATATCAAAAGAAAACAATCATCTGATTAAAATCGTTACCGGAATACGCAGATGCGGAAAATCCTATCTGCTCGATCATATTTTCAAAAGATATCTTTTGGAAAAAGGAGTCCCTGAAAGTCATATCGTCGGGTTTGCCTTTGATTTCGGTGATGACATCGACAAGCTTGATTCTTATTTCCCTGAAGAGGAAACGAGAATTCATGTCAAAGGGACAAAAAGCGATTATGTGATCAATGCCAAAAAATTCAGAGCATATATCAAGGATCAGACAAGGGAATGCGGGCAGTATTATCTTCTGCTTGACGAGGTGCAGAAACTCGAAAACTTTGCAGAAACGCTCAACGGCTTTTTGCGGTATGAGAATCTCGATGTTTATGTAACGGGGAGCAATTCAAAATTTCTGTCCTCCGATATCGCAACCGAATTCAGAGGCAGAGGAGACGTTGTCGCTTTACAGCCGCTGACCTTCAAAGAAATATTTGACGCATTCGGTGGGGACAAGCGGGATTTGATGGAAGATTATCTCCGATATGGCGGACTTCCCCTTTGCGTGTTGGCTGCGGGCAATCAAAACAAAGAAAACTATCTTATTTCGGCATACGAAACGATTTATGAAAAAGATATACTTGACAGAAAGCGAATCAGGAACACCGCAGAGTTCAGAGAACTTGCCGAAATCGTTTCATCCTCGGTTGGCGCGCTGACAAACCCACAAAAAATCGCCAGCACTTTCAAATCAGGCGAAAACAGTACCATTCAGGTCAGCACCGTACAGCGGTATCTCACTTATCTTGAAGATGCTTTTATCCTGAAAACCGCAAAAAGATACAATATCAAAGGGAGAAAATATATCGGTGCACCGTGCAAATACTATTTCAGTGATTTGGGTGTCAGAAACGCCGTTATCGGATTCCGGCAGTATGAAAAAACGCATTTGATGGAGAATCTTCTTTATAACGAGCTTTTGAACCGGGGCTATAACGTGGATGTAGGTGTCGTTGAAAAATACACCCTGAATCAGACAGGAAGCTACAGCAGGAAAAACCTTGAGGTTGATTTTGTTGCCGGCAAGGGCTCGCAAAGGTATTATATCCAGTCTGCCTATTCCATTGAGGATGATATAAAAAAAGCACAAGAAGAACGGTCGCTCCGTGAAATCGACGATTCCTTCAAGAAAATCATTGTCGTATACGATTCCGTAAAACCGTACTATACCGACAGCGGTTTTCTCATTATCGGACTGATTGATTTTCTGCTTGACGAAAACAGTTTGCAATTCTGATATTGATTGGAGCTATTATTTGAATCACGGAGTCGCGGTCGGAACAGAAAATATAATAAAGCTTGACTTCCTTCTGAAAACGTGATATACTTTTCATCAGAGATGACTCTGTTATATTACCCAACCCTGCTGGCTGGGCGATCACTGACAGATCATCTCTTTTTTCTTTATTGTATAATTCCTTTCGCGGCTCTTTGTTTTTTGACCGGAATAACACTCCCCCTTTTTTGTGATGCCGCCTTTCCCAACGAAAAAGCCCCCGCGCATTTGCGCGGGGGCTTCATTGGGGATTACTTATACTTGCGTTTTCTTGCAGCTTCGGACTTTTTCTTACGCTTCACGCTCGGCTTTTCGTAGCATTCTCTCTTACGGACCTCTGCGAGAACACCAGAACGCTGGCACTGTCTCTTGAATCTGCGGAGAGCGCTGTCGAGAGACTCGCCTTCCTTGACTCTGATTTCGTTCATTCTTGATTCCCTCCCTTCGCTGCGGAGCAAAGGAGAATTTATTACAAATTCTACTCTTGTTTATTATACAACCGTTTTATGCGGATGTCAATAGTTTTTTTCGTTTACGGCAAAGTTTTTTGCCGGGTTTTTCAGCGAGTTTTTACACTGTGCCGACAGAAATGACCCGCCGGGGCGTTTTTTCCCCGGACGGCGGGAGCGCGGATGGTGATTATTCCTCGGTGAGCAGACCGGAAATGTCGATCTCCTCTGCGTCGCCCCAAAGCTTTTCGAGGTTGTAGAAGCGGCGCTGTTCGGACTGGAAAACGTGGACGATGACCGAGCCGTAATCGAGGAGGATCCAGCCGGAGGCGTCAACGCCCTCGCGGCGGAGAGGATCGACCTTGTCGAGACCGAGGCGGTATTCCGCCTCGTCGGCAAGACCCTTGACCTGCGTGGAGGAGTTGCCCTGGCAGATGACGAAATAATCGGTGATGACCGTCTTGTCCGTGACCTTCAGAAGACGGATCGAGCCCGCCTTGTGGTGGTCGAGAATGCGGACGATCTCTTCCGCGAGGACGTTCGGTTCTGCCGCGGAAAGATCCTTGACTTCAATTTCTTCCATAGTTTAATCCCTTTCAGGTTATGCGCCCGTTCCGGGCGTTTTTCATTCGTTTCGTTCGTGCCGTGTCAGACGAGGCTGTTTCTTGCCGCTACGGTCATGGGATGGATATAGTCGCCGTCCTTCATCAGCCCTTCAAGCGTCAAATCGAAGGAGCGGATCATCGTTTCGTCAAGCACCGCTTCCGAAACGCCCTTTTCTTCGGTCAGACGGGCAAACAGATCGCGGAGGGCGACGCAGTCGGGGAAGGAGCGGCCCTCCTCGATGTAATCGGCGAGATAGAGCAGCTTATCGAAAAGCGTCATTCCCGCCTCGCCGGTGGTGTGGCGGCGGATCGCGTTGAAGATGCGGTCGGTCACAAGGTCGGGGAACCGTTCTCTTGCGAAATACGCGCCCGTGACGGCGTGTAGGGTCTTCGGGGAGCGTTCCTCGGTCTCGCCGAAGGGCAGACCGTAATAGAAATACAGTTCCTTCTGTCCGTTCCCCTTGATGCTTTTGGTGATATCGTGCAGATAGGCGGCGAGCTTCAGTTCCTCCGCTTCTTCGGGCGGGAGGGAGAACATCTCCGCGAGCCTTGCCGCTTCCTTCACGACGCCGAGGGTGTGGGAAAAGCGGTATTCGTTCCCGATGACGCGGGCGACCTCGGCGGCGAGGGCTTCCTCGCGGTAGGGGGCGCCGTACAGACGGTGGGAACGGACGTATTCCGCGACGGGAGACGGGAGAAATTCGTCGAGCGAAAGGCCCGCTTCGATCCGGCTCCGCACCTCGGTGGAGGACATGACGAGCGGTTCGGCGTCGAGCTGAAGGATATCCGCGCCGTAGGTCTCCTCGTAGTGTCTCTGCAATTCCCCGAAGCGTTTCAGATCCTCCGCGTCCGTGACCTCACGCCTTAAATGCACGACGCGGGCAAGCGAGAAGACGGTCTCGGGGTGGTACCACGTGTCGAGCGACTCGAACATATCGGTGCCGCAGAAAAAGGTGAGGTGATCGCCGTTTTCCGAAAAATGCTTCAGAGTCAGCGCGGTGTAGCTTTTGCCCTCGGCGTTTATTTCGTAGTCCGATATTTCGATCCGGGGATCGGCGTCGGCAAAGGCGAGGCGGAGCATTTCGAGACGGTCGGCGGGGTCGTCGCCCGCGGTCAGACGCTTGTGCGGCGGGATGCCCGCCGGGATGACGAGCAGCTTATCGAGCGGAAGGGAGGCGAGCGCCGTCTCCGCCGCGCGGATGTGCCCGAGATGGACGGGGGCGAAGGTACCGCCGTAAATTCCGATCTCAGCCATGGGCGAAGAACCTTCTCCACTCCTCGGCGAAGAGGATGGCGGCGTGGGCGCGGTGGCTGACGCTGTTCTTTTCCTCAGGCGTCAGCTCGGCGAAGGTCTTGCCGAGCGGGGGATGGTAAAAGAGGGGGTCGTAGCCGAAACCGCCGGTCCCGCGGCGTTCCCACAGCATCACGCCCTCGCAGGTGCCTCGCACCGTGAAGGATCTGCCGCAGGGGGTGACGAGCGAGAGGCAGGAAACGAAACGCGCGGTGCGCTTTTCGTCGGGGACCGAAGCGAGCTTGCGGAGGAGCTTGTCGTTGTTCGCCTCGTCGGAGTGCGGGACGCCCTCCTCGTCGGCGTAGCGCGCGGAATACACGCCGGGCTCACCGTTCAGCGCGTCGACCTCAAGCCCGGAGTCGTCGGCAATGCCGATATAGCCGAGCGAGGCGGGGACGGAGGCTTTGATCTTCGCGTTTTCCTCAAAGGTGGTCCCGTCCTCCTCGATCTCTCCGGTATAGCCGATATCGTCGAGCGAGAGCAGGACGAAATCCTCCTCGGGGAGAAGGGTATGGAGCAGGACTTCCATTTCTCTGATCTTATGGCGGTTGCGGGACGCCAGTACGATTCTTCTCATGGGCAGTACCTCTTATTCAAAGAGCGCGGAAACGAATTCGGAAGCGGTGAAGGGCTGCATATCGTCGATCTTTTCGCCGACGCCGATGAACTTCACCGGGATGTTCAGCTCCTTGCGGATCGAGAGGACGGCGCCGCCCTTTGCGGTCCCGTCGAGCTTGGTGAGGATCAGCCCGGTCAGCGCCGCGCTGTTCTCGAATTCCTTTGCCTGACGGATGGCGTTCTGCCCGGTCGTCGCGTCGAGGACGAGGAGGTTCTCACGGCTCGCGCCGGGAAGCTCGCGGTCGATGACGCGGTTGATCTTGGCAAGCTCGTCCATCAGGTTCTTTTTGTTGTGGAGACGGCCGGCGGTATCGACGATCAGCACGTCGGCGCCGCGGGACTTTGCCGCCTGCGCGGCGTCGAAAACGACGGCGGCGGGATCGGAGCCCTCCGACTGCGCGATGAGGTCCACGCCCGCGCGGTCAGCCCAGACGGCGAGCTGGTCGATGGCGGCGGCGCGGAAGGTGTCGGCGGCGGCGAGAAGTACCTTCTTGCCGTCCTCACGGAGAAAATGCGCGATCTTGGCGATCGAGGTCGTCTTGCCGACCCCGTTGACGCCGATGACGAGGATGACCGAGGGGGTGGAATCGAGGTTCAGCGGTTCACCCTCGCCGATCATGCCCTCCATGATCTCCATTAAGGCTTTGCGGCAGTCGTCGGGATCGGTGATGCCGTCCTGCTTGATCCGGGTACGGAGCTGACCGAGGATATCCTCGGTGGTGGGCATTCCGACGTCGGCGGCGAGGAGAAGCTCCTCCAGCTCGTCGAGCAGGTCCTCGTCCACCTTCGTAAAGGCGTGGAAGAGTCTGCCGACCTGACCGAAGATCGACTGCTTGGTCTTGGCAAGACCTGCCTTCAGCTTTTCAAAAAAACTCATTTGAGGGTCACTCCAATCTTTTGCTCGACCTCGTTCACGTTCATGCCGATGACGCGGGAGATACCGCGCTCCGGCATCGTGACGCCGTAGATCATGTCTGCGGATTCCATCGTGCCGCGGCGGTGGGTGATGACGAGGAACTGGGTCTTTTCGGAATAGCGGCGCATATACGCGGCAAAGCGCGCGACGTTGACCTCGTCCAGCGCCGCCTCGATCTCGTCGAAGATACAGAACGGGGTCGGGTTGACGTTGAGGATGGCGAAGATCAGCGCGATCGCGGTATAGGACTGCTCGCCGCCCGAGAGAAGGCTCATGCTCTTGACGACCTTTCCGGGAGGCGCGGCGTTGATCTCGATGCCGCTTTCGAGGACGTTATCGGGCTCCGAGAGGCGGATCTCGGCGTTGCCGCCGTCGAAGAGCTCGCGGAAGATGATCTGGAAATTGCGGTTGATATCGCGGACGGCGTCGGAGAACTTGGTCTTCATTTCCGAATCAAGACGGGAAATGATGCCGGTCAGCTCCTCGCGCGCCTTCGTGAGATCCTTGAACTGCGCGTCGGTAAAGTCGAAGCGCTCCTTTTCGGTGCGGTACTCCTCGATGGCGTTGGCGTTGACGTTGCCGAGCTTTTTGAGCTGGATACGGAGGGCGTCGCGCTGTGCCGTGACCTCGGCGCGTGTCTCCTTCGTGACCGGCGGATAGCCGAGGGCGTCGGCGGTCGTAAAGGTCAGCTCGTAGTCATCCCAGAGACGGGCGGTCGCGCGGTCGATGTCGCCGCGGAGCTGCTCGGTATTGCTTTCCAGCGTCGTCGTTTCGCGGAAGAGAAGCTCACGCTCTCTCGTCTTTTCCTTCTGCTGTTCGCGGATCTGATTCTGCTTTCTCTCCAACTCCGCGCCGCGGTCGGTATAGCCGCGCAGGGCGGCTTCCGCTTCGGAAAGCTCTTTCGTCAGGGCTTCGGCGTCGGTCTTCGTTTCGGTGACCGAGGCTTCGGCGAGCGCCTTTCTCGAAAGGAGACCGGCACGGTCGTTTTCCTTCGCTTCCTTCTGCGCCTTCGCGTTTTCCGCCGAGAGGCGGGCGTTTTCCACGGCGAGCCCCGCCGCTTCGAGGTCTTTTCTTAAAACCGTAAGGGCAAGCTGCAGCTCGTTGTAGGCGCGGTTGGTATCGAGGATCTCGGTGTTCTTTTCGTGCATTTCGCCCGAAAGCGCCTCTGCGTCGGCAAGGAGAGCTTCCTCCTCGGCTTCCCCGGCACGGATCTGCCCGTCAAGGCGGTCGTGCTCCTCGGAATAGCGGGTGCGTTCGGCGTCGAGCGTGCCGATCGAGGCGTCGAGCTCGCCGAGGCGGGCGTCGTTCGCTTCCTTCTGCGCGCGCAGGACCTCAAGCTGGGTGCTTTCCGCCTGCAGCATCGTGCGGAAGAGGGAGATCTGCGCGTCGGCGTCTCCGATCTCGTCCTTCATCTGCGGCATCGAATCAAGGAGGTTTTTCTGCTCCTCCTGCACGGCGGCGAGGGATTCTTCGATCTTTTTGGCTTCCTCGGTCAGTTTTTCGATCTCGGCGGCACGGGTGAGCATCCCGCTGTCGCGTTTGACCGAGCCGCCGGTGAAGGAACCGCCGGCGTTGATGAGCTGACCGTCAAGGGTGACGATGCGGACCTTGTAGCCGAGCGCCTTCGCGGTCTCGGAGGCGTGATCGAGGGTGTCGAAAACGGCAGTCCTGCCGAGCAGGTTGGAAATGATCTCGCGGTATTTGTCGTCGCAGCCGCAGAGCTCATCCGCGGCGCCGAGGAACCCGCGCTTGCTTTCAAGGGTGCTTCTCGATACCGGGAGCGACTGCGCGCGGATCGAGGAGATCGGGTAGAAGGTGCATCTGCCCGCGTTGTTCTGCTTCAGCGAGGCGATCGCCGCCTTTGCGGCGGTCTCGTCCTCGACGACGATGTTCTGCATATTGGCGCCGAGGGCGGTCTCCACAGCGACGCTGTGGCGGGGATCGACGCGGATGAGCTTGGAGATCGGTCCGCAGATGCCCCGGATCCTTCCGAAGGACGCCTCGTTCATCACGAAGCGGACGCTCTGCTGATATCCCTCGAAATGCTCGTCCATCCGGCGCAGGGTGTCGGCGCGCTGACGCTTGGTCGAGAGGGTGACGGTCAGCTCCGCCGCCTTTTCCCGCTTGACGGCGATCGTTTCCTCGGTCTCGGTCAGACGGGTGCGGATATCGGCAATGGCTGCTTCCTGCTCGTCGATACGGCTCTGATAGGAGGCGATGGCGCCGTCCGCCTTTTTCATACGGGAAAGGAGCATCTCCGACTGGGAGACGAGCTTTTCCTTTTCATCCGAAAGGTCGGTGCCGCGGGTGACGTCGGTCTTGTGCGAGCCTTCGAGCTCGCTGAGCGCCATTCTCGCTTCGGAAAGCGAGTCGCGCACCTCGGCAAGACGGTCCTCGTTTTGAATGGCGCGCTCTTCGGCGTCGGCAAGGGCTTTTTCAAGCTCCGCCGCGTTTTCGCGGTTGGCGGCTGCCTCTTTTTCCTTTTCGGAAATCGCGGTCTTCTGCTCCTCCATCACGCCGGCAAAGTGCTTTCCGTCGTCCTCCGCTTTTTCGATATCGGCGGTAAGACGGGCAATGTCCGCCTCGGCGGCGCCGATCAGCTCGGCGTAATGCTCGATATCGCGCCCGAGGATGGTGCCCCGGTTCTCGGCGGCACGGCGTTTGTCGGTGACGGCACGGAGCTTTTCCGCCGCCTTTTCCTCCTCGGCTCTGTCCGAAAGGAGCTCCTCGTAGAGCGCTTCGCTCCTCCGTTCAAGATCCTCGCTTTCACGGTCTGCCTCTTCAAGACTCAGCTTCGACGCGGCAAATTTCCGCTCGGTCTCCTCAAAACGCTTTTTGAGGTCGGCGGTCTCGTAGAGCCAGAGGGAAACGTCGGCGCGCTTCTTGTCCTCGTAGACCGAGAGATAGATCTTCGCCTTTTCGGCGTCGCGCTCAAGCTGACGGACGCGCTTGGAAAGCTCGGTCAGGATGTCGTTCAGACGGATGGCGTTGTCGTCCACCTCGGCGAGCTTGCGCTCGGCGTCCGTCTTCTGAAAACGGTATTTGGAAATACCCGCCGCCTCTTCAAAAATCTTTCTTCTGTCCTCGCTTTTCTGCGAGATGATCTCCGCGATCTTGCCCTGACCGATGATCGAATAGCCCGACTTGCCGAGACCCGTGTTCATGAAAAGCTCGTTGATGTCGCGCAGACGGACCGGCTTGCGGTTGATCAGGTACTCCGAGTTTCCGGAACGGAAAAAGCGCCTCGTGACGGCGACCTCGTCGTATTCGGAGGCGAGTCTGGTATCGCCGAAGGCGTTGTCGATGGTCATCGTGACCTCGGCGTAGCCCATCGGGCGGCGGGTATCCGAACCGCCGAAAATGACGTCCTCCATTTTGGTACCGCGGATGTTTTTGGAAGAGAGTTCTCCGAGGACCCAGCGGACGGCGTCGGAAATGTTCGACTTGCCGCTTCCGTTCGGCCCCAGGACGGCGGTCACGCCGCCCGTGAATTCCAAGGTCGTTTTATCCGGGAACGATTTGAAGCCCTGCAGTTCAAGTGACTTCAGACGCATGACGGCGTACCTCCTTTCCTATATCTATAAAATATCATTTTATTATAGCATATTTCCCTTGATTTGTCACTACCCCGAACGCATTTTTTTATGAAAAAAACGCCGGAAACGGCGTTTTTTTCAGAGAATATCAAAGGAAAACGGGGGAACGGAAGCGCTTTCGGTGACGAAAAGGCGCTTCGCGCCGCTTTTTGCGAGCAGTTCGCGTCTGCCCGCGCCGCCCTGCCCGATCACGCGGGAAAGGAACCCGGGCGCCACGGCGATACGGAGGGTGTCGGAGGCGGAAAGCGACGGGCGCTCCCCGAGCGCTTCGAGGATGGCGTCGAGCATGACGCGGCTCTGCACCAGCTCGCCGATCGCGGGGTGATATTCCCCGGCGGCAACGGTCCCGGGCTTTCGGTACTGTTCCCCGGCGCAGAGACCGACGCGGATGACGGGAACGCCGTTTTTCAGAAAAACGCGGTACGCGGCGGCGGAGCGGGCGACCGCCTCGGAGAGGGGAAGGGGACGGTAGGAACCGCTTTTTGCCATAAAGGCAAGCTCCGTCCCGGAAAGAACGACGGTGGGGTAGATGCGTGCGCCCGTACAGCCGAGCGAAACGATCGTTTTCGCCGTGTTTACCTCGTCTTCGGGGGTGCTCCCGGGCAGACCGATCATCATCTGCCCGACGACGGTAAAGCCTGCTTCCAGAAGCAGAGCGCAGGCGCGGGCGGTATCGGCAAAGGAATGTCCGCGCTTTGACGCCGAAAGGACAACGTCGGAGGTGCTCTGGATGCCGAGCTCGACCGTTTTGACGCCGTGGGATTTCAGAACCGAAAGAACGTCGGGGTCGATCAGATCGGGGCGGGTCGAAACGCGGATCGAGGACACTCTGCCGTCTTCAAGAAAGCGGTCGGCGGCGGAGAGAAGGGAGAGCATATAATTACGGTCGATGCCGGTGAACGAGCCGCCGAAAAAAGCGATCTCGGTCCCGGTGTCGGGGGGAAGCGAAGCGAGGATCGTTTCCGCCTCGCGGGTGAACGCCTCCGGGGAGATCTCCTCCGCGCCCGAGATCGTATGCTGATCGCAGAACACGCAGGCGTTCGGGCATCCGAGATGCGGGATGAAAAAGGGAATATTGACGTGCTTTTTCACGGAGGAAGCTCCTTTCGTGTGATTTGGCTTTCATTGACTCTTTCTTTCGGGAAAGAAAGAGATCAACAGAAAGAAAACTTTTTTGGCTCTTTTTCTCCGAAGAAAAAGAGCCGTGCAGAAAAAGAGATCGCACGTTGCCGCAAGCGGCAAGTGCCGAAGTTGCTTTGCAACTTCCCGGGGCGGCGCTGACGATACTTTTTTCAAAAACAAGTTTTTGAGAAAAAGTATCTAACCGCGCCCTCCCTTTGGATTCCCTCCCGCGGTGGGGAACGATTTGCCCTCTGACTTTGTAACTCTTCCGCTCGCTTATCAAACAAACCTCCGGTTTTCTTCCAGAGACCGTAAGTTACCGCACCGAACGATACGGGTTCGCGAACGCAGAAAGAGAGAGGGGGTAGGCCGATAGGGGGAGGGAGAATGACGTTTTTCCTCGCTTTTCAAGGAAAAGTGAGGAAAAACGTCTCTTCCTTCCCCTGCGGTGTTCTTTTTCTGATAGGCTCTTTTTCTTCAAAGAAAAAGAGCCGGAACTTCTTTTTCCGCCGAAGCCCTTTTTCTCCAAAGAAAAAGGGCTGGTAATTCTTTTTCCGCAAACGCTTTTTCTCCAAAGAAAAAGGGCCGTCTCCCCTATCGGAGCAGCCCCGGAATCGTTACTGGATCAGCCCGAAGAGGCGAAGAGCTTCTTTTGCCGCCTGCTGTTCGGCTTCCCGTTTGGAGGAGCCTTTTCCTCTGCCGATGACGTTGCTGTTCAGCATCGCCTCGACCTCAAAGAGCTTTTTGTGCGCGGGACCGCTTTCCGAAACGACGAAATAATCGGGATGTTCGCCGCGGTCCGCCTGAATGAACTGCTGCAGTTCGGTCTTGTAATCCTTGTAGGAGGCGGTTCTTACGATCTCGTCGACCTCCTCCGAGAGGATCGGCAGAAGGAACGGTTTGACCGCGCCGATCCCGCCGTCGAGGAAGAGCGCCGCGAGCACCGCTTCAAAGGCGTCCGCAAGGATCGATTTCTTGTTCCGCCCGTCGTGTTCCTCGCCCTTGCCGAGCAGGAGATAATCCCCGAGCCTGATCGCCTTCGCGTAACGGAAGAGCGCCTCCTCGCAGACCGCGCTCGCGCGGATGGGCGACAGATCGCCCTCCGGCAGATCCGGATATTTCGAGAAGAGAAATTCGCTCGTGACGATCTGTAAAACGGCGTCCCCGAGGAATTCCATCCGCTCGTTGTATTTGATGACCGTTCCGTGCGCCCGCAGCTCGTTCGAGTAGGACGAGTGGGTCAGCGCGGTACGCAGATACGTAAGATCCGAAAAGGAATATCCCAACCGGTTTTCCAGCAGGGAAAGGTCCCTCGGCAGGGTTCTGTCAATCATTTCCGGTCGCTTCCTTTTTCGCTTCGGGTTCCTTCCCGGCGGTTTTTTCAGCCGCATCTGCTGCGGGCTTGTTTTCGTTTGCGATCATTTCGGCGATCTCGTAGGTCACGCCCGACTGCACGAAGCCGATCGCCTGCCGGATCGCGTTGAAGATCGCGGTGGAATCGGACGAGCCGTGCGCCTTGATGACCGGCTTCGAGAGGCCGAGCAGGGGTGCGCCGCCGTATTCCGAGGGGTCGACCTGCTTTTTGACCGCCTTTAGCTCGGGCTTGAGCATCAGCCCCGCCGCCTTGGTCTTTGCGTTCTTTCCGGCGATCTCCCGGAGCTTTTCAAAGAAGAAGGAGCCCATCGCTTCGGCGGTTTTGAGAACGGCGTTTCCGGTAAAGCCGTCGGTGACGAGGACGTCGCACTTGCCCCACGGGACGTCTTTTCCCTCGATATTGCCGATGAAATTGACGCCGTCGGCGTTTTTCAGCAGTTTGTAGACCTCCTGCAGGGAGGCGGGACCCTTCGTCGGTTCGGTGCCGTTGTTGAAAAGACCGACCGTCGGGTTTTCAATACGGAAGAGTCCTTTCATGTAAACAGAGCCCATCTTCGCGAACTGCACGTATTCCTCGGGCTTCAATTCGAGGTTCGCGCCCGAATCCATCAGAAGAAGGGGCTTGGAGAGCGGCAGGATCGAAGCAATCCCCGATTTTCTCACGCCGCGGATGCGGCGCACGATCAGCGTCGAGCCCGCGTGGAGCGCGCCGGTGTTGCCCGCCGAGACGAAGGCGTCGCCCTCTCCTTCGGCAAGAAGCCGGAGACCGAGCGCCATCGAGGAGTCGTTCTTTTCTCTGACGACAGAGAGGGGGGCGTCCTCCATCGTGATGACCGAGGGCGCGGGGATGAGGGTCAGATTGGGCAGGGAGAGCGAAAGGGACATTTCCTCCGCCGTTTTCTTGATGATCTCCTCGTTGCCGACGGCGATAAAGCCGACGTTCTGCCAGGTGCGGCAGGCTTCGAGCAGTCCGACGAGGGTGGCGGACGGCGCGTTATCGCCGCCCATGATATCCAGAATGATCTTCATAGCGTTCCTTTTTTCGGTTTATGAGAGAAGCGTTTCTTTTTCGGATTCGATCCACGCGAGGGAACGGGCGGAAAGCTCTTCGTTCCTTGCCGCCTTTCCTTTCCCTTTGACCTTGTAGCCGAGGGGATCGACGATGCCGAAATTAGCGTTCATCGGCTGGAAATTCACGACGTTGGAATCGCTGACGTAGTGTGCGAGCGCGCCGATGGCGGTGAGGGAGGGAAGAAGCAGGGGCTCTTTCCCGAGAACGAGCCTTGCGGCGTTGATCCCGGCGACAAGCCCGGAGGAGGTCGATTCGACGTAGCCCTCCACACCGGTCATCTGTCCCGCAAAGAACAGACCGGGACGGGAACGGAGCATATAGGTCCCGTCGAGCAGACGCGGGGAGTCGAGATAGGTGTTGCGGTGCATCACGCCGTAGCGTAAAAATTCCGCGTTTTCAAGTCCGGGGATCATCCGGAAGACCCGCTTCTGTTCCCCGAAGGTCAGATGGGTCTGGAAGCCGACCAGATTGTACATCGTCTTTTCGAGGTTTTCCTGCCGGAGCTGAACGACGGCGTAGGCTTCCTTTCCGGTTTTGGGATCGGGGAGCCCGACCGGCTTGAGCGGTCCGAAGAGCAGGGTGTCGCGCCCACGCTTCGCCATCACCTCGACCGGCATACAGCCCTCGAAGACGGTGAGCTCCCCGTCCACGCCGTGGAGCTTCGCGCCCTCGGCGGTGACGAGCGCGTCGTAGAACGCCTCGTACTCTTCTTTCGTCATCGGGCAGTTGAGATAGCACGCCTCACCCTTGCCGTAGCGGGAGGCGAGGAAGGCTTTTTCGTAGTTTATCGTCGACGCGTCGACGATCGGCGCGGCGGCGTCAAAGAAATGGAGATTGCCGCAGCCGAGCTCGTTCGTCAGATAATCGGCGAGAGGATCGGAGGTGAGGGGACCGGTCGCGATGACCGTGACCGCGCCGTCTTCGACGGAGGTTTTTTCCTCCTCGATGACCTCGATGAGCGGGTGATTTCTGATCTTTTCGGTGACGTAGGCGGAGAAAAGCTCTCTGTCCACCGCGAGCGCGGAGCCCGCGGGAACGGCGGAGGCGTCTGCCGCCTCCATGATGAGCGAGCCGAGTCTGCGGAGCTCTTCCTTCAGCAGTCCGACGGCGTTGGAAAGCTGCGCGGAGCGAAGGGAATTGGAGCAGACCAGCTCGGCAAAGCCCGCAGAGTGATGGGCGGGAGTGAATTTGGTCGGTTTCATCTCGTAAAGACGGACGCGGACGCCGCGTTTGGCGAGCTGCCACGCCGCCTCCGAGCCGGCGAGACCGGCGCCGAAGACCGAAACGACCGATTCTCTCGTGACGGTGTTTTCGCTCATGCGAGACCTGCCGCCTTCCGGAATTCCGCCGCTTCCTCGGCGGTCAGATCCTTCTTATAGCCGCACGCCTTTTCCTTGCAGATGAGCTGATCCTTGCCCTTTTTCAGATAGAGCGGCTTGCCGCAGTCGGGGCAGACGCCGGGGACCGGGAGATCCCACGAAACGAACTTGCAGGTCGGGTAGCTCTCGCAGGAATAGAAGAAGCTGCGGTTCTTGCCGTGGCGGGAGACGATGTCCGAGCCGCACAGCGGGCACTTGACGCCGACCGATTTGCTGATCTGACGGGTGTTTTTGCACTTCGGATAGTTGGAGCAGGCGATGAATTCGCCGAATCTGCCCTTGCGTCTGACCATCGGTGCGCCGCATTTTTCGCAGTTGACGCCGATCGGCTCTGCGGTCTCGGTGTTCTCGGCGGGCGTGCCGTCCTTCGTCAGCGGCTTGGTGTTCTTGCAGGTCGGATAGTTGGGGCAGGCGGCGAACTTGCCGAATCTGCCCGATTTGATGACCATGCGGGAGCCGCATTTTTCGCAGATGATGTCGGTCTCCTCGACCGGGACCTCCACCTTGTCGCCGCCGACCGAATCGAAGGCGGCGGTGAGCGCCTTGTCAAAGCCCTGATAGAATTCGCCGAGGACGCCCTCCATCGAGTTCTTCTTCTCTTCGATCGAGTCGAGGTCGTCTTCCATTCTCGCCGTGAAGGCGTAGTCCACGATATCGGGGAAGCGCTCGACCATCAGCTTGGTCGTGACCTCACCGAGGGGCGTGGGACGGAGAGATTTGCCCTCTCTTTCCACGTAGCCGCGCGCGAGGATGGTGGTGATGATGGGAGTGTAGGTGCTCGGACGTCCGATGCCCTTGTCCTTCAGGAACTCGATGAGCGACGCTTCGTTGAAGCGGGCGGGGGGCTCGGTGAAGTGCTGACGCGGGGTGACCGCGTTCTTCTTCAGTTCGTCCTTTTCGTTCAGCTCGGGAAGCTGACGCGCCTTTCCGGCGGGGGCGTTTTCATCCTCCTCGGAGAAATCGTAGACCGCGATGAAGCCGGGGAAGCGGACGGTCGTGCCCGAGGCACGGAAGAGATATCCGCCCGAAACGAAATCGGCGGTGACGGTATCAAGCTCGGCGGAAGCCATCTGGGAGGCGACGAAGCGGCTCCAGATGAGGCGGTAAAGCTTATACTGGTCGGGCGTGAGGTGCTTTTTGATCGAATCGGGATCCCTCGTCAGATCGGAGGGACGGATCGCCTCGTGCGCGTCCTGCGCGTTCTTGTCGGCGCGGTAGACGCGGGGAGAGGAAGGATAGTATTCGTCGCCGTAGGCAGAGCGGATATAGCCCTCCGCCGCCTTCTGCGCCTCGTCCGAAATGCGGAGCGAGTCGGTACGCATATAGGTGATCAGACCGTGGACGCCGCCGTTCTGCGTGCCGAGGTTGATACCCTCGTAAAGCTCCTGCGCGACCTTCATGATCCGCGCGGACTGGAAGCCGAGACGGCGGGAAGCCTCCTGCAGCATCGTGGAGGTGGTGAAGGGAGGCGCGGGGTTGCGCAGCCTGCTCGAACGGCGGACCGAGGAAACGGTGAAGGTCCCGGCGTCGGCGGCGTCGGTGACCTTTTTCGCGTCTGCTTCGTTCTTCAGTTCGACGCGCTTTCCGTCGGCGGTGCCGAAGAAATGCACGGTGAGCTTCTTTTTCTTCGCGGTCTCAAGATCGGCGTCGACCGTCCAGTATTCCTCGGGCGTGAACGCGCGGATCTCATTTTCCCGCTCGACGATGATGCGGGTCGCGACCGACTGAACGCGTCCGGCGGAAAGCCCGGAGCGGACGGTTTTCCAGAGGAAGGGAGAGAGCTTGTAGCCGACGATGCGGTCGAGGATACGGCGCGCCTGCTGGGAGTTGACCATATCCATATCAATGTTGCGGGGATTCTTGATCGCCGCCTTGACCGCGGTTTTCGTGACCTCGTTGAAGGTGATGCGGCGGGTCTGTTCCACCGGAATGCCGAGGACCGCGGCGAGATGCCACGAGATGGCTTCTCCTTCGCGGTCAGGGTCGGTCGCGAGATAGACCTTGGTCGCCGCCTTGGCTTCCTTCTTGAGCGCCTTGATCAGGTCGCCCTTGCCGCGGATGTTGATATATTTAGCCGCGAAGCCGTCGTCGATGTCGACGCCGAGAGTACTTTTGGGCAGGTCGCGGACGTGACCGACCGACGCCATGACCTTGTACCCCGAGCCGAGGTAGTGCTGAACGGTATTTGCCTTCGCGGGAGATTCCATAATGACGAGAGCGGGCATAATGTTTCCTTTCTTCGGTGATTCCACAAAAATGGGGGCACGGCGCTTCCGCCTCACCGGGGCGGGGGAGCGCTTTTCCGTCCGGTTACGAACGGGTGAACTGTCCTCCCGGCAGCGCCCGGAGGACTCCCTTGACCTCAAGAACGGTCAGGGTCGTGAATACTTCGCTTAAAGGCTTTCCGGAAAGGCGGATCAGCTCGTCGGAGGACACGCTGCCGTCGATCGGGATCAGGGCGAGGATCGCTTCCTCGGCTTCGCTCAGAGGGACCGAGGGGGCGGCGGGGGATTTTTCCGGTTCCCGGTTTCCCGTGAGCCGGTCGAGGATGCCGCGGCGCTTCGCGGGCTTTTCGCTCCGTTTTCCGGGAGCGGACGGGGCGTCCGGCTCCTCTCTCTTTTCCTCCTCCGGGTCGAAGCGCTCGGGAAGGTCGCCGGGCTTGGGCATCGCGGGCGGCTTGCGGAGCTTCGGCTTCGGGACGGAAAGAACGGCGGGATCGAGCCTGCCCGGGTAAAGGGGAAGATATCTTTCGATGACGTCGGAGGCACAGGTGGCGATCGCCGCGCCGCTTTTTATCAGGTCGTTCGTGCCCGTGCTGTTGTTTTCCCCGAGCTTGCCGGGGACGGCAAAAAGGTCGCGCCCCTGCATCAGGGCGTCACGCGCGGTGATGAGAGCGCCGCTGCTTCTCGGCGCTTCGACGACGAGCGTACCGACCGAGAGACCGCTGATGACGCGGTTGCGGGCGGGAAAATGGAAGGAGGCGGGAGAGTCGAACGGGCGGTACTCCGAGAGGACGGCGCCGTTGTGGGTGATCTCCTCGAGCAGCTCCGCGTGCTCCGCCGGATAGGGACGGTCAACGCCGCCGCCGAGCACGGCAACGGTTTTTCCGCCCGCGTCGATCGCGGCGCGGTGCGCCATCCCGTCAACGCCGCGGGCGAGCCCGCTGACGACGATCACACCGGCTTTCGCCATATCGTATGCGATCGAATAGGTGACGGCGGCGCCGTATTCCGACTGGTGCCGCGTGCCGACGACGGCGATACAGACGTTTTCGTCGATCGGGGGCAGGACGCCGCGGACGTAAAGAAGGAGCGGACGCCTCTGGATCCCGGCGAGACGCGCCGGGAAGGCGGGCATATCGGGGCAGAGCAGATCGACGCCGTGTCCGGCGCAGTATTCGGCGACCTCCTCCGAAAAATCGAGCGATTTGTCGCAGAGGCGGTCGATGATGTTCTCACTCAGCCCTTTGATCTCACGGTACTCTTCGCGGTCCGCTTCGTAGATCGCGTCGATATCCCCGTGAAAGTGCTCGGTGATCAGGTCACCTGCCGCAGTACCCGGCTCCGGGATGCAGCCGAGCCAGATCCAGCGCAGCGCGCGCCTTGACGAATACGGTTCCGACACGGCGGTCCCACCTTTCATTCCTTTATTTCTTCATCCTTTCGCGCCGAACCCGTGCCACAGGAGAACGCAGGCGGCGGCGGAGACGTTGAGCGATTCCACGCTGCCCTCCGCCATCGGGATATAGACCGTTCTTCCGGCGGCTTCGACGACCTCGGGATCGAGCCCGTGCCCCTCGTTGCCGACGATGAAGGCGGTGTTCCGTTTCATCGGGACGGCGGGGAGGGGAAGCGCTTCGGGATCGAGCATCGACGCCCAGATCTCGTACCCGCCGTTACGGTAAGCGCGGACGGCGGAAGGAAAATCGGCGGCGCGGACGATCCGCGTGCGGAAAAGCGCCCCCATCGAGGCGCGGACGGTCTTGGTGTGATAAAGATCGGCGCAGTCGGCGCTCGTTACGATCTCGTCGATGCCGAAGGCTTTCGCCGTGCGGATCAGCGTCCCGAGGTTGCCGGGATCGCGCACCGAGGAGACGAAAAAGACGCGCCTGCCGCAGTCCTCTTCCTTATCATTATATATTTTATTGAAAAAATGCAGTTTGTCAATATATCCGGCACGACAAATCACGCCTTCCGGCGATTTTTCCGAGGAAATTTTGTCGAGAACGGTGTCGGCAACGGGGTAAATGAGTTCCTCCCTGACCTTGCCGCGGACGAAGGGAAGCATCGCTCCGGTCGCGAAAACGTGGGTGATAGGGACGCCCGACGCCGCCGCTTCCTCAAACAGCTTTTTTCCTTCGATGAGAAACGCCGCTTCCTTTTCCCGGTATTTCCGGTCGGAGAGGGCGGCGGCAGCGACGATAAGCGGGTTCTGCCGGCTGGTGATCGTCTGGTTCATTTCGGTTCCTTTCCCGGCGTTTTCCGGCGCTTTCCGTCGGATGCCGGAATCAAGAAAAACCCGGGATGATCCGGGTTTTTCCGATTCAATATCAGAGAGCAGCCTTTGCCTTTTCGACGATTGCCGCGAACGCTTCCTTGTCGGAGACAGCGATCTCGGCGAGCATCTTACGGTTGAGGTCGATGCCCGCGAGCTTGAGGCCGTGCATCAGCTGAGAGTAGTTGATACCGTTGACCTTTGCCTGCGCGGAGATACGGGTGATCCAGAGAGAACGGAAGTCTCTCTTCTTCATCTTGCGTCCTGCGAAAGCGTAGTTGCCGCTCTTCATGACGGCTTCTTTCGCCATCTTGAAGTGCTTGCTCTTGGAACCCCAATAGCCCTTCGCGAGCTTGAGCATCTTGTTTCTTCTTCTGCGAGTCGTCACAGCACCTTTGATTCTTGCCATTTCCTTATCCTCCTATGCTTTCTTTCGTCGATCAGCGGGGCAGCAGAGACTTGATGGTCGGAGCCATGGAATTGCTGAGGTATCCGGCTTTTCTGAGCTGTCTCTTACGCTTCGGAGTCTTCAGACCGAGCTTGTGACGGCGATTGGTGTGGTTGAGCTTGACAAGACCGCTCTTCGTGGTGGAGAAACGCTTCGCGGTTGCCTTATGCGTCTTGATTTTTCCCATGATATTATCCATTCCCGACGGCTTTCGTATTTCAGAATCGGAGCGGAAGGCAGCCGCCGTTGCGCTTGCCGCTCTGTTATCTCACGCCGGTATCCGGCGATGTGATCGGATCAGTTGTTTTCCGCCGGAGCAGGCGCTTCTTTCTTTTCCTGCTTCTTCTGGGCGGATGCTTTCTGGGGGGCGATGATGACGGTCATGAAGCGGTTTTCGAGAACCGGAGGCTTGTCGACCGTGCCGACGTCGGCGCAGGCATCCATGAATCTCTGCAGGATTTCCTTGCCGATATCCTGATGGGACATCTGACGCCCTCTGAATTTAAGGATGACCTTGACCTTGTCTCCCGAAGTGAGGAAACGGCGGGCGTGGTTCACCTTCGTATTGAAATCGTTCGTGTCGATGAGGCAGGAAAGCTGGATTTCCTTGACCTCGACGATCTGCTGCTTCTTCTTGGCTTCCTTTTCGCGCTTGTCACGCTCGAAACGGAACTTGCCGTAGTCCATGATGCGGCAGACGGGAGCTTCCGCGTTCTGCGCGATGAGGACGAGGTCGTAGCCCTTCTCGTCGGCTTCCTTCTGCGCGGCGGGAACGGTGAGCATACCGAGCTGTTCGTTTTCCGGCCCGATGACACGGACGAGGGTATTCGGGGGGAATTTGATCTGTTCGTTGATCAGAAGATCCTTCGTGTTGCTTTTTATGTGCAAGCACCTCCTAAAAATCAAAAAAAGCGTGGTCGGACAGAAATCCGTTCCCGCGCATTTACAGACCGACCCTCCGCTTTTCAACGGAAAACCGATCGGGTTTTCGCACTATTGACCCGCCTCGCTCCCGGAAAGATCCATGGCGTGCAGGTGAGAACGTCATTCTGCTTCTTTGTACTGTGCCATTATATCACGTTCTTTTTCACCTGTCAAGTATTTTGTACAAAAAAACTCGGAAATTTTCGGCACTTTTTTTGAAAAACCCGTCCGGCTTTTCGGGTTTTTCTTGACGAAAGCGCGGAGAAGTGATAAAATAAGACGGTAAAAAACCTTTGGAGGCTTGTTTTGCAGATCATCGACTGTCATACGCACGTTTATCCCGACCGCATCGCGGAAAAAGCGGCGGCGGGGCTCGCGGACTTTTATCGGTTCCGCGTGGACGGAAAGGGAACCTACGGGGAACTGGAAAAAGAGGGGGCAAAGGCGGGGATCACCGGATTCCTCCTTTTCTGCGTCGCGACCAACGCCCGTCAGGTGCCAAAGGTCAACGACTCGGTCGCCGAATTCGTCGCCCTTTCGGTCGAACACGGCTTTCACACCGTCGGCTTCGCCGGGATGCATCAGGATTTCGAGAACGTCGGAGACGAGCTTGACCGCTGTCTTTCTCTCGGTCTGACCGGCGTCAAGCTCCATCCCGATATCCAGCGCTGTAACGTCGACGACGACCGTTTCCTCCGCCTCTACGAGGAGATGGCGAAAAGGGATATGATCCTCACCCTCCACGTCGGGGACAACCGCGAGGAATACCGCTATTCGTCGGCGGGACGGGTGAGAAGGGTCGCCGAAAAATTCCCGGAGCTGAAGATCATCGCCGCTCATTTCGGCGGATATCAGGACTGGGACGGGGAAGCGCCCCTGCTGCGCGGACTTGACAACGTGTATTTCGACTGCTCGAGCACCTTCTGGGCGCTCCCCGAGGAAAAGAGCGTCGCTCTCATCCGCGCCTGCGGCGTCGACCGCGTGCTCTACGCCTCCGACTACCCGGTGCGCCTGCCCGGCGACTATCTGAATCTCTTCCTCTCCCTGCCGCTGACCGAGGAAGAAAGGGAAGCGATCCTTTGGAAAAACGCCGACCGCCTCCTCTTTCACGGGGCGCTTTCCCGCGCCGAAAACGCCCGGACAGAAGCCTTCGCTGACGCGAAAGCAGTTTCCGCGGAGGAAAAGCGATGACCGACGTGTGGGAGACCCTCCGCCGCTCGCCTCTCCCCTGCGTGCTCTACGGGATGGGGGACGGGGGCGACAAGATGATTTCGCAGTGCGAAAAAAGAGGGATCGCCGTCTCCGGCGTGTTCGCCTCGGACGAATTCGTGCGCGGACAGTCCTTTCACGGCTTCTCGGTGACGACCTACGCCGGGGCAAAGGAAAAATACGGGAAGATGAACGTCCTCCTTGCCTTTGCCTCCGATCTTGACCCGGTGATGGACAATATCGACCGCATCGACGCCGAAACGCCGCTTTTCGCACCCGATCTCCCGGTCGCGGGGGAGACCGTATTCGACGCCGCGTTTTACGAAGAACACCGGAAAGAGCACGAGGCGGCGCGGGCGCTGTTTGCCGATCCCGCGTCGGTCGACCTTTTCGACCGGATCGTGAATTACCGCCTGACCGGAAAACTTTCCTTTCTGCGTCCCGATCGGATCCCGGAGGATATGTGGCCGGGGCTGCCCGAAAAAACCGCCTTCCGCACCGCGATCGACCTCGGCGCCTATACCGGCGATACGGCAAAGTTCCTTGCTTCCCGCTCCCCCGATCTGCAGAAGCTGATCTGCGTCGAGCCCGACCCGAAGACGTTTGAAAAACTCGTCAATAACGTCGCCGACCTCCCCGCAGTCGCGGTCAACGCCGCCGCGTGGGATAAAGAGGGGGAAACCTCTTTCAGAAAGGGCGGCAGCCGCTCCTCGCATATCGGCGGAGGCAAGGGAAAGACCGTGACCGTCCGCACCCTGCGCCCCGATTCGCTTCTCCCGGTCGGCAAAAAGTGCGACTTCATCAAATACGACGTCGAGGGCGCGGAATACGAGGCGATCCTCGGCTCGGAAAGGCTGATCCGGGAGGGCGCGTCGCTCTGCGCGGCGCTCTATCACCGTCCGGAGGATCTTTTCCGCCTCCCGCTGCTGCTGAAAGAAATGAACCCGGCGTACTCCTTCCGCCTCGTCCGCGCAAAATACTATCCCGCGTGGGAGCTGAACCTGTTCGCGCAGATCTGAGATCTTTCCCGCAAATTATGAAGGAAAAGAAAACTTTTTCTTGACAAAGCACGGCATTTATGTTATAAATAAGATACCAAAATATTATTTGTGAGGTAAATAATCATGGGACTTATTAAGGATTTCAAGAACTTTATCGCAAGAGGCAACGTTCTCGACATGGCAGTCGGTGTTATCATCGGCGGTTCCTTCGGTAAGATCGTTACCAGCCTCGTCAACGACATCATCAACCCCTTCATCGGCATCTTCATGAAGTCGGGCAGCCTTTCCAGCATCAAGACCGTGATCAACGAGGCAGTCCTCGACGAGACCGGTGCGGTCGTCACCCCCGAGAGCGCCATCCTGTGGGGCACCTGGCTGCAGACCATTCTTGACTTCATCATCACCGCGTTCTGCATCTTCCTGATCATCCGCATCTTCACCAGGGCGAAGGAAAAGGTCGAGGCAAAGAAGCTCGCCGAGGAAAAGGCCGCTGCCGAGGAAGCCGCGAAGGCTGCCGAGGAAGCAAAGGCTGCCGCTGACGCCGCCGCCGCTGCCGCTGCCGAAAAGCAGGCCGCTCTCGACGCGTCCATCCTTCAGCAGGCCGCTCTCCTTGCCGATATCAAGGAACTGCTCAAGAACAAATAATTCTTACTTACCCGAAAGGCACTTCTATGTATTATCTCGGTATTGACCTCGGCGGTACCAACATTGCGGTCGGTATCGTTGACGAGGATCACAAGATCGTCAGAAAGGGAAGCGTGCCGACGAAAGCCGACCGCGAGCCCGAGGAAATCATCATCGACATGGCGCGCCTCTGCCGTAACCTTCTGGATCAGGAGGGTATCGCTCTTTCCGAGGTCGCCTACGTCGGCATAGCCGCTCCCGGCAGCGCAAATCCCGCCGAGGGCGTCATCGAATACGCGAACAATCTCCCCTTCCGTCATTTCGAGATCGCGCGCATCCTGAAAAAGCATCTTGCCGTCGCCACCGTTTACGTCGAAAACGACGCGAACGCCGCCGCTTACGGTGAGGCGATCGCGGGTGCGGCGAAGGGCACGAAGAACTCGGTCATGATCACGCTCGGGACCGGCGTCGGCGGCGGTATCGTCCTCGACGGCAAGGTCTACTCCGGCTTCAACTACGCCGGTGCGGAGCTCGGTCACATGGTCATCGAGCACAACGGCAGACAGTGCACCTGCGGCAGAAAAGGCTGCTTCGAGGCGTACTCCTCCGCCACCGCTCTTATCCGTATGACGAAGGAAAAGCTCGCCGAAACGAAGAGATCCGACACCGTTATGTGGGATATGGTCGGTTCGATCGACAACGTGAGCGGCAAGACCGCCTTCGCCGCGATGCGGCAGGGCGATAAAGCCGGTGCCGAGGTCTGCGAGACCTATATCTCCTACCTCGCCGACGGCATCGCAAGCCTCATCAACATCTTCCAGCCCGAGGTCCTTTCGATCGGCGGCGGCATCTGCAACGAGGGTGACCGTCTGCTCGTTCCGCTGAGGAAAAAGGTGTTTGAAGAGGTCTATAACCGCAGAGCGGATGAAAAGAAGCTGACCAAGCTCGTCATCGCGACCCTCGGCAACGACGCCGGCATCATCGGCGCCGCGGCGCTCGGCGATTATCTCGCGTAATTTCGTCAAAAATAAAAACGGCATCGTTTTCCGGTGCCGTTTTCCCTTTTCGGGGGATCGGTAACATTCATTATTGACAGAGGAATCACTATGTTTGCGGGAATCATCAACGGAATCGGCGTTATCGTCGGCGGGCTGATCGGCGCGCTGATCGGCAAGAAACTGCCTGCGGGCGGCGGAAAAATGGGAGAATCGGTCCTGCTCGGCATGGGGCTCTGCGTCCTCGTGATCGGGATCACCGGGTCGGTTCAGGGCGAGGTCGCGCTGATCCCGATCCTTGCGGTCGCGCTCGGCACGGTGCTCGGCGAGCTTCTTGACCTCGACGGCAAGCTTCACCGCCTCGGTGAAAAGGCGGAAAAGAAATTTTCCAAAGGCGGGGAAGGCAAAAAGGGAAGATTTGCCGAGGGCTTCGTGACCGCGTCCCTCCTCTTCTGCGTCGGCGCGATGGCGGTGGTCGGTTCGATCTCCGCCGGAATGACCGGGGACTACGGCACCATTCTTTCCAAGACCGTCATCGACACCGTGACCGCCGTGATCTTCGGGACGCAGTTCGGCGTGGGGGTCTGCTTCTCCGCGATCCCGATCTGTCTTTATCAGGGAGGCATCGCCCTGCTCGCCAAAGCGATCGCACCCTTCCTTGAGAACTATCCCGGCGTCATCACCGAGATCAACTGCTGCGGCTCGATCCTCATCATCGGCATCGCGCTCAATATGATCTTCGACCGAAAGATCCGCGTGATGAATATGCTCCCCGCGATCCTCTTTGCGGGGCTCTTCGCGTTCGGCTATTACGCGTGGATAATCTGAAACGGAAAATTGAAAATGAAAAAGGTACTGCCCGAGGACGGTACCTTTTGCTTTTTCGTTTACGAGAGCAGCTCTTTTCTGACGGCGGGGATCTTTGAGATGATCGCGGCGGCGGTGACGGTGAGGATGATCTCGGGGATCATGTAGCAGCCGTTGTAGAAGAGGGAATAGATGAGAGCGAGGCCCGTGCCGTCGAAGGAGGAGAGGATGCCGGAGCTGATCGAGCCGGCGAGGTTTTCCGCCCACGTTCCCCACGCGGAGAGGTCGAAGATGCCTTCCTCAAAGAACCATTTTCCGTAGGAACCCCAGAGGATATAGCCCGAAAGAAAGTGGCATACGTAGCGGAGGAAGGTCCCGGTCAGCGCGCCGAGGCAGAGCGAGCGGGTAGGGTGCTTTCTGTCGGTGAAGAGCCCCGAAAGACCGACGAGGCAGTAGGCGAGGATATAGTCGAGCAGGGTCATCAGGACGGCGAGATACCATATCATCTGATCGTCGCCGGGCAGAAACGCGGCGCTGACCGTGCCGAAGCCGAGGAACATCTGGATCAGGCTGAAAACGAGCGCAGAGCCCATGCCCCATCTGAAGCCGTGGCGGTAGCCGATCAGAACGAGAGGCAGCATCGCGACGAGCGTGACCGAGCCGCCGAAGGGCATCTGTATGATCTTGATGACCGAAAAGACGGTGCCGAGCGCGACGAGGATGGCGCATTCGACGAGCGTCTGCGTGCGGGAAGAAGTTTTTTTCATACGAAAACCTCCGATACAAAAATTACCGCAGCGGAACACCACTGCGGTAAAAATCAGATCAGAACGAATCCGATGAACGATCTCCCTACGTTGGCATTACCCATATCAGGTTAAAAGGGACCGGAGAGGGTTTGTTTCCTCTCGCATCTCAGCCTTTCGGCGCCCCCGATGTTTCACTTACGGTTGACATTATTATAGTACGCCGCTCCGTCCGTGTCAAGAGGCAAAGCCTTCTTTTTTTCGGAAAAATAATGCAAAATGTTCAAAGAAGACTAACGGGATTGCCGCTTTATTTTTCGTTTTCCTCCTTGACGGAAGCCGAATCGGATGGTATAATGAAAGAAGACGAAAATATGATGAAAGAGATGGTCACAATCTATGCTGTATATTCTTGATACCGCCGATACCGAAAAGATCCGCCGCTATACCTATTATTTCCCGATCGCCGGCGTTACCACGAACCCCACGATCATTTCCAAAGAAAAAAGAGATTTTCTCCCGCTGATCAAGGAGATCAAGGGCATTGTCGGTGATTCGAGAATGTTCCATATCCAGACGACCTCGCAGGATGCCGACAAGATCATCGAAGAGGCGAAAGCGCTCCGCGAGATCATCGGCGAGAAGCTGTATATCAAGGTGCCGATCTCGCAGGAAGGTCTCCGCGCGACATGGATGCTGAAGGAACGCGGCTTCAACGTCACCGAGACCGCGATCTTCACCCAGCAGCAGGCAATGCTCGCCGCGACCGCCGGTGCCGATTTCGTCGCGCCCTACGTCAACCGTCTGGATAACATCGTCAGCGACGGCGTCAACGTCGTCTCCGAGATCGTGCAGATGTTCAAGCTGAACGATATCAAGACCAAGGTGCTTGCCGCCTCCTTCAAGACGGTGGAGCAGGTCCACAAGATCGCAATGGTCGGATGCCAGTCGGTCACCGTCAATCCCGACGTGCTCGATCAGCTGATCTATCATCCGATGACGATGCTCGCCATCGACGACTTCGAGGCGGACTGGAAGACCGTCTACGGAAACAAGTCGATCCTCGATCTTATCAAGGAATAAAAGGAAATATGGAAAAGGAGCGGTTCTGCCGCTCCTTTTTTCGTGGGGGAAGTTGCCTCTTTCTCTCTTCGAGAAAGAGGCTCGGCGAGAAAGAGCAACCAAAGGGCGGCGCTGACGATACTTTTTTCAAAAACGAGTTTTTGAGAAAAAGTATCTAACCGCGCCCTCCCTTTGGGATCCCTCCCGCGGAGGGGAAACGGTTTGCCCTCTCGTTTCATCTCTCTGCCGTTTATTCCCGGAACAAAACCCTTGCACAGTTCTCCGTCCTCGTTGCAGAGGATCGCACGCGTTCGGATACACCGTAGGGCGGAGTTCAAGGTGCAGCAGACGCGACCGAAGAACGGCGGGGGACAGAGCCCCCGCCCTACGACAACGCCCAAAGAAACGCGGACGAGAAAGAAGAGCAAGATACATGGAGATGATTTTCAGTATCTTTTGAACCGACTTGATGAGGGCGGAGCGCTTCGGATAAAGACGAGGTAGCGGCGCGCAATGCGAAGACACCGAGGGAGGCAAATCGGGACAGGAGATTACCCGTAATAATCTCCCCCGGAAACAAAGAATCAATATTTGGAGAACCCAAACAATACTTACCCCTTATGCCTCTTTGGTCCTTTCTCTCAGAGAAAGGACACGCATCCCCCCGCATCCTTTTTCGGCGGAATGCACACGGAGAAGATGCGGAAATCGGGATTTCTGCCACTTGAAATTCCGGCACGGTTCTGTTATAATAAAATATGATGCAAAATTTTCGGAAAAAACGAAACGAAACGGCGTTTTTTCCGTTATAAAAGAAGAGACCGCGTTTCGAAAAAAGACAGAAAGAAGAAACAGGAATGGAAACCAACATCAAAGAAATGAGCAGGGAAGATTTTGACCGGGTCTGCCGAGTGGCGCAGGACCTGATCCGCAAGACCGAGGAGGTCGTCGTCGGCAAGCACACCGAGATCGTGCTTCTCGTTACCGCGCTGCTCGCGGGCGGACACGTTCTGATCGAGGACGTTCCCGGCGTCGGCAAGACGACCCTTGCGTCCACGCTTTCCCGCGCAGCCGGACTCGATTTCCGCCGCGCACAGTTCACGCCCGACGTAATGGCGTCCGATATCACGGGCTTCAATATCTATAACCGCACCACCGAAAAGTTCGAGTTCCAGAAGGGTCTGGTCATGACCAACATCCTCCTCGCGGACGAGATCAACCGTGCCTCGCCGAAGACCCAGTCGGCGCTGCTGGAGGCGATGGAGGAGACCCGCGTCACGGTCGACGGACAGACCTACGACATCCCCGATCCCTTCATGGTCATCGCGACGCAGAACCCGACCGGCTTCGTCGGCACCTATCCGCTGCCCGAGGCACAGCTCGACCGTTTTGCAATGAAGATCTCGATGGGCTATCCGACGCCCGACGAGGAAATGGATATCATCTCGGCGAGAAAGACCGAGGACCCCGCAAAGAAGATCGCAGCCGTCACGAACGGGCAGATCATCAGCTCGCTCCGTGAGATCGTCCGCAATATCACGGTCGATGAGGAGATCTGCCGCTATATCGTCACCCTCGTCGCCAATACGAGAACGCATCCCAAGATCGCGCTCGGCGCCTCGCCCCGTGCCTCCCTCGCGCTGATGCACATCTCACAGGCATACGCCTTCCTGCACGGACGTTCCTTCGTGATACCGGAGGACGTCGCCGCCATCTTCCGTCAGACCGTGGCGCACCGCCTCGTTCTGAAGCAGGAGGCAAAGCTCTCCCGCGTTTCCGCCAACGACATCCTGACCGAGATCCTCCATACCACCGAGGTTCCCTTTACCGCCAAAAGATGAGTAAGATCATTCCGAAGGTCAAACCCGCCCTTTCGCCCGCCGACGCCGATGGGCAGAAGGAAGAAAAGCGGGAGGCGAAAAAGGCGAAGCCGCGCGCGCCGTTCGCGCTGCTCCCCGGCTTTTTCGGATGGGTCGTGCTTGCGCTCTTTGCCAGAATCTTCACGCAGGCGCTGTCCTCACCGATCTCGTCGGTGCTTTACGTCTTTATCCTGATCCTTCCGCTGCTCTCCGCCGCCTACCTCGCGGTCCTGTATTTCACCGTGACGGCGGTCAGCGAGACCGGCGTTCATACCGCCTCGAAAAACGAGCCGGTCCCCTTTACCGTCTGCCTGAAAAACGCCGGGATCCTCCCGGTGCCGACCGTGGAGGCGGAGGTCCTTCTTCCCGACGCGCACGCCGTGCGCTGCACGAGGGGCTTCAGCATCCTTTCGCTCGTTCCCTTCGGGACCGGCACGGTCAGTCAGAACGCGGTTTTCCCGTTCCGCGGCAGATACGAGATCGGGATCGAGGCGGTCTGGCTCTACGACCCGTTCCGTTTCGCGAGGATCAAAAAGAATACCCGCTGTTTCAGCTCCGTCGCCGTTCTCCCCGGCAATACCGAGGAAAAGCTCCCGGAGGGGGTCATCCTTTCGGACGACGAGACCGAGAGCAATCAGCTTGATAACGGCGCCGACCGCGCGGAGCTTTCGGATATCCGTCAGTACGTCGCGGGCGACCACATGAAAAACATCCATTGGAAGCTCTCCACGAAGTCGGAAGAGCTGATGGTCAAGAAATACTCGATGAACAACGGGCGCCTCAACGCTATCTACGCCGACCTCGCCGCGATGGAGGAGGACCGGAAGGTGATGTGGCGCGAGGACGTGAACGAGTACCTCGCCGACGCCGTCGTGGAGGAGACCCTCGCACTCGCGAAGGCGATATTGCGCCGGGGCGGGATGTGCTCGGTCGATTACGTGGACGACAGACGCCGCGACGAGGAAAAGAACGTTCCGATGAACGCCGAAAGCGACCTTGAACGCCTCCGCTATCCGCTCGCCACCGTGCCGATCGCAAGATACGATCAGACGGTCGGGACACTGATCCCCGCAGACGGGCAGATTACCGGGACCTCCCTCTTTTTCGTGACCGGAAATCTTTCCGCCGGCTTCCTCCGTGACGTCGGCAGGGTCTCGCAGTCGGTCAGCGGCTCCGAGGGGGGCAGAGTACACGTCATTTACCTCGATCCCACGGTCATCCGGAATCCCGAATATAAGGAAAAGACCGAAGCGGAATACCGCGCCGCCGCGGAACACCTCGCGATGGCGGGGGTATCGCTCGACGTGAGAACGCTGCCGCTGAAGGCCGAGACCTTTGAAGAAGAGTAAGCGCCGGTACGGCAAAAACGGAAATTTTCCCACTTTGACCTTCCGTTCTGACGGAAGAAGGACGGTACATGGATAACAACGAAAATAACCTTTCCGCTCCGGAAGCACCCGCGCAGGACACGGGGACTCCCGCCGCTTCCCCGAAAAAGGGAAAGAAGCAGAAGGCGGTAAAGGCAAACAAAAAGAAGAAAAAAGAGAAAAAGGAAAAGCCGGAGGGACTGACCCCCACCGTATTTCTCGAACAGAAATACGGCGCCGCGGTCCCGACTGTCGGTCTTTTTCTGCGCGCGCTGGTCGCCGCCGTCACGGCGTTCGGCTTTGCCGCGATGTTCTACGAGGCGATCTGTGAGGACACCGCAAGAGGAATGCTCTTCCTCACGGCTCTCGTCTTCGCGGCGCTGACCGCGCTCTGCTTCCTCGGAAAGAAGCGGAAGCTTCTCGGCACGGTGCTCATTGCCGTCGGGATCGCGCTCCCCGTTCTGCTCGCTCTGAAGGGGGACGGGATTTCTCTGATCCCGGACGCCTTCGCGAGCTTCTGGAATCAATTAAACGGTACGCTCGAAAAATACGGCTTTACCCCGATCGTCGGGTTTATCGGCACGGGCGTTGCTTACGCCGATTGGACGCTCTGCGCGTTTTACTGGATCACCGCCGTGACCTCGGTCATTCTGACCGCCTCGGTCGCGCGCCGCGTGAAGCTTTTCCCGGTCGTCTGCCTGTGTGTGGTCTTTTTCACGATCCCCTTCACCTATAATCTCGTGACCGATGCCTTCGGTTTCCTCTTTACCGTGGCGGGCATCGCCGCGCTCCTCATTTCCTTCCTGTCCGAGAAGAGCCGCGCGCCGAAGACGAAAAAGCACGCGGTGAAACAGGGCAAGCCGGAAGGAAAGCTGACCAAGGAAGAAAAGAAAAAAGCAGCCGTTTCCGCGAAGGCGAAAAAGCTCGCCGCAAAGGCCGCGCCGAAGAAAACGAAAGCGGAAAGAGCTGCCGAAAAAGCCGCGAAAAAAGCGGAAAAGAAAGCAAGCGAAGAAGCAAGGACCGACTTTCCGGGCGGCTTCACCGCGGCGGTCAGCCTTCTCCTCTGCCTCGCGATCCTGCTCCCGATCTACGCCGGCTATAACGAGCCGTGGAAGGATATTCCCTCGATCAGCAAGAAGATGGAATACACCCGCGAGGTCGTCACCGCGATCCTGACCGGACAGCCGATCGACCCCAATTTCCGGGGCTACGATCCCACCGACGAGCGCGAGGTCACGGCGTCAAAGCGCAAGTTCGAGATGATCCCGCTCTATCAGGTCAACGCGGGCTACGAGGTTCCGGTGTATCTGAGGAACTGGGTCGGCGGGGACTACGAAAACGGCGCGTGGAAGGGCATTTCCAAAGCGAACCGGAATTCGTATCTGAATACTTTCCCCGATTTTGACGGCGATTCGATCACCGGTACGGTGCTCGGCTATATGCTCCCCGGCACGATCTATTCCTCCCAGACCAAGCAGTACGGCTATTACCGCAGCGACGTGACCGTCCGCCGTCTGGAGGATTCCTATACCCGTTCTCTCCCCATCCCGGTGCGTCCTTTGCAGACGGGCGGCGTGCCCGAACTGAAGGCGGTTCCCGGCATGGAGGACGCGCTCCCCTCGGTCACCGCCTACTACGACGGCGTGTTTCTGACCGACCTCAAGGAGAGCGTCGGTGAGGCGCACACCGTGACCGCGCTCCTTCCCGCCTACGACGATTCCCGCTTCCTCTCCTCCTTCCCGAGCCTGCTTGACAAGCTGGCGACCTCCCGCGAGATCATTGACGTTGTCTCAAGCATCGGCTGGGACGATTCCTATCTGACCCCCTACGTGATTGAGAATCTGAAGGAATACCCGATCCTCGAAGCCTATCTCTCCGACGAGACAGAGATGAAGCGGATCTCGGAGTTTTACGAACAGCTGCAGCGCTACGAAAGCTACGTTGACAGCCACTACACCGAAAAAGCGGACAGCAAGACCGCGCGCACCGCGGCGCGCCGCATCGCTTTCAACGCTCTCGCGGATATCGGCAAGAAGCCTTCGAGCAATCTGGAGGCGGCGCAGACGGTCGGGCAGATGGCAAAGGACCCGCGCAATTTCGCGTTCATTCACGAAATCGTGCTTGAAGTCGTGCAGTATCTTGCCGACACCTGCAGCTACACCCTCACCCCCGAGCCCTATCACGGCAATCTGACCGATCCGGTCGATATCTTCCTCGACGGCAATCGGCAGGGATACTGCGTCCAGTACGCGACCGCCGCCTGCGTCATGCTCCGCGAGCTCGGCATCCCGACCCGCTACGTGGAGGGCTACGTGACCGGAAAGCTCCGCCGTGCCGGATCGCCGGCGGCGGGAATCGGCTCCTGCACCGCGACCGTTCTCGATTCCGACGCGCACGCGTGGATCGAGATCTATATCCCCGGCTTCGGCTGGATGGATTACGAAACGACCGAAACCTTTACCGACACCTTCTACGGCACCGGCGGTTCCGGAACGACCGACGATCCCGATCCGTGGCAGAGGGAGACCGAACCGTACGAAACCGAGCCGCTCATAGAGGACACCGAAACGACCGATCCCGACGAGACGAGACCGCCGAAGGAGACCGAGCCCGAGACTGACGAGGAGGGCAATCCCGTGGAGGAGACCGACCCGCTCGCCTTCCTCCCGCTGCTGATCGTCGTGGGCGTCATCGCCGTTGCCGCTGCGCTCTTCTTCCTCATCCGCTCGATCCGTGAAAAGCGCCTGATCGCGAGGGAAAGCCTTGCCGCCTGCGTCAACGAGTCGCTGCACGGCGAGCCGGGCGATTACGACCGCACCCGCTTCGGGCATACGCTCAACGACCGTATCAATGCCGTCTGCGCGATCACCGGTATGGAGCGCGGCAAAAACGAGCTTGCGGAGGACTACGCCGCCCGCATCGACGCGACCCTTGCCGAGACGCCCGACGCGCCCTATTTCCTCCACTCCTTCACCGAGATCGTCCCGCTGATGGAAAAAGCCGAGTTCGGCGCGCCCCTCGACGCAAACGAACTGCATGTCCTCGCGGAATTCTATCTCGACCTCAGCGACGAGGCGAGAAAACGCCTGAATCCGCTCGAAAAACTGTGGTATGTGAAGATAAAGGAACTTCTCTGAAGGCGAAGCGCCGTGATTGATGGGGCGCTCTGCCTTCAGAGCCCGGTTCCGCGGGGCGGAACCGCAATGCGCAGAAACCTTTTTCCGAAAATGCAAAAACAGGTGGTACTTATGCTGAATCCCGAAAAAATGACCGGAACCGACCTTGCCTACCTCGGGGACGCGGTCATGGAACTGATGACGAGAGAAAAACTGCTTGCCACGGGCATTACCGACGTCGGCAGGCTGAATAAGCTCGCGCTTTCCTACGTCCGCGCCACCGCGCAGTCGGAGGCGGTGGAACGGGTGCTTCCTCTGCTGACCGACGAGGAAGCAGAGGTCTTCAAGCGAGGAAGGAACGCGCACGGCATCTCCGCGCCGAAAAGCGCCTCCACCGCCGACTACCGCCGCGCCACCGGGCTCGAAGCGCTCTTCGCGTATCTCTGGCTCAAGGGCGAGGACGACCGCCGGAGGGAGCTCTTCGCCGCGGCGTACCCCGAAAAACCGGAGGAAACGTGACGGAATGACGCTTGCAGAAGCAAAAAAGCTGTATATGGATTTCGGCGGGAACGGTATGGCGATCGACCGGGAAGACCCGGAAAAATACCGGGAACTGATGAAAACCGCGTCTGGGCGGGACCTTGAAGCGTGGACGGACGAGCTGCTTGACAGTTATTTTGAAAAACTGGAACAGCCCCGTCTGCCCTCGGAGGAACGGAGCTGTTTGTTCTCCAAAATCACCGGTCTTCTCTGTTCGTCCGCGCATCCCGGGGCGTATCTTTCCCGCCTGATCGGGGATTTTCCGTTATTGAAGAAAACAGAAACCTTTTGGAAAATCGTGATTCTCGAAACGGTCGCCGGCAGAACGGCGACACTAAAAGACGGTCTGATCGCGATCTGCGCGGAAAACTGTCCTTCGCTTTGCCCCGACCTCGTCCGCACGGTGCGGGACTTTATGATTTTTCCGGTGACGGCTTTCGACAAAGGGATCGGTCCGATGCCTCTGCCCAAACGGTACGCCGAAGCCGTGGAGCGGACGAACCTTGCGGTCTCGACGTTCGCGAAGAAAACGAAATAAAAAACAGAGCTTTGTCTTCGTGACGGCCCGATAAGGAAGTATTTTGCGATGTGGATTTTGTACGGCAAAATCCGATGCTCGTTATGAGTGTAGACAAACCGGAATTTGCAGGAGAGAAAATGGAAGACGTTCTTGAACTGATATTAACCATCATCACTGCTCCGTTCGGAGATAAATATGATGACTTGTATGAAAAAATCAAGCAAATAAATAATAAATACTTAAGGTTTATTTTGAAAATCCTTATTATTCTCGTTCCTGTAATCATTATTTTTGCTGTTTGTGCTTTGGCAAGCTATTTGATCAGAGGATATTGGTTTTAACAAATCCCGGTTTGTCGAACTGAAAGAAATAACCCGCCGAATAGGAATTTTTCAATTCCTTTTCGGCGGGTTTGCTTTGTCAAAAAACATCCTTACGAGACTGCGCCCTTCGGCAAAGCTCTGTTTTTTGAAAGAGAAGCGCGGCGGGCGGGGGCGCCTTGCCGCTCTGCTTTTTCGGGTTCGTCCGCTTCACTTCGGGCGGTGTCGTAGGGCGGGGGCTTGTCTCCCGCCGCGACAGGAGAGCAAAATACGAAGCGGAGAACGATGCACGTCACTTTTCAAAATGCGGAGCGGAAACCTTTTCAATGGTAAGGCGGTATCATATTGTTCAGTGACGGGCGAAGTTCATTTCCTGCACAATCGTCCCCCTGCCGCGGCGGGAGACAAGCCCCTGCTCTACGGCGCGTTCCTTTCGCTTTCTGTACGATCACAAAAGAATAATCGACTGCAAAACGAAACGCGGCATCCGCCGGAGCAATCGCCCAACGGATGCCGCATATTGTTTTTTGCGGGGAAAGCCTTTTACTTGATAAATTTCATCTTGACCGCGACGCCGGCGGGATCGTTCATGAAGGTGAGGAGAACGGTCTTCGATTTTTCGTCGTACTCGAAGCTGATCGGCGTTTCTTCATCTTTGACCGCCGCCGTGACGGTGAGAGGCGCGCGGCGGACGGCGATCCTTGCCGTGCAGGTGCAGCCCTCGGGTCCGATCGCCGTGAAGGAGACCGAACGGGCGGTCGCGTGCCACTTTTCGATCCTTGCGGCGGCGCAGATATGGTCGGCGGGAACGGTGCGGTCGATCTTATCCACGTTGTACCACAGCCCGACCGAACCGACCTTCAGCGTCGGATCGGTGAGAACGGGCAGCTTGTCGTCGAAGAGGTCGATATAGGTGCCCTTCAGCGTTTCGTCCTTCGAGAAGGGCGTTTCGGAAAGGATCGAGGTGACGACGTAGGGACCGCGGTCCATGATCATCGCCGCGGTGGGCGTCCAGTTGACGCCGCCCGCCTCCATGCCCGAACGGACGAAGGCACGGTAGGAATCCGCCGCCTCCGTGCTGTCGGAAAGGGCGATCGGGTCGGTATCGAGGAAGGCGAGGACGCCTTTCCCGACCCTATGGATCCCCGCCTCGGGCGTTCTGCCGAGACCGCAGGCTTCAAAGAGATGCTCGGCGGGATTCTTATAGTCGCCGCCGTTCTGATTCCACCACGCGCGCACGGTATGGAACGGGTCGGTGCCGTTGCCGACGTAGACGAGGACGCCGCCGTTCTTCACCCATTCGGCGATCGCGTTGTGGATATCCGGATAGTCGGGCTTCATATATTCGTAGCTGAGGACGAGGACGCGGTAGGGGCTGAGGTAGCCCGGCAGACGGCGGACGTTGTCGAGCTGAACGGGACGGACCGAAAGCCCGTGCTTGAGCAGGGGCAGAGCGAGCCCGTAGAAGGCGCTGAACGCCTGATGGTGGTTGAAGCGCTTTCTCGCGGCGACAAGCTCCTCCGAGGGTTCCTCATCCGGCTTGCCGGGCGGGGGGATCAGATCGGGGCGGACGCGCTGGAACATCGCGCTGTCGGCGAGGAGCAGACCGACCTCGGTCCTGCCGCCTCTCCATGCTGCGTCGGGCTGATCCATATCGCGGAGGATATGCATTACGTTCATCAGGTTGGTGCGGTACGCCTCGGGCATCGGCTCTCTGCCGTTGCCGCTCTCGGAGGGGTAGGCGCCGCTGAAGACGCGCGCCGGCCACGGGGCGACCTCGTAGGTCGAGATGCCGGGGTGCATCAGGGAAGCGGTCACCGTGCGGTAGTAGTTGTCGCGGTAATCGCGCCACGTGTGGTGCGGGTCGTCCTCGACCGGGTCGTGGAGGAGCCACATTTTGCGGTCGGTGCCGCGCACGAGCTCCTGCTCGATGCCGTATTCGAGGAACGCGGTCTCAAAGGTCCTTTCGGCGTGTCTGCCCTCGTAAAAGTTTCCGGTGCGGGCGGTGCCCGTCCAGATCTGCGCGATGTAACCGTCCACGCCCGGCAGGTCGATCAGGGAAGACTCGGGCGAAACGATCTGCCACGCCGAATAGTTGATGAGCGAGTGAGTCGGAACGTAGAAGCGGAGACGTCTTCCGTAACGGACCATCGCGTATTCCTTCAGTTCGGAGCAGAGACGGTCGAGCATACGGCGGTAGAGATACTGTTTCAGCTTCGCGGAGCGGTACGCCGCGTCGGGCGAGGACGCCTGATCCTGCCACGGCTCGCGGTAGAAAATCTCCCATTCGCGCTTGAACGCCTCGGAATAGCCTGCCGCCGCCCAGTATTCGGGCTCCTCGAGGTGGATCGCCTCGACGCCGCAGTCAACGGCGTTTTTCAGCTTTTCGGTCAGATAGCGGGAGAAGGCGACCGACGGGCACATATAGGGCACGTCCACGCCGTGGTTGATCTCGGCGCGGCTGTTGCGCTGCCCCTCGTCGTGGTGGTCGATGCCGTCGAATTTTCCGTAGAGGTAGTCCTGATATTCGCCCCACGCGACGCCGGTCATCAGATGGATGACGTAGCCGTGCTTCCGCCATTCGGCGATGCGCTCCTTCAGGTTATGGATGCCGTAGACCATGACGAAATCGCACTGGGTATCGTTGCGGGGATTGTACGGGGACGCCTCCTGCACGCCGGTGCGTTCCTCGTGCCTGTCGTAGAATTTCATAGCGTATTTTCCTTTCTTACGGGATTCGGGACACCGCCCTTTGTCCTCATTATAACAAAACGTCCCCGCGCTGTCCATACGGTTTTTGCCCAAAAAAACGGAGGAAATTTCGTCGTTCTGCGCAGAATAAAACGGAGCCGAAATTCCGCTTGCATTTTCGGAAACGCTATGCTATAATGAAAGAAAAAATACGGAGGTGTTCGTTTTGGAACAGAAAATCTTTGAAAGAAAAGACCGCGACGCGGCGTATCTTTGGGACCTTTCCCATATCTTCCCCACGAAAGAGGCCTGGGAAGCCGCCTACGCCGAGGCGGAAAAATCAATTGCCGCGCTCCCTGCGCTTCAGGGGACGCTCGCTTCCTCTGCCGAGGCGCTGAAGCACGCGCTCGACCTGCTTCACGCGGCGGGGGAAAAGGTGGAGAGAGTGTATCTCTACGCCAACCTCTATAAGTCCGGGGACAACGGCAACCCCGAGGCGCAGGACATGGAGGGCAGATGCATCCGTCTGCTGATGGGCTATTCGACCTCGATCGCCTTCCTTGAACCCGAGCTGCTTTCGATCCCCGCCGACGTCTACCGCGCATACTGCGAGGCACCGGAGATGAAGACCTACCGTCATCTCCTTGAGGACACCGACCGCCAGAGACCCCACACGCTCGACGCGGAAAAGGAAAAGATGCTCGCGATGATGGCGGATATGGCGGGCGGCTGCTCGAACGCCTTCGAGATGCTCGAATCGGTCGATATGACCTTCCCGGAGATCACCGACGGGGAAGGGAACAAGGTGACCCTCACCCACGGCAACTTCGGCGTCTTCCGCGAAAGCGGCGATCAGAGAGTCAGAAAAGAAGCCTTCGAGGCTTATTTCGGCGAGTTCAAAAAGTATATCAACACCTTTGCCGCCACCTATTCCGGCTCGGTGAAGGCAGACTGCTTCTTCTCCTCCGTCCGCCGCTACGGCAGCGCTCGCGAGCAGGCGCTTGCGGGCGGAAACGTCCCGCTCGACGTCTATGACAGCCTGATCTCCGCCGTTCACGACGGTCTTCCGACCCTGAAACGCTATCTTGCCCTCCGCAAAAAGGTCCTCGGTCTGGACGAGCTGAATATGTACGACCTCTACTGCCCGATGGTCGCCGAGGTCGATATGACCGTTCCCTTTGCCGACGCGAAGACCCTTGTGAAGAACGCGACGAAGCCGCTCGGCGAGGCGTACGGCAAGCTCCTTGACCGCGCGTTTTCCGAGCGCTGGATCGACGTTTACGAGAACAAGGGCAAGACGACCGGCGCCTTCTCCTGCGGCGTGTTCGGCGTGCATCCCTACGTTCTGCTGAACTACACCGACACCCTTGACGACGCCTTCACCCTCGCGCACGAGCTCGGCCACGCGATGCACTCGTGGTTCTCGGACACCACGCAGGATTATCCGAACCACGATTACCGCATCATGGTCGCGGAGGTTGCCTCCACGGTCAACGAGGTGCTTCTGACCCGCTATCTGCTCTCGACCGAGACCGACAAGAGCCGCCGCGCCTATATCCTCAACCACTTCCTTGAGGGCTTCCGCACGACGGTCTACCGTCAGACCCTGTTTGCGGAATTTGAGAAGACGTCGCACGAAATGTACGAGCGCGGCGAGACCCTGACCGCAGAGGCGCTGAACGGCGTCTACCGCGATCTCAACCTGCTTTACTACGACGGCGCGACCGTGAACGAGCTGCAGGACATCGAGTGGGCGCGCATCCCGCACTTCTACCGTCCCTTCTACGTCTACCAGTACGCGACCGGATTCTCCTCCGCCGTCGCCATCGCCGACCGCATCCTCAAGACCGGGGACGCCTCGGACTATCTGAAGTTCCTGACCACCGGCGGCTCGGACTACCCGCTGAATGAGCTGAAGATCGCCGGCGTCGACCTCACCTCGCCCGAAACCGTCCGCTCTGCCCTCGCCGTCTTCGACGGTGCCCTCGCGGAACTGGAAGAGCTGCTGAAATGATGTGTTCCGCAAGCGGAACGTGATGTACGCCTTCGGCGAGTGAGCGGAAACGGAAAAGCAAAAAACTGCCCGAAGCCAATGCCACGGGTGCATAAGGAAGTATTCTGAAGATACTGATAAATCATTTTTTTGGAGGTGCTAATGAACACTATATGGTCAGATAATATTCAAGGAATTCAGACTCTTTATCTCAGCCGCAAATTAAGATTTGACGATGTATTTTTTGATCAATACAGAGATGCTTTTAATTTAGAAAAAAGTGCGGAATTAAAAATATTGGAAATCGGCTGCGGTCCCGGTGCACTTGCAGGGGCGTTGCATAGGTGGTATCCAAATGCTCAAATAACAGCTATTGATCGTGACAATAACTTTATTTCTTTCGGAAAACAAAATATAGCAGGAGTTGAATTCATCGAAGGAGATGCCGAACATCTTCCTTTTGAGGATAATACATTTGATGTAACAATATCCAATACCGTTCAGGAACACGTTGAGCCGAAAGCTTTCTGGGGAGAACAGTACCGTGTATTGAAACCCGGTGGTATATGTCTTTGCCTTTCAGCAAGAAAAGGATTATACTGTACTGCACCGTGCCTGAAAATCACAAAAGAAGAGGAAGAGTTTTGGCAAAGTGTTACTTTAGAAAACGAATCAGAAAAGTATGGCGTTTGCAGATATCCTACGTCGGAATCAGAACTTCCTGCATCGATGGAACAGTACAACTTTCGAGATATCACAACAAATTATGCCATTATTAATCTCACTCCCGACAATCCAAAATACTCGGTACAAATGGCAGAAGCCATGATTGAAGCACAGCGTCAGACTAATCTTGAAGCTATTGTTTCGGTACATTCAATAGCGGACGAAAGAGCAGTTGAAGCGGTAAATTCAAAGTTTGATGAGCGACTTCGCTTGTACCACGATGGCATAAAACAGTGGGATACATCTGTTTCAATTACAATGATTGTTCGTGGAAAAAAGTAATACCCCCAAGTTTTGCCTAACTATAAAAAATACCTACCGAAGAGGGAAACAAAATTCCTTTACGGTGGGTATTTTTGTCTTATACCATAGCAAGCAGGGAAATTATATATAATTTCCGAATGATGTCGTTTTAGTCAAGTTGATATTTGTGAATGAAGTCGCTGACGTTGATGAAGTCACTCGCTTCGCTCGTTAATTAAGACGGTGCTTCGCACCTAATGAAGCGAAGACGCCCCCTCATTTCTCTCGTTCTCCCTTTTTCATTTCTTCATTAGCGGAGCGCCTTCATTCCTTCATTAGCCCGTCAGGGCGTCTTCATTTTCGGCGCGTTCCGAAAACGCTTCAAAAAACATCCTTATCAGCACGCGCCGAAGCGGCTCCGGGCGTTTTTGCGTTATTACAGCATTATTTCGGGATGAATGTCGAAGATTCCGTATGCGCCGGCGCGGACGGCCTCGAAATACTCCTTCACCGAGGAGGCCGGGGCGTCAAGCTCCATGCCGCAGAGGCGGGGATGGTTGACCCAGTGCAGGTCGGTGCCGCCCTGACGGAATTTGCCGTAGGAGCGGGCGTAGTCCTCCGCGTGGCGGTTCGCCTCGTCGCTCCGCATTCCCGAAAGGACCTCCACGCCGTCGGTCTCGCCGGGGATCAGCAGGGAAGAGGTGACCCCCTCGCGGAAGGGATGGGCGTGGACGACGAACGCGCCGTCCTCGCGGCATTTATGCAGATAATCGACGGGGCCGAGGGTAAAGGTATCGCGGTTTTCCATCAGCCAGTCGCGGTTCAGACCGTAGATGAGGTAGTGGTTCCAGCCGTAGCCGTATTCCCAGCCCTGCAGGACGGTCAGTCCGAGCGAATCGGCCTCCTTTTTTGCTGCCTCAAAGCCGGTGCAGAGGCGGTTGACCCGCTCCTCCCACGCTTCTTTGGTTTCGAGCTTCACGACCTCGTCGCGCAGGATGTGGTCGGTGAGGAAGAAGCCGGCAAAGCCGAGCAGCTTGAACCAGCGGGCGAGCTCGTCCCCCGTGTTTTTCCCGCAGGGGAAGCCGGTCTTCGTGTGACAGTGTGTTTCGTAGCGGTAACCCATGATGATATTCTCCTTATATTAACGTCCGTACTCCCGGAAAATGCTCCGGAGCGCGGGGAAAATGTCGGAAGGAAGCATTCCGGTCTCGGATTCCTTTTCCGCCGTGCGGTCGGCGGCGAGACCGTGCAGAAAAACGGCGAGCCCAGCGGCGTCGGTCGGTTTCATCCCCTGCGCGAGAAATCCGGTGATCATCCCCGCGAGGATATCGCCCGAACCGCCTCTTGCAAGCCCCGGATTTCCGGTCGTGTTTTCGTAAAGATCCCCGTCGGGGGAGGCGACGACCGTGCGGTGCGTTTTGAGCACCGTGACGCAGTCGTATTTTTCGGAAAAGTCCCTTGCCGTGCCCTGCGGGTCGGCGAGGATCTCCTTCACGCTCTTTCCGGTCAGCCGCGCCATTTCCCCGGGATGCGGGGTGACGACCGGCGTGACGTTGGCGCAGGAGAGAACGTGCGGCTTTTCCGCGATCGCGTTCAGCGCGTCTGCGTCGAGGACGAGCGGGCAGGCGGCGTTCAGGATCAGGTTCTCGGTCAGAACGAGGGTGTCCTCACTATTCGTCAGCCCGCATCCGCAGAGGATCGCCGCCGCACGTTCCGCTTCTTCAAGGATCAGCCCCGTGCCGTGCGAGGAGATGCCGCCCATCCCGTTTTCGGGGAGAGGGAGGAAGATGACCTCGGGCAGTCTCGCCGCCGCCGCGCGGAGCACCTCGTCCACCGAGGCAAGGCATACGATCCCCGCACCGCACCGAAGCGCCCCCTCGGCGGAAAGGGAAGCCGCGCCGCGGTAGCGCTCTGAGCCGCAGACGAGCAGGGCTCTGCCGTAGTCGCCCTTATGGGAATCCTCTTTTCGCTTCTTCAGAAGCGGGAGGACGGTTTCAGCGGTCAGCAGGGTGGGACCCATGTTTTTTCCTCCGGTTTCGTCGTTTTCTCCCTCTATTATAGCCATTTTTGGCGAAAGTGTCAATATCATTCCGGACGGAAATGTGATACAATAACGAAAACGGATTATCCTTTTCGGGAGGGAATGAATATGGAAATCAAGCCGATCGTCCGCTTTTCCGGAAACGCGCTCGCCGAGCGCATGGGAACGGTGTTTTCCGAGAATCTTGCCGACCTGCGCGCGAAGGTCGATGACGGAAAGGGCGCTTTTCCGCGCGGCTTTCTGCACACCTCCACCGTGCCGCACCCCGGCACCTGCTATTACGATCAGGTGTGGGCGCGGGACTCGGGGAGAGGGCTGCAGGAGCTTGCCCGCTGGGGCTTCTTTGCCGAGGCGCTTCCGGTCGCGGAATACCTCCTTTCTCACAAGAATTTCGGCGACCATTGGGGCAGACTGGTCGACCGCGATATCGGGGTCGACTTCGAGCTTGACGGCAATACCCATATCTTAAACGGCATCCGTCAGACGTGGATCGCCTCCGGAAAGGACAAGGCGCTCGGACGCCGCTTCCTTGACGGCTGTATGCCGGTTTTTCACTGGTTTGAAAAATGCATGGACGAATGCCCGATCGGAGACCTGATCCCCTGCATTTCCGAGCTTGCCGGGAACCCCTGCGAGCCGATCCCGGTCTACGCGATCTATCCGAATTTCGGCGCCTGCGCTTCGATCCTCGGCTTTGCCTCCCTCGCCGCCGATCTCGGCGCGGAAAAGGAAAGCGCGTATCTTTCGGCGCTCGCCGCGAGATTGAAGGCATCGCTGCTTCCGCTGCTCCGCTCGAAGGGGACCGACGAATCCCCGGTGCCCGAGGGCGTCTGGCTGAACGGCAGAAAAGAGGACGGGGTCCCCTACGAGACCGCGCATTTCGGCGCGCGCTTCGGCATCACCCATTGGACGCGGCAGGCGCCCTACGGTCAGCTTTTCGATATCGGCGTCGGTTTTCTGCCGGAAGACGAGCTGAAGGACGTTCACCTCGCCTCCTACCGGTATTTAAGGCACGAAATGGCGAAAAGCCCCTTCTTCCGCAAGTACGGCTTCGTCTCCAACACCTGCTTCGGCGGGTCGGGCGGACGGCACGACGACACGATGTGCGGCTACGGGCAGAACTATTTCACGCAGGCGGCGCTGATGGCGGACGACGTGAACACCTACGGTCTCTGTCTTTCGGGCATCTCCCGCCTCGCCTACGACGGGGACGTCGTCGAGCCGATGGCGTATGAAATGAACCCGTGGATCCTGCACGAGTGCTTCTCCTTTGAAAACTACGAAAAAGGGCTCGACCACACCTTCGGCACCTTTGCGATCCCCGAAAAGGGCGTCGCCGACAACGACGGCGACGAGGGCAATCTGGTGCAGGCGGCGGAAACGCTGAAAACCATCGCGATGACGGTTGGCGTTTCGATGGAAAACGGCGTTCTCACCGTCTGTCCGCGTCTGCCGTGGGAATGGAACGGGATGACCCTTGAAAACTATCCGGTCACCGATTCGGACGGCACCGTTCACCGTATCGGGCTTTCCTACACTCACGACCGCGCGGCGAGGACCTGCTCCTTCTGCGTGTTCCCGGCGGACGGGATCAAAAAAGCGCGCGTGCGCTTCGGACCCTTCCCGCGCGTGCTGAACACGAAAAACGACCTTTCCGGCTTTACCGTCGAACAGAACGAGACCGCCTCCTTCCTCTGGTCGGAGGAGATCGCGCTCGACGGCGAATACGGCGGCGGGACCGGCATTGAACTCTGAAATAATCCATTGAATATAAAGGAAACGACTATGACGATTTTTGAGATCATCGCAAAAGAACTGAACATCCGCCCCGAGCAGGTCGAAAAGACCGCGGCGCTGATGGACGAGGGCGCGACCGTCCCCTTCATCGCCCGTTACCGCAAGGAGGTCACGGGCTCCCTCGACGACACGACCCTGCGTACCCTTTCCGAGCGGCTTGCCGCGCTGCGCGGACTCGAAAAGAGAAGGGAAGAGATCCTTTCCCTCCTTGACGCGCAGGGGGTAAAGACGCCCGAGCTCGAAGCCGCCGTCGCGAAAGCGGCGACGATGACCGAGCTCGACGACATCTACCGTCCCTACCGCCCCAAGCGCAAGACGCGCGCCTCGGTGGCGCGGGAAAAGGGTCTGGAGCCGCTCGCGAACCTGATCCTCGCGCAGGAAAAGAAATACGACCGCTCCTTTGAGGAGATGGCGGGAGACTATATCGACGCCGAAAAGGGCGTGGAGAGCGCCGAGGACGCGCTGAACGGCGCCTGCGATATCATCGCCGAGGATATTTCCGACCGCGCAGACCTGCGCAAGTCGATCCGTGAGCTGACCGAAGCGCACGGAAGCCTCGTGACAAAGCAGACCGGAGAGGACCCGAAGGGCGTTTATACCAACTATTACGACTTTTCCGAGCCGATTTCCAAGCTCCCCGGTCACCGCATTCTCGCGATCAACCGCGCCGAAAACGAGGAAGTCATCAAGGTCACGCTGAACGCGCCCTCCGAGCTGATCCTGAACGGACTGTTTTCCGAGATCGTCGAAAATCCGAAGAGCCCCGCCTATCCGTATCTTTCCCGCGCGATCGTGGACGGGTACGACCGTCTGATCGCCCCCTCGATCGAGCGTGAGATCCGCAATCTGATCTTCGACCGCGCCTGCGAGGGTGCCATCGTCGTCTTTGAGGACAACCTGAAGCATCTGCTGCTGCAGGCGCCGCTGAAGGGCAAAACGATGCTCGGTCTCGACCCCGGCTACCGCACGGGGTGCAAGCTCGCCGTCGTCGATCCGACCGGAAAGGTGCTCGACACCGCCGTCATCTATCCGACCAAGCCGCAGGAGCGCATCGAGGAATCGGCGCGCGTCGTCCGCCGTCTGATCGACAAATACGGCGTTGACGTCGTCGCGGTCGGCAACGGTACCGCCTCGAAGGAGAGCGAGATCTTCATCGCCGACACCATCCGTCCCTACGGCGGCAAGGTGCGCTATCTGATCGTCAACGAGGCGGGCGCCTCGGTCTATTCGGCGTCCAAGCTCGGTGCCGAGGAGTTCCCGGACTTCGACGCGACCCAGCGCAGCGCCGTTTCCCTCGCCCGCCGCGTGCAGGACCCGCTCGCCGAGCTCGTCAAGATCGAGCCGAAGGCGATCGGCGTCGGGCAGTATCAGCACGATATGAAGCCCGCCCGCCTCGACGAAGCCCTCTCGGGCGTCGTGGAGGACTGCGTGAACAGCGTCGGCGTCGACGTCAACACCGCCTCGTGGTCGCTTCTTTCCTATATTTCGGGCATCAACTCGGCGTCCGCGAAGAACATCGTCAAATACCGCGAGGAGAACGGCGAGTTCCGCTCCCGCTCGCAGCTCAAAAAGGTCCCGCGCATCGGGGACAAGGCGTTCGAGCAGTGCGCCGGGTTCTTACGCATCCCGGGCGCGAAGGAGCCGCTTGACAATACCGGCGTCCACCCCGAATCCTACGAGGCGGCGCGCGGCGTGATCGAGCGCTTCTCGCTGACTCCGACCGAGCTTTCCGCCGGTTCCTCCCGTCTGAAACGCGAGGCGGAGCAATACGGCATGAAGAAGCTTGCCGCCGAGCTCGGCGTCGGCGAGCCGACCCTTGCCGATATCGTCACCGAGCTTTCCAAGCCGGGGCGCGACATCCGCGATTCCTTCCCGGAGCCCGAGCTCCGCTCCGACCTGCTCGACCTGAGCGACCTCAAGCCCGATATGATCCTGACCGGTACCGTCCGCAACGTTACCGACTTCGGCGCCTTCGTCGACATCGGGGTCCATCAGGACGGTCTCGTCCACGTCTCCCAGCTCTCCGACCGCTTTGTGAAGCACCCGAGCGAAGTGGTCTCGATCGGGGATCCGGTCACCGTCCGCGTCCTCTCGGTCGATACCGTGAAAAAGCGCATTTCGCTCTCGATGAAGGGAATCAAAAACTAATATATTAGAATTTATCGGCAGAAGGGTTTTTCCGATTCCTGCGGTCTGCTTGAAAACTTTGAGCAGATTGCATAAAGGAAAACGCGAAAATTTGGAGAATAAACCCCTATCTTTTTTGCACTGTTTTTGGTAGAATAGTAACGGAAAATAATATCGGCAGTTTCCCGACCCCGGGATGCCGCATAATAACTCAGGAGGATAATCCAATGGCAAGTTTGTCTTTCAAGCACATTTATAAGAAATATCCCGGCGGCGTCACTGCCGTTTCCGACTTCTGTCTGGAAGTCAAGGATAAGGAATTTCTGATCCTCGTCGGTCCTTCCGGCTGCGGTAAGTCCACTACCCTCCGTATGATCGCCGGTCTGGAAGAAATCACCGAAGGCGAGCTCTTCATCGGTGACCGTCTGGTCAACGATATCGCCCCGAAGGACAGAGATATCGCGATGGTGTTCCAGAACTACGCTCTGTACCCGCACATGACCGTTTTCGAGAACATGGCATTCGGTCTGAAGCTCCGCAAGGTCCCGAAGGAAGAGATCAAGCGTAAGGTCGAAGAGGCTGCCCGCATCCTCGATATCACCCACCTGCTCGACAGACGTCCTAAGGCTCTGTCCGGCGGTCAGAAACAGCGTGTCGCGCTCGGCCGTGCAATCGTCCGTGAGCCGAAGGTCTTCCTTCTCGACGAGCCTCTGTCCAACCTGGACGCGAAGCTCCGTGCTCTCATGAGAACCGAGCTGACCAAGATCCATCAGAAACTCGGTATCACCTTCGTTTACGTTACGCATGACCAGGTCGAGGCTATGACCATGGCGACCAGAATCGTCGTTATGAAGGACGGTCTGATCCAGCAGGTCGATACTCCTCAGAACCTGTACGATCTCCCCTGCAACGTCTTCGTCGCAGGCTTCATCGGAACTCCTCAGATGAACTTCATCAACGCTACCCTCGTCAAGAAGGGTGAGGACGTCTTCGTCAAGTTCGGCAGAAACGAGATCAAGCTTCCTACCGAGAAGGCTACCAACCCCGCTCTTGCCGACTACATCGGCAAGGAAGTCATCGCCGGTCTCCGTCCGGAGTGCCTGCATGACGAGCCCATGTACCTCTCCTCGATGGCTGACACCACGATTGATGCCTTCGTTGAGGTCACCGAGCTGATGGGCGCCGAGATCTATCTGTACCTCGTTTCCGAGGAGCAGAACCTCATCGCGCGCGTTTCCTCCCGCTCCACCGCAAGATCGGGCGACACCGTCAAGGTTGCCATCGACGCTTCCCGTATCCACATCTTCGACAAGGATACCGAGAAGATCGTTATTCACTGAGTTTTTCAAAAGACCGTTTCCGGGACACCGGAAACGGTCTTTTTCTTTCATTCCGAACGTCTTTCGGGCAACCGGCGGTTGGAACCGGTTGCTTTTCGCTGCCTTCCGCGTTAGAATGAAGAAAAAAACGAGGAAAACCATGATTAAAATCAACGGAAAAAGAAATACCGCGCTCGTCTATTCCGACCGCGCGGACAAGGAAACGGTCAGACAGCTTGAGCAGATGCTCTGTCTGCCCGCGCTCGCCGATTCGCGCGTCCGGGTCATGCCCGACGTCCACAAGGGGAGAGGCTGCGTCATCGGCTTCACGATGACCCTTCCCGCAAGGCGGGTCGTGCCCTCCTTCGTCGGGGTGGATATCGGCTGCGGCATCACGGCGGCAAAGCTCGACGCAAACGAAATCGACTTCGCCGCGCTCGACCGGCTCGTCCGCGAAACGGCGGGGAAGCGGACGCGCGAAACCGTTTCGCACTTTTTCGATCGGGTCGGGATCGGTTCGCTTCTCTGCCGGAAGGAGATCGACGCCGAACGCGCGGCGCTCTCCCTCGGCACCCTCGGCGGCGGTAACCACTTCGTCGAGGTCGACCGCGACGAAACGGGCGCCCTTTGGCTGCTCGTCCATTCGGGCTCGCGGTCGCTCGGGAACGATGTTTCGCGGTATTATCAGACCCGCGCCTATCGGGAAAACAGGGTCGGCGCACACCGCGAGCAGAAGCGGCAGTACCGGGAGGACAGCGAGGAGTACGGCATCCGGATCAAGGCGGTGACCCGCGAAAAGCAGGCGGGGATCCCGGTCGGCTACGAATACGCCTGCGCCGAAGGGAATACATTTGACGACTATCTGCACGACCTCGCGATCACGCAGAATTACGCCGCGCTCAACCGCCTCGCGATCACCGAAGAGCTCGTGCGCGGGCTCGGCGTCCGTGTGACCGACCGCGTGGACACGGTCCACAACTACATCGATCCGGAATCGAAGATCCTCCGCAAGGGTGCGGTCTCTGCGCGGCAGGGCGAGCGGCTCGTCATTCCCTTCAATATGCGGGACGGCGCGGTACTCTGCGTGGGTCTCGGCAATCCCGAATGGAATTTCTCAGCGCCGCACGGCGCCGGGCGCGCGTGCAGCCGCTCGGACGCAAAGCACGCCTATACCGTGGAGCAGTTCGAGCGGGAAATGGAGGGGGTATGGTCCTCCACGGTCGGAAAGGACACGATCGACGAATGCCCGATGGCGTACAAGTCCCCCGACCGTGTTCTGCCGTGGCTCTCCGAGACCGCGGAGGTCGTGCTTTCGATGCGTCCGGTCTATAATTTCAAAGCGGGTGATTCGGAATAACGTTCCAAAACCGTGAAACGGAAACGCTTCACGGTTCTTTTTTGCCGCTTTTCCGCGCGGATAACTGCCGCAACGTATTGACTTTTTTGCCTGAATATGGTATGCTGAACATAGTATGTGCCGGCGCGTTTTTTGGTGTCCGGCGCTGTAAAATCGGTCAAATTTTTTCCGTAAAAAGAAAGGAATGAACGGATATGAGAAACAGAATGATCGGCTCTCATCCCGCAATCGGCATCCGCCGTATCATCGACGCAAGACGCGGCGCACTCGGCGTGCGCGAATCGCTGGAGGATCAGACCCTCGGCATGGCGCTTGCCGCGAAAAGACTCTTTGAGGAAAATCTGAAATACACCGACGGCACGCCCGTACGCGTCGTCATCTCGGAAACCAGCATCGGCAGAATGGGCGAAACCGCCGCCTGCGCCGAGCAGTTCAAGCGCGAAAAGGTCGCCGTCACGCTTTCCGTCACGCCCTGCTGGTGCTACGGCTCGGAAACGATGGATATGGATCCGAACACCGTCAAAGCGGTCTGGGGCTTCAACGCGACCGAGCGTCCCGGCGCCGTTTATCTTGCCGCCGTCCTCGCCGCGCACGCGCAGAAGGGGCTTCCCGCCTTCGGCATCTACGGTCACGACGTGCAGGACGCCGACGATACCGTGATCCCCGATGACGTCAAGGAAAAGCTGCTCCGCTTCGGCAGAGCCGCGATCGCCGCCGTCACGATGGAAGGCAAGTCCTATCTGCAGATCGGTTCGATGAGTATGGGCATCGCCGGCTCGCAGATCACGCCCGATTTCTTTGAAGATTATCTCGGTATGCGCGTTGAGTCGGTCGACGAGGTCGAGCTGCTCCGCCGCATCGAAAACGAAATCTATGACAAAGCCGAATACGAAAAAGCCCTTGCGTGGGTCAAGGCGAACTGCCCCGACGGCTTCGACAAGAACCCCGAATTCATCCGCAAGAGCGACGAACAGAAGAAGAAGGACTGGGAGTTCACCGTCAAGTGTGCCCTCATCATTCAGGACCTGATGGCTGGCAACGACGCCCTCGACGACAAGTGGACCGAGGAAAAAGCGGGTCACAACGCCATCGCCGCCGGCTTCCAGGGGCAGCGTCAGTGGACTGACTATCTTCCCAACGCCGACTTCGCCGAAGCGATCTGCAACACCTCCTTCGACTGGAACGGCGCGCGTGAACCCTTTATCGTCGCTACCGAAAACGACACGCTCAACGGTGTTTCGATGCTCCTGATGAAGCAGCTCACCAACCGTGCCCAGCTCTTTGCCGACGTCCGCACCTACTGGTCGGGCGACGCCGTGAAGCGCGTGACCGGCTACGAGCTCGAAGGCAAAGCGAAGGAAGCGGACGGCTTCATTCACCTGATCAACTCGGGTGCCGCCGCTCTTGACTTCACCGGCAAAGCGAAGGACGCTTCGGGCGCTCCCGCCGTCAAGCCCTACTGGGAAATGACCGACAAGGAACAGAAGGACATCCTCTCGGTGACCGACTGGTGCCCCGCCGACATGGGCTACTTCCGCGGCGGCGGATTCTCCTCTCACTTCGTGACCGACGAGGAGATGCCCGCGACGATGATCCGTCTCAATTGGATCAAGGGTCTCGGCCCCGTCGTTCAGATCGCCGAAGGCTGGACGGTCAAGCTGCCCGAGAACGTCAACGATATCCTCTGGAAACGCACCGACCCGACCTGGCCCTGCACCTGGTTCGCTCCCCGCTGCGACGGCATCCCGGGCAGCCCCTTCTGCACCGCTTACGACGTGATGAACAAGTGGGGCGCCAACCACGGCGCGATCAGCTACGGTCACATCGGCGCTGATCTCATTACCCTCTGCTCCATCCTCCGTATTCCGGTCTGTATGCACAACGTTCCCGCCGAAAAGATCTTCCGTCCCGCCGTCTGGAACGCCTTCGGCAGCGATTACGAGGGTCAGGACTACCGCGCCTGCGCGACCTTCGGAGCCCGCTTTAAGAAGTACTGAAAGGGACGAGGGGACGCGATGTTCTTTCTCGACCGAGAAAGAACCAAAGAGGCATAAGGAGTAAGTAATGTTTGGGTTCTCCGAATGCAGCTTCTTTGTTCCCGGGGGAGATTATTATGAGTGTTCTCCCATCCCGATTTGCCTCCCTCGGTGTCTTCGCATTGCGCGCTGCTACCCAATCTATATCCGAAGCGCCGCACCCTCATTCAGTCGGTTCAAAAGTAACATAGTCAGGCGTCCCCGTGATTTTCACGGGGACGTTTTGTATCTTAGCCTTTTTTCTCGTCCACATATCTTTGGACTTAAGGCTTAAGGCTTAAGACTTAAAGCTTAAGACTGCTCATGAAAGTTCCCGGCACAAAAATTGCAAAAAATCATAAAAAACACGCGGTATATTGAAAAAAGCCCTTGACAAAAACCCGCTCTCTATGGTATAATCAATCAAATTTATTCATACGGTATATATATTACAGTATGAAGGCAAAAGACTTTGACGAAGACGGCGCACGGATCTGTTTTCAGAGAGTCGGCGTGAGGTGCGAGCCGACAGCGGAGCCGTGAGTGCCCATCACTTCCGAGTCGGAGATCCGAGCACCGCGAAAGCGGCGGTAGGCGTCTCCCGTGATTGCTGCGTGAACGCAAAGGAATTGCTGGATTCCGAGAGTGGCGGCGTGAGCCGCAATTTGAGTGGTACCGCGGATGATTCATCACCCGTCTCAAAGCATTTTGAGGCGGGTTTCTGCTTTTTTACCGATAAACCGGGAGGGACAGTCTGATGGCAACAGGAACGAACGGAAAATTACGGGAGGTTGCGCTCCGTATCCGTGAAATGCGTGAGATCATGGGCTTCAGCGAAGCCGAAATGGCGGCGAAGACCGAGGTCTCCATTAAGGACTACCGTCTTTACGAGGCGGGCGAGACCGATTTTCCGTTTACTTTTATCCACAAATGCTCGCTTGCCTTCGGCATCGGCATCACCGATCTGCTCGAAGGTCAGAGCGCGCACCTTTCCTCTTACACCGTCACCCGCAAGGGGCAGGGTCAGCAGACCGCGAAAGAGGACGGCATTGAAATTCAGAACCTCGCGCCGATGTTCCGCAAGAAGATCGCCGAGCCCTACTACGTCCGCTACGAATACAGCCCCGAGCTGCAGAACAAGCCGATCCATCTGATCAAGCACTCCGGTCAGGAATTCGACTTCATCATCAGCGGCAGGCTGAAGATTCAGGTCGGCGACAACGTCGAATACCTCGGCGAGGGCGACAGCATCTACTACAACAGCTCCTCCCCGCACGGTATGATCGCCGTTGACGGTCACGACTGCCTCTTTATCGCGGTCGTTCTCCCCGGCGACAACACCTCCGAGCCGATCCTGCGCGACACCTTCTTCCCCGCGAAGAGCGGCAAGAAGCTGGTCAGCGACAGCTTCGTTTCGGTCAAGGAGGACGCAAACGGCGCTCCGGTCGAGATCACCTTCAAGGAAGAGGAGACCTTCAACTTCGCCTTCGATATCGTCGACGCGATCGCCAAGCGCGAGCCCGAAAAGCAGGCGATGGTCTGGCTCTCCAAAAACAAGGAGGAGAAGCGCTTCACCTTCAACGATATGAAGCGTCTTTCCAATCAGTGCGCGAACTACTTCAAAGCGCTCGGGATCAAAAAGGGCGACCGCGTGATGCTCGTTCTCAAACGGCATTATCAGTTCTGGCCCGCGATCCTCGGTCTGCACAAGCTCGGTGCCGTCGCCATTCCCGCGACCTGCCAGCTTCAGGCACACGACTTTGAGTACCGCTTCAACGCCGCCTCGGTTTCCGCCATCCTCTGCACGGCGGACGGTGACGTTGCCGCGCAGGTCGACCGCGCCGCCGAAAAGTGTCCTTCTCTGAAGGAAAAGATGATCGTCGGCGGGAAGAGAGAGGGCTGGCACGACTTTGACGAGGAGTATCAGCTTTACAGCACGCACTTCTACCGCACGGCGGATTCCCCCTGCGGCAAGGACCCGATGCTGATGTTCTTCACCTCGGGCACGACCGGCTATCCCAAGATCGCGGTACACAACTACGAATATCCGCTCGGTCACTATCTGACCGCGAAATACTGGCACGGCGTCGCCGAGGACGGGCTTCACTTCACGATCTCGGACACCGGCTGGGGCAAGGCGCTCTGGGGCAAGCTCTACGGGCAGTGGCTCTGCGAGAGCGCGGTCTTCACCTACGACTTCGACCGCTTCGACGCCGCGGACATCCTTCCGATGTTCGCAAAATACAGGATCACGACCTTCTGCGCGCCGCCCACGATGCTCCGCATGATGGTCAGGGAGGATATCTCCCGCTTCGACCTCTCCTCGGTCCGTCACATGACGACGGCGGGCGAGGCGCTCAACCCCGAGGTCTACCGTCTCTTCGAGAAGGCGACCGGGCTGCAGATCATGGAGGGCTTCGGGCAGACCGAACTGACCCTCGCCATCGCCAACCTGATGGGCAATCCCCACAAGCTCGGCTCGATGGGCAAGCCCTCTCCCCT
>JAKSPT010000019.1 GCA_024404495.1 Lachnospiraceae bacterium
TCGGCGTTAGCCGAAACATCATTAGCCGCATAGCGGCGGCATCATTGACTTTTTAAGGGACTTTTTTGAATGATGTTTGCCCTATCGGGCAAATGATGTGCCCTGCGGGTAGATGCCGCCTTCGGCAATGATGTGCCCTGCGGGGCATGGGAGGCAAACATCGCATCATTGCGGCACGAAGCGGAGAAGCATTATTCCGCAGCGGAGTGACGAAACATCATCAGCCGCCATCGTCAAAGACGCGCATATACGAACGCAAACGTTCCATTGACAGATTTTCACGTCTGTGTTATAATGATTCCGAAAACCTGCCGAACGAGAAACCCGCATTGTGAGCACCTTCATTCTTTCTGCTTTGGAGGAAAGCCATGAAAATCAAAACGGTCGAATCCGATTACGACAAGGTGATCTCCCTTCCCCGCGCGGAGCACAAGCGCCCGAAAAAACCGTCGATCCTCTTCCGCACGCTGACGCGCGTCATCGGCGCGGGCGATCTGAAGGACACCTCCTTCACCTACGAGGCGTCCGACGAATTCCGCGCGCTGAAGGAGCCGTACCTGATTTTTATGAACCATTCGAGCTTCATCGACCTTGAGATCGCGGCGCGGATCTTCTACCCGAAGCCCTATACGATCGTCTGCACGTCGGACGGCTTCGTTGGCAAGGAATGGCTGATGCGCTCGCTCGGGTGCATCCCCACGCAGAAGTTCGTCTCCGACCTCACTCTCATCCGGGATATGAAATACTCCCTCGAAACGCTGAAGACCTCGGTCCTCATGTACCCCGAGGCGAGCTACACCTTCGACGGCTGTGCGACGCCGCTTCCGCGTAAGCTCGGGAACCTCTTCAAAATGCTGAAGGTCCCGGTCGTAATGGTCCGCACCTACGGCGCGTTCGCGCGCGACCCGCTCTACAACTGTCTGCAAAAACGAAAAGTGAAGGTCACGGCGTCGGTTTCGGTTCTCTTTTCAAAAGAAGAGATCGCGTCCTCGCCCGTTGACGAGCTCGACCGGAAACTCGACGAGGCGTTTTCCTTCGATTCCTTCGCGTGGCAGGAGGAAAACGGGATCGAAATCGCGGAGTCCTTCCGCGCCGACGGTTTGGAACGGATCCTCTACCGCTGCGCCTCCTGCGGCACCGAGGGGAAAATGAAGGGCGAGGGCACCTCCCTCGTCTGCTCCGCCTGCGGAAAGGTTCTGACCCTTGACGAACACGGGAAGCTGATTTCCCCCGACGGCGCAGCCGAAAACGGCGAAGTACGGTTTTCCCATATTCCCGACTGGTACCGTTGGGAGCGTTCCGAGGTGCGCCGCGAGATCGAGGAGGGCACCTATCATCTTGACGTCCCGGTGAAGATCGGTATGATGGTCGATTATAAGGCGATCTATATGGTCGGCGACGGTCGCCTCGTCCACACCGCAGACGGCTTCGTCCTCGACGGCTGCGGCGGTAAACTGCACTACGAGCAGAAGCCCCTCGCTTCCTACGGTCTCTACGCCGACTATTACTGGTACGAACTCGGCGATATCGTCTGCATCGGCAATCGCGATGCCCTCTACTACTGCTTCCCGGAAAACGTCCCGGTCGCCAAGGTCCGCCTCGCGGCGGAAGAGCTTTTCAAGCTGAAGCGTTAAGGGACGGGGACGAAGGGATGCGATGTTCTTTCTCGCCCGAGAATAGCGGTTCCCGGCTTCGCCGTGACCCGCAGACCAAAGAGGCATAAGGGGTACGTAATGTTCGGGTTCTCCGAATATTGCTTCTTTGTTCCCGAGGGAGATCATTTTCGGTGATTTCCCATTCCGATCCGCCTCCCTCGGCGTCTTCGCATTGCGCGCTGCTGCGTCAGTTTTATCCGAAGTGCCGCACCCTCATCAAGCCGGTTCAAAAGAAACATAAACAGGCATCCCCGTGATTCGTCACGGGGATGCCTTCTGTCTTTTTTTCTCTCTCGTCCGCGTTTCTTTGGGCGATGTGAAGGCTCCCTTGGTTTCAGATCCTTCGGATCTGCGGGAGCTGTCAGCCGGAGGCTGACTGAGGGATTGTACCTCTTTCCCGCCCGCTTCTCTTTGGAACCACTTGTCCCCGCCGTCCTCTTTTCCGTCCGCTTCCCTGCCTCGTGCGTTCACGCTTTTCCGATCAGCCACGCGATCCCTTTTGCCAATCTCAGCGTACAATCCGAAAAATGATTGCCGGGATTCCATTCCAGAACGCTTTCGATCCCGAACCCGTCAAGGAGACTTTTTTCCTTCCTTATCGCGTCGCCGACCGTCCGCAGAACGGGATTCTTCGCCCTTTCCTCGCGGTCGCCGAGGCTGAGATACACCGAATCACAGCGCGGCGGATGCTCCGAAGACCAATCGAGCCACCCCGGGAACCATACCGACGGAGAAACCGCCGCCGCGCCTCGGAACGCTTCCGACACGCTGACCGCATAGAGCGCAAACAGCCCCGCGAGCGAGTAACCCGCGATCAGGTATTCCGGCGCGGGAGACCCCGCAAGCCCTTCCCGATCCTCTTTCAGAAACGCCACGATCCGCTCCGCCGTCTCTCCGGCACAGCCGGAAAAGGACTCGTTCCCGAAGACGGGAGGCGCCTCCCACGGCGAAAGCTCCCGGTTCCAGTCATCGACGGGAAAACCGATCAGAAGAAGGTTCCGTTCGTCAATCATCGTTTCAAGCAGTTCCGCAAGCTCGCGCAGATCCCTCTCCCCGACGCCGGGCAGAAGGACTCGCACCCGCGCTCCCGACGCTCCCCAAGTAACTATTCCGCTCTTTTCTTCCATCTTCCCGCCTCCCTTTTTCTGTATTTTAGACCGAAACGGGGGATTTGTCAACCGTCCGGGATAGAAAAGAAAATGCCCCCGCGGTGCGGGGGCAAATCCGTTATGAAATATCAGCGGCTGTGATAGGTAATGATGACCCGGGCGTTTTCGCTGTATTTGCTGTCTTCCTCAAGTTCTTCGTCTCCGTCGATCGTGATTTGCGCTACCATGCCGTTTTTTCTGATTGTCAGTGAGTTCAGGTCATTCAAAGGAACCATCTCAATATTCTGAAAACCCGCTTTTCGGTACAACGATTCGACGATCATATAGTTTTTGCCCTCATAGTCAATCATTGGAAAGGTGACAGTGACCTTTTTCTTTTTTACTCTTTGAACGTTTGACCGTGGGGCGTCTTCTTCATCTTTATCTTTATCATCATCTTCTTCCTCGTCGTCATCGTCATTTTCATTTGATTTAGCGCTCACGCCGAGGGTTTTGACAAGAAACCCCATGAATACGAAAAAAACGATAATTAAGGGTACCATCAGAATCATCTCCAAGTTGTCATTGCCTATACAAATGCCGATAATACCGACGGCGGCCAGAACAACACAGATTCCGATCAGTACAAAGAGAAGCATCTTTTTGGTTTCGCGCGACTTTTCTTCCAGTTCGAGCTGTTTCAGCTTGTACAGATACTTTGCCTCCGTCGCCTTCATCTCAGCTTCTTTCGCCTTGATCTCTGCCTCGTCGATCTTGCGGTAGACGTACTCATTTTCGTTTTGTATCATGACTTTTGTCCCGCAGAAAGAGCAGAAAATCTGCTTTTTTCCCTCTTCTACGTCAAGCGCGGAACCGCATTCAGGACACTTGACCGAGATGAATTTCACTGCCATATCTTGCTCCTTAATCGTTTCTTTCCGTCCCTACGATACCGATTTATTTCGCACAGAGGTCACGAATGAACAAAGTCCAACGAAAATTCGTATTTCCAGTTCGTGTATTTCGTGTCAAGAATATTTTTTGAGGTTTTGATTTCAAATACAATCTCAACCTCGACTTTATCCGCGGCTTTCAGGTCCTCTTCATACTGTGGGTCCTTCGATACCATTTTTTCAAACAGATGAACAGTTTCCCCTTTTCCCGTCCCGGACAAAATATCGGTGATGTATCTGGATGATTCTGTCTGTCCGTTTTTCGTTATTCTGATAAACGCCGTGCCGTAGCCGACTTTTTCGCTTTCCATCTTACGGGAACTGCCGAAAGCATTGACTTCGTCCGCCGTATCGGAAAAAAGTGAAGACGAATACTTTTCCTTCAAAGTTTCAACGGCGCTCATATCCTGCGTCAGAACGAGAGCGAGATCGGGCATGGTTTCCCCGTCCTGAACAAACGACTTCCCTTCTTTGCCGCAGTTGTTCAAAGAAACTTTCAGGATGCAGGGATTCACCAGTTCTGCGTTATCGTCTTTGTCCTGTTTCACGTAATCCTTGTCTTTTCCGCAATAAACGGGTGTATCTTTTTCCGAGACGATCTGATAATTACCCGAGATATCCAGCGTCGGTACTTCTTTCAGAATTTTCTGAATTTCCGATGCGTTCACGTCAAACGAAAATTTTTCAGCAGATTCATTGGTATATTCGTTGTCTTCTCCGATATATACCAAATCGCGATTTGCCTGAACAACGGATGACAGATACCGGATATCCTTGACCGTTCCCTTTGTATCGGTCGTGACCGCAGCATAAACGTCTACTGTTGCCAAAGCAATATATAAGTAATTGCCCGGATATTTCGATTCCGGCGAAAAATTAAAGGTAAGTGATGCAGACGTCGAGGATGCTTCTCCGCTGAAATTGGTGTTCAAATATGTCTCCAACGTAGAAAATTCCCGACGCTTGTTGACGTTTAATGACGCTGCCGTGCCAAACAAAGAGATGTTTTCATTTGCAAGCGTAATATCTTCCGTCACTACCGTATTGTCAGTTAAAGTCCGCTCAACTTTTTCGGTTGCACTTTGTATCTGAATTTTATTATCCGTAAAAGTTTTGGGGTCATTGCCTTTTCCGTCATAACGGTATTTGTCGCCATCTTCAATAGCCACGTTATACATCTTTCCAAGATAAATCATGTAATAATAATGCTGCTGATCCTTGAAAGACATATATTCAGCCGCAGAAGCAGACAGGTCCAAAAGTTCCGTTTTGCACACCGTTTTGAAAGCAGAATAATCGGGTGCTTCTGTTCCAGTATCGGTCATTTCCTCGCTCTCCTGCTTATCACGCTCCGAAGTCGGAATAGCGGTTCTTTCGTCTGTTTCCGTCCCCGCCACAGTGCTTCTGTTCACGCAACCAGCCGCAAGTGAAACCACTGACAAGATTGCCAAAAATGCACACATGATTTTTTCCTTTTTCATAGTAACCTCCGAGACACCACATATTTATAATTCAGTATAACCGATTTTTCGCTAAAAATCAAGTATTTCGCCCGCGTTTTTCTAGCTACTACCGAATTTTTTCGCCATTATCTTGTGTATTTCAATTTCCGTTTTCATTATACTATAATCAAAAAGTGTTATGCCGAAAGCATAATGAAAGGAAAAAAGGATGGAAAAAAGTTTTTCAGTCGAGCAGCTCATCGGGAAAAGGATCAAGCGTGTCCGGAAAGAAAAGGGATTCACACAGCAGCAGTTCGCCGAAGCGGTCGGAATCTCGGTAAATTATCTGTCAGACGTTGAGCGTGGAAAAAGCTCGGTGCGGCTTGAAAAGCTCGTCACGATTATCAACGTGCTCGGCTGTACGGCGGACGACCTTTTCGCCGACGTCATTACAGGAGGCTATCTGACGCAGGCTTCCCGGCTGACCGAACGTATGGAAGCCCTCTCCCTCGAAGATCGCAACCGCCTTTCCGCCGTCATCGAAGCCTACCTCGACACCTCCGCAAACTGAATATATCCCCGCCGCCCGTCCTTCTCGGAACGGGCGGCGGTATTGTTTATATATATGCTTCCGGTCCTGTTTCGGAGGCGCACCGTCAGTCGGAATAGCGGAAGACGACCTTCTTGCTCGTAAAGAGGTTTTCCTCGTACTCCGCCTCAATGACGGTCGCGGCGACCGGGACCTCAAAGTAGACGCAGCCCTTCGCCTTTCTGCCGGGAGAGAGGGTCCCGCTCAGCATATCCTCGTCGAAATAATGGCTCTCGCAGGCAGAGCCGTTCGCGTAGCAATGGAAGTCGATCGTGCTGACCGAGGTGTCGGAGTCCGAGACGTTTTCAAACTCAAACTCGAAATAAACGAAGCGGCAGCCTTCCTTCGGTTGAATGAACATATTGTCGCTCGTATATTCGCCGCAGGAGAGGAAGGAGATGCGTTCCTTCTTCGTTTCCACGATATCGCCTACCCTGAAAGCGCCCTCGGTCTCCCCGCTGACGGCGGGAGGCGTGATTCCGCCGTCCTTTACGCCCTCGTAGCGGAAAACGTATTTCGTATCGCCGAACAGATTGGGCTTGTACTCGAACTCGATCTTTTCCGCGCCGACCGGAACCTCGAAGCAGACCGTACCGACGGTATTTCTGCCCGCCGAAAGCGAGGCGGAAAGCTCTTCGTCCATGGAATAGCAGGCTTCGCAGGAATAACCGTCCGCGTAGCACTCAAATTCGAAAACGTTCACGCTCTCGTCCGAGCTGCCGATATTCTCGCAGTACAGCCGGATGTAGACGTACTGCTTCCCCTCGGCGGGCTGAATGAACTCGTTATCGCTCTCGAAAACGCCGGAGGACAGATAGATGACCTTCAGCGATTTCGTGATCAGCGTCTCCCCGACGGAGAACTCGGTCTGCGTCGACTCGGTGACCTTTTCGGGGAGCTTCACCGTGACCTTTTCGCCGTTTTCGTCGGTAACGGCGTTACCCTTTTCGTCGGTGACCTCTCCCACCTTCGAGGCGCCGCCGTCGTCCGAGCCGCTTCCGATCGCCATCAGCGCAAAGGCGGTGAGGACGAGGAGCATACAGACGGCTTTTACAATTTTGTTATTTTTCATTTTTTCTTTCCTTTCTTGTATGGATATCTATGATCAACGCCCCGATAAGGGTCGCTGATATCTCTGTCAAAACGTCAAGGACGTCGGGCGTGCCGGGGATCGCGCCGAAGCGCTGAAGCAGCTCGGACAGGACCTCAAAGCCCGCCGCGACCGTCACCGCAAGCCCGAGCTGCCCTTTTCCGGTCCCCGTGATCAGACCAAGCGCGAAAACGAGCGCGTACGCCCACAGAAAATCGAATCCCCAACAGCGGATCGCCGAAAAAACGGGGGTTTCGGGAAGCGGAACAACGGCGGTTCCCGCTGTGAAGGCGGGAAAAACCCGCGAAACGAACCGCGTGACGTAGGTTTCCGGGCAGAACAGCACGTAGAGGAGGAGCCCGACGGCAAGCGGGATCACCGCGTTCGGGAGCAGAAAGCGTGCCTTTCCCTTCCCCGCCTTTGCCCCGCCGCTCACAGGATCAGGATCAGCAGAACGGCCGCAAGTCCGATCAGACCGAGGGCTGTCCACGAAAAGGTGAAGCAACCACAGCCGGGATAAAAGCATCCCGGTCCGAAGCATCCGCGCGGAGGCGGGGGCGGCGGCATACGGTGCGGATGATGATGATAATAATACATAATAAAACGCTCCTTTCGGCAAGCATAAAATCTCAGCCCGGGCGCGGAGGACTCTTCCGCCCCGTCTGCATTTTCATTATACCGCTTTTTCCCCGGGCGTGTTATGCTGACGGCATAATCCGGACCTTTTTTTCAAAAAGAAAAAAGGGTGTTGCACTAACGCGCAACACCCCCAAGGTGATGATTCAGTTTTTGATATGCACCGTATTCTTTTCGTTTCCGTCCTGATCGGTAAAACGCACGACGTACCCGTCTTCGGTCAGCGTGATCGCGCCGCCGATGAATTCCTCCGCCGTCTTTCCGGGAACGGAAGCGACGACGACCGGACACGGCGCCCCCTTGTGATCCTTTTCCGTTCCCGGCAGGGTCACGTAACACGCGTGCATATGCCCGCAGAGCATCATTTCGGGGCGAATCTTCTCTTTTAAGATCGCGCACCATTCGGCATAGAGTTCTTTTTCGATATCGAAGGGCGGCGGAAGGGTCTCGGAAAAGGGATTGTGCACGATGACGAGCCGATGCTTCACCCCGGGCGCGCCGTATTCGTGCTCCGGATCGGATGCGACTCTTTTCAGGAATTCGGTCTCGCGGAGACGGAAATCGTGACAGCAGACGGTATGACCGTACTCGGCGTGGTCGTCGGTCTTATCCTCCGCGCAGTCGAGAACGACCGCCCAGACGGAACCGAGACGGACGGTGTAGTACGATCTTCCCCCGTCGGTAGGGGTGTGCTCCGCGAGATGCTCGGCATAAATGCCGCGCGTATCGTGATTCCCGCGTGAAAAGATCACCGGGATCTCCCCGCGCGTGATCTCCCCCGCGATACGGTGGATCGCCTCAAAATTGCGGATATCCCCGCTGTGGTTGGGGATGTCCCCGTTCAGGACGAGAAAATCAAGGGCTTCCCCGCAGTTTTTCGCGGCACGGATCGGGGAATCCACCCGGTTGTGCGCGTCCGCGATATGGTAAAAATGAAGTTCCTCCCCTCTGACCGGGCGGAACGGAACGGTGAAGCGCTCCTCCTCCCCGAGATCGGAGAAATAAGGCTTGCGCTCGTTGACCCTGCGCCAGAAAACGGTATAGGAACGCGCCTCGTCGAGCGCCTTGCCGGAAACCGCGATCTTATGCGTGCGGGTATCCGAACGGAGGATGCCGTTCACGTCGTCGTAATAGTTCTTTCCGCCGACCCCGACCCACATGACCGTTTCTTCGGTCACCGGAACGACGATCTGATAGTCCTCCCCGACGGCGTAAACGGTAGGGTAAGCGGCAAGCAAAGCGTGTTCTGTCATTTTTTGTCCTCTTGTTAATAGTCTTAAGTCTTGAGTCTTAAGACCGTTGTCTTTCGTCTTTCTTCTTAAGGCTTAAGGCTTTTGACTTAAGACTCTTTCGTCAAGCAACCCCTTCCCGTCCGCAAAACACACGAGCTCGCTCTGCATCGCGATCATCTTGACGGCGGCGCAGAGGCGGTCGTTGATCGGGTCGAGCGCTATGATAACGGCGATCGCCTCGGCGGGAATGCCGATCTGCGCGAACAGGAGCGCAAAGCAGGAGATGCTGCATCCGGGCACCGCGGGCGCGGCGATCGAAAAGGCGAACGCGGAAAGCAGCGTGATGACGACCCCGGAAACGCCGATCGGGACCGCGTTCCTTTCGGCGAGGCAGAGGCATCCGCTCATAAACATAAAGACCAGACCGGGCTTGAAGAGAGTCTGCCCGAGCGGCACGCCGACGTCAACCAGCTTCTTGTCGATGCCGAGCGTCTTTTCGCAGGTCTCCATATTGGCGGGGAGCGCCGCCGCCGAGGAGGAGGTCGAGAGAGCGATGAGGAACGCGGGCATCATTTTTTTGAGAAGGACGCCGATCTTCACTTTTTTGCGAATCGCGACGCGGAGCACCGAAACGGCGGCGGTCAGGAAGCAGCAGGTCAGCATCGCTAAGGGATAGCGCCATACCGCGGCGAGCGTCCCGGTCTGTCCCGTGAAAACGAGGCGGAAAACGCTGATGAAGACGATGAAGGGCATCAAATGAATCACTTTTCCGAGCACGGATTGCAGAAGAAGGCTCAGTTCCCCGGTCACGCGGATCAGATTCTCCGTTTTTTTGGAGATCCCGAGCAGAACGATGCCGAAAAGGAGGGCGAGGAAGATGATCTGCACCGAATTCCCGCCCGAAAACGCCTCCGGAATGTTCGTCGGGACGATTTCAAGCAGCATATCCCAGACCGCGCCCGCGTCAAACGCCGCGCCGCCGTTCCCGCCGCTCACACCGAAAAAGAGGAGCGTGACCGGAACGCAGAGAAGCGAGGAGACTGTCAGAAAGAGCAGGAAGCGGGAGAGCAGCCTTCCGCCGACCGAGCGGAAGACCGCGGGTTCTCCCATCCCGGAGATCCCCGCGATGATCGAGAAGAAGATCACGAAGGAGGCGAGCGTTCCGAGAAAGCCGAGGATCACCGATGAGATCGGGGAAAGGATGCGGTCGCACAGCACCGTCCCCGCGTCCCCGGGCAGTGCGCGCAGGATCAGCCCCGCCGCGACGCCGAGTACGATCGCGATCGCGACCGGGAGAAAGCCCGCCGCGATCCTCTTTTTTGCTTTGTTTTCCTGTTTCATTTCCGAGCGCTCCGTTTTTCGTTTTTTCGCGTATTATTGTACCACAAGCCCCGGAAAAAAGCAAGAGCGGCGTGAATATCGTTCGTTTTCCGGCAAGCCGGAGATCGGCACCGTTTCCCACGGAAAAAACTGACGGAAAACGCTTGAAAGATGAGAAGAAATATGATATAATGTACAAAAAACCGGAGCAAAGGAGAACCGAGTATGAAACTGGAACAGCATATGTGGTACCGCTACGACAGCGCGATCGACACCGAGCTGAAGCAGTGCGCCGACGAGGGCAAGGACGTTTCCGCGTTCCTCGACCGCGCGAAGGAGATCAATATCCGTCAGCCGCTGACCGAGGAGGAATACAATAAGGTCTTTTCCTTCATCGACGAGCTGGAGGCGATCCCCGAGCCCGAAAATCCCGAATACCAAGAGCCGAGCGATCTCGACGGCATCCACGCCCTGCAGGCGCCCCGCCGCGCCGCGGTCCCCTTCGATAAAGAAACCATTGAAGACAAGGTTCACGGCGCGTGGATCGGCAGGATCACCGGATGCCTGATCGGCAAGCCGGTCGAGGGCGCCCCCCGCGATTTCATCAAAAAGATCGCCGTCGCGGGCGATAACTATCCGATCACCCGCTATCTGACGATGGAGGTCCCGAACCCGGAGAACGATCCGTTCTTCAACGATCCGAACCTGAAAAACCGCTGCTTCATCGAGCACGTCCACGGGGTCTCCCCCTCGGACGACGATACCAACTATACCACCCTTGCTCTGAGCATCCTTGAGCAGAACGGGCGCGATTTCACGCCGAACGACGTTGCCGCGGGCTGGCTCTCCAACTTCCCCGCCTTCGCGCTCTGCACCGCCGAGCAGGCAGCCTTCCGCAACTTCCTCAACCATATCCTCCCGCCCCGCTCGGGTTACGTCCGCAACCCCTACCGCGAGTGGATCGGCGGTCAGATCCGCGCCGACTTCTTCGGCTATATCAATCCGGGCGATCCCTTCACCGCCGCCGATTACGCGTGGCGCGACGCCTGCTGCACGCATACGAAAAACGGCATTTACGGTGCGATGTTCATCGCCGCGATAATCGCCGAGGCGGCGGTCTCCTCCGATATGCGCCATATCGTGGAAACCGGACTTCTCGTCGTTCCGCAGACCTCGCGTCTGAAGCGTGATATCGACTTCGTTCTTTCGATGTACGGCGAGGGCAGAGATTACCTTTCCGCGCTCGACGGGATCTGGGACTACTACGGCGGAAAGATCAGCTGGGTCCACACCCTGCCGAACGCGATGATCGTCGCCGCCGCGCTCCTTTGGGGGGAAAACGACTACGCGAAGACCCTCGGTTACGCGATCATGGGCGGTATGGACACCGACTGCAACGGTGCGACCGTCGGCTCCGTCATCGGTATGGTGACCGGCGCGAAGAAGGTCCCGGCGTACTTCACCGATCCGATAGGCGACACCCTCCGCACCGATATCGTCGGCAACGCGACCGTCAAGGTCTCCGATCTCGCCCGCCGCACGATGCGGTTCATCGAAGCGTAATGCCGCCCTTCGTTACCGGAGCCGAGCTGACCACCGCCTTCGTCGATCTTCTGACCGGGCTCGTGCTCCTGCCTTTCGTTTTCGTTCTCCTTTCGATGCGCGGCGAAAAGACGAGAAAAAACCTCTGGGCGCTCTTTATGGGTCTGCTTTCGCTCGGAAATATCGGCGGATTTCTGATCCACGCGCCCGCCTGGAGCGAAAAAACGACCTTTATCGCGTGGTTCTTCCTTTACGCCGTGATGTACGCGCTGCTCGTTTCGTTCGCGTTCCTCGCGTGGTACCGTTATTACGGAAAACTCCCGGGGAAAGTGCCTTCCGCGCTGCTCCTCGGATCCTTCCTCGTCTGCTATCTGCTTTCTGCCCTTTCCGACCTGATCGGGATCAACGGCATCGTCGTGTATTCGGTCTACGGGCTCGCGCTCGGACTGCCCGCGATGATCGCTTTTATCCTCCTCGCCGTGGAACGGAAAGAAAAAGGTCCCGCCCGCTTCGTTTTCATCCTTCCGCCGCTCCTTATCGGCGCGGTCTTCGAGGTGATCCAGAAAGGCGGCTTCACGCTGATCGTTCCCTTTGACCATAACGGCATCTTCCATCTCTGCCTCCTCTTCGCCTGCTCGTTCCTCGGACTCGCGGCGATCGAGGACGTCAAATCTTCCGGAAAAACGGAGAATATCTGAACTATGGAAAAGAAACTTCATCTGATTTCCAACGCCCACATCGACCCCGTCTGGCAGTGGGAATGGGAAGAGGGCGCCGCGACGGCGATCTCCACCTTCCGTTGTGCCGCCGCCTTCTGCCGCGAATTCGACGGGTACGTCTTCTGCCACAACGAAGCCCTGCTTTATCAGTGGGTCGAGGAATACGAGCCTGCGCTCTTTGCCGAGATCCAATCGCTCGTGAAAGAGGGCAAATGGCACATCATGGGCGGCTGGCACCTGCAACCCGACTGCAATATGCCCTCCGGCGAGAGCTTCGTGCGTCAGATCCTCGCGGGGCAGACCTATTTCAAAGAAAAATTCGGCGTCACGCTCCCGACCACCGCGATCAACTTCGACCCCTTCGGTCACACCCGGGGTCTCGTACAGATCCTCGCGAAATCGGGGTACGACAGCTATCTCTTCTGCCGTCCCGGGCAGGGCGACTGTCCCCTCCCCGCGGAGGATTTCACGTGGGTCGGTTTTGACGGCTCGACCGTCACCGGCAGACGTTCGGGCGGCTACGGCACCGGGCTCGGCCACGCGACCGACAAGATCAGGGGCACGCTTTCGGGCATCAGCGACGCCGATCCGATCGGCTTCTGCCTCTGGGGCGTCGGCGATCACGGCGGCGGACCCTCCCGCAAGGACCTGCGTGACATCGCCGATCTGATCGAAGAAGCGAAAAAGAACGGCGTCACCGTCCTCCATTCAACCCCCGAAAACTATTTCACCGACGTCCGTGCCTCCGGAAAGCCCCTTCCCGAGGTGAAAAAGTCCCTCAACAGCTGGGCGCCCGGCTGCTACACCTCGCAGATCCGCATCAAGCAGAAGCACCGCGAGGTCGAAGGGATGCTCTATTCGTGCGAAAAAATGTGCTCCGCGCTTGCCCTTTCCGATCCCTCCTTCGTCTATCCCGAAAAGGAGATCGGCGAGGCGCTTTACGACCTTTTGACCGCCGAATTCCACGATTCCCTTCCCGGCTCGTCGATCCAGCCGGTCGAGGAGATGGCGCTCCGTATGCTTGATCACGGCAAGGAGATCCTGACCCGCGTCCGGATGCGCGCCTTCCTGAAGCTCGCCGAAGGGCAGAAGGCTGCCGCCGAGGGCGAGATCCCCGTTCTCGTTTACAATCCCCATCCCTACCCGGTCGAGGGGGATTTCTCCTGCGAATTTATGCTTGCCGACCAGAATTGGGCGGAAACTTGGACGATCCCGGTCGTTTACCGCGACGGCGTCCGTATTGCTTCCCAGTGCGAGAAGGAGGATTCCAACCTCCCGCTCGACTGGCGCAAGCGCGTCGTCTTCCACACCACCCTCGCGCCCTCCTCAATGAACCGTTTCGACTGCCGGATGACCGTTCTGCCGAAAAAGCCGATTCTCGAAACCGGCTCCGATCCCGATTCCTTCGTCTTTGAATCGCCGTATCTGCGCGCCGTCGTCAACAAAAAGACCGGTCTCCTCGACGAGCTTTCCTCGGACGGCGTTTCCTGTCTGAAACCGGGCGCGCTCTCGATCGACGTCATGAAGGACACGGTCGACCCGTGGTCGCAGGTACAGCAGCAATGGCGTGAAAAGCTCGGCTCCTTCACCCTTCTCTCCGACGAGGAAGGCACCGATTTCTCGAACGTGGATGCCGTGATCCCCTCGGTCCGTATGGTCGAGGACGGCGAGGTCCGCACCGTGATCGAAGCGGTCTTCGGCTACCGTTCGAGCCGCGCGGTCGTGCGCTACCTCTTCTCGAAGACCTCGCCTGCGATGGACCTCTCGATCCGCCTCGTCAACTGCGAAAAGTCGAAAATGTTCAAGCTCCGCGTGCCGCAGGCGTTGACCGGCGCCCTGCCGCTTCTCGAGGTCTCCTACGGCGAAGAACCCATCCGCACCGAAGGCTTCGAGTGCGCGGGACAGCGTTACGTGAAAGTGAAAGGAAACGAAGGCGCCTTCGCGATCCTCAATGCGGGCACCTACGGCTCCTCCTTTGACGGCGGCGACCTTTATCTGACCCTCCTGCGTTCCCCCGGCTACACGGCGCACCCGATCGGCGACCGCAAGATCATGCCGCAGGACCGCCACAGCCCCTACGTGGATCAGGGCGAGCGCCTCTACTCCTTCCGCTTCCTCCTCGGCGAGCCGGAAAACGTCTCCCGTGCGGCGCTCTCGATGAACGAAGCCCCGATGGCGGTCTCCTTCTTCCCCTCCGGTATGGGCGGCGAAAAGGAATCCCTCCCCGTCTTCACCCTTTCGGGCGGCGACGTCATCATGACCGCGTTCAAGAAAGCTGCGGACGGCAGGGGCTGGATCGCGCGTCTCTTCAATCCCTCCGCCGATCCCGTCGGCGTGACCCTTTCGGTTCCCACCCTTTCGGTGAACGAACCGCTCACCCTCGGCACCTACGAGGTGAAGACCCTGCGTCTTGACGCGGGCACCGTCACCGAATGCAGCCTCATGGAAAAAAACCTGTAAACCTCCGCCTTCCGCGGTATCTTGAAAAGGAGAAACTTCAATGAAAAAAGTAAGACTCGGCTTCATCGGTGTCGGCAACATGGGCACCGGGCACATCAACAACATTTTCGCGGGCAAATGTCCCGAGATCGAGGTCGCGGCTGTCGCCGACCTGAATCCCGCCCGTCTGAAATGGGTGCAGGACACCGTTGCGAAAAAGCAGGCGGAAAACCCCGATTTCCCGTCTGTCGCCTGCTTCAGCGACGCGGAAGAAATGCTGAATTCCGGTCTCATCGACGCCGTTGAGATCGCCGTTCCCCATTACGACCACCCGAAATACGCGATCCTCGCCTTCAAAGCGGGCATTCACGTGATGTGCGAGAAGCCTGCCGGCGTCTACACCGCGCAGGTGCGCGATATGATCGCCGAAGTCGACCGTCATCCCGACCTCGTCTTCGGTATGATGTTCAATCAGCGTACCAACCACCTCTACCGCAAAATGCGTGAAATCATTCAGTCCGGCGAGCTCGGCGCGATCCGCCGCACCTCGTGGATCATTACCAACTGGTACCGTTCCCAGTGCTACTACGATTCCGGCGCGTGGAGAGCGACGTGGTCGGGCGAGGGCGGCGGCGTCCTCCTCAATCAGTGCCCCCACAACCTTGACCTCTGGCAGTGGATCTGCGGTATGCCCTCCCTCATCGACGTCAGAATGCAGTTCGGCAAATGGCACGACATCGAGGTCGAGGACGACGTGACTGCCTACGTCGAGTATCCCAACGGCGCGACCGGCACCTTTATCACCACCACCGGCGACTTCCCCGGCACCAACCGCTTTGAGGTCGTCTGCGACGGCGGTACCCTTATCTGCGACGGCGGCAGCCTCATCTTCCACAAGCTCGAAATGCCCGAATCCGAGTTCACGAAGGTCAACAAGGTTCCCTTCGGCGCACCCAAGTTCACCCGCGTTCCGGTCGAGACCGACGGCAAAAACGAACAGCACGTCGGCGTTCTCAACGCCTTCGCCGCCGCGATCCTCCGCGGTGAGCCTCTCGTCGCCGACGGCCGCGAGGGCATCAACGGTCTGACCATCTCCAACGCGATGCACCTCTCCGCGTGGACCGGCAAGCCCGTTACCCTTCCCTTCGACGAAGCCCTCTTCAAATCTCTCCTCATGGACCACGTCAAGACCTCCCGCCGCAAGGAAAACATCGACTCCGTCCTCGCCGATACTGAAGGAACTTATAACTCTTGAGAAGGGACGCGGGGATGCGGGGGACGCAGGGACGCGATGTTCTTTCTCTGAGAGAAAGAACCAAAGAGGCATAGGAGGAACTTATCAATATTTTCTTCGGATGAAGCCTTTTTGAAGCAGGGAGAGATCATCTTCGGTGATTTTCCGTCCCGATCCGCCTCCTTCGGTGTCTTCGCATTGCGCGCTGCTGCGTCAGCTTTATCCGTAGCGCCGCGCCCTCATTCAGTCGGTTCAAAAGTTACATAATCAGGCGTCCCCGTGAGTTTCACGGGGACGTTTTGTATCTTGTTCTTCTTTCCCGTCCGCGTTTCTTTGGGAATACTTCGTAGGGCGGGGCCTCGTGTCCCGCCGTTCTTCAATCGCGTCCGCTTTTCTTTAGGCATACGCAGTGGGGGCGAGCATTGTCGCCCGCTTTTTTGGTGAACTACGTCCGTTAATCCGAAAACGAGACCGTGGGAACGGGTGACCGGCGCCCTGCGGGTTCAGCGGTTCGCACAGTATCGTGTTCGCCTATCGTGCATAAAAGACAAGTTACCAACAGAACAAAGGACGTCCCCGCACCGTCAGCTTCGGTGTGGGGACGTCTGCATTTTTTCACTTAATGCTTAAGACTTAAGGCTTAAGGCTTTAGACTTAAAACTTATAACTCCCGCTCCTCACCTCGTTCGCCGCGTTCAGCATCGCGAAATACCCTTCGGTCGGAACGTAATCGGGAATGGAATTTCCGCATCCGAGCGCGAAGCCGCCGTGGCCTCTCGACGCACGGATGCAGGCAAGCGTCTTTTCGCGGATGGTCTCGGGCGTATCGAGGCAGAGGACGTTCATATCGATCCCGCCGAGGTTGCAGATGCGGTCGCCGTAGCGCTCGACCCACGTTGAAAACGGCGCGATCTTATCCTCGTTGGAGTGCTTTGCGTCGATGCCGAGAGCGATGACGTCCTCCATGATATCGAAGATCTTCCCGCAGGAATGGAGGATGAACGGACGCCCGCTTCCGTGCACGAGGTCGATCACTCTTTTATACGCCGGAAGGATGAGGCGGCGGATATCGTCGGGGCGGATGAGCGTCTGCATATCGTAGCCGAGGTCGTCGCCCATTCTGCAAACGCAGTAGGGTTCGGAATAGTCCCGTAAAAATCTTGCCCAGATCGCAGCGTAAAGGTCGGAAACGTGGGAGAAGAGCGATTCCACCGCCTCCGGCTCGTCGGCGAGGAGGTAACAGAGACCGGGATAGCTCACGAGGTCCTGCACGGTCTCGAAAATCCCGTACCCGGGACCGCCGAGGGCGCGAAGCTCGCCGTGGTGACGCATTTCCTCCGCGAACATCTCGAAATACTTTCCGTTATCTGCAAAATAGAGGTCGGGAATCTTATCCCACGGGTACGCCTCGATCTCCTCCCCGGTCGTCAGCGGCGGCGCGGTATGGAGGCGGAGCGATCCGCTGCCCGGGCAGGACGGCGGGATGCCGAGCTCAAAGCTCACGGTATCGTAGCCGCAGTCCTCCCAGAAGGAGACGGTGAGTGCGAAATACTTTTTCGGGTCGGAAGCGAAGATCTCCTCCATCGGCTGTCCGATCGCCTTGGAGATGAAGCCGGGATCGATATTATGCTCGTAGATCGGCATTCTCTCGGGTTCCCGGTTTGCCATTGCCTCGAGAAAATAGCGGTAATTCGGTTCGATTTTTTTCATTTCTACCACCTCTTCTTCGGTCAGTATGTAAGCATTATTTTTCCCACGGCGCGGGATTATTTTCTTTTCGGGCAGCGTAATAATCGGCAAGCAGTTTCCCTGCCGGCTTGAGCGAACCGTCAAGCCGGATCACGCCGTTTTTCCGTTCGACGACGGGGACCTTCGCCTCGTCGGCGTAGTCGTAGATACACCACTGGAAGGTGCCGAAAAGATTCCAACCGTCAGCATAGAGTCTGTCGAAGGCGGCAAGATAGCTTTCGTACACCTTTTTCTGGAACGCCTCGTCCTCGTTTCCGCCCTTATCCTCGGAGGAATAGCCCCATTCCTCCATCACCCACGGTTCCGCGGGATCAAAGACAGCCCTGTAGCCGTCGGCGACGCGGTCAGCGGGAAGATCGGACTGGATATAGCCGTGATAACTGCCGAGTTCGGTTTCGATCCCGAGCTTTTTCAGGTTGTCGAGCCTGAAGCCGCTGCCGACCATCGTGATATGATCAGGCGCCCACTCGTCGCGGAGCTTGGGATAGCACTCGGTCAGGTAGCGGGAGAAGCGGCCCGGTTTGCCGGAGGCAAGCTCGCTCTCCAGCTCCTGATACGTGTCGATCTCGTTTGCGAGGTCAAAGGCGAGGATGCGCCCGTCGAAGCGGAAAAGCTCGGCGATCGTGCGCAGATAGCGCGCGTTGTCGGCGTACCGCTCCATAAATCCGGGCTCGAAGCCGGAATTCATGCAGAGGATCACCTTCAGCCCGCATTCGTCTGCGGCTGACAGGAAGCGCCCGAGCCGCGCCATCGCTTCTGCGGAGGGGAGATTCGCTTCCTCCCACAGCTCGTCGCTGCCGAAGATCGTAAAGGCACGGATGGCGTTGAGGTGCAGGAGAGAGACCGATTCGGTGAGGTCTTTTTTCCACGTTTCGGTATAGTCGGGAGCATTCCAGTCCTTCCCCCAGCAGTCGAGGCGGTTGAAGTAGTTCGCGCCGCGCAGCATCCCCGGCTTCAGGTCGGAAAGCGTGACGCGCGAAGATGCGGGGATCACGACCGAAGCGGGGGCGTCGGTCACCGCAAGCGTTCCCTTCCATACCGTGTCGTTCCCGTTTTTCAGTTCTGCGGCGAGCAGACCCTCAAAGGGCGTTTCCAGATATAAGACGTCGGAAACGGCGCTGTCGGAAGCGTCGATCGGGAGGATTTCCCGTTCGACCCGCTTCCCGCCGCTCTCATAGCAGAGCGAAAGTCGGTCGAACGCCTTTTTATCGGGATTGTCGATCCGGACGACGACGAATTTTTCGGTCTTGCCCGCGTCGTTCTGACGGAGCACGTCGGTTTCGGATTCGGTGACAGTCACGTGAACGAGGGCACCGGGCTCCTCGGTCGGGGTGAAGTGTTTGCGGACGAAGGGCTCGGTCTCCTCCGGCACGGTCTCTTCCGCCGGTTTCCCGAACGGAGCGCGGACCGCGGTCAGAACGGTGCAGACGGCGAGCGGGAGCAGACCGAGGAGGAAGAGCGGACGTTTTTTCTTAATACAAAGGAAAATGCAGACCGCGGCGATCACCGCCGAAGCAAGCGTCGCGATAAGGAACGGCAGAGCGCTTCCGGACGCTTCGGGTTCGGCCGCTTCGGTTTCGGGTATCGTGGAGGCTTCGGTTTCCGGTTCCGTTTCTTTTACGGTGACCGGAGCGGTCTCCTTTTCTTTTTGCAGCTCCTTCGGCGCCTCGGCGCGGTTTCCGAAATAGAGGTATTCGATGCCGAACTCCGAACCGTCGAAGTTCATATCGGCAAACGTCAGAACGATATTCACCTCGCGGACCCCGCCGCCGAGCGCGCCCTTCACGTCGATCGCGTAGACGCCGGGAACCGATTTTCTCTCGTCCCCGAGACCCGCGGCAGGTCCCTCCTGATCGAAGTCGCACTCGGTCGCGCTGACACCGAGCCAGTCCCCGCGGTCAAAGGAGGTCTTGCAGTAGAGATAGGGCGTGTCGTCGAGGTCGACCTTCGTCCGATAGGCAAAGCGCTGGAAGAAATCCGCCTTACTGCCCTCGGGCCAGCCGAAATACGCGTAAAGCGAGCCGCCCGGCGCTTCTTCGGGAGAATCGGTCTCAAAGGACAGCGGGCAGTCCCGGTTTTTGCATTGGGAGACGTTTCGTCTGATCACGTTCCCGCCGTCGTTTTTGCCGTAATAAACGAAATCCTGCGTGTCAAAGTCGAGCGCGTAGGGCTCCATCGTCCGCTCGACGTCGTTCACGTCGAAGGAGAGCGCGGCGGCGTCCCCGATCATCACGTAGTCGAAAACGAAGTCATAATCCTGCCGATCCGGGCAGACGAGCGTGAAATTGACCCAGAAGGACGTGACGCCGCCCTTCGGATACAGCTCCGTCAGGTCAAATTCCCCCTCCCCGGCTTCCTTCAGCGTCAGCGAGGTCGCCCCGGCAAACGAGGTATCGAGCTTGACCTCGACCGCGCCGCCCGCCGGCAGGGAGGCAAGCGAGCAGTAGAAATACGGGAAGCGGTCGAGGTCGACCTGAACCGGGATCCCGACGTTTGCCCACGTATCGGCGCAGTTCCCGCGGAAGCGGAAGGAAAAGGTCATTTCGTCGCCGCCGTACCGGTTCATCTCACCGGGCGTCAGCACCACGCTTCTGCCGTCGTCCCCACGCGCGTCTCCGAAGGTATTGGAAACCACGGTATCGGAGTTGTCGCGGGAGTAATACCACCAGTCGGAAGCGGTCGCGCCGGAGGCGGTCCATCCGACCGTTCCCTTTGCCGCCGCGGTCAGCGGAAATGTCGCCGTCAGCAGACAGATAAGTAGCAAAAGCGAAAGAAGAGAAAAAACGGACTGTCGTTTCATAGCGGTTCCTTTCCGAATATACTGCAATTATTATCGGTCGTCAGCCGATCCGGACGCGATAAACGCCCTCCGACGCGGAGAACGCGATCTCTCTGCCCGTGCCGGAAGCGAAGTCGGTCCCGTTTCCGTCGGTGACCGTCCAGACCGGGGCGAGCCCCTCGCCGAAGCGAAGGGAAACCGTGCCGGGCTTTTTCGTTTTCAGAAGAAGCTCCGCTTTTTTCCCTTCCCGCTGACCGGAAACGGTGAAGCCGAAGGGCGTCAGCAGGTCTTCAAAGGCGGTCGGTTTTTCGGTGAAATCCACCGGGAAGACGGTCGCTTTGCCGTCAAAGCACTGGAGGAACAGCTCGGTCAGCGCGGTGACGGTCATTCCCATCACGGTATGGAAATAGGAGGCGCGGTTGCCCTGCCCTCCGGTTTCATGGAACTGCACGAAATCGGGGTCGGCCTGCCGTTTCTGCGCCTGCGGATTGGTGAGGAGCATATTCAGGTCTTCCCTGATCCTTCCGGGATCTCGGAAGCGGACCGAGGAAATGAGAAAGGTGCCGAGCGACCATCCGGTCCAGAAATTTTCCTTCGCGTTTATGCTGATCTCGTAGCGGCGCCGGTGCGTTTCGGCAAAGGCGGGCGTGGAATACAGCGGCTCGTAGGGGAGGGACGCGAGGATATTGAGCTGGGAGGGGTGCTTCTGCGCCGGGTTGGGCGTGGGACCGCCGTCGTAGGTGGCGAACATCCCTGTCTGTGTAAGGCGCTCGAAATCGTAGCCCGCCCCGCCGATCTTCACCCATTTTTCCTTCGGCTCTTTTCCGAGGATGCGGCAGGCTTTCAATACGTAGTCGATAACGTACGCCGCCGAAAGCATACAGCAGAGGTAATGGGAGCGGCAGAACCCGCCGAACTCGTCCTGCCCCATGCAGGGCGTGAAGGTGATCCCCCATTTTCCGCGTTCGGGCAGATAGGTCGAGATCCCTGCGTAGAAATCGGCGACGCCTTCGATGACGGGCATCATTTCCGCAAGATAGGTCTCGTCCCCGAAATATTCGTAATACAGCCGTATCATCCTGACCGGATAGGCGGCGTTATGGAGTTGCCAACTGTAGGGCGGATCCATCGCGGGGCGCTTCATTTCCTTCAGATCGAAATCGGAGGGCACCCACGGGAAAAAGATGCCGTCTGTCCCGATCTTCTCACGGGTAAAGGCGCGGCACTGCTCCGCGATCGTGATCCAGTACCGTGCGGTGCCCGAGGCAAGCTCGGGGTGGTTGGAGGCGAAATAGCTTTCGTACATCCAGAGATAGTCCTGCGGGAATTCAAAGGGCCAGAGCCCGCCCGAAGCGAGTCCTCCGGGGGAAAGGGGCACCGAAGGCGCCGTCGATTCGCTGCACCGGAGGGAAAAGAGGAAGCGGTACCATATCCCGTCGAGGGTTTCGTTTCCGGTCGAGATCGCCGAACGGCTCCAGAACCCGGTCACCTCCGCCTCGTGCCTTGCCCTTTTTTCGGCGTGAGTCAGGAAAGCGGCGGCGCGGTAAGCGTCGGAGATCGGCAGGTCGCCGCGCGAGGAGACGAGCAGAAGGGAAAGCGGCGCGGGAACGCCCGCTTTCAGTTTCAGGATGGCGGTGAGGGCGTTCTCCGTTCCGCGCACGGTCCCGTCTTCGCAATACAGCGCCGCGTCGGCATAGCCGCGCGAGGACGAGGAGCGCAGGAAGGAAAAGCCGTCCCCTTCGGTCAGCGCGCAGGGATAGGTGACCGGGCATTTCTTATGCGAGACGGCGCGGGTCATCATTTCGGCGGTAAAGACAAGTTCGGCGTCGCGGTCGGCGGTGAAAACGTATTCCGAAAGAAAGGTATCGGCGAGCGAAACGAACTGCCGCACTTCAAGACGGAGCGGTTTCCCCTCCGTGTTCAGCGTGAACGCCGTCACGGCGGTCCCGGTCAAAAGCTCGAGCGTCTGGGAATAGCCGCTCACGCTCTCCGCCGACGGAGAAAGGAGCGCTTCCCCGTCCCGCAAAGCGCAGGAAAGCTTCAGAAGCGGCAGACGCGCCTCCAGATCGTGCCCCTCCGGCACCTCGACGTGGTGCTTGTGCCAAAAGAAGGAGGGCGTCGCGGCGTCCGGCTCGTCGGCACAGCCGAAGCGGTTCACGTTCCCGCCGAAGCGCCCGTTGCCGAGCAGGAAATTGGGACGGGAATCGGGGTTTTTCAGCCGTTCCTCCCCGTAAACGACCGAGGCACGGGCAAGGATTCGGTTTCTGTCAATCGCGTTCATCTTCGCTGTCACGGCTTTCTTTTTCCTTATCGCTTAAGGCTTCGGACTCAGGACTTCCTGATCCGGAACGTCGCGATCTCAAACGGACGGAGAACGTACCGTTTCACGCCGTTATTCGTCTTCTTTTCGAGCAGATCGGTGCGGACGAGCTTTGCGCCCGCGCGCAGGACGGTCTCTTTCCCCGCGCTCTCGAAGATGCGGAGAACGAGGTCGCGCCCGTCCTCGGAGCGTTTGATCGCCGAAACGATCACGTTCTTCGGCAGATCGGTGAGGAAGGCGAGGTCCTCTCCGGTAAGGGAAGCGGAAAGCGGCAGCTCGATCTCCCCTTCCCATTGATCGGGCAGGAAGCAGAGCGGAGCCGCGCGGAAGGAAGCCGCGAGGGCGGAAGCGTTCCCGCGTGCGAAATCCCCTCTCCACGAGGTCAGCGCGATCTCGTTTTCGTGTCTTCCGCAGTCGTTCGAGTGCTCGTAACCGGTGTCGCCCCAGACCGGACTGCGGTGGATCGAGAGCTGAATCGCGTTTTCACGCAGTCTGACGCCGGGCAGACCCGATTTCAGGATCGCGGAGGAGAAGCCCTTCCCTTCCGCGCCGACGAAGCCGAGGGTCGGCCATTCGTCCTCGATGCCGAGCTTGTTCGAGGATACGATCGTCCCCGAGCGGGTCAGCACGCCGAAGGGCACCTCTCCGGTGATTTTGTTTTCCGGATCGAAGGGGAGCGGGAAATTCAGATAGAGATGGTTGTTGTCGCCGTCCCAGTCGAACGAGGTCGCACAGCGGACGAGCTTTTCGCCCTTGCGGAGCGTGATCTTCTGCGTCCATTTCAGCGAACGGATCGCGTGGGCGGGATCGGTATATTCCCCGGTCACGGTAAAGCGCTGATATTCGGGCGTGATCTCGGCGGTGATATTCGACGCGTCGAGGAAGCGGTGATCCGCCTCGGGCGTGGTCCTGCCCCACGGGTGCCCGATATCGGTGGAGACCGAAAGCCCGAACGTGCCCGCGGCAAAGACGACGCGGCGCAGGGTCTTGTCGTAGACCGTGCCGATACCGTTCCCCTTTTTCGTCACGCGGTAGTATTCGTTTTCGATGACGGAAACGTCGGAAGCCGTGACCGCCTCTCCTGCCTCCGCCTCGCGGAAGAAGAAGACCTTGTAACCGAGGGCGGGAACCGAGGCGCGCACCGTAGCCGTGAGGGTCGAGCCGCGCTCGGTCTTATAACAGGTGAGATCGGAAAGCGCAAGCGGGCTGCCGTCGGCGTCGAGGACCGCGACGTTTTTCACGTCGGTTTCAAAGTGGAGGACGAGCGAGGCGAAGGACGCTTCCCTTTCGTCGGGATTGAAATACACGGCGGGGGTATAGCCTTCGGGAACGGCGATCTTCGCGTTCCTCGTCAGTTCGAGCGCGGCGTCGCGGCAGATCTGCGAGGCGCCGAGGCGGATCTCGCGGCAGGTGCGGCGCAGCTCGTTGTAGCTCGCGTCGCCGTGGCTCGAGGTGATGCAGTCGTGGAACTGCAGAAACGCCATCTTGTTCCAGAGGGCGATCAGTTTTTTCTGCGGATAGTCGCGGCGCGGGAGGGCGCTTCCGTCAAAGCCTCCCTTTGCCCATGCGAGAACGGCGAGGCGTTCGGCGGCGCCGAGCAAAGCTTCAAGCTCCGCGTTCTGCTTCTTGATCTCAATGCGGGAGGTATAGCAGCCGGTCGCCACCGGATTTCCCTCGACGCGGGCGTCGGTCTCGTCGGCGGGGATATTGCCCGCGCGGAGCATTTCGACCCTGTCGCCCGCCCAACGCTCGAAGTTTTCCTCGTAGGAGAGGAATTTCACCTTGAAATTGTGACGGGGCGCGGCTTCGAGAAGCTGTCCGAAGAGCTTGTCGCCGACCTCGGTCTCCTCGGTATTGACCATGATGATAAACTCGTCGCGTTCCTCGTTCGCGGCAAAATCGGCGAGCATTTCGTCGGGCGTTTTCGTGCCGAAGAAGCAGAGCTGATCCTCGCCCTTGTCGCGGTCGGACATCCGGTGCGTGCGGTCGATACCGGTGCCGCCGCAGACCGGACAGCCGTCGCCGTGACACGCCTTGCAGGGGAGCAGCTTGAAGCAGTCGGCGCAGAGGCGGTCGGAGGGCTTGTTGATAAAAGGATCGAGGACGATCGGCGTGCCGTCCAGACCCTTCCAGAAGGGCTTGTTATCGGGGAAGACGCGGTCGAACACGATCAGCGCGTCGTAGCCGAAGCCGCGAAGCACCTGCGGGACCTGCGCGGGAAGCCCGAAGGCGTCGGGAATGATCGCGTATTTCGCCTTGTAGCCGAACTCGCTCCTGTAGAAATTGATGTTGTAGAGATGGTTGCGGACCCAGCTTTCGCCCGAGGACATATTGTAGTCGATGACGCATTCGCCGCCGCCCGCAAGCTCAAAAAGCCCCTTTTCCATCAGCGAAACGAAGCGGGAACGCTGATCGGGATTGCGCTCAAGGAAGCGCTTGACCGTGATCGACTGCTCGATCTGATATTTCACGCCGTATTTCTCGGCAAAATCCATATATTCGAGGATCTGTGCCTCCTCGATATCGGAATAGGGACGCACGGTCCCCCGGACGTTGTTCCCCCAGAAATGCTCGGTGAAGCCCCTCCGCCAGGAAGGGTCCATGTGCGTGCGCGCGATGACGTACAGCGTTTTCGCTTTTTTAGACATACTGTTTTCTCCCATTCTTGTAAGCAGGGTATCCCCTTGCCTCTTTGATATTGACCGATTCATTTGTCCGGTCATTTTTCCGGACACGCTTTATCTGCTTTGCAAAGAGCGATTTCGATGTTTTCTGCCGGAATCATCCGCATCAGTTCCGCCGCTGCCGAGGCTCTGGCAAGTCCAGAACTCCTTGCAGCTCCGTAGTTTTTTGTATCGATGATTTCTTTCATCTTCCGGGAAGCATTGAGCAGCAACTGTTCGTCAACGCCGCTTGCTTCTGCCAACCAAAGCACCAGTTCCGGGCACTTCAACGTACTGCCGTTCCAAATGGCTGAAATATCATTATCTATCGAGAATTTTTTCGTGTTCAATATGTGATATGTCAGATAGCCGTAATAAAAAAGCCACTTCTGATTCGGCTCTCCTGCTTTTTTGTCCACCGGATGTCCGTTGCTTTTTGCAAGAGTGATGTAAGCCCCACCTTCCTGCTGATAGTCTGAGATAAATGCATCCGTAACCGGAAGGCGCTCTTTCTGATAATACAACGCCTTCATCCATTCTCTGATTGTCATAGAAGTCTCCTTTCTTCTTGTGATACTAATCTGTTTTCCGGTCTCCTTCGAAAGAAATATTTTTCTGCCTTGATTATATCATAGGAAAGAAAAAAGTGCAATAGCGATTTCGGATTTGAAGACAAGGAAAAAAGGGGGTGTTGCACTAATGTGCAACACCCCCGGCAAATACGGCTCGACGGGTCACGCCGCCCGCACGCCGTCAACATACAGACGGATATCATCGGTATCCGGAATTGCGCTTCTGTTCACCGCGACGAAATAGGTCCAGACGGTCGGTCCCTGACCCGGATAATAGGTTTTTTCGGTCGGATTCGCATTCGTCTCAAAATACACGTTGACGTAGTTCCCGTAAGATCCGACGGAAACGAGCCGGTACGGATTATTCTTTCCGTCTCCTTTCAGTCTGGCAATCAGAAGCACATTATCATCAAAGTAGTTTCCTCCGTTCTTACCAAACCTGTTGTTTCTGTCCCCGATCAGATAATGATACTGCGTCCAGTCAGCGTCCATATACAGCGGATCGCCCGCGGTGCTGAGCGCGGCGATATACTGATCGAGTCCTTCCGGCGTATCCGCTCTCCGGATCAGTTCCTTCCACCCGTTCTGACTGTTGAGCAGGCTCTCCCGACAGTTCGCCAGCGACTTTGTCAGCTTTTTTTCCAATACGGAAATATCCGGCACGTCGGAAATGATGAAGCCGTATTCGCATTCGCCGTTTTCATAGACGACGTCCACGACGTAATAACACGATCCGGGCTGAACGTCAAAGATTCCGTACGGAACGTCATTGAAAGAACCGGGATACCCTCTCCCGCCCTTTACGGTCCCGGCAGGATCGGAACAGTACAGAATTGAGTACGACACGACTTTTTCGCTGAATTTCAGGTGCGCCATACCGTCGGTCAGGTCACCTGCGCTGACCCGGACGATCCCTTCCTCCGTGAGAACGGACTCCGGCCCGCCGCGATAGTATTTCCCGTCGGTATCCTTCCAGTCGTAGCTTCCCTTGAACGCACGTACCGTCTTCGTTCCTCCCGCGGTGACGTATCCAAAAGACAGTTCCGGAAGCTTCGACGGATTGAACGGCACCGGCTCCGCGACGTGCGCCTTTTGCGGCTCAGGCGTCGGGAACGCGCTGTCATGCGCGTAAAGCATATCGAAAGCGATCGTGATTCCTTTCGCCGCAGGACTGACGAAGAAATAACAGCGGAAATAGTTGACGCGCGACAAGTCAGCCTTTTCCGGAGTTGTCAGCGGTTTGTTCAGATCGAGCCGGACGAGGTTCCATCCGGTTTGCGGCGTACCGACAATGTGCTGTCCGAGATCGGAAGACCACGTCGTTTCCTCTTTATCGTTGACTCCGGAGGAAGTCAGCTCGATTTGTCCGACGCCGAGGGACTGAATACAGTCGAAAAACCGCAGGTCGGAAACGTAGAACCAGAATTCTACAGTGTCGGCTTTCCTGAGATCAACGCTTACCGGCAGCTTTTTTCCACCATATAAAAGCTTTCGGTTCCGGAGAAGCGGCAGGTCAGGCAGCCTTCCCCTTCCACACAAAGCTCCCTTTCATCCGGATACTTCGCGTCGGCATCGAAATCGCACAGGATCAGCGTGCCGTCTTTTTCAAGGGTCATCCCTTCCGGTTCGGGATCGTCGACTGGCTCGGTCACGGGTTCGGTCACCGGCTCGGTTTCCGGTACTGTTTCGGGCACACCGTCCCCCGCGATCAGCCGGACTGCCTCGCAGAATGCCGCGCCTTCGGTGTCGCAGCGATCGCAGGAGAGATAATACGTTCCCGGATGGCCGTTCAGATAGGCATGGAGATCGCCGCCGAAATCAAGCTCGGTAATCCCATCCGAAGTCCACAGGCAAAACGAATGATCGGTAATCAGATCAAATGTGTCATTATTACTGGTATAACTGCGGCGAAACTTTTTTTCTTCGGTTTGCACACCTGCTTCGTAATACGTGATCGTGTCGGTTCCGTTAACGTCATACCATATCGTGGGCGGGTCTTCCATATTCCGGATTTCATACGGACCGAGTGCCAAATCGTATCTGTATTGAGAAGGGATAGCAATAAGACGCGTCTGGGTGAAAACCCACCGTGTGGAAACTGTCATCGTCCTGTGACCGCGGTATAAAAACCAGCAGACGTTCTCCTCTCCGGGGTCCGGCTCGGTGACGGGCTCCGTTTCGGGTTCGTTTTCCTTCTTTACGTCGATTGCCGTTATCTCATATTGAGGAGTCCAGCCACCGGGATATTCATCGTAGGTCAATGTTTTGATCACGTCATTATGGTCAACGACAACCACGTCTTTTTCATTCAGACCCGTAAAATTGTTCCATAAAACACGATAAAGCTTTTCTTCATTATCATAGGCGTAGAAGCAATACGGGACTCCGTCTTTATACTCAAAAGACTCACAGCTCGGCAGCGTTTCCGCGATTGTCATCGTAATGGGCAGGCGTTTGCCTGCCGCGTCGGTCACCGCCTCGGTTCCGGGCGCGGTCTCGGCTGCGGTTTCCGCCGTCGTTTCGCTGTCGGCGGGGATCACGCCGGGCTGCTTTGTCAGCATCGGTCCGATAATGATCACGTCAGCGAGGACAAAGAGGAAGGCGGCAGCGATCCCGCCCCATTTGAGGACGGTTTTCCAGAGAGGAACGACGGGTTCGTAGGTCAGCGCCTCGTCCACGAAGCGCTCAGAGATACAGTTCAGCCTTCGGAAAAGGCGAAACCCTGCGGGGTTTATTTCGTTTTTCATTCGGTAATACCCTCCTTTTCAAGCAGTTCGCGCAGCTCCCCGCGCATTCGGTAGAGCATCGTGCGGACGTTGTTCTTCGTTTTTCCGGTATATTTCGCGATCTCCTCGTAGCCGTCGCCGAAATAATAGCGGCGGACGAAGGCGAAGCGGTGGACCTTATCGCAGGATTCCAGATAGGCGTTGACGACCCGATCGAACGTGCGGTCGTCAATGATCCGTTCGATCCCGTCCGGCGCGGCAATACATTCCGCCATCTCCTCGGAGATCGTCACCGTGTCGGCGTCGTGCCGCGCCTGCCTTTTTTCTTTCAGACGGTCAAAGGAAAGATTCCGCGCGATCTTCGCAAGCCACGCGCATAAAAATGCGGGGCGCGCGGGCGGGATGCTGTTCCACGCCTTCACGTAGGTGTCGTTTTCGCACTCTTCGGCATCCTCGCGGTTTTTCAGGATATTGAAAGAAAGATTGTAAAGGTGCGGGCCGAACTTCACCTTGGTCTCGGTGATCGCATCCTCGTCACGGCGGAAATATGCCTCGATGATATCAGCGTCTTCCATAAGCAGCTCCTTTCTTTTCTCTTTCCCTTATAGACGATCATATTTTGATTTTATCACGGATTTTTTTGAAAAAAAAGAAATTTCGGTAAAAAAAGTGGTTCTTCATAAATATTGGTGTTTTATCCTCGTTCTCGTCCGTTGACCGAAGGTTCGCCTCGTAGGGCGGGGCCTTGTGTCCCGCCGCGTGAAGATAAGCAATAGGCGAAGCGGAAGCCGATGCGCGTCACTGTGCGAAATACGGAGAAAAGACGGTTCTTGAAACGTCGGATTCCGAATGCAAAGTGACGCGCAATGCTTTGTTTACGTCCGTTCGGACTTCTTCCCGCGGCGGGACACAAGGCCCCGCCCTACGAGGCTTCCGGAACCTTCTGCGCGGCAGGCTATGCTTCGGCATCAAGGAGAACAATAAACCTTCACACACCAAAAAATATGAAGAGTCAAAAAAGTTAAAAAAGCGGACAGAAATGAAAAAGGACAGGGGACGTCCCCATCCTTTTTCAATTCTCAATTTTCAATTATCATTTTTCCGCCGGGTCCCAGTAAAGCGATCCGTTTTCATAGAGGCGGCCGTTCTTGACGCGGAACTGTTTGTTCTCGGGGTCGACCGTGATTTCGGTAATTTCGGTCGTCCCGGGCTCGGCGGGGGCGCGGAAGCGGAACATTTCGTTCAGATCGCCGGAGGACGGCAGGGTTTTTCCGAATCCGACGCGCAGTTTTCCGCAGTTTGCGAACACGCCGGAGCCGAAATAGGTTTCCGGCCCGCAGTCGAGATAAACGGCAGTGAGCGGGTTCTCCGCAAACGCGAGGTTGGAAACGCTTTCCCGGATCGAAAGCCGGACCTCGGTCAGACGGCAGTATTCAAACGCCGCCGTCCCGATCTGCGTGATGGATTCCGGAAAATCGAACGAGGTGAGGCGGGTACTCATGAAGGCGCAGTCGCCGATCCTCGTCAGGTTTGAGGAGAAGATCAACGAGGTTAGCGGGCAATATTGGAAGAGATAGGGCGGGATGACGGTCAGCGATTCGGGCAGAACTGCCGTTTCCACCATCGCGTTTGCGTAAACGCCGTTTGACAGCGAAGTTCCCTCCGGTACCTTGACAGAAGTCAGGGCAGTACCGCAGAAGGCAAAATCGCCGACCGAACGGATCGAAAGCGGCAGAGGCGCAAACGTCAGGGACGAACAGTTCTGAAACGCCTGCGATTTTATCGTCGTCAGACCCTTTCCGAAATCGGCCGAGGTCAGAAAGCGGCATCCCGAAAACGCGGTCGTTCCGATCTCGGTGACCGAGTCAGGCAGAGAGAGCGAGGTCAGCCCGGTGGCTTCAAACGCGCGGTCGCCGATCCTTTGCAGTCCCTTCGGGAAGGTGACCTCGGTCAGCGGCGTGCACAGAAACGTTTCGGACGGGATCTCGGTTACGCCGTCGGCGATGGACACCTCGGTCAGCGACAGACAGTTCGCGAAAACGTCCCTGCCGCATTTTTCAAGCTTCGGGAAGACGACAGAGGTCAGCCCGGTATTCTGAAAGGCAAAGTCCCCGATCTCCCGGAGCGAGGAGGGGAAAACGACCTCGTTCAGTCCGGTACAGCCGGAAAAGGCTTCGGCACCGATGCGGATCAGATTTTTCCCGAAGGTGATTTTTTTCAAAAAAAGCGCGGCGTTCGGCAGAAACTGACCGGGAATTTCGGTCACGCTGTCGGGCAGAACGATCTCCTCAAGACCGACGATCCCGCGAAGGCAGACGGCGTCGAGCGAGGTATAGCCCTCCGGGATCACGAGCTTCCGGACGGAGAACTCCGTCCAGTCGATATGCTCCGTCCTCGGAACGGTTTCTCCTTCAAAGAGCCGGGAGCCGGGCACGGTCGTGCGGATGGCGGTGACGGGAAGACCGCGGAAGGAAGACGGCAGGGTGACCGTGTCCCCGTTCACGCCGGTCCCGCCGAAAAGCTCGTAGGAGTTTCCGTCGGACGCGAGCGTATAGCGGTACGTTCCGTCGCTTTCGATCAGGACCGTCTCGGGCACGGGATCCGTTTCGGACTCGGTTTCCGGCACCGTTTCGGGTTCGGTTCCGGGTTCGCTTTCAAAAATCGGTTCGCTTTCGGTCTCATCTGCGGTGGTTTCGTCACCGCCGTGATGCGAGGCAAGCAGCGGGCCGACGATCACCGCGTCGGCAAGGATCAGAAGAAAGGCGGCGGCGATCCCGCCCCATTTGAGCACCGTTTTCCAGAGCGGCACGACCGGCTCGTAGGTCAGCGCTTCCTCGATATGGCGGTCGGAAATGCCGCCGATCTGACGGAGCAGAAGAGCGCCCGCGGAATATTCTTCGTTTTTCATTCGCCGAGCCCCTCCTTTATCAGCAGTTCGCGCAGTTCCCCGCGCATACGGTAAAGAAGCATACGGATCGCCGTCTTCGATTTCCCGGTATACCGGGCGATATCCCCGTAGTCGTCGCCGAAGAAATAGCGGCGGACGAAGGCAAAGCGGCTGATCCTGTCGCAGGCGTCGAGATATCCGTCGATCACCCTTGCCGCGGTGGCGTCGTCAAGGCTCCGCTCCACGCCGTCCGGGGAAACGAGACATTCCTCCAGCTCCTCGGAAAGGGGAACCGTTTCGGCGTTCCGTTTTCCCTGCTTTTTCTCCCCGATCCGGTTCAGACAGAGATTGCGGGTGACGCGGACGAGCCACGCACAGAAATGCACCGGCTTTGTCGGCGGAATGCTGTTCCACGCCTTCACGTAGGTGTCGCTTTCGCACTCCTCGGCGTCCTCGCGGTTTTTCACCATATTGAAGGCAAGGTTGTAAAGATGCGCGCCGTATTTGTTTTTCGTTTCGGTGATCGCGTTCTCGTCGCGCCTGAAATACGCCGCGATGATGTCACTGTCTTCCATCCCGTTTCCCCCTTTCCCCGCAGAGCGCGGGATCATTCCGGCTGATTTTTCCGGTGCTTTTCAACGCTTTTTCCCCCTGACGCAAAGCAGAAAGAGGATCGCGGCGGCGACCGGAAGCGCGATCGCGACCGTGAGGAGGACGCTGTCGTTCATAGGCTTGGTATTTTGCTCTGCTTCGGCTTCCTTTGGTATTTCGATTTCTTCCGGCGGTTCGGTTTCGATAACGGATTCGGTTTCTTCAGGAGCTTCGGTTTCCTTCGGCGGCTCGGTTTCTATCGGTTCGGTCTCTGCAACAGGTTCGGGTTCCGTAACAGGTTCGGGTTCAATAACGGGCTCGGTTTCTGTAACGGGTTCGGTTTCGATAACCGGTTCGGTTTCTGTAACGGGTTCGGTTTCTGTAACGGGTTCGGTTTCTGTAACGGGTTCGGTTTCGATAACCGGTTCGGTTTCCGCGGCGGCCGGATCGATAAGCCTGTATCGGATTCCGTTCTTTTCGGCGTAGCGGTGCGCCCCGGAGCCGGAGAAACAGACCACGGTGACCTCGCCGCACCCCTCGAAAATTTTCTTCCCGATCCCGGTCAGCGTGTCGGGAAGAAAGATTTCCTCCAGCGACCGGCATTTCAGAAACGCCGACTGTTTGATCTCGTTCACCCCGCCCCGGAAATCGACCGTTTTCAGCGATTCGCAGTTGATAAACGCGAAAATGCCGACCGAGGAAATCTTCCCCGTCGCGGTAAAGGTTTCGAGCGAGTGACAGTCGTGAAACGCCTCTTCCGCGATCGGGCAGTTCCCGGTCACGGTGACGTGCTTCAGACTTTTGGGAACGTAATCGTTGGCGCTCGTGCTGAAGATCCAGCCGAAGGCGTTATGATTTGCCCCGCCCGCCGTCTCGCCGACAAAGGGGAGCGAAATGCTTTCGAGCGAGGTGCACCACCGGAACGCCCCGGTATTGATCTTCGTCACGGAATCGGGCACGGTGACCGAGGTGACAGACTCGGGATCCGGGAAAACGTTGGCACAGATGATCTTCACGCTGCCGTCGGTCGGGATCCCCTCCGGGTCGCAGGCGACAAGCAGTTCCTTCGTCGCCGTGCGGATCAGACAGTTATTCTTACTCTGAAAAGCACGGTTTCCTGCGTCCACCGTCAGTTCTTTCAGGGAAAGACAGCCCGAAAAGGCGTCGGTTTCCACGTCAGTCACGGTCGCGGGCAAGGAAATCCGTTCCAGAGAAACGCAGTTCTGAAAGAAATTTCTGCCGATCTTCTTTCCCCCGGTCACGACGACCTCCTTGAGGGAGGGCGGAACGTCGGACTGGTTTCCGCAGAACAGCGTGCCCAGCCCGTCCGACGAATAGCCGGTCAGCTCTTCCCCGACCGAGGGGAGGGTCAGTTTCCGCAGTGACGTGCAGTTCTTGAAGCAGGCACCGACCCGGGTCACGCCGGAAGGAACCGTGAATTCCTCAAGCGACGTACACCCCTGAAAGGAATTGTTCATGATCTTCCGGAGGCTTTGCGGCAAAGACACTTTTTTTAAAGAAACGCAGTCCTGAAACGCCTGAATCGGGATCTCCGTGACCCCCTCCGGAATCGTGATTTCCCCCAGTGCCGGGCAGCCGAGAAAAGCCGCGTTTCCCAGCGTCGTCAGCGTGGAAGGAAGCGTGATCCCCGTCAGCTCCCCGCAGTCGTAGAAGGCCATCGAGCCGATCTCGGTGACCGGATAACCGTCGATTTCGGACGGGATCACGAGATTTCCGACCGCCTCCCCGCGTCTGACCGACCGTATCGTCGCTTTTCCGTCTTTCACGGAATAGGTAAAGACGCCGCTTTCTTCCGCCGACGCGGTCAGAGGACAGAGAAAGAGCGCGGATAACAAAAGAACGCAGAAAAGAACCGTTCCTGCCGTTTTTTTCATAGGACACCTCCGAAGATGCTTTTTCGGAAGGGATTTTCCCCTTCACTATTCAATGACAGAAAAAAACGGGAGTTGTAACGGGTTTTTCCGCTTTTTCCGCAAAAAAGACGAAAAATGATTTCTTTTACCGGAAAAACCGCCCGAAGGCGGTTTTTCAAAGAAACGGTGTTACCAGTCCTCCGCGTTCCCGAGTTTAACGGTCGCGGAAGCGCATTTCGTCAGCGACGTCTTCACGCGGGAAAGCGGGAAGGAAGCCCCTTCACCGAACACCGTGAGAACGACCTCGCCGTTACGGACGAAACGGATGTTGTCGTAGCAGACGGTGTAGGTCCCGTCGGCCCCGCCGAGCCGCTTTTCGGGATGCGCGGCGAGCATCAGCACCGAAAGGGTCTTGCCGTCGTTGTCGGCGGTACCGACCGTCAGACGGCGGCGGTACCATTTGCCCGCGGCGTAGGGGGAAAGGTCACCGTTCGGATGCGCCTGAACCCCTTCCCCGTCCGAGATGCCGGGATTGTCGCGCACCGTGCCGCCGCCCGCAAAATTACCGTCGACCGCGCCGATGCCCGACACCGCGTCGGAAAGATATACGTCGTATTCGAGGATATCCCCCGCCTGCACCTTGAAATTCACGGCGGGAAGCTCGGTAAAGACGAAGGCAAAGTCCTCGCTTCCCATCGCGATATCAACGGTATAGACGAGCACCTCCCCCTCCGGCGCCGCCGTATTCCCTGCAAAGAAGGGAGGCACGGCGGTCAGATCGAGCGAGGAAACGTAGGGAACGATCTCCTTCATCATCTTTTCGAGCCCGCCGTGGAGAGCGGTCTTTTCGGAGGAATTCTTACCGTAGATATGCGAGGCATTGGTGAAATCGATCCCCGCCATCCCGACCGAGATCAGATAGTCGCTCATCGTCACGAAGACGGCGGCACTGCCCGCGTCCCCGGCGTTTTCGGCGTAGACCGGGATCTCCCCGTACCCCTTTTCCAGCATATAGCGGCGGATCGCCGTGACCCCCGCGGTATCGGTGGAGCCGGTGAACTGGAGGGCACAGCCGTATTTCGCCGCCATATCCGCCATAAATTCGTTGTCGGCGCCGAGGCAGACCGGATTTGCGGGATCGGCGGAGGCGATCGCGGCGTTTTTCGTCGCTTCGTTGAAACGGGTGCCCGGCATATAGAGAACGAGGGGCACGTCAAGCCCGAATTCGGCGGTCACCTTGCGGAAAACGCCGATCTGCGCCTCAATGAAATCCCGCTTGGCGCCGATATACCAATCAAGCGCGTCGGAGAAGCGCTGTCCCTTCCCCTCTCCGCGCTTCGGCGGGGTCACCTCGGCAAAGGAAGTTAAAGAGGTCCCCCACGCTTCGTTCAGCGAGGCGATCTCCCCGTATTTTTCTGTCATTTCCGTCCGGAAGCTCTTCGCCGCCGCGTCGCCGAACCACCAGAGCGTTTCGTTTTCGCTTCTGCCCTGCGTCCACTGGGCGGGATAGATCGGTTCGCCCGCCGCGCCGAAATCGACGACAAGACCGCCGATGACGCCGAGGCTTCCGCCCGCTTTGATCGCCTTCAGCTCCTGACGGAGCGCGTTTTCGGTATAGGAAAGAAGACCGTCGTAGAAATAGCTGACCGAATTCATTCCCTTTCTGCCCTGCTCGTCATAGAAAAAGACGTCGGGATCGCCCGAAAGGTAGCCGGGGATGGTCATGACGGTCGGCGCGATCAGCTTGACCGTCAGTCCCGCCTTCTTCGCTTCCTTCAGTTGGGAAGCGAAATACGGCGTCATCGCGTAATTGTCGGCGGAATTTGCGCTGAAACCGCCGTCGATCCGGATCGCGGTAAAGCCCATACTCCGGTAATCGGCGTAGCGGGCGCGAAGCTCCGCAGCGTCCCCGGTCAGCGCCGCCGCCTCGGTGATGCAGAGAGCGAGCGGGTCGGTCGTTTTCGGTTCATCGGGTCTCATCGTTTCCTCTCCTCCGGTCGTGCCGCTCACGGGCGGCGTCGTTTCGGGTGCGGTTTCTTCCCCGGGAGGCGTTTTCCCGTCCCCGCAGGACACACACCCGATAAAAACCGCAAGGAGAAGCAGTATGACAATCGTTCTTTTCCTACTCCTCCTTTCCGAACAACCGCCCGAAGGCGGTCTTTCAGTATCCTTCTTCTTAAGACCTCAGGCTTAAGGCTAAAGACTTATAACTCATACTCCGCGATCTCCAGATCCTTCACGTTCTTCTCGAGCTTCGTGCCGTCGGGCTTCGTGAAGGTCCTTTCGATATCGTGTCCGGAGTAGTTCATCACGAGGAGCTTTCCGTTCCGTTCGGCGGTGAACAGCCCGTCCATCACGCCGTCCGAGAGGAAGAGACCGTTTTCGGCGAAGAAGGCGTTCATCACGTCGCAGACCTCGCGCTGCATCGCACGGAGGTTGTCGGGGGTGTTGGTCATACGGAAGTTCGACGCGGTCCCGGTGTCCTCCACCTTCGCGCCGAAGGTACCGCGCACGAGCAGGGTCTTTCCCTTCCCGAGCGTTTTGCCTCCGTCCTTGCCGAAGAGGATGTCGAGATAGTCCTCGCCGTTGTCAAGGTCGGTCAGCTCGTTCAAGTTGATGCCGACGACGAGTCCGCCCGCCTCTGCAAAGGCGCGGATCTTTTTCAGGGTCGCGGTCTTGTAATAGCCGTCCATCGGGATGATGAGCGCGCGGAGCCCGTCGAGAATGCCGTCCGCGATCGTCTGGTCGCAGGCGTAGAGATAGTCGGTGTAGTCACGCAGGAGCGCGAAACCGCCCTGCATCTGTCCCATTCTTCTCACGTTGAGAACGACGGGGGTGTCGGGATAGAGTACGCCGACCGCGCGGGAGACGCCGCCCTCTTTCAGATATTTCACGTTCTTTGCGAAGTTGGTCGCCCGCTCCTCGTTGCCCATGATGTTGGAGCTGTAATAATGGAGGGAACGCGCGCCGGTCGCCGCGGCGTTGTAGACGCGGCAGACGACGCCGCGCTCGGTGACCTGCCCGGCGGGCTCAAAGCTGAAATAGCCGCCGTAGTAGGTGCAGGCGGTCGCGACCCAGTTGGTCACGGCAAAGTTCATCGTATAGTTGGAAGCCTCGTTCGTGATGCGGACGCCGCCGCCGACCTCGGCGCAGACCTTCGCCTGCTCGGCGAACTCGGAAGCGTGCCACGGCTCGGCGCTGCCGCCGGTGCAGAGGTAAAGCTCGGTATCCGGGAAATATTTCCGCGCGGATTTCATCCAGAAGCCCGCGTAATCGGTCATCGACTGACGGTACCAGTCGATGAAGTCGATGAAGCGGCGGCGCTCCTCAATGTTCTTCGCCACGAAAACGCCGGGGTTCGTGCATTCGTCGATGCGGAAGTTCTCGGGACCGGATTCGATCGGGGGATAGTCCGCCGACGCGAACGACGGGAAGGAGGTGCCCCACGATTCGTTCAGCTTCTTCACGTCGCCGTATTTGGCTTCCATCGCCTTGCGGAAATCCGCGCGGGCGAAGCGGTCGCCGCACCAATAGCCGGCGTGGGCGTGATACAGACCCGGAATGTTGGTCGGCCAGTTGCCGTGCCATACCGACACGATCGCCTCGCCGAAGTCGCCCGAAATGCCGAAGAGCAGACCTTCAAAGACCGAATGATCCGAGAAATGCTCGGAGAAAGCCTTCAGGAAGCGGTCAACGTAGTTGCAGAAATTCTTGTCCCAGAAGGTCTGGATCTTGCTTTCGAGATTGTGTTCGAGGCAGACGAGACCTTCAAAGTCACGGGAGGCGCGGTACCAGTCGGGGAGAGAATACGCGGGACCGGCGATGATGAAGGGGAGCCACTTCAGCCCCGCCGCCTTGATCTTTTCGACCTCGCGGTCCCAATGCGAGAAGTCCCACTGCCCCTCGCCCTTGTTCTCACAGGATTCCCAGGTGACGTACTGCTCGACCGAGGTGACACCCATATTTTTGAAGCGGCGCAGCTCGACGGGATTCGCCCCGCCGATACCGATGCAGAGCTCCTGCCCGTCCGGGATCTTCACCGACATCCGGTCAAGCTGTTCGTCCCAACCCTTTGCGGAGGTCTTGAACTGAAGCTTGTCCTTTTCCTCGTGGACGACGCCTTCGGTATCCGATACGCACCGGAAGCCGACCGAAGCGTTCGCCCCGCCGCCGAGGATCTGCCGTCTGCGGGCGATGCGGAGGTCGTTTGCCGGGGAATGGTAGCATCCGCCGCGGCAGACGCGGGAACCGCCCCATCCGTCCTTGAAGGCTTCGAGGTTATGAACGGTATCGGTATAGGGGAAGAACCAATCCTCCACCCACTCGAAGACGTTGCCCGCCATATCGTAAAGACCGTAGCCGTTCGGCTCGTAGATGCCGACCGGGGAGGTATAGCGGTAGCCGTCGTTCTGTGAACTGTCTCTCCAATCGAATTCGGAATTCTTATCGGCAAAATTGCATTTCTTCCCGTTCGGCGCGTCCTCGCCCCACGGATAGGTGGGCGCTTCGAGTCCGCCCGCGGCGGCGTATTCCCATTCTGCCTCGGTCGGCAGACGCTTGCCCGCCCAATGCGCGTAAGCGTTCGCCTCGCCCCAACTGATATTGATGACCGGATGATCGGGAAAATCGAGGAAGGAATTCGGCATTCCCTCCCAACGCGGGGAACCGGGATAGCCTCTGCCCACCGCGTCGCAGTAGGCGCGGAACTCGCGGTTGGTGACCGGGGTCTCGTCCATCCAGAAATCGCCGACCTTCACCTCGTGAAGCGGCTTTTCCTCGGCGTAGCCCTTTTCGGAGCCCATGATCCTCGTCCCGCCCGGGATAAAGACCATCTTTTTTCCGCCTTTCGCGGTTTTGATGTCACTCACTCTTTTCTCTCCTTTTCGGAAGGACCGGCAGTTTTGCCGGCGAACTGACCGGATCACGTCCGGTTCAACCGTATGATACCATATTATTTTCCTCCTGAACAGTAGGCAGGACGGATTTTGGAGGAAGTGACGAAAAAGACGTCGGTCTGCACAAAGCGGCAGACCGGCGTCTGTATCGTTTTACCAACGGAAAATCGTTTACGCAGCCGCCGCTTCGGCTTTGGCGCGTTTGGCGGAAACGACCATATAAGCGACGAGGGAAACGAGGAAGGAAACGGTGAGGATGAGGAAGAGCGCGCCCTTCGCGCCGAGCGGATATTTTTCCATTCCGGCGGGTGCGTCGGGGTCGTCGACCGGTTCGGTCACGGGTTCGGTTTCGGGCTCCGGTTCCGTTTCGGGCTCGGGTTCGGTTTCGGGGGGCTCTGTCTCCTCGGGCTCGGGATGCTCGGAAAGGTACTTGATCTGATCCTCCGCGGCAGACAGCAGCCAACGGGAATCGGCGGGGATCAGCTCGCGCTGTGCGTCGGTAAGCCCGTCGTACGCGCGGCGGATCTCGGCGATCATCGTTTTTTTGCTGTTCAGATTCCGGTAGGTGATATCACCGATACCGGTCAGCATTTCGGTCACTTTGTCGGCGGCTGCCTTGTTGACGCGGTAGGTCTCTGCCTGAATGTCGGTCAGACGGATATTGTCAAGCCTGACGGTGATCGGCAGGTCCTCTGTCTCGCCCACCATAAAGAAGCGGATAAAGTTGATCGCGGTGATATTGAAGGGACCCGCGTCGCCGTCGTATTTCGATGCCTCGTCGAGATACAGGATGACGTGGTTCCAGCCCGCCTTGAGCTCCGCGCCGTGGTTCCGTTCGCGGATGGCGGTCAGGTTCCAGGAGATTTCCGCCTTGTCGCAGGTACCGGAGGAGGTCAGCTCGAAACCGGAATTCATTCCTTTTTGTTTATAATGATCGAAGAGCGCAAGGTCGGAAACGTAGAAGTCGAATTCAAGGGTATCCATGCCTTTTGCGTTGACCGGCTTTTCGAAAACCTGATGGCTTACGAACGATTTCACTGCCTTCGTCGAAAGGCAGGCGCTGCCCGCCTGCGCGCCGCCGAAATCGACCTCGAATTTGCCGAACGCCTCGTTGCAGCCGTGAACCGTCACCGAGTGCTCGGTGGGGAGCATCTCGGCGCCGTTGAGGTCGGGGATGAGGGTGTTGTCCTCAAAGCGGACGAAAGCGAAATGGTCGATCTTGACCGTGATATCCTGCCCGGTGGGGGGAGTGATGAAATAGAAGCGCATAAAGTTGACCGCGGTCAGGTCGATCGGATCTGCCTCGGAGAAAGCGCCCGCGTCAAGGGGAAGCAGGATATTGTTCCAACCGGCGTGAACGCCGCCGACCGCGTATTTGCGGATCGTTTCGAGCGGCCACGAAAGCTCTGCCTTATCGAACGTCCCGGAGGAGGTAATCTCAAGGGAGGTATCGGCGAAAGGAATTTCAAAGAAAGCGGGATCGGAAACCCACAGCCCGAAGGAAAGGGCGTTCATTCCGGACGCGTCGACCGGAGCATCGAAAAGGAAGGAGTCGGCACAGCCGTTGCCGACCTGACGGGTGAGGCAGGCAGAACCGCCGATCTTCGTCGTGCGGTCGATCTGCCATCCGCCGAACGGGAGGTTGCAGCCGTGAAGCATGACCTCGCCCTCGGTGCCGAGGTTCTCAAGCTCGTCAACGTTCTTCGCGTCGCGGTTGGTGAGAACGAAATTGTCGATCTTCATCGTAACGTCCACCGGAGCCGGGGGATTGACGAAGAAGAAACGGAGGAAGTTCAGCTTTGAATAGTCAATATGGTTCGGATGAAATGATTTCGCCGCCTCGCGGAACGGAAGGATGACGTGGTTCCAGCCCACCTTCGCGCCGCCGACACAGCCCTCTTTGATATTCGCGGGAGACCAGTTGATCTCGGCGTCGTCGCATTTTCCGGCGGAGGTGATCTCAAGATGGCTGTCGCCCCACGGAACGTCAAAATATTCAAGGGAGGAAAGGTAAAGCTCGAATTCGAGCGTATCCGCCTGCGAGCCGTCGACCGGACCGAGTACGACCGAATCCGCCGATCCGGATGCGAGCAGACGGGTCAGACAGGTGCCGCCGTCCGGACCTCCGCCCGGTTCCTCCGTCCACAGACCGTAAGCGTGGTCACACTCGTAGTACGGGATGGTGATCAGCTCGTAAGGGTCTTTCTCCTCATCGGCGCTCACGCCGACGGAAAATACGGGAAGCAGAAGAGTAACTATGAAAAGAAGCGGCAATAACCTTTTTTTCATGATCGGAGCCTCCGTTCACGCCTTGTTCGGGCGGAATTATACAGTAATACAAATTAATTGTATCACACTTCCCTTTTTCTGTCAACAGGACGGCGCTTTCTTTTACGAAAGAAAGCGCTCTGAGCAGAAAGAAAAGTCCGCAGGGGGAGGAAGAGATACCTCGATCGCATTTTCTCCGAAAATGTTCTCTCGGCATCATTCTCCCTCCCCCTACGGCGACCCCCTCTCTCTTTTTGCGTTCGCGATTCGGTACCGTTCGGTATGGTAACTATCGTTCTCCATAAGAAAGCGGGGGTTAGTCCGGTAAACGAACGAAAGAGAAACATAGCAAGAGGACAAGCCGTTCCCCTCCGCGGGAGGGTTTCCAAAGGGAGGGCGCGGTTAGATGCTTTTTTCAAAAACCTGTTTTTGAAAAAAGCATCGTCAGCGCCGACCCGGAAAGTTGCGAAGCAACTTCGGCACTTGCCGCTTACGGCAAGTGCGCTCTCTTTCTCGTAAACCTCTTTCTCTGCCAAGAGAAAGAGGCAAATCATTCTGCCCTTTTTCTTGTCAGAAAAAGGAGCCTCGGCGGAAAAAGGGACCCGCAGGGGGGAGGAAGACGCAGATTCCCCTGCTTTTCGATGAAAAGTCGTGGAATCCGCGATTCTCCCTCCCCCTACGGCGACCCCCTCTCTCTTTTTGCGTTCGCGCTCCGTTATCGTTCGGTGCGGTAACCATCGTTCTCCATAAGAAAGCGGAGGTTAGTCCGGTAAACGAACGAAAGAGTGACAAATCAAAAGGAAAAACCGTTCCCCTCCGCGTGAGGGTTTCCAAAGGGAGGCGCCGACCCGGGAAGTTGCGGAGCAACTTCGGCACTTGCCGCCTGCGGCAAGTGCGTTCTCTTTTTCGCAAGCCTTTTTTCTCCGAATGGAGAAAAAGGCTGTCCCCCGTTGACAAGGTTTCCATTTTCTGCTATACTGAACGCGGAATCTGATGATAAAAAAGGAAAAGAATTATGGAAAAAGTGTACGAGGTCATAGAAAGCGGCTTTAACTGGATCATTCAATACGCGGTGCTTCTCATCGAGCTGATCGGCGTTGCGGTACTGCTTTGGGCGATATTCAAGGCGGTGGTCAGTCTGCTGCGCCACGGCGATTCGATCAAGCTGTCGCTCGCGGAAGGGATCGCTCTCTCGCTCGAATTCAAGATGGGCGGTGAGCTGCTCCGTACCGTCATCGTACGGGATTGGGAAGAGCTCCTCATCCTCGGCGCCGTCATCCTGCTCCGCGCCGCGATGACCTTCCTCATTCATTGGGAGATCACGATCGAAACCAAGCGGGAACGCGAAAAAATCGAAGAAAAAAGTGCGGAGAACGCAGCCAAGGGTAAATAACCGTCAATCCGCAAAAACGATCCCCGTCAGTTCCGTTTCCGGGTCTGACGGGGATCGTTGTTTTCATCGGTTCATTAGTTCTGCTTTTTGCTCTTTCTGATCAGCGAAATCACCGCAGCGACGAGGAAGATCGCGGCAAACAGCCAAAGCGCGAGAATCATACTTTTCTCGTCCAGATACACCTCTTTCGTCTGGTAATCCGAAACGACGTAAGAGCCGACATTCAAAGTTACCGCAGGCACAAGAAGCGCGATATTACGGATGCCCTGCACGAGCACGTCCGACCCGCGCCTTTTCATTTTCGGATACAGCAGGAAGAAAAACAGGGCAGGAGCTGCAAACATTAAGAGCATTCCCGGGAGCCACGCGATCCACCAAGCGAAACCTTCCAGCTTGGAACTGTAAAGAATCAGCCACAATCCGGGGGTGAGCGTGCCGAGCTGTGTGAGATCAAGGATCGCAAGGTCTTTTGCCTCCGCCCGTTCAAAAGCGGAAACCGCCTTGTTTCCCGTCACCCATCCGACGTACGGTGCCCTGACCGCCAGCGTGACGGCGGCGACCGCCAGCGCGATGAGAAACGCGAGCGGGAAATAGTTCTCCGCGCCCATGATCGTTTTGTAGTAATAGGGGACGAAAATCTGCGGCAGAGAAATCAGCACCGCGCCGGCGGCAAGTGCAAACGCCGTGAGCGAAAAATTCCCGAGCGTCCGGTCGTACCGGTCGCGCAGGTTCTGCGGCGCGCTGTCGAAAAGTTCGTTGTCCTCCTTCGCTTCCCTTGCCCGTCCGACGGCGATCGCCGCGAGCAGAAACGCCGCGACCGCGAACACCGACGTCGCGGTAAAGCCGATGATCTTCCGATATAAGCCGTATGTAAATCCAAACAACAGCAGACACCCGACGAGCGAGCACCCGACCGAGATCGCGATCATCAGCTTAAAGAAAGACAGCTCCCTTTTCACGACCGCCCTCACCTGCTTCGCTATGCGGGGGTCGGGTTTCTCCTTCACGGGCGCGGGCTCGCTTTCGTGCTCGCCTTCGGTTTCATTTTCTTCGCCGTCGGGATCCGGCGCGGCGGTCGGTGCCGAAAAGCTCTCCGGCTTCTTCTTTTCTCCGCGCAGAAGCTCGTCGCAGGTGACGCCGAGCAGCTCCGCGAGCGCCGGGATCAGCATGATATCGGGCATACACTCGTCCCGCTCCCACCGGCTCACCGCCTTATTCGATACGTTCAGCCGGTCTGCGATATCCTGCTGGGTCAGCCCGTTCGCCTTGCGCAGGGCGGCAATAAAGGAACCCATCGTCTTTTTTTCCATGTCGTTCTGTCCTTCCTTTGTTAATTCTTCATTTCCGACAGCGAAACAGGATTGCAGTACAGCACCCCGGAAATCACTTGCAGAAAGCGTGCAGTACGGAGCCGCCGTCGGAGACGGAGCGCTGCGGAAAGCCCGACCGTTGCCCTGATGAAAGAAGGCTTTGCACGAAGAGGCCAATCATGATATTCCCTTTATGCCTCTTTGGTTCTTTCTCGGTCGAGAAAGAACATCGTACCCCGTTTCCCCCGTCTGCCTTGATTCTACCCGAGAGAGAAGAAAAAAACAAGCCCGCAAGCCGGGATTGTGTCCCGCAAAGCGAGAATATCGCCCGGATCGGGTAAAATCCGGGCGATAATCGGGATTTCAGGCTTCGTAAACGTAAAGATTGCCGTAGCTCCAGTTATAGTCCGAGCAGTTGTGGCGGTCGAAGGTCAGCCAGTAATACGCCGTCCTTGTGCCCTTCGGGATCGCCATCACGGTGCCCCAGCCGCGGAAGCCGCCGTCGTCGTAGTCGCACTGCAGAGGGCGGCGGTCGGAGAAATCGGCGATCGGACTGGTATCGTAGACCGCGCGCTTGCCGAAGTCCGACCCGCAGACGAAATCGACCCCGTCCGCGGTCTTCACAAAGAGTCCTCCGGTCTTCTCTTTTCCCGGCGTCCGGTCGGCATACGAGAAGCCGTCAAGCGGATCGTCCGAAACGAAATGCAGATAGTGATAGCCCCCGTCCTCCATCAGACGGCAGACGGCGAGGTGCCATTTTCCTTCATAATAAATCAGATCGGGATCCTCGTCGCCTTGTATCGCCTCAAAGCCGAGGCGGTCGCCGTTCCCGTACGCCATCGGCATTGCGTCGATGACGTTCACCCCGTACCGGGGATCGGCGTCGAACGCCGCCCGCGCAAGCCGGTGTCCGTGCGAGAAGGAGCAGACCCAGAGGAGCCATTTTTTCGTTCTCCGGTCAAAAAGGATCGAGGACGCCACGTCGGCGCACCACGCCCCGTCGCCGTAGGAGAAGAAGAGTGCCCCCTCCATCCGGAAATCGGCAGTGCCGGGCAGCCACGAAACGACGGTCTCGAAGCCGTACCTTCCTTCCCTTGCGCTCACCGTCAGAAAGACCCGACCGTTTTCGACCATCACGGTGCCGTCCTCGTACCGTACCGGCTTCGGATCGGCGTGGCTCATCCCGGAAACGATCGCGGTTTTCACCTCCGAAACCGTCGCCGTTCCGCCCGCCTCCGCCTCGATGCCGACCGAGGTGACGGTCTTGCGGAAAAGCGCCTCGTCACGCAGATCGGAAAGAAGAGGCAGATCGGTATCGAGGATCAGCGACGCCCCGCCCTTTTTCGTTTCGTCAAAGACGCTGACGCCGTTCGTCCGGAAGGAAACCGAAAACGCAAGCGCGCCGGAAAGCCGTCCTGCCGCCTTTTCCCCGGTCGGATCGGAAAGCGAGACCCTGCCGTCCCCGGAAACGCGGAGCGTGACCGGACCGCGCGGGGAGAGGACGCGGAGAACGAAGGAAGCGTTTTTCAGCTCGTCAAGCGTGACGGTATAGGTATGCCACGGGAAAAAGCCGCAGAGAAACCGGTCGAAACGCCCGCCGCTCTCCGAAAAAACGCGCCATTTTCCGTCCCCGGTCTCCTCGGAAACATCGCCCTCACGGCAGAGCACGGGATAGGGATCGCCCCTGCCGTCGTGCGCCCAGTCCTTGTAAAAGCTCATTTCGCACATCGGGAGCGAGAGCGTACGGAAGGGATTCACCGAAAAAAGACGGCGGAAATACAGATTTTCGATCATATTCGGTCCCTCACAGTCCGACCTTTACGGTCAGCGGCAGATGGTCGGAAACGACGGCGGTCGGGCAGTCCTCCCCGGATGCCGAAAGGTCGGCGGTCAGAAAGATATGGTCGATCTTGCGGTCGGGCTTGTCCGACGGGAAGGTGAGAAAATCACGGCAGACCGGGACCAATTTTTCAAACAGCGGCGCGATCGTGATATCGTCGGGCACCGCATTGAAATCACCCATCAGAAGGGCGCGTTTTTCGGGCAGGAGCGAAAGAACGGTCTTCACCGCGCTTTCCCTTTCGTCCGGATTGAGTCCGAAATGCGAGATCAGAACGGTGAGCGGCTCTTCGCCGGGCGCGGGCTCGATCTCCGCGGCGAGAACGCAGCGCGTTTCGTAGTGTCCCGCCGCCGTGCGGGTGGGGGGATCGGGGATCGGCACCGTTTTCGCGGAGAGGATCGGCAGACGGGAGAGGAGCGCGTTGCCGTAGGGGTTCGCGCCGCCGACGTCGATCGCCTTCGCGAAATAATACCGGTAACCGATCGCTTCCGCGAGGATCTCCGCCTGCGCGTCGTAGCCCTCGGCGGGACCCTCCCCGCGCACCTCGTTCAGACCGATCACGTCGGCGTCAAGTGCGCGGACGGCATCGGCAAAGAAGGGATAGTCGATTTTCCCGGCAAGATAATTGCGGCAATGCTGAATATTGAAGGTGGCGATACGGATTCCGTTTTTCATCATACAAGCCTTTCTTTTTACCGTTTTTCCGTCGTTTCCTGCCCGGGAAGAAGCGAGGAGGGCTCTTCCGGGCTGAAAAAGAGACTTTTCTCTTTTCCGAAGATCACGTTCCCGACGACCCGGGCACCGAAGCATTGTACCACGGAGCGGATCTCCCCGGAGGCGAGAAGGTCGGCGTCCGAGCAGATCGCGGGACCCGACGGATGGTTATGCGCGATGATGACGCCTGCGGCGCCCGAGCGGAGAAGCTCCCTCGCGAACGCGCGCATATCCGAGGTCAGAACGCCGTTTTCCCCTTTGCCGATCCGGCAGAAGGAGATCGGCCGATCCTCCCGGTCGAGCAGAAGCACGCCCGCCGCCTCCCGTCTTTCCCCGGAGAAGCAGCCGCGCATCCGCCTCAGCGCCCCGTCAAGCGAAGCGTTCCCGCTCCGCTCCGTGCGGAGAGAGCGCAAAGGGAAACCGACGCCCTGCGGAACGGTTTGAGGCCCTTCGTTTTTCACGGCTGCGCGTTTTTTCCCGCCTCTGCCGTCCATGAGAACGACGGAGCCGTACCGGAACGCCCGGAGCGCGGGCGTCAGCTTCAGAAGGGCGGCGCTCCGCGTCGTGACACCCGGCACGGTAACGAGCAGCTGCACCGGAGCTTCGAGCACGCCGGACAGTCCGTGAAACCGGTAGAGCAGCCGCTCCGCGATCGCGGAGGTATCCCGTCCCTTTACCGTATAGGTCAGGAGAAGCGCGAGCGCCTCCGCGTCGGAAAGCGGTTTTCCCTCCGCGAGTTTTTCGGCAAGCTCTCTGCGCTTTTCGCCGACGCTGTCGGTTTCTTCCCTTTCGTAACGCATACCGTCCTCCGCTTTTTTTCCTATCATATCATACCGTGCGGCGGATTGCAAGATAAAAGTAAAATATCGGCTGTTTGCCGCCTGCACGGGACGCAAAAAAGCCTCGGCTTCCGACTGCTGACGAAGATCAAAAGCCGAAGTGATGTTTGCCCGCACTTGTGAAACAAGTGCTGCGGGCGAAGTGATGTTATGGCACACTTGCCAAGTGGCAAGTGATCGCCACAGTGATGTTTTGCGGCTTCAACCGCCGTTCCGGCGGCGCAAAGTGATGTGATGTGTTCCGCCCACGCCCGCAGGCGAACATCACGCCTTAAGGCACATCACGTTCCGCGCAGCGGAACACATTGTTCAAAAAAACGCAAAAAGCACAAATTTTCATTTGCTCGACAAACCGGGATTTGTTGAGCTAATTTCACATTTTCAAAACACTTATATATTTCGGA
>JAKSPT010000002.1 GCA_024404495.1 Lachnospiraceae bacterium
ACACCTATCAGGTTCAGGTCGTTTCCTGGTACGACAACGAGAACTCCTACACCTCTCAGATGGTCCGCACCATCAAGTACTTCGCAGAGCTGAAGTAATTCACCGCTTTTCCCGAGGCTGCCGCTTTGGCAGCCTCTTTTTTTGGAAAACGACTTTTTTTCACATTATTCTTGACATTATTTCGGTATTATGATATATTTATTATATCATATAATCCGGATAATCCGGTGTATTATAATCGGAGGTATTACTATGTTCTGCAAAAACTGCGGCGAACCGATGAACGACAATCAGGCGATCTGCCTCAAGTGCGGTGTGAAAAAGGGTGAAGGCAATTCCTTCTGCCCCAACTGCGGAAAGCCCACCACACCCGGCAGCGACGTCTGCCTCAACTGCGGTGTATCTCTGAAAAACCAGTTCCTCGATGGCAATCTCGGCGGTCAGAGCAAGCTCGTCATCGCTCTGCTTTGCTTCTTCCTCGGCTCGATCGGCATCCATAACTTTGTGATGGGCGAAACCAAAAAAGGCATCGTCAAAATCATCGGCGCTTTCGTCTGCGGCATCAGCGCGATCCTCGCCCTGATCGACCTCGTGAAGATCCTGATCGACAAGTACACCGTCGATCCCAACGCCTGGTTCTGATCTTTCCATTCATCAAAAAATCCGGAACGGTTCGTTCCGGATTTTTCGTTTTTCGGCGGCGGTGAGGTGTCCCATTGAGAGAAGCAAACGGAAGAGAACGATACTTTTTCGGACAATGGTTTCGCGGCAGTAAAAATCCCTCCCGGGATCCGGGAGGGATTCAGATTCAATGATTTACGATCTGCGGCGTCTGCGGCGATGGCCGGAAGACTGCGTCTGTGCGGGCATATCGTTTTCGTCAACGGTGCCGCCCTCGGGATAGATGACCACGCGGCGCTGCGTGTCCTCACCGATCGAAACGGTGGTCACACCCTTGATCTTCTGGACCTCGGAGTGAATGATGCGGCGCTCGTTGGGGTTCATCGGCTCCAGCGTCACGTTTTTGCCGTATTTGACGACCTTATCCGCCATGCGGCGGGCAAGACGGCGGAGGGTATCCTCACGCTTGGCACGGTAATTTTCGATATCCACGGAGATCCTGCCGAAGGAGGGGAGATCTCTTTCGCTGCCCTCCGAGCGGGAGGCGGCAAGGTTGATGAGGTACTGGAGGGATTCCAGCGTGTCCCCGTGATGACCGATCAGGATCGCGGCGTCCTCGCCGATGACCGTGATCTGTCTTTCCCCGTTCGGATAGGTGAGCTGCGCGTCGGCGTCGATCTCCATATCCGAGAGGATGGTCCGCATCAGGCGGAGCGCGGCAAGCTCGGGCGTTTCGGTGAATTCGACGCGGACCTTCGCCAGCGTCTCACCGAAGCCGAGGAAGCCTTTTTTCGGCATTTCAAGGACCTCGTAGGTCACGTAGCTGACGTCGACGCCAAGCTCCTTCGCACCCTGCGAAACGGCTGCCTCGACGGTATTGCCGGTCGTAGTTACTTCCTTTTTCATTCTTTTATTCCTCTTTACTTCTTCTCGTTTCTGCTGTCATCCTTGAGCTTTGCGGGCGCGATGACGGCGGGAGAAACGGGGGGGAGCTTTTCTTCTTCTTCGGGTTCTTTGAATTCGTCCTCAGGGTCGGATTTTGCCTTTTTTTCGGTCTTTTTCGGGGGATCGTCGTAATCGTCGTCGTCAATGTGATGCAGCGAGCGGACCTGTTTGCCGCTTCCCTGCTTCTTTTCGGACTTGTCCGGCTTGATCTTTCCGTTCATTTCCTTTTCGATGCGTTTCATCTCTTCATCGGTAAAGGTCGGAAGCGGCCAGATGACCTTGAGCAGCCACGACTGGAAGATACCGAGGAAGTTCTGGTACAGCCAGTAAACGCCGACGACGGCGGGAACGCCGAACAGGATGAAGGTGGAAAGCGCCGGCATGAAGAGATCCATGATCAGGTTGGATTTCTGCTGATCCTCGGTCTCGGCGATCGGCTGATACGCCCATTTTCTCGTAAGCTTCATCGAAAGGAACATGACGATGAAGGTAATGACGGGAAGAAGCAGAAGCAGCCATTCGTTTCCGGTCTTCGGGGAGATCGTGGGGCTGGGAGAAAGGTCGATCGGACCGATATTGAACTTGGGAAGACTGATTCCGTTCAGCCACGCGGAGAAATTCTCTTCCCCGAGCCAGCGGATCGCGTTGATCTGCTCGATACCGGTAAGCTGACTGCCTGCCTCGATCTTTTTCATGATCGACTCGGAAAGAATTCTTCCTTCTATGATATTGTTTCCTGTATGGGCGGCGGCAAGCTGATTGATCTTGTTCGTAATGCTGTTGATCGCAGTTGCGGAGAGCCCGCAGAGGTACTTCAGGGGGTTCATGACCACCTGATAGAGCGAAAGGAGGATCGGGAGCTGAATCAGAAGCGGCAGACAGCCTGCAAACTGGTTGAAGCCTTCCTTCTGATAGAGATCCATGATCTCCTGCTGCACCTTCTGCTGGGTGACCTGGTCGGTCCTGCCGGCGTAGCGCTTGCGGATCGCCGCCTCCTTCGGACGGAGGGAAGCCTGCTTCACGCTGTTTTTCTGCTGCTTGACCGACAGCGGGAACAGAATGATCTTGATGATGATCGCGAACAGGAGCAGCGCGATCGCGTAGTTCGGGACCAGCTTATAGCAGAAGCGGATGATATAGCTGATCGGGACGCGGAGGATATCCCAGAAGACGAAGTCCTTTGCGCTTCCTTCCGAGGATACTTCCGTTTCCGGCGCGGCGGTGACGACTGCTTCGGTTCCGACCGCTTCGGACGCCGTTCCCGCGGCTTCGGTCACCTGCGCGAAGACCGGCAGGGAGAGGATCACGGCGATCACCGTGAGTGCGAGAAGGCATGAGATGAGTTTCTTTTTCATTCGGTTTTTTCCTTTTCCGTTTTCGCCGGTTCCTGCTTTTCAGAACCGGTCACTCGGGGAACCCGGCTTTTTCCCGCTTTCCTGCTTTTCAGAAAGGGTACCGTCGGGTATGCGGATCCTCTGTCTTCCGGCATAATAAAGACAAAGGAGAGTGCTTGCGTTTTCTCTTCTTCTTGCGAGAAAACCCGGCACTCTGCGGACGATCATGTCCGGATGGTTTTTCGGATTGAGCTTTACGGGATCGAAGCCGCCGGGAAACAGCGGCTGGCAGCGGAGGATACGGCAGAGCGCCATCCATCCGCCTTTTACCGTGCCCCATTCTTCAAGGGCACCGATCGCATAGGACGAGCAGGTGGGATAAAACCGGCAGGTCGGGCGCGGCTTCAGAGGAGACAGTCTCTTCTGATAAAATTTCACCGCGCGGATCAGGAGGTTTTTCATTGCGGGAGATCGGGGAGGATCATTCCGAGCTTGCGGAACGCTTTTTCCATATCCGCCTGCACCTTCGCCGTCTTTTCTCTGACCGCGGCTTCTCTTGCGGCGACGACGACGAGATAACCGACCATGATCCGCTTTTCTCTGCGGATTGCCCGGTATGCCTCTCTGATGACTCTCTTGGCGCGGTTGCGCTCGACGGCGCCTCCGATCTTTTTCGACACCGTGATGCCGAAACGGTTGATCGGGGTAACGCGGTCGGGGGAATACTTCACGTAATCCTTCTTCCGGTAATCGGGCAGAACGTAGATCACGACGGTGTCGGTCACCGCTCTCTTGCCCTTTGCGTACGCCTTGCCGTAGAGATGATTTTCCGTGATGGCGATTTCCTTCATCTGCGGTCTCTCCTGCTTGGGTCGGAAAAGCCTGCCGCGCCGGAGCTTCCGTAAAGAATTCCGGGCGCGAAAACAGAAAACGGAGTAGCGTTTCCGCCGTCCGTTTTCTGAATACCGTTCTTCACTTCTCAGGGATCAGACAGTCAGCTTGGCTCTTCCCTTATTGCGGCGTCTCTTGAGTACGCGTCTTCCGTCGGCGGATGCCATTCTCTTGCGGAAACCGTGGACCTTATTTCTCTGGCGCTTTTTGGGCTGGTAGGTTCTCTTCATTACGTTTTTCACTCCTTTGCAGACAGAATAATGCCGTTACCCCTTATTATACACACAAAAAATACCGTTTGTCAAGGGCTCGCTTCATTTTTTTGCCCTTCCCCGTGACTTTTTTTCGGGGTTTTTTCTTCTTTTTTTATCAAATACTTGAAATGGGTTTTATTTTGTGATATAATAATAGATGGAATAATCTTGTCACAGCAATATCCGGGAAAGGAGAGACCGCATTTGACGCAGTACGCCGATAAGGAACTGACCGACCTTTTTCATTCGATCCTCGACGAGTTCCGGGAAAAAGAAAAGATCTCGGACGCCGCGATGGGGCTCTGGTTTTCAGACGCGGAGATCAAATATCTGACGGACGAGCTTGCCGTCATCGTGACGCCGAACAATTTCAAACGCGACATCATCAAAAAGCGCTTCTGCGTGGGACTGACCGCCGCCTTCCGGGAGGTCACCGGGCTCGATCTGAAGCTTGATATCCGTTCCTCCGAGCAGCTCGGCTCGGAGACCTTCAATCTGAATCCCCCCACCGAGGAGGAGCTGAACGCGTTGGAGGAAAACAAGAAAAATCCGGTCCGCATCGAGCCGGAGGACACCCCGTTTTCCACCGAATCCAAGGAGATCGCCTATTACTCGACGGCGGAGCACCGCACGCAGACCGCCGCCGCTCCGAAGGAACCCGAGGAAAGGGACGACCGGACGCAGAAAAACGGAAATTCTCCCGATTATACCTTTGAAAATTTCGTCGTCGGCAATTCCAACAAATTTGCGCAGGCAGCCTGCTACGCCGTGGCGAACGAGCCGGCAAGGCAGTACAACCCTCTTTTCATTTACGGGCCCTCGGGTCTCGGAAAGACGCATCTGCTTTACGCCATCGCAAACTATATCATGGAAAAGCATCCCTCTCTCGAGATCGTTTACGTCAAGGGAGACGAATTCACCAATCAGCTCATCGACGCGATCAGTAAGAACGCGACGCCCGCCTTCCGCGAACGCTACCGGATGTGCGACGTGCTGCTGATCGACGATATCCAGTTCATCGCGGGAAGGACCTCCACGCAGGAGGAATTCTTCCACACCTTCAACGAGCTTTACGAGAGCAAAAAGCAGATCATCATGACCTCAGACCGTCCGCCGCGCGAGATCACGACGCTCGAGGAACGTCTGAAAACGAGATTCGAGTGGGGTCTGACCGCCGACATCAAGCCGCCGGATTCCGAGCTCCGTATCGCGATCCTGAAATCCAAGGCGGAGGCGCTCGGGCTCACGCTCGACAACGACTGTCTCCGGTTCCTCTCCGACGGGCTCCGTTCCAACGTCCGTCAGCTTGAGGGCGCCGTCAGAAAGATCTCCGCGCAGGTCTTCCTCACCGGCATGAATCCCTCTCTGCCGATGATCCGCGCCTGCGTCGCCGATATCATAGACCCGCCCGAAAGCACGAAGCTGACCGCGGACAACATCATCAATACCGTCGCCGCCTATTACGACGTGAAGCCGGAATTTTTAAGAAGCAAAAAGAGGGACGCGATCTACGCGCAGCCCCGTCACGTCGCGGTCTATCTCATCCGCGTCCACACCAGTATGTCCTTCCCCGCGATCGGAAAGATCTTTCAGCGGAACCATACGACCGTGATGTCCTCCTACGAGGTCATCTGCAAGGAGCTTCGGAACAATCCCGCGATGGAGATCGCCATCAAGGAGCTTGAAAAACGGATCATGGAATAAAAGTTTTCCCCTCCGTTTTCCCCGTTTGTGTCCTGTTTTCCACAGGTTTTGCACAGGCTGTGAAAAACGAAAGGAATTTACGCCGGTTTTCGGCGGTCCTCCTTCCGTTTCCACAGCCCCCCGAAGCCTTTCCCCATGCTTTTCCACCGGAAAAAGCAATAAAAAGAAAAAGAAAATCAGCCTCCGAAGCGGAAATACGGGTTTTCGACAGTTTCAACAGTGCCTACTGCTGCTTCTCCTATCTTTTTTTCTTCTTCTTTTTCTTTCTCGCGCGTGCGCGCGCGCGCATACGCGAGGCAAAAATCGGAAAAACGAAATTCAGATAAATCGACTAAGAAAGGAATCAACCGCAATGAAAGTCATTTTTGACAGAAAGCAACTTCTCGGCGCCGTTACGCCGCTGCTCGGCTGTGTTTCCAACAAGAACACCTTCGCGGCGATCGCCGGCATACTCGTTTCCACCGACCGTGAAAACGGGAACTGCATCCTCGCCGCTTACGACCTTGAAAAAGGGATGCGTACCGTTCTCCCCTGTCAGGTGGAGGAGGACGGCGCTTACGTCCTGAACGCGAACAAATTCGTTCAGGTCATCCGCTCGATGGAGGACGACAGCATTTCGGTCTCCGTCGATCCCAAGACCAATCAGACCACCGTCGTTTCGGGCGCCGCTTCCTTCGTGTTCGGCGCGCAGAACGGCGAGGAATTCCCGATCCTGCCGACGCTGGAGGGCGACCGCGGCATCAAGGTCAGAAAGACCGACTTCCGCGACATCGTGACCAAGACCTCCTTCGCGATCGCGGTCAACGACGCGCGCGCCTCCCTCAACGGCGCGTATTTCCACGTGGAGGACAACAGATTCACGGTCGTCGGCTGCGACGGCAACCGTCTTTCCCGCGCCGTCGTCGAGCTTGACGTGGAATATACCCTCGACACCACCCATTTCGATCAGGAATTCATCATTCCCGGCAAGACGATGAGCGAGCTGCTCTCGATCGTGGAAGACAGCGAGGACTATATGGAGATGCAGCTTACCTACAAGCACGTCTTCTTCAAGTTCGACAATACCGACTTCTTCTCCCGTCTGATCGATCAGCCCTACGTCGAATATCAGCGCTTCATCCCGAAGACCAACAAGATCTTCGCTTATATCGACACCGCGGCGCTGAACGGCGCCGTCAACCGCGCGCTGCTCGTCACCGAGGATAAGGTGAGCGGGCAGTCCAAGAGCCCCGTACGGCTGAAATTTACCGACGGGACGCTGACCGTCAGCTCGGCGTCGGTCGTTTCGCGGATCTCGGACGACATTCCCGTCCGCAAGGAGGGCGAGGATATCGAGATCGGCTTCAACTGCCGTCTGCTTCTCGACGCGCTGAAGGTCTGCGACTGCGGGGAGCTGAAGATCTCGCTCAATTCGCCCTATATGTCGATGATCATCGAGCCCGCGGAGGAAACGCCCGGCAAGGAATTCCTGATGCTCGTGCTTCCCGTCCGGCTCAACGGCTGATATGCTCGTAAGATCGGTCACCTACCGCAATTTCCGGAATCTGTCCGACGTGACCTTCCTGCCCGATCCGGGCGTCAACGTCCTGCACGGAAAAAACGCGCAGGGAAAGACGAACGTGCTCGAAGGGATCTATCTCTTCGCGCAGGGGAGATCCTTCCGGACGCCCCACGAAAGCGATCTGACGCGGTTCGGGGAGACGGAGGCCGGCGTGAGCCTCGCCTACGTGAGCGAAAAGACGCCGGAAAAGCTCAGAACGGTCGATATCCGCTGGTCGCTGACCCTGAAAAAGCGGATTCTGCGCGTCGATTCGGTCCCGGTCTCCAGAATGAGCGAAATGATCGGCGGCTTCCGGGCGGTGCTCTTCTGTCCGCAGCATCTTTCCCTCGTCAACGACGGTCCGGCGATCCGCAGGAATTTCCTCGACGTCGCGATCTCACAGCTCGAGCCGCGCTATCTTGCCTCCCTGCAGAGCTACAGACGGCTTCTGGAGCAGAGGAACGCGCGCCTGCGGCAGCTCAAGGCGGAAGCGATCGGCGCTTATCCGAAAACAGACGCCACCGCGGAGGTCATATCCGCGCAGATGGCGAAGGAAGCGGCGTTTCTCGCCGGGAGACGGTACGAATACACCGAAAAGCTGAGCGGGGAATGCGCCTCGTTCTTTGCCGATCTGACCGCCGCCGACGGCTTTACCGAAAAGGAGGTCCCCTCCCTGCGGTACCGTACCCCGAAGACCGAGGAGGAGTACCGGAAGGCGCTGACCGAAAACCTCGACGGCGAGATACGGATGGGCGTGACGCTCTACGGCATCCAGAAGGACGACGTGGAAATACGGCTGAACGGACACGACGCGAGGATATTTGCCTCGCAGGGACAGCAGCGAAGCCTTGCTCTCGCCCTGAAATTCGGCGAAGGCGCCCTTTCCGCGCGGATCTCGGGAGAGGAACCCGTCTATCTCCTTGACGATATCCTGAGCGAGCTTGACGGCGTCAGACGCGAGTACCTGCTCTCCGGCATCCGGAGAAAGCAGGTGATCCTCACCTCCTGCGACCCGCTTCCGATCGAATGCAGGCGCGTGGAGGTCGTGAACGGGACGCTGCTCCCGGCAAACGGAAGACGGTAACGCAGCGCGGAAGCACCGCTTCCGGCTTACGAAAGACAGGATAATACGATGTATCTTCATATCGGCAACCACAAAAACGTGCGCACGAGGCAGATCATCGGGATCTTCGATCTCGACACCGCTTCTTCCTCGGCAATCACGAGGAGCTTCATCAAACGGAAAGAAAAAGAAGGAAAGACGGTATTCGCCGCGGAGGAGATCCCGAAATCCTTCGTTCTGACCGACGGGGGAACGGTCCTGTTCTCCCAGATCTCCTCCAAACGGCTTCTCGGCAGGACCGAAGCGTTCTCCGAGAATGAAAACGACGAAATCTGAAACGACAAACTGATATCCCCCGAAAAGGAAAGGAAACGACATGGCTGAGATTCAGAACTACGACGAAAATCAGATACAGGTGCTGGAAGGACTTGAGGCGGTCAGAAAACGCCCGGGTATGTATATCGGCTCCACCTCCGGAAAGGGTCTGCACCACCTCGTGTACGAGATCGTGGACAACTCGATCGACGAGGCGCTCGCGGGAGCCTGCACCGATATCGTCATCACGCTCCACGCCGACGGCTCCTGCTCCGTGCAGGATAACGGGCGCGGCATTCCGACCGCGATCCATCACAAGATGGGCATCCCGACCCCCGAGGTCGTCTTTACCGTCCTGCACGCGGGCGGCAAATTCGGCGGCGGCGGTTACGCGATCTCCGGCGGTCTGCACGGCGTCGGCGCTTCTGTCGTCAACGCCCTCTCCGAATGGCTGGAATACGAGGACTGCTACGAGGGCAAGGCGTATACCGGCAGATTCGAGCGCGGAAAGACGGTAGGCGGCTTTGAATATAAGGGAGAGACCGAAAAGCACGGTCTTTACGTCCGTTTCATGCCCGATAAGGAGATCTTCGAGGAGACCACGGTATTCGATTACCAGACCCTCGTCAACCGCATGAGAGAGCAGGCGTTCCTCAACGCCGGCGTTCACATCATCATACGCGACGAAAGACTGCTTCCCGAATCGGAGGGAAAGATCGTCGAGGACGATTTCCTCTACGAGGGCGGTATCATTTCCTACGTCGAGCATCTGAATCACATCAAGCACTGCGAGCTGCTCAGTCCCGACGTCATCTACATGAAGGCGGAAAAGGAGTTCACGATCGCAGAGGTCGCGATGCAGTACAACGACACCTACAACGAGACCGTTCTGACCTTTGCAAACAACATCGTGACGCCCGAAGGCGGTACGCACGAGCTCGGCTTCAAGCTGGCGCTCGCCCGCGTCATCAACGCCTACGCGAGAAAGCGCGGCATTCTGAAGGAAGCCGACAAGAACCTTTCCGGTGAGGACGTGAGAGAGGGTCTGACCGCCGTCGTATCGGTCAAGCTGCAGGACGCGGAATTCGAGGGGCAGACCAAGGCAAAGCTCGGCAACTCCTATATGCGTTCCTTCGTCGATCAGCTCGTTTCCGAAAAACTGACCGATTATCTTGAGGAAAATCCCTCGACCGCCCGCATCATCATCGAAAAAGCGCTGACCGCGAGCCGCGTCCGCGAGGCGGCAAGAAAAGCGAGGGAGCAGACGAGAAGAAAAGGCTTCCTCGAATCCAACTCGCTCCCCGGCAAGCTCTGGGACTGCCAGGAAAAGAGAGTGGACGTCACCGAGCTCTTCCTCGTGGAGGGAGATTCCGCGGGCGGTTCCGCGAAGGGCGGCAGATACTCGAAATTTCAGGCGATCCTGCCGCTGCGCGGCAAGGTCCTCAACGTCGAAAAGGCGCGGATCGACAAGGTCTACGGCAACCCCTCGCTGACGCCGATCATTCAGGCGCTCGGCTGCGGCATCGGCGACGATTTCGATATCACAAAGCTCCGCTACGGCAAGATCATCATCATGGCGGATGCCGACGTCGACGGCGCGCACATTTCCATCCTGCTCCTCACCTTCTTCTACCGTCACATGAAGAAGCTGATCGAGGAGGGACACGTCTATCTGGCGACGCCTCCGCTTTACAAGGTATTCAAGGGCAAAAACGTCCGCTACGCCTTCTCCGACGAGGAAAGAGACTTCTATATTCAGGAGCTCGGCGGGACGAACGTGCAGGCGGAACGGTACAAAGGTCTCGGTGAAATGGACCCCGAGCAGCTCCGCGACACGACGATGGATCCCCGTTTCCGCACGCTGAAGCGCGTCGATATCGAGGACGCGATGGCGTGCGACGAGGCGTTCTCCCTGCTGATGGGCGATCAGGTCGAGCCGAGACGCGACTTCATCGAGAAAAACGCCAAATACGTCGAGAACCTCGACGTCTGATCTCCCGCCCGGCGTGAATTCCTGACGCGGGAAGAAAATTTTGCGACGGAATCCGACGGTTTTCCACAGATTCCGGCACGGTTTCCGCAGTTATCAACATTTTGCACAGACACCCTGTTGAAAACTCCGGAAATGCCTGTAAACAGCTGATTTTCAGGCTGTGGAAAACCCCGGGGCGGCCGCCTTCCGGGCGGGTCGGAAACGGTTTTCCACAGGGAAAACGATCCACAGGAAAATTTCGCATTTTGATTTTCTTCCTTCGGAAAAGACGGTTTTTCGGGAAAAAACGGGATTTCCGGTCCCCGAAACCGGTTTTCCACAGGCCGGGCAGAGTACGTTTTCCACAGAGATAAGAACAACGAAAGGTAACATACAACGTGAAAAAGAACGAGACAGAAGAGGTCCTTGAATTTCCGGATCAGAAGATCGTAGAAGTACCGATGGAACGGGAAGTGAAGAAATCCTTCCTTGATTACGCGATGTCGGTCATCGTGTCCCGCGCCCTCCCCGACGCGAAGGACGGCTTGAAGCCGGTCCACCGCCGCATTCTGTATTCCATGTTTGAAGACGGTCTGACCGTGGATAAGCCCTACCGCAAATCGGCGACGACGGTCGGAAACGTGCTCGGCAGCTACCATCCGCACGGCGACTCCTCGGTCTACGACGCGATGGTCCGTCTGGCGCAGCCCTTCTCGATGCGCTATCCGCTCATCGACGGTCACGGAAACTTCGGTTCGGTCGACGGCGACCCCGCCGCGGCGTACCGTTATACCGAGGCGAGAATGGCGAAGATCGCCGATCTGATGCTCGCCGATATCAAGAAAGAGGTCGTGGACTGGGATCCCAACTTCGATAACAAGCTGAAGGAGCCTCACGTCCTGCCCAGCCGCTTTCCGAACCTGCTCGTCAACGGCTCGGTCGGTATCGCCGTCGGTATGGCGACGAACATCCCCCCGCACAACCTCACCGAGGTCATTGACGGCACGGTCTATCTGATGGATCATCCCGAGGCGACGGTGCAGGAGCTGATGACCTTCATCAAGGGGCCCGACTTCCCGACCGGCGCGACGATCTACGGCACCGCCGGGATCACCGAGACCTATATGACCGGCCGCGGACGCATCACCGTCCGTTCCAAGGCGCAGGTGGACGAGGAGAAGCATCAGATCATCATCACCGAGATCCCGTATCAGGTCAATAAGGTCAATCTCGTGCAGGCGATGGCGGACTGCGTCAAGGACAAGCGCATCGAAGGCATCACCAACATCAACGACGAGACCAGCATGGAGGGTATGCGCATCGTCGTCGATTTCCGCAAGGACGCGAACGGCTATATTATCCTCAATCAGCTCTATAAATTCACGCAGCTGCAGGATACCTTTGCCGCCGTGATGCTCGCGCTGGTCAACGGCGAGCCGAAGGTTCTGAACCTGAAGCAGATCCTCGAGGTCTATATCGCCCATCAGATCGACGTCATCACCCGCCGGACGCAGTACGAGCTCAAGAGAGCCCTCCACGACGCCCACATCAACGAAGGCTACCGCATCGCGATCGACAATATCGACGAGGTCATCCGCATCATCCGCGCTTCCGGCTCGGTGCAGGAGGCAAAGGAGGCGCTGATGAAGGCGTTCACCGCAGACGACGTTGACAATCTGATCGGCGAGGGCGGAAAGGAAGGTCTTTCCGATATGCAGGCGCAGGCGATCGTCGAAATGCCGCTCGGACGCCTTGCCGGCATGGAGCGGAAAAAGATCGAGGAAACGCTTGCGGGTCTGATGGATCAGATCCGGAAGATCGAGGAGATCCTCCACGACGAGGGCAAGATCAAGGATATCATCAAGACCGACCTGAACGACGTCAAGGCGAAATTCGGCGACGCGAGACGCACCGCTCTCGAAGCGGTCGAAAACGAGCTTCTCGCCGAGGATCTGATCGAAAAGCACACCTGCCTCATCACGATGACCCACGACGGCTATATCAAGAGACAGAATTCCGCCGAATATTTCGCACAGAACCGCGGCGGTATGGGCGTCAAGGGCATGGGTACGAAGGAAACCGACGACGTCGAGAAGATGTTCGGCGTCTATTCGCACTCCTTCCTGCTCTTCTTCACCAATCTCGGCAAGGTCCACGTCAAGAAGGCGTTCACCATTCCCGAGGTCAAGAGCAACACCGGCAAGGGCACGCACATCAATAATATCGTCGATCTGCAGGCGGGCGAGAGCGTGACCGCGCTCGTTTCGGTCAACGGCTGGAAGGACGGCTCGTATCTGACGATGGTCACGAAGAACGGTACCGTCAAGCGCACCGCGCTCTCCGAGTTCGAGTATCAGAGAAAGGGCGGCAAGATCGCCATCTCGCTCGACGAAGGAGACGAGCTGGCCTTCGTTCTGAACACCAAGGCGGACGACGAGATCATCATCGCCACGAAGGAGGGCTGCGCGACCCGCTTCCCGGTCTCCGAGGTGCGTGAGATGGGCAGAACCGCGCGCGGCGTCATCGGTATCCGTCCCGAGGAGGGCGACTACGTGACCTCCGCGGCACTGGTCGAGCCCGAAAAAGACCTGCTCACCGTCACCGAAAACGGCTACGGCAAGCGGACGAGCTACGACGACTTCCGATGCGCGCACCGCGGCGGCAAGGGCGTCATCGTCCACGGCATCAACGAGAAGACCGGACGCCTCTGCGGCATTGCTTCGGTCGACGAAAACGACGACGTCATGCTGATGTCCTCCGAGCCCAAGATCATCCGTACTCCCGTTTCGGGCATTTCCTATTACAGCCGCACCGCGTCGGGCGTCATCGTGATGCGTACCGACCGTGAAAAGGGCATCGTCGTCACCGACTTTACCGTCATTCCCGATGAGGAAGCGATCAATAAGATGATCGCAGAGGCGGAAGCCGCTTCCGAAAAGGACGACGGCTCCGATATCGGTGATATCGGTGATATCGGTGATATCGGCGAAAACGACGCCGAAAACGAGGTTTCGACCGAAGAGCTCCTTCCGGAAGACGCGGAAACCGAAGAAACCGGCGGCGAAAATGACGAAAACGGCGAAAATAACGAATAAAAGCGAATAAAACGATGGAAATCTTATCCCTTTACCATCAGGCGACGAGATACGCCCTCGGCTCCGCCGAGGTCGCCGTGATCGGCGCCGGGCACGCGGGCATTGAAGCGGCTCTGGCGTCGGCGCGGTTGGGGCTCGATACCGTTCTCTTTACGATGTCCCTCGACGCCATCGGCAATATGCCCTGCAATCCCTCGATCGGAGGGACCGGGAAAGGGCATCTCGTCTACGAGATCGACGCCCTCGGCGGCGAAATGGGACGCGCGGCGGACCGCGTGACCCTTTCGAGCCGGACGCTCAACCTCGGCAAAGGCCCCGCCGTCCATTCCAAACGGGTGCAGGCGGACCGGAAAAAGTATCAGGCGATCATGAAAAAGACGCTTGAGGACACGCCTCACCTCCGTCTGATCCAGAGCGAGATCGTTTCCCTGCTCACCGAGGAGGAAAACGGGACGAAAAAGGTCTCGGGCGTCGTGACGAGGCTCGGCGGCGTGTGGAAAGCAAAGGCTGTCATCTGCTGTTCGGGCACCTATCTCGACGGCAGGGTGATCGTCGGAGACGCTTCCTACCCCTCCGGACCCGACGATATGCTCCCCGCGATCGGTCTTTCCGACTCCCTGAAGGCGCTCGGCATCCGCATGATGCGCTTCAAGACCGGGACCCCGCCCCGCGTGCTTCGCTCCACCATTGATTTTTCCGTGCTCGAGGAACAGCCCGGCGAAAGCCCGATCGTTCCCTTCTCCGCCGATACCGACGAGGAAGAACTGAATAAAATCGACAGCGTTCCCTGCCATATCGTCTATACCAACGCAGAAACGCACCGCATTATCCGCGAAAATCTCGGCAGGAGCCCGCTTTTCAACGGTCTGATCGACGGCGTCGGTCCCCGTTACTGCCCCTCGATCGAGACCAAGATCGTCCGCTTCGCCGACAAGGAGCGCCATCAGCTCTTCGTCGAGCCGATGGGGGAGAACACCGGGGAAATGTATCTGCAGGGCTTTTCCTCTTCCCTGCCCGAGGACGTGCAGCGCGAAATGCTGAAAACGCTGCCCGGCTTTTCGCACGCGGAGACGACGAGAAACGCCTACGCGATCGAATACGACTGCATCGACCCGCTTCAGCTTTATCCGACCCTCGAATGCAAGCTGATCTCCGGCTTTTACGGCGCGGGACAGTTCAACGGTACCTCGGGCTACGAGGAAGCCGCCGCACAGGGGCTTATCGCCGGGATCAACGCGGCGCTGAAGCTGAAAAACGAGGAGCCGCTGATCCTTTCGCGCGACAGCTCCTATATCGGGACCCTGATCGACGATCTCGTGACCAAGGGCACCGAGGAACCTTACAGAATTATGACCTCCCGCTCCGAATACCGTCTTCTGCTCCGGCAGGACAACGCCGACGCGCGTCTGACGCCGCTCGGAAAGCGCGTGGGGCTGATCTCCGAGGACAGATATGCCCGTTTTCTTGAAAAACAGCGTCTGATCGAAGAGGAAGTATACCGTCTCGAAAACAGCGTCGTCCCGCCGAAGGACGCGCTGAACGAGCTTTTGGAAAAATATGGAATGCCGAAAGCGGAAACCGGCGTCCGTCTTGCCGATCTGCTCCGCAGACCGGGGCTGGATTACGAAGCGATCGCTCCGGTCGACGTCTGCCGCCCCGTACTCCCCGCAAGAGTGACCGAATGCGTGCAGATCCTGATCAAGTACGACGGGTATATCAAGCGCCAGCTTGCCGAGGCGGCGCGGAGCGCGAAGCTCGCCGAGAAGAACCTCCCGGCGGATCTCGATTATTCGGCGATCAAGGGTCTTCGCCTCGAGGCGCAGCAGAAGCTGAACGAGGTGAGACCGCTCAATATCGGGCAGGCGTCCCGTATCTCGGGCGTTTCTCCCGCCGATATCTCGGTTTTGCTGATTTTCCTCGGCAGATCGTAAGCCGCAGGGGGGCTTTGCTATGAAAGAACTCGTTCCGTTCACACCGTACGACCACGCGGAAGAGATCCTTCCGGTGTTATCGGAAAACGGCTTTTCCGTCTCCGAAGAGGCGTTAAAGATGCTTTCCGATTATGAAAACGCGCTGCTTGACGTCAACCGCTATATGAATCTGACGGCGATCACCGAGCCGCACGCCGTCGCGCTCAAGCATTTTGCCGACAGCCTGACGATCTCCCGGTTCATTCCGGAGAACGCCCGGGTCGCCGACGTCGGAAGCGGCGCAGGCTTCCCCGCGCTTCCCCTCGCCATCTGCCGTCCCGATCTGCGCGTCATCGCGATCGACGGGACCGATAAGCGCGTGCGTTTCCTGCGGGAGACGGTCGAAAAGGTCGGGATCCGCAACGCGGGCGCGATGACCGGGCGTGCCGAGGCAGTCGCGCGCGATCCCTCCTTCCGCGAGCAGTTCGACGTCGTGACCGCCAGAGCGGTCGCAAGGCTGAACGTCCTTGCCGAGCTCTGCCTCCCCCTCGTGAAGAAGGGCGGGTATTTCCTCGCGATGAAAAGCGTGCTTGCCGACGAAGAGCTGAAGGAAGCGAAGAAGGCGATCCACGTCCTCGGAGGCAGGTATATTAAGGAAGAAAAGATGAAGCTGACCGGAAACGGCGAGACGGTCGAGCGCTCGGTCGTCGTGATTGAGAAGATCCTGCCGACCGACCCGCGCTATCCCCGCGATTATTCGGCGATCGACAAAAAACCGCTCTGAACCGAATTCCAAAGACGCTTTCGTGAAAACGGAAGCGTTTTTTGTTTCACGTGAAACAATTCGTTCGACAAGCCCCGTTTCCCGTTTTTTCGCAGACAAGGCGTGATAGAATGGCGGAAAACGGATAAGGGGGTCAATATGGAAGGGTTACGCTATTTCAGAAGAAAAAAGCCGGGGGACGAAGGGGTCGTTGCGACCGTGCGGGCGGTCAGAACCGAGCAGATCGCGCCCGATCCGGTCCTGCCGCCCGACGTGTGCCGCGCGGACGAGCTGCAGGCGCTTGCCGACAGCATCAGGAGGCGCGGGATCGTCGAGCCGCTGATCGTCAGAGAGGTCGATTACGAGGACCGGGAGACGCCGATCGTCCGGACACCGTCGGGGAGCGAGGTCTCGCTCGTTTCCGACCGGATCCGGGATCCGATGGGAAAAAAGCCGCTGTATTACGTCGTGTCGGGAGAAAAACGGCTTCGTGCCGCGCGGATGGTGGGGCTGGAGACGGTTCCCTGCCTGCTGACCGAGTGCGGAAAGGAGGAAGCGGCGGAGCTGACCGCCATTCTGCGGATGAGAAGACCGGGGCGGCATCCGCTCGACGACTGCGCGCTGCTGACGGCGTGGATGCGCGCTTACGCGGTGAGCAGAAGCGAAGCGGCAAAAAAGCTGTGCGTCGCGGAGCACGCGATCGGCGACCTGCTTGCCCTCGGCATTTTCGGCACGCTTGAAAAGGAGGTGCTGAGGCTCGCGGGGATCGGTAGAGAGACGGCGGCGGCGCTTTCCGCGGTGCGGGACGAACGGACGCGGGCGGGATTGCTCGTGAAGATCGCGGAGGAAGGACTTTCCGACCGGAAGGCAAAGGCGCTGATCGAAAAAGCGTTGACGGCGGAAAAGGCGGGATCGGGATGCCGCGGCGTCGTGCGGGACGTCCGTTTGTTTTCCAACACCTTCGACCGCGCGGTCGAGGCGATGCGCGCGTCGGGCTACGACGTGGAGTATGAAAAATCCGATGAAAACGGTTCCGCGGGGTTCCTGATCCTGATCCGCACCGAAAACGTTTCACGTGAAACATTTTCCGACCCGAAAACGTAAAGATTTTGCAAAAACCGCCTTCTCTTGTTGACAAGTGACCGAAAAGTTGATATAATAAAGGTAATTACGAAAAAAACCAACGGGACGGAGGTGAACGTTTTGGGCAAGATCATTGCACTTGCCAATCAGAAAGGCGGCGTCGGAAAGACGACCTCTGCGGTCAATATCGCAGCCGCGCTCGGCGCGATGGGAAAACGCGCCCTTCTTGTTGATATGGACCCGCAGGGCAACTCGACGAGCGGCGTCGGCGTCAACAAAAAGAGCATCAAGCTGTCAACCTACGACGCGCTGATCAACCGCTCGACGGCGGCTTCCTGTATTATAGAGACGGAATTTCAGAATTTATGGGTGATGCCCGCGAATATTACGCTGGCTGCAGCAGAATTTGAACTCGTTGCGACCGATTTCCGCGAAAACCGGATGAAGGTGGCGCTCGATTCGGTCAAGGACAGCTTCGACTACATTCTGATCGACTGTCCCCCCTCTCTCGGCAATCTGACCGTGAACGCGCTCGTCGCGTGCGACGGCGTGATCGTTCCGATGCAGTGCGAATATTATTCGCTCGAGGGGCTTTCTCAGCTGATGTTCTCGATCAAGCAGCTCAAGAGACTGTACAATCCCGATCTTCAGATCGTCGGTATTCTCATCACGATGTATAACGGCAGACTGAATCTGACCCTTCAGGTCATGGACGAGCTGAAGAAATACTACGCAAGCAAGCTGTTTTCCGCTACCATTCAGAGGAACGTGCGTCTTTCCGAGGCTCCGAGCTACGGAATGCCGATCATGTACTACGATAAGTACAGCAAAGGCTGCGAGGCGTACGAGGCGGTCGCAAAAGAAATCATGGAACGGATCTGAACCGTTTCCACAACCCTGAAAGGATATTCGCGGAAGCGAAAACGGTACTGAAATGGCAAAACAGAAAAATACCGGTCTCGGAAGAGGGCTTGACGCTATCTTTCTTGACAACAGCGTCGAAGAAACGGGCGGCCCCCGAATGCTTCGCGTCTCCGAGATCGAACCCAATCCGGATCAGCCGAGAAAAGAATTTGACGAGGAATCCCTTGCCGAGCTCGCGCGTTCGGTCGCCGAACACGGGCTGATTCAGCCGATCGTCGTCAGAAGTGAGAACGAAAACGGGTATTATCAGATCATTGCCGGTGAACGCCGGTGGAGAGCCTCGAAAATCGCGGGGCTTGTCGAGGTTCCCGTTATCATTATGGACGTGGACGACCGGAAAGCGAGTGAGCTCGCGCTGGTCGAGAATTTACAGCGTGAGGATCTGAACCCGATCGACGAGGCAAGCGCCTTCGCCGCGCTGATGGAAAGCTACGGCATGACGCAGGAGGAGGTCTCCGCGAAGGTCGGAAAATCCCGTTCCGCCGTTGCCAATTCCCTTCGCCTGCTCGATCTGCCGGATCAGGTGCTCTATCTTCTGAAAACCGGCGCTCTTTCCGCGGGACACGGACGCACGCTGCTCGGACTGAAGGACCCCGCGCAGATCGTTCCCACCGCCGACCTCGTTTCCTCCCGCTCGCTGACCGTGCGTGAGACCGAGGAACTGGTGAAACGGATCAACAACCGCCGTAAAAAAGAGGAAAAACCCGCGCCGGAGCACGCCGTGGTCGATTATTACGCCGAGCTTGCCGTCCGGATGACCAAAAAACTGGGCAGCAAGGTCGCCATCTACCCGAACGCGAAGACGAAACGGCTTGAGATCAGCTACGAGACCGACGAGGACCTCGAAGCGCTCGTAAAGAGCCTCTGCGGCGACAACATTTTTGACGAATAATGTTTCACGTGAAACAATTCATAGAATACGAAGGAGTTACCACCCATGCTTGATATCAAATTTCTGAGAGAAAATCCCGATATCGTCCGTCAGAACATCAAAAACAAGTTTCAGGACAGAAAACTGCCCCTCGTTGACGAGGTGATCGCCCTCGACGAGCAGAACCGCGCCGCGCAGCGCGAGGCAGACGGCCTCCGCGCAGACCGCAACCGTTTCTCCAAGGAGATCGGCAACCTGATGCGTCAGGGCAAAAAAGAAGAAGCCGAGGAGATGAAAAAGAAGGTCACCGAGGCTGCGGACAGACTTGCGGAGCTTGAAAAGAAGGAAGAAGAGCTTTCCGAGCAGATCAAGAAGATCATGATGACCATCCCGAACATCATCGACCCCTCCGTGCCGATCGGTAAGGACGACACCGAGAACGTCGAGATCGAAAAGTTCGGCGAACCGGTCGTTCCCGATTTTGAGATTCCCTATCACACCGAGATCATGGAGCGCTTTGCCGGGATCGACCTCGACAGCGCGAGACGCGTTGCCGGCAACGGCTTCTACTATCTGGTCGGCGATATCGCCCGCCTGCACTCCTCCATCCTCTCCTACGCGCGCGATTTTATGATCGACCGCGGCTTCACCTACGTCGTTCCTCCCTTTATGATCCGCGCCGACGTCGTGACCGGCGTCATGTCCTTCGACGAGATGTCGAATATGATGTACAAGATCGAGGGTGAGGACCTCTATCTGATCGGTACCTCCGAGCATTCGATGATCGGCCGCTTCATCGACCAGATCGTTGACGAATCTTCCCTCCCGCTGACCCTCACCTCTTATTCTCCCTGCTTCCGCAAGGAAAAAGGTGCGCACGGCATCGAGGAAAGAGGCGTTTACCGCATCCATCAGTTTGAAAAGCAGGAAATGATCGTTCTCTGCAAGCCCGAGGAATCCAAGATGTGGTTCGACAAGCTGTGGCAGAACACCGTCGATCTCTTCCGCTCGCTCGATATCCCGGTCCGCACGCTCGAATGCTGCTCCGGTGACCTTGCCGACCTGAAGGTCCGCTCGCTCGACGTCGAGGCGTGGTCCCCCAGACAGAAGAAGTATTTCGAGGTCGGCTCCTGCTCGAACCTCGGCGATGCGCAGGCAAGACGCCTCCGCATCCGCGTCAGCGGCAAGGACGGCAAGTATCTGCCGCACACGCTGAACAATACCGTCGTGGCTCCGCCCCGTATGCTGATCGCCTTCCTTGAGAACAATCTCCAGGCGGACGGCTCGATCCGCATCCCCGAGGTCCTTCGCCCCTACTTCGGCAAGGACGTTATCCGCTGAAACGAAAAGCCGGGTGTTTCCCGGCATAACCGCAATCCGTTGATCCCGTGATACGGAATGAACGAAGGAAAAACGATTATGAATTTTACCGAGCTTTTTACCGAAGCCGACATGACGCTCGAGCTCGTGCTGTGGTCGATGTTCTTCGGACTGATCATCGGCGCGTTCGCGATGCTTTATCAGAAAAAAGTGGGCGGCGCGGTCGTGAGGAAGCTGTTCGATGAAAAAGCGGCGCTCCCCGAGCAGGCGATGACGCTGAAGGAAATGGGTCTGGAAAAGAATTTCCTCGTCCGTTTCTCGCTCAGAAGGGGCTCCGGGCTGCGTAAGGTCGTGCTTTCGACCGAGGAAGACGCCAAAGTGACCGACGAGACGCGGTTTTATCTCCCGGAGGAGAAATATCCGCGCGCGGCGCTGCAGTACGATAACAACGGCACGTCGGTACTGACCGTGTTTTTCGCGATCGTGCTGTTTGCCGTCATGATGATCGGCATCAAAACGATCGTCCCGTATCTGACGCAGATGCTGAAGAACTTCATCGATATGGTAAGGGAAAAGTAAGGAACAAGAAAGTGGGGTTTCTTTTATGAATCAGCCGCAGAAAAATCAGAACGGCACGGCGCCCCGCCGCCCCTCATCAACGGGTACCGGAAGAACGTACACCGGCAGCCGGCAGAGCACGGCGAGCGCTTCGGGCGGCACCGGGACCCGCGCTGCGGGCACGAACGGCAGAACGTACGCCGGTTCCACGGCAAAAAAGAAGAAAAAAGCGGCGAAAAAGCACCGTTCCGGCGCACGGATCGCGGTACTGCTGCTTGCGATCGCGCTGATCCTCGTGATCCTGACGCTGATCATCCTTCACGTTGCCGGGATCCGCTACGAAAAGATCCCGCTCGGAAACGGCGAGTCGATCACCTTCTCCGGCAAAGTCAACAAGGAAGGCGACCCGATCTCGGGCACGATCTATTACGCAGGAGGCAGTAAGGCGACCATCGGCGAAAACGATACGATCACCTATTCGGACGGCACTGTTTACGAGGGCAAGCTGGTCAATATGATGCGCAACGGCAGCGGAACGCTGAAATACGCGAACGGCGACGTCTACGAGGGCACCTTCGTCAACGATAAGCTGACCGGATCGGGCACCTTTACCTTTGCCAACGGCGATTCCTACGTCGGCGCGGTGGAGGACGGAAAGAAACAGGGCGCCGGGATCTACACCTGGGCGGACGGCTCCTCCTATAACGGAAGCTGGAAGGCTGACGTGAGAGAAGGAAAAGGCGTTTACCGCACCGCCGACGGCTACGTTTACGACGGCGATTACAAAAACGATCTCCGCGAGGGGACCGGATCGCTCACCTTCCCGAACGGCGACACCTACGTCGGGCAGTTTACCGGCGGCGCCGTGACCGGGATCGGAACGTATTCCTGGAAGGAAAGCGGCGATACCTATACCGGCGAGATGAAAAACGGTCTGATCTCCGGAAAAGGCAAATATACCTGGGCGAACGGCAGGACCTACGACGGGTATTTCGAGAACGGAAAGATCATTCTGACCGAAGAAAGCAAATAACGCGACGAAAGCGGGCTTCTGCGTGATGCGGCAGCCCGCTTTTCTGAAAAAGGCGCCCGGCTGCCGCTTCCGCGAAGGGGGGCGGAAGCGGATGCGCAGAAACGAGGGGATCCCGGTGAAAATACTGATGCTGAACACGAAAATGTCGATCGGCGGCGCCGAGACCCATATTCTGGCGCTGTCCCGCGCGCTGAAAGCGAGGGGGCATACCGTTACCGTCGGCTCGGCGGGCGGCGTTTACGCGGATGAATTGCAAAAGGACGGGATCGGGACCGTAATCCTTCCGCTTGACGGCAGGATGAAGCTGCTCCGGGCAGTACCGGAACTGAGAAAACTGATGAAAAAGGAAAACTTCGACGTGATCCACGCGCACGGGCGGCTTCCCGCCTTTGCCGCTTCCCTTGCGCTGAAATATAACAAGTGCAATATTCCTCTTGTGACGACGGCGCATCTGAATTTCCGCACCGATCCGCTCCTCCGCAAAGTGACCGTATGGGGGGAAAGAACGCTTGCCGTCTCCCCTGCCGTGCGGGATTACCTGCTCACGGAGTACGGCATTTCCCCGGATGCTGTGGAAAACACGGTGAACGGCGTCGATACCGACCTTTTCCGCCCCGGAAAGCCCGACGAAGCGCTTCTTTCGGCGCTCGGACTCGCGGGAAACGGTGAAAACCGCGCGATCATGGTCTCCCGGCTCGACAAAAACGCCGACGCGGGCGTGCATACCGTGCTCGACGCGCTGCCGGAAATTCTGAAAGCACTTCCCCGCTTTGAACTGATCCTCTGCGGCGGCGGGGACGACGAGGAAGCCATCCGCGAAAAGGCATACGCGGTCAACCGCGCGGCGGGAAGAAAAGCAGTGCTCCCGATCGGACCGCGCACCGATATCCCGGCGCTTTTGAAGCTCGCCTCGGTCGGGCTGGGCGTTTCCCGCGCGGCGATGGAGGAAATGGCGTGCGGAAAGCCGGTGATCCTGATCGGACCGCAGGGATATCTCGGAATTTTCGACGAAACGAAGGAAAAAGCCGCCGCCGGGACCAATTTCTGCTGTATGAACGCGCTTCCCGAGCCGAAAACGGTCGCGGAAGAGATCGTGAAACTGTTTTCCCTCCCGCAAAGCGAGCGGGATCGGCGCGGCGCGGAAAACAGAAGGCTGATCGAACGGGAGTATTCGGTCGGACGGATGGCGGACGACGCCGAACGGCTCTACCGTTTTGTCGTGAAATCGGAGCCGTGAGAAGAGGCGCTTTCCCCGGTGAGACGAACCGGACGAGCCGCTTCCCTTCATTTTCGGCGAATGAATTGACAAAACGGTACGACTGTGTTATAAATAAATAAGGAGAAAACGAAAAAGGACGTGAACGTATGAACGCGAAAAAACTGCTGTGCTCCGCGTTGGCGCTTCTGACGCTCCTGACCGCGCTTGCCGCCTGCAAGCCGGCGACCGGGACGCCCGAGGAATCGACCGCGCCGGAAACCAAGGAGGAAGAAAAAGTGGAAAACAAGAGAAATATTGATCTCACCGACTTCACGCAGACCGGAAAAGACGCGCAGCGTTGGCTGAGCGTTCCCTATTCCCGTCTCGTCATCAATCCGTACAATTTCAACGTCGCGTCGGACGTGACCCATTCGGCATTTTCCGACCGTCCGTCGATGCCGCTGAACCTCGGCTATCTCGATCCCTACACCACGACCGGGACCGGGGTGTGGCTTGAGGATCTGCTGACCCTCTGCGCCACCGCGGAAGCGAGCGGCGAGGAGCCCGAATATCTGTTCGAGGCGGATTATTACGATACCAAAAGCTGGAAAAAAGGCGGTGCCAAGCATACCGAGCTGAAGTGCAATGACGATTCCTTCTCGGTCAAGGTCCTTTCCGGCGCGTCAGAGCCGTGGCAGTACGTCTCGATGCCGATCGACATCGACCTCTCTCTGCGTCCGACGCTGACGATCAACGTCGATTCCTGCGAGGGACAGTGGGCGCTCAAGGTCTGCGAGACCGGAAAGGTTGACGTGACGGTGATCGGGGACACCGCGAAGACCGGGACGACCTCGGTCGATCTCGCGGCGGTGCTCGGCAGGGAAGACCGCTTCAAGGGGGAAATCAAGTTCTTTGAGATCGGCTTTGACAAGACCGCGGTCGTCAGCCGCCTCGATATCATGACACTGCCCGACGTGAAGACCGACGCCTCCTCCTTTGAGACCGTATGGACGCCCTCGTACCTCGGCTTTACCGCGGAATACGAGGACGGAACGAAGCTCGAGGGCTTCGATACCTTCGCGGACGAGGATACCGTGCTCCGGAAGGTGACGCTGAAGGAGGGAAGCATGGTTCGCGCCGCGCTGAAGCTGACCGGACGCGCCGTGAAGTCCGGAAGCACGGTCACGGTGGACTGCGGGACCTATTCCTATACCGTAAAGCCCGACCGCAGCGCGAACGTGAGGCTTTTCGGCGATCTGACGATGCTGAAATTGGGGACCGGAGCCGTTTCCGATACCGAAATGGCGCATTTCGTTGAATTTTCCTTTCCGGATATGAAGCCGGGGGACAGCGTGACCTTTGCCGTTTCGCTTCATTCCGACGCCGTGAACAAAAACGACGTCGCGAAGAAGGCGTCCGACGCGCTTTCGGCAGAAGACGCCGCCGAAAAGGCAAGGGCAAAATGGGCGGATTATTATATCGCTTTCCTGAACAAGATCCCGCTTCCGTCGAGTTACAAAATCGAGCTGGTCAGCGCGCAGGGCGTTTCCAAGAAAAAAATGGAGCAGATGTACCACATCGCGTGGATCTTCCTCGCGCAGAACATTCTGCCCGAAAATCCCGAGATCGACTACGATTATCCGCAGATCTGCTGCGGAAAACCCGGAATGTGGGCTTACGGCGATCCGAAATCGGCGTATTCCGCGTCGTGGGAGAGCTTCTTCGGCATTCAGCTCCTCGGCTACGTCGACCCCGACACCGCGTGGAGCGCGCTTGAGGGTCTGATCTCGCTGGTCGACGAGGACGGTATGCTCGGCGGGGAATCGCTTCCTTCCGAAAAGGCGCATTCCGCGTGGCTGCTCTACGATCTGACCGGGAACAAGGACCGCCTCGCCGGGATGTACGACGGCATCGGCAGATACCTTGACTGGCGCATCGAGAACCCGCGCTGGATCTTCCAGAGCAACAACGACGTGAATTCCGCCGACGCGGACTTCGTGGTCTCGGCGCTCGTTGATATCGAATACATGGTGAAGATCGCAGAGGCGCTCGGAAAGACCGAGGACGCCGCCGCGTGGAACAAAAAACACGCCGATTTCCTCGAAATGTATTACAAATGGTGCTTTGACGGCGGAAAAACCTATCAGTACTGCAACAAAAAGACCTTCGCCCGCACGCCCGGCAACACGATCTGGATCACGAAGGGGCTTCTGATCGACGGCATCGACGCGGAGCACTCGAAGATCCTCTTCGACCGGTTCTACAACGAATACAATATGGATAAGCCGCTCGCCGGCTTCGTGACCGTCAAGCATCCGGAGGAGGCTTCGACGATCCTCGGTCTTGCCAAGTACGGCAAGAAGTCGATCGCGTACAGCCTCGCCGAGATCTACGCCCGCGACGTCTGCCGCGTCGGCATCCTCTCCGAGAACTACGACGTTTCCGGCTCCAAGCCGGTCGGCACCGGCGTCCGTCCCGCGATGTTCGGCTGCGCGACGATGATCGACTGCGTGCTTCTGATGAACGGGTATTCCTATCAGACCCACTCGACGGTCGACCTCGGCAGAAACACGGAAGGGAAGAGCGTAACGTTCGACTGATCCGAAAACGGAAAAAGCCTTCCGGTATTCATAAAGTGCCGGAAGGACATTTTCCGTAAACGCTGTTTTTCCGCGCGATTTCAAAAAAGAAAGTACAGGTGACAATATGATGAAAATCGGACATCCCGCAATGCTCGACGAAGCGCGGGCAGAATCAAAAGGGCATTCGTGGATCATTGAGATCCTGATCTTTATCGGGGTCTTTATCGGAGTGACGACCTTCGAGTCGATTCCGCAAACGATCGGGATGATTTGGTGGTTCTTTTCGGATCCCGGAATCGTTTCCGGCCTCCGTGAAGCGTTGATGAGCGGGGATCTGACGGCTTACACGGAGGCAACGGAGATGATGCTGTCGGCGATGCCCGACTGGCTGATGCTTGTTCAGCTCTTTTCCACGGTCCTGCTGACGGTCGGAACGATCATCTTCTGCCGGTTCATCGAAAAGAGGAAGCTCCGTTCGATGGGCTTCCGGAAGGAGCACCTGCTCCGGGAATACGCGGTGGGCGCACTCGTCGGCACGGCGATGATCGCGGCGGCGATCGGGCTCGGCGCGGCGTTCGGGATCTATCGGATCGAAACGGCAAACTGCTCGGTCTCCCTCGTCCTTGCCTATTTCATCGGATACGTTCTGCAGGGAATGAGCGAAGAAGTGCTCTGCCGCGGCTATTTTATGGTTTCCGTCGCGAGAAAGAACCCGGTCTGGGCCGCAGCCGTCATCAACTCGGCTGTTTTTGCGGCGCTTCACCTGAGTAATCCGGGTATGAACCCGCTTGCGCTGCTCAATCTCTTCCTCTGCGGGCTCGTTTTCTCGGTGTACGTTCTGAAACGCGGCAATATCTGGGGCGCGTGCGCGCTGCATACCTTCTGGAACTTCGTGCAGGGCAATATCTTCGGCGTTTCGGTCAGCGGCACCGGGGTTGCCAATGGGGCGACGCCGCTCATCACGCTGTTGAATAGTGATTCGACCCTGCTGACCGGAGGCGTTTTCGGCGTTGAGGGCGGTTTGCTCGATACCTTCGTGGAGCTTGCGGCGCTCCTCATTCTGATCTTCTTCGTAAAGCCCGTGAAGGCAGTTCAGACCGTTCCGTATCCTCCGAAAAAAGGAGCGGTTCCGTATGCGGGAACACAGCCGGGTTTTTACGGTGATACGGCTGCGCAGGGAAGTCCCGTGATCCGGATCGGGGAACCGATCCCGAAAGATCCGGAGGACCGGACGAATAACGAATGATGATTGCCTTCTCCGCGTTTTGCGGGGAAGGCAAATTTTATTCTGATGTAATTTTTACCGCATTCCGGGGGTATTGCTTATGAAGGGACGGAAAAAGCTTGAAAATTTTCCGGTTCCGTGCTATACTGAAACGAAAAGATACGCGGCTGACGCCGGACGGAGGAAAAAAAGATGCCGAAGGTTATGAGTTTTGAGGAAATCAGCGAGCTTTTCACGAGCGAGGACAACATCAGCGGAAAGGAAACGTATTCCTCTCTGATCGAGACCCGGTTTCAGAGCCGCACCGGCGGGCTGACGCTGGAGGAGCTCTGCAAAAGCGGGCGGATCACCGACGCGTACGGCAGAAAGGTCCCCGAGCTTCCCGCAAATATCAAGGGCGAAAAAGAAAAAGCGCAGTTCTATCTCGATTACGTGAAAAACCTGCTGAAAAACGGAAATCTTCTGTTTTACGAAAATCCCTACGACAGAGAGCCCCGCAGGGTAGAATTCAATAAAAAGACCGGTTCGCTTCAGATCTCGAAAAATCCCGTCGTGCCGAAAGAGCCGAAAAAGCCCGGCTGGTGGAACCGCAGAAGGGACAGAAAGCTCCTCGCGCAGGGAAAACCCGGTACGCCCGAGATGGAAGCCTACCGCGCCGCGCTGAAGAGCAGGGAAGACGCCGTCGGGGCGCGTCAGGAGCACGCAGAGCATTTCGACGAAATGATGGCGAAGAAGAAAGCCGCTTCCGCCCTGAAGAAGAACAGCGACCGGACGATGGATTTCTACCTCAATTTCAACAAGGAAGAGTATTCCGCCGATCCGTTCACCGACGAGTTCTCGAGAGAGCCTCTTGAAAACGAGCTCGCGAACCGCGTTTATATGGCGGAATATCAGAACGCGCTGAAAACCGACCCGAAAAAGGCGGAAGCGATGTATCACAAGCTGACCGGCGCCGAAGCCGAGCTTGCGCCCGACGGAAACGGCGAAATGAAGCTTGTGACCGACGAAGCCGACAAAAAATACGTCAAGGCGCACACCGCGGGCATCCGCGATCCGAAGGCGCTGAAAAACTTCCTGCGGGAAGGCGGCCCCGAGAAGCTCGCCGAGGGGCTTGCCGATTACCGCGAAGCGATCAAGAAGGAGATCCCGAGACCCGACGTGCAGATCGTCGTCAAAAACGACGCCGGTATTTCGGTTCCCGACGTCAAAACGTCCGAAGCCTACAAGCGGCTCTGCGACGACGCGAAGAGCGCGATGGATCGCCTGAAAGAGACCGGTCTCGGTCCGGAGGGCAGATTCCCCGACCGCAAAAAGGCGGACGTGATGCGCGACCTCGCGATCGTTTCCTTCCAGAATACGGTCTCCCGCTCGATCGCGACCGACGGCACGGTCAGGGAAAGCACCGCGACGATGCTGCAGTCCCTTGACGGCGCGACGAAGGTCCCCGGTGAGACGGTGTACGGCGGCATCCTGCGGGTCTATCAGACGCAGTTCATGAAGCAGTACGACGACGCGCCGATGGAGGCAAAGGACGTGATGAAGTTCCTCGCGGGGAACAAGGTCAATCAGGTGACGAAAACCGCGAACCTGTTCGGACTCGGAAAAGGCTTTGAATTCGGAAAGAAACCCGTCGTCGCGGAAGCACAGAAAAACGCGGAAGTGAAGGCGCCCGCAGTGGACGCGCCGAAGCTTCCCTGATTATTCCGTAAACAAACTCCCATAAACAAACAACCCGTGCTGCCGCGAATGCGGCAGCACGGGTTTTATTGATGGGGATTACTGTTCGTCAGCCTTGGGAGCGTAGAGGTCGCTCATCTTGAGCAGACGCTCGTACTTTTCCTTCGCGGCGGCGTCAGCCTTGTCGAAGAGCTTCTCGGCTCTTTCGGGGAAGGCACCGACGAGACGGCTGTAACGGGTCTCGGACTTGATGAAGTCGACGTAGGAGGCGGTGGGAGCCTTGCTGTCGATGGTCAGCGGGTTCTTGCCCTCTGCCTTCAGAGCGGGATTGAAGCGGAACATCTGCCAGTAACCGGCTTCGACCGCTTTCTTCATCTCGGACTGGCAGTTGGTCATGCCGCCCTTGAGGCCGTGCATTTCGCAGGGAGCGTAGCCGATGACGATGGAGGGTCCGGGATAAGCTTCCGCTTCCTGAAGAGCCTTCAGGGTCTGGTTCATATCGGCGCCCATCGCGATCTGCGCGACGTAGACGTAACCGTAGGACATTGCGATCTCGGCGAGGTTCTTCTTGTTCATCACCTTACCGGCAGCCGCGAACTGTGCGACCTGACCGATCTGGGATGCCTTGGAGGCCTGTCCGCCGGTGTTGGAGTAAACTTCGGTATCGAAGACCATGATGTTGACGTCTTCGCCGGAAGCGATGACGTGGTCGAGACCGCCGAAGCCGATATCATAAGCCCAGCCGTCGCCGCCGAAGATCCAGATGGACTTCTTTGCGAGGTAGCTCTTCTCGGCGAGGATCTCCTTTGCCTTGCAGCAGCCGCAGGCTTCGAGAGCAGCGACGAGCGCGTCGGAAGCGGGACCGTTCAGCTTGTTGTCGGAGAAGGTGTCGAGCCAGTTCTTGCCGGCTTCCTTGACGGCGTCGGAAGCGTCGCCGTTGACGAGCGCTTCGATCTTGCCCTTCAGTCTGTCGCGGATCGCCTTCTGACCGAGCTCGATGCCGAGACCGTGCTCCGCGTTGTCCTCGAACAGGGAGTTCGCCCAGGCGGGACCCTTGCCGGATTCGCGGTTGACGGTGTAAGGCGTAGCGGGAGCGGAGCCGCCCCAGATGGAGGAGCATCCGGTCGCGTTGGAGATATACATTCTCTCACCGAAGAGCTGGGTGATGAGACGTGCGTAAGAGGTTTCGGCGCAGCCTGCGCAGGAACCGGAGAACTCAAGCAGCGGCTGCTTGAACTGGCTGCCCTTGACGGTGCCGTTGATGAGCTCCTTCTTCTCGGAGACGTTCTTGACGGCGTAATCGAAGGCTGCCTGCTGATCAAGCTGGCTTTCCTGAGAAACCATGGCGAGCGGGGCGTTCTCGGGCTTGCCGTCCTTGATCGCCTTTACGGTGACGGGGCACGCCTTGACGCAGAGCGTGCAGCCCATGCAGTCGAGCGGCGAGATCGCCATCGTGAACTTGTAGTTGGTCTTGATGACCGGCTTCGCGGTGAACTTGGTGGAAGCGGGAGCGGCAGCAGCCTCTTCCTCGGTCATGGCGAAGGGACGGATCGCTGCGTGCGGGCAGACGAACGCGCAGTTGTTGCACTGGATGCAGGTCGCGGGGTTCCATGCGGGAACGTCGACCGCGACGCCGCGCTTCTCGTATGCGGCGGCACCCTGCGGGAAGCAGCCGTCAACGTGATCGGTGAACGCGGAAACGGGGAGGGAATCGCCCTGCATCTTTTCGACGGGAAGAACGATCTCCTTGACGAACTTGACGAGATCCTCGCGGTTACCGTCAACGGTCTCCGCCTTCTTCTCAACGTCGAGGTTTGCCCACGCGGCGGGAACGTCGATCTTGACGATCGCGTCGACACCGGCGTCGATGGCGTTGTAGTTCATCTGAACGACGTCTTCGCCCTTCTTCAGGTAGGACTTCTTCGCCATATACTTCATATAGTCCACAGCCTCGGCGATGGGCATGATGTTGGCGAGTGCGAAGAACGCGGACTGAAGGATGGTGTTGGTGCGCTTGCCCATACCGATCTCACGCGCCTTGTCGATCGCGTTGACGGTATAGAACTTGATATCGTTCTTGGCGATATAAGCCTTGACCTCTGCGGGGAGGTGGTTCTCCAGCTCCTCGGGAGTCCACTGGCAGTTCAGCAGGAAGGTTCCGCCCGGCTTGACGTCGTTGACGATCTTATAGCCCTTCTTGATATAGGAGGGGTTATGGCAGGCAACGAAGTCGGCCTTGGTGATATAGTACGGGCTCTTGATGGCGTTGTCGCCGAAACGGAGGTGGGAAATGGTCACACCGCCGGTCTTCTTGGAGTCGTACTGGAAGTAAGCCTGAATGAACTTGTCGGTGTGGTCACCGATGATCTTGATGGAGTTCTTGTTCGCACCGACGGTACCGTCGCCGCCCAGACCCCAGAACTTGCAGGAGATGGTGCCCTTGGCGGAGGTATCGGGAGCGGGCTTTTCCTCGAGGGAAAGACCGGTCACGTCGTCGATGATGCCGATGGTGAAGCCGTTCTTGGGCTCAGCGGCAGCGAGGTTTTCGTAAACCGCGAAGACGGAGGACGGAGGCGTATCCTTGGAACCGAGGCCGTATCTGCCGCCGACGACCTTAACGTCGGTCACGCCGTTCGTAGCGAGAGCGGTAACGACGTCGAGGTAGAGCGGTTCGCCGAGGGAGCCGGGCTCCTTGGTGCGGTCGAGGACCGCGATCTTCTTGGCGGTGGCGGGGATCGTTTCGATCAGCTTGGAAGCGACGAACGGACGGTAGAGGCGGACCTTGACGAGACCGACCTTTTCGCCGTGCGCGTTCATATAGTCGATGACTTCCTCGGTCACGTCGCAGATGGAGCCCATCGCGACGATGACGCGGTCGGCATCCGGCGCGCCGTAGTAGTTGAAGAGCTTGTAATCGGTACCGAGCTTGGCGTTGACCTTGCCCATATAGTCTTCCACGATGGACGGGAAGGCGTCGTAGTACTTGTTGCAGGCTTCGCGGTGCTGGAAGAAGATATCGCCGTTTTCGGCGGAGCCCTTCAGGATCGGATGCTCGGGGTTGAGCGCGTGGTTGCGGAACGCTTCAACGGCGTCCTTGTCGACCATTTCGTTCAGATCCTCGTAATCCCAGACCTCGATCTTTTGGATCTCGTGAGAGGTACGGAAGCCGTCGAAGAAGTTCAGGACCGGAACTCTGCCCTTGATGGTGGCGAGGTGCGCGACGGCGCCGAGGTCCATGACTTCCTGGGGGTTGGATTCCGCCATCATCGCGAAACCGGTCTGACGGCAGGCGTAGACGTCGGAGTGGTCACCGAAGATGTTCAGAGCGTGAGACGCTACGCAGCGCGCGGAGACGTGGATCACGCAGGGAAGGAGCTCGCCGGCGATCTTGTACATATTGGGGATCATGAGGAGCAGACCCTGAGAAGCCGTGAAGGTGGTGGTCAGAGCACCTGCTGCGAGAGAGCCGTGGACGGCACCGGCGGCACCGGCTTCGGACTGCATCTCGATGACCTTGACGGTATCACCGAAGATGTTCTTCAGACCGGTAGCGGACCAGGAGTCGGTCAGCTCAGCCATTACGCTGGAAGGCGTGATGGGGTAGATGGCAGCAACGTCAGTGAACGCGTAAGATACGGTTGCGGCGGCGGTGTTGCCATCCATGGATAACTTTTTTCTTTCCATTCTATATCCTCCTGAAAAAGTTTAACAACGGGAACGTGCGGAAACGGGAAACGGTATTCCACACAAATACAATTATACCATCTTCCGCGCGAAAACACAACGGGTTTTACAAAAAATTTGCAAAAAAACCGCCGTCTTTTTGCCCGGAAAGGCGGAAAAAGATTATTCCCGGAACAACTCGGTCAGCCGGGCAGAGAAGCGCTCCCGACGACGTGGCGATACATGGCTTCCGCTTCCTCCCCCATATTGACCGGGTTCAGAAGGATATCGGGATGCTCGCCCCGGAACACGACGAAAATCTGGTGCGCAAAGCCCTGTCCCATCCAGCCCACGCCGTCAAAATCGAGCTCCACTTCGGTGAATTTATCCAGACGGTTGCAGACGCGGCGCGCCTGAGAACGGGAGACCGGGTCGGTATCGAAAATGTTTTTGAGGGGGATTTTCGTTTTGGTGAAGCCCCCGTCGTCGTTGGTGTACAGGCCGAAGATCTCCGAGGCTTTTTTGTTGGAAAAGTTGGAAAGCTCCATCATGACCGAGGTTCCTCCCGGTCTGTCCCCGCCCATATCGGCGATCAGCGAATCTTCATATTTGTCTGTTGTGAAGATTTTTCCGTCGGAGAGGATATAGAACCGATCCATCATTTTCGAGGAGAAAAAGATGCCCTCGCCGGAATGGTGGGCGGCGTCGGTCGTCAGTCTGCCCTTGAAAAGCTCGCAGATCGCGTCGTCGAGCGATTCAAAGCCGAAATGGTTTCTGATCTTTTCGAAAATACCGACGCCGTCGTCGGTCAGAAGGACCTGCGTGGTCAGATAATTCCGACGGATGCGGATCCGAAGACGTTCCGCCTCCGAGTGGTCGATGACGTTGTTGACCATCTCGCTGAAGGCGTACCGCCAGATGGATCTGACCGACGGGGAAAGATCCCGGATGACCGGCTCCAGATATTTGTTCAATGCGTCGGTGTCGTTTTTCAGTTCGCCGAGGCTCCTTTGCAGGCAGACGGTGATCTCGGTTTCCGCAAGGGAATACTTTCCCCGCTTTTCCCGGAGAATGATCCCTTTTTCCAACAGCTCGTTGAGGTAGGTGTGCACCGTGTTCTGGCTGATATGAAAGACCTCCGCGGTATGCCGGGAAAGCTCCTCCCGGTTTTCCCGGATCTTTTCGAGAAGGTAAAGAATAACCGTTTTCTTTTGTTCTTCCGTAACTCTCATCGGTGTCCCTCCGTTTCTTTTTCTTTATTATATCCCGAAATTCTCGTTTTGTCAATGGCTGTTCCTGATAAATCATAAGTTATTACTGATAAAAATAAAATTATTACTGATAAAATCGCTTATCAGTAATAACTCAAAAACCGCCCCGAAACAAAAGTCATCCGCGTGCCGGAGCACGCGGATGACTGACGGAATATGAAGATCAGAAAGCGTAACCGAACATCACGTCGCCGATCGCGAGGCGGAGCGCGCCGGGCTTGGAGGTGACGTCGAAGGTGACCGAGCCTTCGCCGAGGTACGGGATCTCCTCACCGATCGTCGCGTAGACGGTCTTGCCGTTGGCGGAGACGATCGTAACGAGGTCCTTATCCCAGTCTGCGTGACCGGTGTTGACGAAGGTGACGGTCACTTTTTTGCCGTCGGCGGAGGTCGTGACCGACTTGATCTGACCGTTGATATAGCGGAACGGATACTGTCCTTCGGCTTTCATGCCGCCGACCGCCTGATCGAGAACGGTGGAAGCGTAGAAGTGTCCGTTTTCGGTGTCCTGCTGCTTGTTGACCAGCGCGACGAGCTGACCCTTTTTGAAGGCGCTGACGAGCTTGGAGTTGAGCTTGTCGAACATCCCTCTGAGGGAGGAAGGATAGTCGTCGCGCTCGATCTCGAGGATCACCTCGGCTGCCTTGCGTTCGCCCTGTCCGATGAACTTGGGCGCGTATTCGCGGAGCAGCACGGTGGAGGGACGGTCTGAACCGTCGGGATTGAGGATGCCGTAGTCCGAGTTCTCATTGATGCGGTAGCCGCCTGCGAAGTACCAGCAGTACATCGCGGAGGAGTAGGACTTATAGGCGTATTCAAGGAAGTAGCGGTAGTAATCCTCCTGGCTCTTCAGAGAGACGGAATGATTGCCGAAGTTGCTTCCGTTCCAGACGTGGCGTCCGAATTCCTTCCAGACGACCGGCTTGTCGGGATTGGTGTAGCGGGCGTAGGTGTTGCAGAAGAAGATCTGGAGCGCGCTTTCGTCGGTGGAGTTGATCGAGTAGCCCTCGGGGGACATGAAGTCGACCTCGGAGGTCAGGCTCTGGAAGTCGTAGGTGTAGTAGGAAGGACCGACCGAAGCGGAGCCCGCCATCGACATACGGAAGGAGAAGAGGTGGTTCGGGTCGAGGGCACGCATGAACGCCATCTTCGGCTCGAAGGTCTTCGCGACCTGATCGTCGACGAAGCGGCGGTAGGAAGCGACCATCGCACGGTTGGAGGAATCGCTTTCGATCATCGTATCGGTGACCTGAACGACGTTGCCGGCGTTGTCACGCGGCAGCTTGGTGCCGAAGAGCTTCTCGGCGTGTTCGATCGAGCCGAACTGCTGCTTCAGCCATTCGCGCCAGTCGGCGTCCCACGCGGCACGGACCGTGTCGGCGGTGAGCTTGCCGAGCTGCGGCTCCCACGCGATATCGTATGCGATGATGTTGTCGTTTTCGGGGAAGTGGAGCTTCGTGATGAGGTCTTCGACGTCGTGCTCGTTGAAGCCCTTCATCGGGTAGGCGTCGGGACGGATCGAAACGTCGCAGTAGATGCCGAGCTCGCGGCACTGCTCGATGAGGTTGAGCATATTGTTGCTCTCACGGACCGACTGGACGTAGGTGAAGATCGAAACGGCGTTGAAGCCGATATCCTTCACGTGAAGCAGGTCGTTGTGGATGACCTCGGGATCGTAAGCGGAATTGCTGACGTAATACTCAAAGTTGGAACCGTACTGCTCGGAAATACCGGAGGTAGGCATATAGTTGACGCCGAAGAAGTTGACGATCTCGCCGTCGATCTTGAAATAGCCGTCCTCGGTGTAGATGTATTTCCGTTCGCTCTCGGGCTTGGGTTCCCAGAAATTGACCTTATGAACGATCTTGTCGATGACCTTGCCGTCCACGGTCAGCTCGGTGACTGCCTTTGCGGGACGGCCGCCCGAAACGTCGTAAGTGGAGGAGACGGTCTGGATGCGGTTGTTCAGGGGTTTCAGGTCCTTGCCTGCGGCGGAGGTCTTCGCGAGCTCCTTGCCGGATTCATCGTAGAGCGTGACGGTGACGGTGGCTTCGATGCCGCCTCTCGTCACGTCGATGCAGGAACCGCCGTAGTTCACGTTCTTGGTATCGGAGGCGATGTAGGTGTGCTCGGTCATACCGCCCTCGACGAGGAAGACGGGATTGAGGAGCGCTTTCGCGGTGTCGGCGACCGCGGCGACGCCGGCAGCGTTGTAGAAGTCGCTTGAAACCGCGCCGAACGAACCGATGACGGCGCCCTCGTGGTCACCGTTCTGATCGGTGGTACCCGAGAAGACGTTGATCCACGCGGCGTAGCCCGAGTGGAGACCCTTTTCGTCGGTGATCTCGATCAGCGGGATGAAGCGGGCGATGCGTCCGTCGTTATAGCCCTTGCCCTGTCTGCCGGGGCTGCAGGAGATGATCTCGGAGGGAACGGTAAGCTCCTTCGCGGGGAGGAAGATCTGATTCTCTTCTCCGTAAACGGTCAGCTTCGCGGCGTTGGTGACCGGGTACATTTCGTATTCGGGGGAGAGGCAGTCGATCTTCGGCATCTCGGCAAGCGGGAAGTCGGCGTCGAGCCTTAAGAAGCAGGGATCGGCGAGGTAGTAGGTGTGGTGTCCGAGCGGGACCGAGCGTCCGGAGAGGGCGAAGCCGATGCTGCAGGCCTGCACGTCGTCAAAGACCGGCTTCTTGGTCTTTTTGCTTGCGTTGCCGTCCCACCACTTGAAGTCGTTGGGGGTGACCCAGCAGTACTGCCAATCGTCCGAAACGTTGACGATGGCGTACCAGCGGGTGTTGTCTTTTTCGGTGATCTCAACATAGAGGCTGTCGGTTGCGGACTCGCTGTCGCCCATCGCGTAGAAGCCGAGCGCGTTGAGTCCGGTCTTGTTGTTCTGGAATTTGGTGACGATCAGCTCCCAGCTGTCGAGCTTGTCAACGTCGACGCAGAGCTCGGCGTCGTGCCCTTCGAGACCGAAGTCGTCAACGATCTTATCGACCCGGCTGCCCTGCGTGTTGCTGGAGCGTCCGAGCTTTTTGACGTCGTTCTCGTCGGCGGTATCAAAGAAATACAGGATATCGGACGGAGGGAGGTCGGCGATGTACTCGCGCATATAGTCGGAGCGGGACATCCACTCTCCGGCGTAGTTGTAAACCATCTCGGTGAACGCGGGACCGCCGAGGGTCAGCATTCTGCCGCCCGCCTTCAGATAGGCGTTCATCGCGTCCATCGCGTCGAAGGGGAAGACGCTCGCGTCCTCGAGGATGACGAGGTCGGCGGTCTGGAGGCTGAACATTTCCTTCGCGGGCATCGAATAATCGGTGCGGACGAGCTCAATGCCGCGGGTCTTCAGCGCCTCGGCGAGCGCGTCGTCAAAGGTCACCTTGTCGGAGGACTTGACGAGCAGTGCTTTGCCGCTGTATTCCCACGTTTCGCGGATGTCGATGTTTTCGGGGATCTTCAGCATGGTCTTTTCCTCATACTTTTCTTCGGAAATATATCCGACGTAGTCGAGAAGGAAGCGGTCGATCGCCGTTTTCAGCGAGGAATCTTTTCCTCCGAGGATGACGATCTTGTTGCCGACCGTTTTGATGACGTAGTCGTTCGGACCGAGATCGCCGACCGACTGCGACGCCGCGCGGTTGGTCTTGCCGACGAGGATCTCGGGGATCGAATCGTTGTCGTCCTTGTTTTCCCAGTCGGTGGTCAGGTCGGGCTCGACGCCGGTCACGGCCTTGAGCGCTTTGCGGATAAGGACGCTGCCGGTGGTGGCGGCGGATTTCGTGTCCGCGATGTCCGAACGGACGATGCGGTAGAGGAAGGCGCCGTTCTCAAAGAGAGAAATGCCGGTATCCTCCGGGGGCTGCGGCGGATCGACAGGGTCCTTATCGCAGGAGACCGCGCCGAGGCAGCAGAGCAGCGCGAGGAGAAGCAGGGGAAGAGTGCGGAAGAGATGCTTCTTCATTGGATGTTCCTTTCTGATGCTTTATTATTATTTTGCTTATTTTCGGGATGATTTTCGGTCTGCGCGTGCGTGCAGAGAGAGGCTATGGGACAGGAATCACACTTCGGCGCTCTCGCGGTGCAGATATCCCTGCCGAACAGGACGAGGCGGTGGCAGAAATCGGACTGATACGGCGGGTCGATCGCCCGGACGAGGATTTTTTCGATCCTTTTCGGGTCCTTTTCCTCCTCGGGATAAAACCCGAGCCTTCCCGCGATGCGGATGCAGTGGGTGTCGGTCACGACGGCGGGCAGCCCGAAGACGTCGCCCCGGATCAGATTGGCGATCTTGCGCCCGACGCCGGGGAGAGAAAGCAGCTCGTCCATATCGGAGGGGACTTTTCCGCCGTATTTTTCGGTGATCAGAACGCTGATCTCCCGGATCGACGCCGCCTTGGTGCGGAAAAGACCGCAGGGACGGACGAGATCCTCGATCTCGGAAAGGTCGCCTGCCGCCATCGAAGCCGCGTCGGGAAAGCGGGCAAACAGCGATTCACAGACGATATTGACCCTTGCGTCGGTGCACTGCGCGGAGAGCCGCGCCATCACGAGGAGCCGCCACGGGTCGCCGCCGTAGGTCAGGGAGCAGACGGCGTCGGGGTAGCGTCCGGTCAGGGCGGCGAGGATCGCTTCGGTTTTCGGTGTCATCGGTTCTCTCCGTTCAGAGGCGGCAGACCGTCCCGGCGCCCTCTTCGAGCAGGATCGCTTCCCGTTCGGAGGAGGAGAAAAGGATGGTCTGGACCTTCGGCGCGAGGGAAGCGAGCAGCTTCAATGCCTCGGAGAGCCGCTTTTCGTCAAAGAAGACCAGCGCCTCGTCGAAAAGGAAGGGCGGACGCTTGTCGGTGTTCTGACAGAGCAGGTCGAGCAGGGCGATACGCAGGGAAAGGTAAGCGCCGTCCCGCGTGGCTTGGGACATATAGACCGAATCCGCGGACATCGTGCCGCCGTTTTCGGTCCCGGTGGGGAAGGAAAGCCCGAAGTCGCCCGAGACGCCGAGCTCCTCGTACCTTCCGCCCGAGAAATATTTCATATTTTCACCCGCCGCCGCGGAAAGGCGGGGGGAAATGAGCCTGCGGAGATCGTCCGACGCACCCGCGAGGGTGTCGCGCGCGAGCTCGTAAGCGGCAAAGCTGTCGCGGTCCTTTTCCAGCCGGCGTTTCGTTTCGATGATCCGGTCGGAGAGGGAGGAGGTGGGTTCCACGGTCGCGCGCAGCTCGGTGCGGCGGATCTCAAGACCGTGGAGACGGTCGGTCAGCGCGGCGAGACGCTTCTTTTCAAAGTCGTCGGCGCGGCGTGCCTCCTTCAGATCGAAGTCGGCGGGGAGCTCGACCTCGGGCTCCGCGTTCTCGAAACGATCCGCGTCGTCGCGGAGCATCGTTTCGGTCGTGGTGATCATCGTGTCGAGGCGGTTGAACTCGTTTCCGGCGGCGTTCAGACGGTCAAGGTAATCGCCGACCTTCTTTTCCGCTTCCTCCGGCGAGGCGCATCCCACCGAGCGGCAGAGCCCGTCGAGGATCTCGCGGTGCTCGTCGGCGGCGGCAAACAGCTCGGAACGGTCGATGCGGAGCTGTTCGGCGGCGGTGAGCGCCGTCTTGTGGTCGGGCTGCGCCACGCGGTCCATCCAGCGCAGCAGCTCGTCGCGGTCGACGGCGCCGAAGGAGGAAATGAAGCTCTTTTCCTCGCTTTTCGCCCGGATCGCTTTGATGCGGCAGATCACGGCGAAAACGAGGCAGGCGGCGCACAGAACGAGCGCGAGGATCGGGAAGACCGGCTTCCCGGGGAGCACGAAGAAGAGGATCAGCGCGGCGACGAGGAAGACAGCGGCGGCGATGAGGAGGAGCAGGGAGCGTTTCCCCTGCTTTTCGCGGGCGACGCCGAGCGAGGTGACGTGCTCGCCGACCTTGCGGATGCCGCCGACGTCGCGCGCGAGGTCGGGGAATTTCGCCTCGGCGGCGTCACGGCCCTTTCCGTTCATGATGGCGCGGAGACGGTCGTCAACGGCGCGCTGCTCTTTTTCCAGTCCGTTCAGCCGCGAGCGCTCGGAGCGGACGCGGTCAAGGAAGGATCTGTCGGGGCGGATCCTGCCTTCCTCCTCGGGAAATTCGCCGAGGATCTTTTCGATCTCACTCCGGCTGCCGGCGCGCTGCCGCTTCCAATCCTCGACCTCGGCGCGCTTGTTCCGGTACTGGAGCAGCTCTCCGGTCCGGATCTGCGCGGCAAGCTCGGTCAGCTTTTTCTCGGCGCCCTCCTTCTGAGCACGGGTGTCGATCAGCCTGCCCTCGGTGTCGATGATGCCCGCCTGCTTTTCGGAGGCGGAGGCAAAACGGCTTTCCAGCTCTTCGAGGCGGCGTTCGTTTTCGTAGATCCTGCCGCCCTTTTTGTTCTTGTACCAGAGCTCGGCGCGGGCGTCGTCCAGTTTTTTCAGCGCCTTCGGGATATTGATATGCTCGTCGGCGGAGAACAGCATATTATCGACCGCTTCCCCCATCCTCGAATCGAGGGTGGCGACGTCGGACTGCCGCACCTGTGCGGCGCCGACGAAGATATCGCGGGGCACGCCGAAGAAGAATTCACCGGGCACGGTGATCTCGGGGATCGGCGCGCGGGAGGCGAGATCGACGACGTTCATCCGCTCCGCACCGGAGGGAAGGGTCCGCCGCTCGACGCGGTAACGCTGTCCGTCGCAGGAGACGGTGCAGGAGCCCTCGCAGGCGCCGCCGTCAAGCGGCATCCAGCGGGTACGCTCCGCCTTGTCGGCAAAGCCGTAGAAAAGATAGTTCAGAAACGCCTCGGTCGAGCTTTTTCCGGATTCGTTTCCGCCGATGATCAGATTCAGCCCGCAGGAGAGCGAGATCACGCGGTCACGGATGCCCGCGAAGCGGACGATGCGGATTTCTTCGATGTAGGTCATTTGGGATCCTTTCTGCCGTATCCGGTCGCGCGGTCGACCTGACGGATCAGGGGCTCGCCCGCCCGATAGCGGCGGAGGTTTTCTGCAAATACGTCAACGATCTGCTCGTAGGTGCGGCGCAGATGATAGAAGCCCGAAATATGCGGGGTGACGAGGCAGTTTTCGCAGTCCCACAGCGGATGGTCCTTCGGCAGCGGCTCGGGATCGGTGACGTCGACCGAAGCGGTGCCGAGCGGACCGTTTTTCAAAGCGTCGGCGAGCGCGGCGCAGTCCACGGCGTTCCCTCTGCCGACGTTGAGGAGCATCGAGCCCTTTTTCATCAGCGAGAGGCGGCGCGCGTCGAACATTTTATAGGTTTCCTTCGTTCCCGGCATCGAGAGCGCGACGATATCGGCGCGGGGGAGCAGGGAATCGAGGGTTTCGGGTGAATAGAGGAAAAGCTCGTCGCAGTAGTCCGGCTTCTCGGCGTCGGCGCGGCGCATTCCGATGATATGGGAGCCGAGCGCTTTCATCCGTTTCGCGTAATTGCCGCCGATATCGCCCATCCCGAGGACGAGGACGACGGCGTTTTCGGGGCTTTCGACCGTGCCGCGGTCGATCCAGTCGTGATTTATCATATTTCTGCCGTAAAGGTGCAGCTTTTTCATCAGCATCATCGTGCAGGCGACCATGTGCTCGGAGATCGCGAGACCGAAGGCGCCGGTGACGTTCGTGACCTGCACGTTTTCGGGGATGACGCCCGGCTTCATGTAGCTGTCCACGCCCGACATACTGAACTGGATCCAGCGGAGGTTCTTCGCCTTCGCGATGCTTTCGGGCGTCGGCTGACCGATGATGATCCCGGCTCTTGCCAGCGCCTCCTCGCCGGGCTCGGCGGGCGTGCCGTAGGAGAAAACGGCGTCGGGATACGCGAGCGCGAGCTTTTCGCGGTCGGCGGGTTCGAGAGAGGCTAAAACGAGAACGTTCGTCATGGTTTTGTTCTTCCTTTCATCATCGGCGGAGGGGACGGCTTGGGGCAGCTCGAGCTGGCGGACCGGCTTGATCGCGGGTCCCTCCGGATAGGCGCGGACCTCGCCGAGCGCGAACAGTCCGGTTTTTCCGGTCAGACGGACGAGGGTGCCTTCTTCAAGCTTCAGCCCGATCTTTTTCAGATAGATCTCGCAGCCCGAACGCGCGAGCCGCTCGAAAAAGGGCGTCAGAGGCGCTTCGGGCAGGGAATCGAAGAGGGAGGAGACCGGGAGAAGGACGGCGTTTCGTTCCTCTCCGGTCATCGCGCCGAGCGCGTCGAGGGTGACGGCTTTTCCGATCGGGAATCCGGCGTTTTCGGTCCGCCGGAGCGAGGACATCACGGCGCCGCAGCCGAGCTTTTTTCCGATATCCGCGCAGAGCGTGCGGATGTAGGTGCCCTTCGAGCACGCGACGTCGAGGCGGTAAACGCGGGGATCGGAAGTGCGTTCGACCGTGAGCGAGGTGATCTCGATCTCACGGGGCTCCCGTTCCACGGTAACGCCCTGCCTTGCGAGGTCGCAGAGCTTCTTTCCGCCGACCTTCAGCGCGCTGACCATCGGGGGGATCTGCTCCGATTTGCCGAGGAAGGACGCGGCGCAGGCACGGAAGGCTTCTTCGGTCGGGATCGGGACGCCCGTTTCCTCGGTTTTGCCCCAGATATCCTCGGTGTCCGAGACGACGCCGAGCGTGATTTCGGCAAGATACCGCTTGGAGGAGGCGGTGACGAATTCGGAGACCTTCACCGCTCTCCCGACGAGAACGACGAGGACGCCGGTCGCCATCGGGTCGAGCGTGCCGGTGTGCCCGACCTGCTTCGTCCCGTAGAGGGCGCGGACGCGGTTGACGGCGCCCTGCGAGGTGATGCCCGCCGGTTTGTCGAGCAGAAGAACGCCCGGGACCGGGGCTTCGTTATGAGGCATCGGGGATCGCCGTCCTTTCATTTCGGATCGTTATTTTCCGCCGAAGGGGCGGGGAACGGTAAAGCGGTTGATAAGGGGCGTCAGGGCGTTCGCGGCGACGACGCCGATCGGCGCGCAGTTGACGATCCCGGTATAGTGGCGGAGCAGCAGGGTGAACGTTCCGGCGAGGAAGCCGAAGACGATCTTTCCGGTCCCGGAATAGGGGACGGTCGCGGTATCGGCACCGCAGAAGAGCGCGCAGAGGAGGAAGGTGCCCGAGCAGGTCTCGAAAAGCACGGTCTGCAGGAGGATCATATCGGTCCGGACCGCCGTGCGGGGCAGCAGCGCCGCAAAGAGGACGCCGGAGAGCAGCATCGCTGCCGGAACCTGCCACGGCACCGCCTTTCTGACGAGCAGATAAACGAGGGCGATGAGGACGAAAAGCACGGGGAGAAGTCCCGCCGCGTTTCCGAATATGAGCGAAACGAGGGAATCGGAGGGGAGAACGCCCTCACGGAGGGAGGCAAGGATCGGATTCCCCACGCCGTAGGCAGCCGGATCGGGCGAGGCGAGCAGAAGAGGCGCGCGCACGCCGGGGATCGCACCGAAACGGTCAAGCCCGTTCCAAAGGAGAAGGAGCAGGGAGAACGCCGCCATCGCGGGATTCAGGGGATGGGAGCGGACGGAAGAGGTGCGGAGCCCGAGAACGCCCCGGAACAGGATCACGGCGAGCCCGCAGAGCGCGGCGATCGCCCAGAGGGGCAGATTCGGGGAGGAAATGAGCGTGACGGTCAGCGCCGTGACGGCAAAATTCCGATCCTTCAGCGCGGACGGCGGGTCTTTCCGCGAGATCAGCGCGAAAGCAAGCTCGGAAAACAGACAGGCGAGCAGGGCGGTGAGCAGGACCGTCACCGTGCGCCAGCCGTAATGCCAGATCCGCACGCCGAGGATCGGGAGCGCGGCGATATAAAGATCAACGGCGAGGGAGGAGATTTTTTCGGAGGTCCGTAAGAACGGAGCGGAAAGCGGGGACTCCTCCGGCTCTTCGGGTGCGGAAACGGCAGCCGCTTCGGGCACGGGCTCCGGTTCGGGAGCGATTACGGGCGCGGGAACGGGTTCCGCTTCTTCAATCGGCTTTGCGGCCGGTTTTTCTTCCGCGATCGGTTCGGGCGCGGGAGCGGATTCGGCGGCGATTTCCGGTTCGGTTACGGCTTCGGGTGCGGGCACCGATTTCGGAAGCGGCGCGGCTTTTTCTTCGGAAACGGCGCTGACGGGCTTCTTTCCGGGCACGGCAAGCACGCGTCTTCCTTTTTTCCGTAAGGAGGGGGCCGCCTGCTTTTCCCGCGGAGCCTCTTCCGTTTCCGGAGACGCTGCGGGAGCCGGTACGGCTTCCCGGAGGGCTTCTCCGGCGGCGCTTTCCGGCGCGTCGGACGGCTTGGAAACGTCCGGGATCAGGACGGCGGACGGCTCGTCTGCCGTTCCGGGTTCCTCCGGGGGCAGGACGATCGGTTCGGTAACGCCCGGATCGGCGGTTTCCTCCCCGGGAAGCAGGTCAAGCGGCGCGGAAAGCGCGTCTTCCCCTTCGGGGGAAAGCGTTTCCTTCTCGCTTTCGTCGTTCTGATACAGGATCGAAAGGAAGGTTTTTTCCAGACTGCTGTCGGTTTTGAAGGAGGGCGCGCCCTTCTCCGGTTTGTTGTCAGGCTTTTCCGCCACGTCCGGTCACCTCGCTTTCGGTCGTTTCGGTTTCTTCGACTTCCTCAAAGAAGAAGTCGGTCAGGATCTCCTTGAGTCCGCGCGCGGGCGCCTTCGGCGCGTCGGACGGCGGAACGGAACGGTCGGCGACCGCTTTTGCCTTTTTCACGGCGTCGGAGACCGGGATCCCGGCGGGGCAGACGTAGGTACAGGTGCCGCAGCCGAGGCAATAGTGCGCGCCGGAGTCGGTCAGCGCTTTTTCTTTCCCGCTTTCCAACGCCTTCAGAATCAGCGGCGGGACGAGATAGGCGGGGCAGGCGGCGGTGCATCTGCCGCAGTTGTCGCAGGGGAGAAGATCGCCGCCGACGCCGAGCGCACGGGGCGAGGAGGCGAGAACGACGCGGTCCTCGGGACGCAGATGCCCGTCCGGCTGTTCTTCGCGGCCCGACATCGGACCTTTTCCGCAGACGAGGAGGGACGCCTTGCGAAGGGATCCGCCGCAGCACTCCACGCAGTCGGAAAGGGAAAGACCGACCGGGAGACGGGCGAGGATCGGCTTGGAAAGCGCGCTTCCGCCGACGAAAACGGGGGCGAAAAGATAGGGAACGCCCTCGGAAAAGGCGTAATAGACCTCGGCGCAAAGCTCGGGGGTAAGGGTGAACATCCCGGTTTTTTCAAGAAGAGCGGCGGGGGAGTCTGCTTCGGGCGGAAGCTCCGCTCCGATCAGCATGGAGATCAGACGCCGGGGATCCGAGGCGGGATAGGCTGCCTTTTTCATCACGCAGACGCGGAAAAGACGGCTGCCGGCGATCGCTTTTTCGACCAGATTCAGCAGCTTCACGTCGCTGTCCGGGAGCACGAAGATCGCCCGACGCGCGGAGGCAGTCTTCATCACGATCTTGAGCCCGCCGATGACGGCGGCGCTTTCCTTTGCGAGGACGGTACAGAGGAGAGCTTCAAACCCCGGTTCCTGCCCGGCGACGTTCAGAATCAGCGTTCTGCCTTTTTCGCCGACCGGACGGAGGGCGATTTCGGAGAGCTCGTCCGAAAGGAGCCCGCCGCGGGTGCCGGGGATGCCGGAGGCGGCAAGCACCGCGAGCAGGTCGGCGGGGGAGCTGTCGCGCAGGGAGCGGCGATAGCCGACGAAGGGAAGGGTGTCCTCGCCCTCACAGCAAAGCTTCAGGACTTTCCCGTCCGCGAAGGCGACCGTTCCGGAATAGGGCGCGTGATGGATCCGGTCGAGCGGCTGTCCCGCGAGGACCTTGTCCCCGACCGAAACGAGCGGCTCTCCGGCAATATCAAAGGTCAGCAGAAAAGGGAAGTCCGGAAGCACGACGGAAGAAAATTTGCTTCTTTCCCTTCCGCCCGGAAGAGCGGCGCCCGGATCGGCGCCCCGGTTCCAACTGATGTTCATGAAAAAGCCTCCAAGAATAAAACATACATATACACAGTATATTATATAATAAAAAGATGAAAAAAACAAGACAAAACAGATGCTTTCTTTCGCCTCGGAAGAAAAAAATGCGGCGGAAACGGGCACAAAGCGCCGTCCGGCGGAAGCCCGAAGGACATCCTGCGGGCTGAAATAAATTTTTTCAAAAAACACTTGACAAGACAAGCTTTATCTGCTATAATATTCAAGCGTCGGAAAATCCGGTGCATTTGGCGGAATAGCTCAGTTGGCTAGAGCATTCGGTTCATACCCGACAGGTCGTTGGTTCAAATCCGACTTCCGCTACCAGGCCCGTTGGTCAAGCGGTTAAGACACGGCCCTTTCACGGCTGTAACATGGGTTCGATTCCCGTACGGGTCACCACAAAAAAGAAAGCATCGCAAAAGCGATGCTTTCTTTTTTGTGTTACCCCGTACCAAACGTCGCCCCACCGCAGCCTCCGTTCGCAGGCGAGCGGGGGCTGCGATTGGGTTCGTATCCGCGAGCGGAGGCGTCTGCAAGCTCGCTTGCAAGCGCCGAGCGAGCAGGGATCCGGAGCGTGCCGCTCCGATTCCCGTATTTGCCATCACATAAACGAAGGGCTTAATACCGCAGCCGTTATTCCGCGTCCAGCTGCTTCGCAAACCAGTTTACGACGGCAGGCTCGGATTCCGGAGAGGTCTGGGGGATCAGGTACCAATGAGCGGCACCGGCGACCTCGTACCCGCCGACTTCAAATTCTTCGGGCGGCGCAAGATAGCCGTTTACCGAGTTGGAATAGCCGCATACGAAAACGGTTGCCGGGTCAAAGCCCGCTTTGACGAAAAGGGCTTCGATTTTGTCGCCCGGCAGGGTCAGAAGCTCGAAAGGAACGAACGCAAAGGCAAATTCCTTTCCGATTTTTATCATCTGCATCGGTACGGTCAGGCTGAAATCTCCGCCGCTTTCGGCAATTTCTAGCATTTTTCTCGTCCACTGCAGCTCACGGAGATAATAGTGCTTGTTCCAATCGGAGAAGGGAAGGCTCAGATATCTATCCTCCCATTCCTTTTTCTGCCTTTTCAGTTCTGCCGTGTCATCCATCCGCATCATCGGAACTTTCAGCAGCTCGTAACGGATATCCGGCACCCCCTCCGCACGGCGCGTTATGCCTTCTCCGGAGCGGGCAAAGGCTTCGACCGGGATCGAAAGCTGTCTGCCGACGGCGGCGATCTGTTCGTCAAGGGTCTCCCCGATGACAACGGGATTGATATCCGCGCCTCTGCCCTGGAAGAAGAAATACGGAACCTCATCGGTGGAGAGACGGTTCAGCTCCGCGAGCCAGTCAGCGGAGACCGTGAAATCGGTGTTCAGAACCGCGTGGCACGCAGCATTCGACAGAACCGCGCGCAGGTTTCCGTTTCCGTCTGTGAAGGCGGCAGCCTTGATCCTCCGGTCGATGAAGGGTCTGCCGCGCCGGTTCAGGGAGGCGGTTAGCTCGCTTTCAAGGATCGCAAAGCGGAAGGAACCTTCGGTCAGCCTTCCGATGGCGCGGAGCGCGGCACGCCCCATTTGCTCTCCGGCATAGGCAAAATAATCTACATTGATCGGCATTTCGGCAAGGATGCCCGCCTGCGGCGCAGCGTGGGTATGGACGAAGACAAGCGAGATCCGCTCGCGCGGAACGCCGGTCAAGGCAGTGATCTGATCGGTAACGAGCCGGTAAAGCGGGGGATTCAGACCGATCAGGTCCACCGCATAGATCAGAGAAAGCGTCCCCTCCGATTCCATTGCCATGACCTTGGCGTGAAGGTCGTCGTGTATGCCGGTCGCGGGGGTGAGGCGGTGTCCGTAACCGTCAAGAACGATCGTGGAAAGATCGGGCGGCGTGATGATTTCATCGGCAAAGCCAAAGCGGATAGTGCTCATCATTTTAACTCCTTTTGCCGTTTCGGCAGAAAATGTCAGGTTTGTTTCCTGAGCGTTCCGGGCGGGACGCCGTAGAATTTGCGGAACAGCCTTGTGAAGTAACCGGGGTCCGAGAAGCCGACTGCGGCAGCAATCCCGGAGACGGTATCGGAGGTTGTGAGAAGAAGAGCCTGTGCCTTGGTCAGCCGGTATTCATTTACGTAGGTGACGGCAGTTCTTCCGGTGACTTCGCGGAACCGTCTGCAGAAATAGGAACTGTTCATACAGCAGGCGGAAGCAAGTGACGATAGGGGGATGTCCTCCGCGTAATGATCGGCGATATAGCGGAGTGCCGGGAGGACGTTTTCCTGGCTGCTGCTTTTTCTCTCGGCTTTTTCGGGAGACCGGAAGAACAGCGCGAGCAGCCGCAAAAGATTGCCCTTGACTGCAAGTTCAAAGCCTTCCCCGCCATCCCGGTAGGCGCCGATCAGCTCGTCAAGGATTTCGCGTGCCTGCGCTTTTCCCCCCTCGTCCTCCATTACGGTCTGAAAGCGGATCCGATGGGAGATCAGCGGCTCCATATATTTCTGCAGAATGATGTCGTCCCTGCCGCCGCACAGCTTCGTGTCGATCATCAGACAGTGGTACCTTGCGTCGGCGCAGCCGTCCGGCTCGATCGCGTGCGCCTCGCAGGGGTTGAAAACGGCAACCTCGCCCGCAGGGCAGCGGCGCCGTCGGAAATCGCTGACACAGATCAGGCTTCCTTCCTGAACATAAATGATCTCAAGCTGTTCGTGCCACGAAAATATCGGCACGGAGGAGGGAGGGGGCAGCGCAGAGGTCGTCATATCGCTGATAATATAAAAAGGAAAGGTTTCGTCGCTGAAGCGGATCGCTTCGTAGCTGCTTTCCAGCAGTGCTTCCGAATCGGAAAAGGAAGTCGATAATTCACGGAACTCTGCCATGATGGAAGCCCTCCTTTCACTACCGGGACCGTTTTTGCCTCGCGAAGTCCGCAAAACGGTGCCTTTTCTCATTTGCTTTTGTGGTTTTATTATACTATTGATCCCCGTTTCTGTCAATAGATGTGAAAAATGTCTGATTTTTCGTCAACTCTGTCCATATTCCGTCTCCGAAAATGTCAATATTGTCCCATTATCCGCCAACTTTCTTATGGACGAAAACGGGCTTTTGCGGTATACTGAAAACGGTAAATGTTTTGGCGGCAATGACTGCAAAATGCAGGGAAGGAAAGACTGCGTATGGCAGATAAGAAGATTATCATCGGAATCGACGGCGGCGGAACAAAAACCGCGCTTGCCGCGTACCGGGAAGGGACTCCGGTCGCTTCGGCGAAAACCGGGCCGATGAATTACAATTTTATCGGTGCGGATCGGGCGGCGGAAAACGTCCTTGCCGGTGTGAGGGCGCTCGGAATCCCGGTCGGAACGATCGGGGCGATCGGGATAGGCGATCCGTCGATTGACGATACGGTCGGAACGGATCCGGATTCCGTGAGCGCGAAATTCGTCTCCCTGCTGAAAAAGGCGCTCGGCGTTCAGGTTTTTGTAAGAAGCGACGCCTATATGACGCTGTTCGGATTGACCGAAGGGAGAAAACCGGGCGTTCTGATCCTTTCCGGGACCGGTGCGATGGGGATCGCACAGAATCCGGAGGGACATCTGTTCTTAGCGGGAGGCTGGGGAAGAATATCTGGAGACGAGGGGAGCGGATATTATATCGCCGTCGAAGCGATCAAGGCCGCGCTTCGTGCTATCGACGGCATTGCTCCCGCAACGGCGCTGACCGATGCGCTGACCGGATATTTCGGTGTCGGCACGCCGAGGGAACTGATCACCCGCTTCTATCCCGAAAACGGAGAGCCGGATATCGCGGGATTTGCCGAGGCGGCAGCATCCTGCGCCGAAAAAGGCGATGCCTGCGCAAAAAAGATCCTTACGGACGCAGCCGGTTTCCTCGCCTCATACGCATCGGTGCTGATGGAACGCACGGGCAGCCGCACGGTCGGCATTTACGGGAGCGTTCTGACCCGGAACCGCACGGTCAGAGCGGAATTTGAGCGGCTGATTCTGGAAAAATACCCGGATGCCGGTATTATGACTCCCGCCGTTTCCCCGGAACGAGCGGCGGCGATCTACGCCGGGCTGCAGGTTCTGAGGGAAAGGTAAAAAAGGAAGGACACAGATAATATGAACGCAATGGAAACCTATCTCGGAATCATCCGGGATCTGATGGACGCGGTCGCCGAAAAGCGGTCGGACGCGATGGAAAAAGCGGCACGGCTGACGGCGGACGCGCTGATGAATGACGGATTCGTCTTTACCTTCGGGACGGGGCATTCCCATATCCTTGCCGAAGAGATCTTTTACCGTGCGGGAGGGCTGGCGCGCGTCTGTCCCATTCTGGAAGACGCGCTGATGCTTCATACTCACGCGGCGCGGAGCAGTATGTTAGAGCGCGCGCCCGGACTTGCCGCCCTGCTTCTCGACGATATCGACTGTGTGAAATACGGCGGCGTCCTCTTCCTCTTTTCCAACAGCGGCGGAAACACCGTCGCGGTCGATATGGCGGAGGAAGCAAAAAAACGCGGGCTGATACCGATCTGCATTACGAACGTCACGCACAGTCAGAAAATCACTTCCCGTCATCCCGAAGGGAAGAAGCTGATGGATGTCTGCGACGTGGTGATCGACAACATGGGCTGCTATGGAGACGCGGCGGTGGAGATCGGGGAAGTGACGACCGGCGCGACTTCGACCGTGATCGGTGCGATGATCATGCAGGCGATCGTCTGCCGCGCTATCGAGCTCTGCCGGGATGCCGGAAAAACGCCCGAGGTCTTCCATTCCGCCAACACGAAGGGCGGAGACGAGGCGAACGAAGAATATATCCGGAAATACAAACCGCTCGTCAAGGCGCTCTGATTACAACAAAAAATAATAATGGAGGAGATAGAAGTATGCTGGCAATTCACGGCGGGGAACCGCTGAAAAAGGATGGATTTCCCGGTTGGCCCCGGACAGGAGAAATCGACCGGGAGATGCTTTCCCGTGCCGTTTCGGCGATGGGAAAAAGCAATTACCGCGCACAGTTTGAGGAGAGGTTTGCCCGGGACTGTGGCGTGAAGCATTGCTTTGCCGTGGCGAACGGGACCGTTTCGCTTGAAATGATTCTGCGGGCGATGGAAATCGGTTACGGAGACGAGGTCATTCTGCCCCCATACACTTTCGTTGCCACGCTCTCTTCGATCATCTTCGCGGGAGCCACTCCGGTTTTCGCGGATATTGATGAAGGAACTTATAATCTTTCTCACGAAACGCTCGAGGAAAAGATCACGCCGAAAACGCGAGCCATTATCGCGGTCGCCGTCGCGGGCTGCCCGCCGAAGCTTGACGAGCTGAGCGCGATTGCGAAAAAGCACGGCGTAAAGCTGATCATCGACGCGGCGCAGGCGGTAGGCGCGGTGTGGAACGGAAAGAATATCTGCGCGTGGGGGGATGCCGCCTCGGTATCCTGCCAGAATTCCAAAAACCTGACCTGCGGCGAGGGCGGGATTATCACAACCGATGATGACGGTCTTGCCGAAAAGCTCACCCTGATTCTGCACGGAGGCAAAAAGGACGGCTGCTATATTTCAGCGGCACAGGATCACAATCTCAGCGAGTTGCAGGCGGCGGTTCTGCTTTCCCAGTATGAAAAACTGGAAGAGGAAATGTATCTGCGCGAGAAAAACGCGGCGTATCTTGCCGGGCGTCTGAAGGACCTTCCGTTTGCATCTCCCGCTGATTACGATCCGCGGATCGGCAGACACGCTTACCATCTGTTCCTCATCCGCCTCCGTTCGGAGGTCCTCGCCTCGCGCGGACTTGACAGGAACACCTTCCTGAACGCGCTCAACGCGGAGGGGATCCCGCTCTGCGCGGGTTACAGTCCGCTTTATGCGTTTCCGTGCGTGACTGCGCCGGAAACCGAGCGGATCATCGGCACGAAAATCGACGTGACGCCGCTTCCGAACGCGGAAAAAGCGGGGTATGAGGAGGGAACCTGGCTGTATCAGGCTTGCCTGCTCGGAACCCGGAAGGATATGGATGATATCGCAGACGCGATGCTGAAGGTCTGGGAGCACGCGGACGAGCTGAACGGCAAGTGAGGAGGAACGGAACATGACGGAAAAACTGATAAACAGAGAGCTTGAGATTCTTGCCTCGGGCGGCTGGGGCACCATCAATCCCCATTCGGTCTCGGCGGCCGCCGCGCTCGCCGGATACGTCGGTGCGGAATACGGTCTCCTTTGCCATAGTGCCGATTCCGCATACGAGGCACTCCTGCGACAGTTCGGCGCCGCGCACGGCGATGCGATCGTTGCGGGGGAGATCAGTCTGCCCTCCGATTCCCTGGTCGCGCTGATCACCGGCGCAAAAACAATCTTTGCCCCGGTCTGCGAACGGTGCGGTATGATCCGTCCGAAGGGGCTTGCGGAGATCCTGACGGAGAACAAAAACGTGAAATGCGTCGTTCTCGATATCGTTCCGGAAACGCTGGAGGAATATAAGCTCGACAAGATTTTTGCGATTACCCGTGAGTACGGCGTCGGGCTGATTCTGAACGCCGGAGGTGCCTTTTCGGCAAAGTGGAACGGAACGCCGCTCGTGAAACTGTGCGATGCGGTGCTGTACTCCTGCGAAGAAGGAAGCGAGATTTTCTGCGTCAAGGGCGGCTTCATTGCGACCGACGCGGAACCGGTATATTCGGGTGCTTTCGCCTATCACAACTGCGGGCGCAGCTTTGGAGAGGGCTGCTCGTTGGATATCGACGGCATCGTTGGCGGCGATTTCCGTGTGACGGAGTTTACCGCAGTGATCGCGGAGGAAATCCTGGAAAGCGGACACTTTTCCGCGTTTGTCCCCGGTAAACGGGAAAAGATGGCGGATCAACCGGTCTTTTCATCCGACTACGCGATAAAAATGACCGGAAACTGACCGTTTCGGTCACAAAAACCAACGGAACGCTTTCCGGTCGGAAAGCGTTCCGTTTTTGATTGATTACTTTGAAATACCGCACCCGTCTTTATACCCGCAGTCCTTTTTCTTCGAGATACGCGATCAGCGGTCTCGGGTCGTTCGCGGTGATGAGGGACGCGCCGTGGGTGACGCAGAAATCCACGTCCTCGGTCGTGTCGGCGCAGTAGAAGTGCATCGGAAGCCCCTTTTTCCGGTAAATCTCCAGAATCTCCGACCGGACGTATTTCATTTCGAGCCCGATCTCGTCGTAATCGTCGTAGGAGGTGAACTCGCGCATCAGAAAATCGGGATAGCCCATCGTGCGCGCGCCGTACTTCCTTTTAAGATAGCTGATGATCCGCCCGTTGAAGGCGTAGAACCAGCAGCGGTCGAAAATCCCGTACTTTTTGAGGAGCGCGACCGAAAGATCGACCGTTTCCTCGGTGTATTCCTTGATCTCGACGCCGAGGGACATCCCGGGATTCTTCTCCCTGACCAATTCAAGCAGCTCTTCGAGCGTCGGGACCCTGACCTGCCCCGCGAACCGGTCGCCGAATTTCGCGCGGAAGCAGGGATCGAGCATCTTGATCTCCTCCAGCGTCATATCCCGCAGGTGCCGCGGCTCCCCGCCGCAGGTGCGGCTGACGTTCCCGTCGTGCATCAGCACGGGAACCTTGTCCTTCGAGAGCCAGATATCGAACTCGAAGGCGTCCGCGCCGAGCTCGATCGCCTTTTCGTAGGAAAGAAGCGTGTTTTCGGGATACAGTGCGCAGAAGCCTCTGTGTCCTTCGACGTAAATTCCGTTTTTCATGCCAAAGCCTCTCTTTCGGATCCTTTTTTTCCATTATAATCCCGAAATGTGAACGATTCTGCCTTCCGTTCCGACCGACGAAGCGTAATCGGCCGCGTTTTTTCTTTTCGGGAACGGCTTTTGAAAACCGACTTGTCAAAAGCCGTCGGATATGATACAATAATGGAAGAAAAAGGGGCATCCGTGCGTTTTCCGCCGCTTTTTTACGGATTTCACAAAAAGGAGAAACCGAAAATGACCGGGAAAAGAGTGCTTTTCATCGTATTGACCGCGGTGATCCTGATCGCTTCGCTGTCGTGGTACGCGCAGCCCGCCGCCGCTGCCGGGGCGTATCCGACCGACTTTGACAGTATGCTTGCGCGCGCGGAGGCGATTATCAATTATAAGTGGACCCCGCCCGTCGATATCGCGACGTGGAACAACAGCACCTACAACGGCGCCAAGGTCTTCCGCAAGGGCTCAACGGTGACCGGAATGCCCTATTCTCTGTTCGTGTACGAGCTGGGGTTTGATTCCCTGCTGTCTCTGGCACAGTATAAGAAGATCGTGAACTCCAACTACTCGACCACGAAATACTGCGTCAGCGTCAGCGCCGACAGGACCGGTCCCGCCTACGGCTCCTGCTGCGCCACCTTCGTCAGCGAGGTGTTCGGCGGCGACTTCATGAACGGGGACAATCCGAGATACGACAGCGTCCTCAAAATCAAGGAGAGCCCGTATTCCTATACCTTTACCGGAACGGTCGACAAGATCAAGCCGGGCGACGCGCTCAGCACGTCGAACAACGGGCACATCATCTGGGTGGGCGGCGTTTCTTCGACCTCTCTGACGATCTACGAGCAGACCCCTCCCGTCGCGAGAAAACGGACGGTGAGCAAAACCTCCGTTGACGGGAGCGGATATCTGATCTACAACGGTTCGACTTATAAAACCGTCTCGCGCCCTGCCGGAAACGGCGGGAATACCGACTGCGAATGCTCGACCGCCTATGCCGGGACCTACGTCTGCACGACGAACAGCGGCGATCTGAATATCCGCGCCGGGCACGGCTCCTCCTACGGGATCGTGGGCGTCATTCCTCACGGCGCGGAGGTCACCGTGACGAAGGCGAGCGGATCGGGCACCGGCGATTGGGCGCACGTCTCCTATAACGGCATCACGGGCTGCGCCTCGATGAAATATCTGACGAAGAAAAACGACGCGCCGGCAGACTGCGGCTGCTCGGATTCCTACGCCGGGACCTACGTCTGCACGACGAGCAGCGAGGATCTGAACATCCGCGCAGGGCACGGCTCCTCCTATCCAATCGTCGGCACCATCCCGCGCGGCGCGGTCGTCACCGTGACGAAGGCGAGCGGGGAAGGGAGCGGGAACTGGGCGCACGTCACCTATAACGGCGTTTCCGGGTTCGCGTCGATGGGCTATCTGAAGAAGCAGAGCGGCGCGGTCTGCGAGCATCGGTTTACCGCGGCGGCAGAAAAGCCGGAGGCGCTGAAATCGGCGGGGAACTGCCGCGACGGGGCGGTATATTACTATTCCTGCTCTGTCTGCGGCGCCGTGGAAAAGAACGATTCCAACACCTTTACCGGAGGCAAAAACCCCTCCGTCCACGTCGGCGGCACGAAAGTCGTCAACGCGAAGGAAGCCGACCACAAGAATCAAACCGACGGATATACCGGGGACACGGAATGCCTCGGATGCGGCGCGATCCTCTCCCGGGGCACCGTGATCCCGTCCGGAGCGCACGTTTCCTCGGGGGAGAACGCGGCGACCTGCTGCAAAAAAGCGGTCTGCGATCTCTGCGGCGAAGAGTACGGAGACCTTCTGCCGCACGAATACGGAACCGGGTATTCGTCCGACGCCTCCGGGCACTGGCACGCCTGTACGACCGGGGGCTGCACGGAAAAGAGCGGCTTTGAAGCCCATACGCCCGACCGCGCCGGGGACGACGGAAGCGCGGTCCGGTGCGGCGTTTGCGGCTTCGTCATCAGGGAAGGGCACGAACACGATCTGAAGAAAACCGACGCCGTTCCGCCCTCCTGCGAAAAAAGCGGGACCGAAGCCTGTTGGACCTGCGCCGGATGCGGAAAGCTGTTTGCCGACGAAGCGGGAACCGAAGAGATCGGCGCGCCCGTTACGGTCCCCGCCCTCGGACACGATTTCGGCGAATGGAAAGTGACGAAGGAAGCGACCGCAGACGAAACGGGGCTTTCGGAGCGCGTCTGCTCCCGCTGCTCCGAAAAGGAGACCGGGATCCTTCCGAAAAAGGAAGCGCCCGTCACGGAGGAAACGACCCTCCCGGGCGACACCTCCGCGCCGGAGGGCACCGGGGAGAGCGGCGCGAAGAAAGAGGACGAAAGCCGTCTTCCCGGCTGGGTCCTGCCCTCGGCGATCGGCGCTGCCGTTCTCGCCGCGATCGCGATCACGGCCGCCGTGCTGACCGGAAAGAAAAAGGCAAAGAAGCGATAAGGACGCGGAACGACCGTTCTTCCGTCCGAAAAAGATGATCCAAAAACCGACGCGGAGCGTTTTCGCGTCGGTTTTTTACTTGAAAAGTCGGCAAAAGCATTGCTTTTCGTACGGAATTCTGCTACAATGGTAACGTGATACTTTAATAAAGGAAAGTTTCGCCGTTCCAAGGCGGAAAAGAGCAAAAAGTATGGACGAACGTTTGGAAAAGTATATAAACGATCTGTCTCTTTTGATCAATATCCCCACGGTTTCGGACGCTCCGGTCCCGGACGCGGAGGCGTTTGCCGCGTTCCGGCGGCAGCTCCGGGAGCTGTTCCCGAACGTGTTCCGCGCATTTTCGTATGAGGAATTCCACGGCGCGATCCTGCTCTCCCTCGACGGGAAGGGCGGCGATCCGGTCCTTTTTATGTCTCATCACGACGTGGTCTCCGAAAACGGGACGTGGGTCCACGAGCCCTTCCGGGCGACCGTGGAGGACGGAAAGCTGTACGGCAGAGGGACGCTTGACACCAAGGGGAACCTTTGGGCGATCCTGACCGCGATCGAGGAGCTGCTCGGAGAGGGATACGTCTTCGGCAGACCGGTCTTTATCGAATCCTCCTGCAACGAGGAAACGACGGGGCAGGGCGCTTACGAGATCTCGCGGGAACTGAAAAAACGCGGCGTCCGGTTTTCCTTCACGATGGACGAGGGCGGTATGATCGTCTACGATCCGATCGGCGGCGCCGACGGGTACTTCGCGATGGTCGCGACCGGGGAAAAGGACTGCATCGACCTCGTTTTCACGGCGAGATCGAACGGCGGTCACGCTTCCACCCCGGACAAAAACAATCCGCTTTCCCGCCTCTCCCGCTTTATCGTTGACGTGGAAAAGCGAGGGCTTTTCAAGCCGAAGCTTGACGACGTGACGGTCGAAACGCTCTCACGGCTGTCCCATAAGATGAAAAACCCGCTTCGCTTCGTCTTCCGGCACGCGGGAGGGCTCCGTCACCTCCTCGCGCGGGTCATGACGAAATTCTCCCCGACCGCGAATTCGATGGTCAGGACCACCCTCTGTTTCACGAGGGCGAAGGGCTCGGATGCCTATAACGTCATCCCGACCGAGGCGTTCGTCACCGGGAATATGCGCCTTTCCCCGCACGACGACAAGGCGGAGGTGCTGAAAAAGCTCGGTAAGATCGCGGAAAAATACGGTATTGAGATCACCGAGCACGATCCCGGTTATCCGACGGCGGTCTGCGATCACGGCAGTCCCGAATTCCGGATGCTGGAGGAAACGGTCTCCGAATGCTTCCCCGGCGTCATCACCGCGCCCTATCTCTCGACCGGGGCTTCGGATTCCAAGTATTTCGGCGATCTGACCGAAAACGCCTTCCGCTTCGCGCCCTTCACGGTGACCGACGAACAGCTCGACGCGATGCACGCAAGGGAAGAGAATATTGATATTTCCACGCTGATCCCCGCCGTTGATTTCTATAAAAAACTGATGAGGAAGCTGTAATTATGGAAGAAAAGAAAAACAAACTCGAGTCGATCAGTCTGAAATCCTATCTTTCCAGTATCATCATCATCCTTTGTCTGATGATCGCGACCTACGCCCTGACCTTCGTGATGCCCGCGGGGCAGTACGTAAACGAGCAGTATCACGTGCTCGAGGACGTCAGCTTTCCGTTTTACAGGTTCCTTTTGTCCCCGATCCTCGTCCTCGGCAGCGACGGCAACACGCTGCTGATCGCCATCCTCGTTTTTCTGCTCGTCATCGGCGGGGTGTTCGAGGCGCTGACAAGATGCAATTTTATGGAATATCTGCTGAAAAAGCTCGTCAAAAAGTTTTATAAGAGAAGATATTCCATCATCTACGTGATCGTTCTGTTCTTTATGCTGCTCGGATCGTTCGTCGGGTCGTTTGAGGAAGTGATCCCGATGATCCCGTTCGTCTGCGCGCTCTGCGTTTCGCTCGGGTTCGACAATATGATCGGGCTCGGCATCAGCCTGCTCGCGGTCGGCGGCGGCTTCGCCTCCGGCATCATGAATCCGTTCACGGTCGGCATCGCGCAGCAGATCGCCGAGGTGCCGCTCTTCTCGGGCGCATGGATGCGCATCCTGACCTTCGGGGTGATCTATCTCCTGCTGACGACCTTCCTTCTGAACCGCGCAAAGCGGGTCGAAAAGCAGAACGGCGCGGCGGTGAAGGAATTCGAGGTCGATTTCGTAAAGGGCAAAAACCTCGACCGCGCGGTGCTGCTCTTCGGGCTGATCCTCGGGACCGGGCTGCTCCTCTGCGTGGCGTCTGCCGTGATCACGGTCTTGCAGGACTACACGCTGATCATCATCGCGCTCTGCTTCCTCGTCGGCGGAATCACGGCGTCGCTAACCGCGAAGATGAGCGGTAAAGACCTGCTGAAAGCCTTCGGCAAGGGCGCGTTCATCATGCTGCCGAGCCTCCTGCTGATCCTGCTTGCCTCGTCGATCAAATTTATCCTCGTCGAGTCCTGCCGCCTCGATTCGCTCGTTTATCAGCTGATGAAGGTCGCGGGCGGGCTTTCCCCGTATCTGCTGATCCTCTTTATCTATCTGGTCGTGCTTTTGACCGAGCTGTTCATCGCGAGCGGCAGCGCAAAGGCGTTTTTGCTGATCCCGCTGATCCTTCCGATCGCGTCCGCCTTCGATATCCCCGCCAATCTCGTCGTGCTCGCCTATATCTTCGGCGACGGCTTCGCGAACTACATTTACCCGACCGACGCCGCGCTGCTCATCTCCCTCAAGCTGTCCGATTATACCTACGTGAAATATATGAAGGACACGTGGATCTACCATCTGCTTTCCTTCCTTCTCACCTGCGGCATCCTGCTCTTCGGTCTCGCGGTGGGGTATCATTGATCGGTTTTTCGTTCCGGGGCTGCGTTTTCGCGTCAGCCCCGGAATTTTTGGCTCTTCATATTTTTTGGTGTGTGAAGGTTTATTGTTCTCCTTGATGCCGAAGCATAGCCTGCCGCGCAGAAGGTTCCGGAAGTCCCGCCCTACGAGGCGAATCTTCGGTCAACGGACGAGAATGAGGAAAAAGCACCGATATTTATGAAGAACCAATTTTTATGCGGGTGCGTCATATTTCCTCTTCGGTTATCGACTTATAGGGTGAACGGCAAAGCGCGCACGCCGTTCGGACGAAAGAAAGGATCATCATGGAAGACGAAGCTATCATCGGAATGCTCTTTGACAGGAACGACGCCGCGCTTCCCGAAATCGCAAAAAAGTACGGGAGGCTGTATGCCGGCGTTCTTCGCGGGATCCTGAACGAAGAGAGCGATATCGAGGAATGTGCGAACGACGTTCTGCTTTCGGCGTGGAACAGCATCCCGCCGAACCGACCGGAAAGACTCGCGCCATATCTCTGCACGCTGGCAAAGCGGACCGGGATCGACCGGGTGCGGTACAATACCCGGCAGAAACGGAGCCCCGGCTTTCTCGTTCTGCTGTCGGAGCTGGGGGAATGTTATCCGGGGGAAGAACCCGCCGCGCCGGACGATACTGCCGGAGAAGTGCTCCGGGACGCGATGAACCGGTTTTTAAGAGGGCTTGACCCCGCGGAACGGATCCTGTTTTTGCGGCGGTACGTTTACGGCGAATCGCCCGCCTCCCTTGCCGGACGGTTCGGAATGAAGGAAAACACGGTCTGCGCAAGGCTGTCGAGAACGAGAAAAAAGCTGAAACGCTTCCTGACGAACGAGGAGATCACGATATGAAAGAGAATAAAGCCGAAAAATTATATCTGGCGCTTTCCGAAGCGGACGATGATCTGCTCCGCGAGGCGGAGGAGACCGATTCCCGCGAAAAACTGAACGGCAAAAGCGGGGCAGATTCCGGAAAGATCCGCCGCAAAAGGATCGTGAGAACGGTTTCCGCGCTCGCGGCCTGCCTCGCCGTGGTGCTGACGGTGACGTTCGTCGCGCCGCTTCTGAAAAATGACACGATCCCGGCGTGGATCACGGAGACGGTCGGCGGAAAGCTCGACTGCTTTGACGCCGTGAACTATTACGGCGCGAAAACGCTTCTGATGCGGGAAGCGGGGATCGACCTTGAAAGCGCGGGAACGGTGAAGCAGACCGCGTTCCTTCCCGCACCTCCTTCCTTCCGCTTCCTTTCGGCTGTCGGAACGGAAGAGGAAACGGAATTCTTCGGGGACGAGGAAACGAAACCCGACGAGGATATCTATTATTATGAGATCGACCCGAACGAGCGGTTCAGGATCACGAAGGTCATCGCGTTTCAGATCGGTCTGACCGATCCGGAAGGCTTTCTCGCCAAAAGGCTCGGGACCGGGATCGTTGACGTCGTGATTACCGAAAGCAATCTGGAAATTATGATCACCTTCCACGCGCACGGAAAATACTATACCTGCCTTATGAACGGCGGCGGGAAGACAAATTATCAGTTCTCCACGCACAAATATATCGAAGGGTTCCATATCGTCAAGAATTTTGAACAGGTCAACTACGCTTTTGCGATTGATATTGCCGAAGGGCACGTGACCGGGCTTACCTGCTCCGGAGGTTACGGTTACGGTTCCGACTGTCCGCCCGACCGCGCATTCGTCGTGGAAGGCTCCGACTATATGAAAAAAGTGAACGGTTCCTTTACCGTGCCGGAGCTTGAAGGCATTATCAGCAATCTGCCGCCGGAAAGTGCTTTCGTATCCGGAAAGGAGGAGGAGAGCGTATGAAAAAATCACTTCGTATTCTGTGCCTTGCGCTCCTTTGGCTGACGCTGTTTTCCCTCGCTTCGTGCGGATCGGGTGCGGACGACGCAAAGGCGCTTGCCAATTATCTGCAATGGTTTGACGAGCCGGGAAGCGTTCCGATCCATGCTTATGAAAAAGCGGAATTCAAGGAAGCCGTTAATTATTATCTCGACAGAGGACCCTGTGAACCGGACGACCCGGAATCCGTGAAACTGATCATCGTTTACGACAAGAAGCAGAAGACTTATACGAACTGCTTTGTATTGGATATGGAATACGGTCTGCACACCGAATTTCTGACGCGGTGGGAAGGACGGCAGTACAACGCAAAATCGATCACCGTTTTCACGGAAGAAGAGATCCGTTCACTCGTCGAAAAAGCCGCAGAATACTGTAAATAACGCAAAAGAGGAAATCTCATCCGGGATTTCCTCTTTTTTCATAGCCGCGTGCGCTGTTTCCGCCGGGCGGGCTATTGTAAAAGCGGCTTTTTTCTGTTATACTAAAAATGCAGCATTTTTTCTGATCGCCCAACCTTTTTCGGTTCCCGCGTGTCTATAAGACAGGTACCGAAAAAAGGAATATTCCGAAAAGAAAGGAGACCGCGTATGAACTATCTGCAAAGCGAACCGGACGAAACGCTCGTGCTTCTGACGCTTGCGGGGGAGCAGACCGCCTACGAGGTCCTTGTGACCCGGTATCAGAGCAGGGTGATCTTATCGGCGGCGTCGGTCACAAAAAGCCGCTTTCTTGCCGAGGACGCGGCGCAGGACGCCTTCGTTTCGGCTTGGATGAAGCTGAATACCCTGACCGAGCCCGGAAAATACGGCGCGTGGGTCTGCCGGATCGCAAAAAACTGCGCTTTGAATATGATTACCCGTTACCGCCGTTTTCTGCCGCTTGAAACCGTGGAAAATACGGTGTTTGACGGGGATATCTCGCAGGATCCGGAGAAGCTTTACGCGGAAACCGAGGAACGGAACGAGGTCGGCGCAAGCGTTGACAAACTGCCCGGGCGGGTCGGAGAGATCATCCGCCTTCATTATTACGAAGGGCTTTCGGTCGCGGAGATCGCCGACCGGATGCGCATCTCCGCCGGAACGGTCAAATGGCAGCTCCACGAGGGCAGAAAACAGATCAGAAAGGAATTATGTGCAATGGATGAGAAATACGGTGACACGCTGGTACGGCGTGTGATGAAAAAAGTCGAAGAACTCAAGCTCTGGCAGCTCCCGAACGACAAAAGCGGGTTTGAAACGATCTACCGGGACGTACTGCGCGAGGTGGAGGAGCTTCCCGAGTGCGCCGAAAAACAGCACGCGCTCGCCGACGTGCTGATGCGCGGCTGGTGGTGGCTCCCCGGCAAAAAGAACGACGCGATGCTCGCACGGATCGCCGAAGCGGCGGAGGCGGGCAAAAATGAGGAGGTTATGGGCTTCCTCGTCGAGCGGGAGGACAACAAGGTCTGGGGCGACGCGCGGGGCGAATTTATCCGCGACAAGCAGATCCCGCGCCTGGAAAAGGCGGGCTTCCCGAAGCTTCTCGGCACCGAATGGTTCCGCCTCGGCAGTCAGCTTCTCCGGGACGGAAAAACGGAGGAAGGGCTTGCCGCACTTGCGAAGGCGGAAACGCTCCTTTCCCGCGGGGATCTCACGTTCTCTCTGCTGCCGGGCGTACGGAAGGCGGCGGAGCGGAAGACGGCGCGTTTCAAACCGCTTCCGGAAAAACAGTACGAACTCTCCGTTCTGGCGGAGGAATGCCGCGTGATCGACGGCGGGCTCCGGTACTGGAAGAGGGAATACGGCGGTTCCGACGGGGAACTCGTTCTGCACCCGGAGGCGACCGGACTGATCGGCAATGCCGCCCGCTGTGACAGCTTCTTCTTTGCCGGTCTTTCGCTCGGTGGGACGCTGACCGGCTCCGACGGGACGACGCTTTCCTTCCTCTCGGACAAAGAGACCGTCGAAACGCCGGCGGGGCGCTTTGAGAACTGTGCGCTTTTCGAGGGAAGGCACTGGGATTGGGCAGGAAAGACGGTCTGCCGGACGTATTATCGGGACGGCATCGGCATCGTGCGGCAGGAGCTCGCCGAAAACGGCGTGAAAACCGTCCATACGCTGAACGCTTACGAGATCAAAGGCGGAAAAGGGCTTCTTCCCCTCGCGGAGGGGAACCGCTGGGAATACGGCGGGGACTATCTTTCCGATAAAGTCAGCCATTACGCGGAGATCGCCGTCGCGTACGCGGAGGAGGATCGCGTGATCCTGACCACCTATGAGGAAACGGAACGCAGCGGCTACGACGAGACCTCGTGGACCGACACGGTAAGGCAGATCGCGAACGAGTATTATACCGAAACGGAAGGCGGAGGCTGTAAGATCCGCGATATTTACGACGTGATCGACCGCGCCGGGGCGCTTGCGGTGACCCCTTTTCAGAAGGCGTACACCAAAGCCGCCGCCTCGACGGCAAGACGGATCCTCGATACCGATCCGCTTTTCCGTCCCGGCTGTCCCGTGACCGGACACTGGAATTTCTTCCACGCAAATACCGTCCGGAAGCAGAACGGGCGCGTGACGCTTTCCGGCTATGACGGTCAGTACGGCTTTGAATGGAAAAACTACTCCGACGGCGTCGATGCGCTTCTGTACAATGACGTTTACGGCATCCTTTGCGACGCGGCGAACGCGCTCTGGTCGGAGGAATGGCGAATCGGCGCTTCGCCCGTCGTGGAATACGACTGGTACGTTTACAACATCCGCACGAAGATCACCTGCGAGGACGGCGGAGAGAAGACCGTGAAGGCGGGGACCTTTGCAAACTGCCTGAAGCTCACGCTCGATTCCGAGGGTCTGAAGGACGGGCTCGGGTACCGCTCCGGGAAAAAGGTTTACTGGTTTGCCGACGGGGTCGGGATCATCCGCATGGAAAACGAGGTCTGCGAAGGGAAAAACGTCGTTTACGAGCTGACTTCGTACAGCGGGACCGGGGAGGGCTATATGCCGCTTGCCGACGGGATGACGCGCCGGTACGAGGGACTTGACCTGACCGACGGCTATTTCGGCGCGGCGGATTACACATACGCCGCCGATGAGGACGGCGATATCGTGATCTTTGCCGACCGTACGGGCATCCGCCGCCTTCCGCCGCCGATCACGGAATACGGCTTTATTGAGAAAGAGCTGACCGAGGAACGGCTGTGGAATGAAGGAAAATACGAAGAGAGCCGCCTCTGCCACGATACGAACAACTTCCGTCTGATGTGCCATTTTCTCGGCAGGCAGAGCAGATACCAGGGTGTCCCCGAAAAGGCGATCGCGTGGAATCTCTTCCGTCTGAAAACGATAGAGAGCTTCGGCGGCGGGACCGTGCCCGAAGCGTGGCTCGGGCGCTACGCAGCCGTGAGCTTCCGTACCGCGTGTGCGATGTTCGGCTGCGGAAGAAAAGAAGAAGGCTACGAATGGCTTGAAAAAGCGTTCGAGGCGTTTCCGAAGTGGGAAGCAATCCCGGACGGCACCGAAACGGAAACGGGAGACCCGATAATCTTCGGCGGGATCCGGTTCGTCAAGGGGAAAAATATCCTCCGGATGCCGGACGGAACGGCAGAACCGGTTTCCGATGCCTGGCGGTTTAACGAGAATATCGGACTGCTCCATTACGGACTGACCGCTCCCTCCGGCTGGGAATGGTTCAACCCGGTCAGAAACGAGGAAAGATACAAGGAATACGTCGCCCGCGCCGAAAAAATAGCGGAAGCGATGAACTGAACTCTCTTTTATAACAAAAAGACACCGTATTTTTTCAGTACGGTGTCTTTTGTCATATTCGGGTTTATGATTCGCCGGAACCTTTCTTCCGCCAATCAAAAAGGCTCCTGTTCTTTTCTCCTTTCGGAAATACCGTGCAGTGCACGGTATTTCCGAATCAAAAGCCGGGAAAAGCAGACGTTTGCTTTTCCCGGCTTTCGGTTGTGTTAAGGAATCATCGTTTTACGGCTGAATGCCCTCGTCCGGCGCGCTCTTTTCCACGGTGAGCACCGGCGGTTCTTCGACCGTCTGCGCGGCGGCTTTCAGCTTGTCTATGCCGCTGACGCGCTGCACGAGGTCGGCTTCAAGCACGCCGAGCAGCTTTTTGCCGTTGTCGTCACCGGCGGCACGGGCGGCGGACATCGCGGCGCGCTGACGGTCAAAGTAGCTGACGCCGTTTTCGTCGGGCTCCATGCAGTTCTTAAAGGCTTCCGACTGCTTGATCTTCTCGACCGCTTCCTCGTAGACCGTTTCGTCCCTGCAGACGACGCCGTTCTTTTTCATCAGCGCCGAAACGAGGATCCTTGCCATCGCGTCGCCGAGCGCCTCCCCGGTCAGCGTTTCGTCGTCGAGCGAACGGTAGGCGGCGTCGGACTGTTCCTTCGCGACGTTCCGGTTCGCACGCTTTTCCGCCCAGCCCTCGGGCCATTTGTCCTTCGGGAATTTGCCCTCGCACTGCGCGAGGAAGGTGAGCTGATTGCCGATCATGTAGTTCAGCAGGTCTTTTCCGCTCATCCCGTCGATGAAATCCTTCGTCTGCTGCTTCCCGGCACCCTCCCACATTACCTGACGGTTGGTCAGATCGCCGTCCTCGGTCTCCTCGTCAAGCCAGCGGGAAAGCCCGTCGGCAAGCTCCTTTGCCTCGGCGTCGGTCAGCTCGGAGAGGTTCTTCTTTCCCGTCATATAGCGGAAGGAACGGTCCATTTCCTCGGGACTCATATCTCTCGGGTCGCCGGTCTTTCCGGAAACGCCGTAGGTGATCCGGTAAAGCTGCGGGTTCTTTTTGATCAGACGGCTGATCTCTCCCGCGGCGGGAGACGGCACCGGAGGATTCTTTTTCTCTTCTTCTTTTTTCGCGAGGACCTTTTCGGGGTCGGTGAAGTCCTTCATCGCGGCTTTCAGCGTCTCGAAGGATGCCTTTCTCGCGTTCTGACGCTCCACGGCAGCCTCGTACGCTCTCTGCTCGGAGGTCTTGATGCCGATGTAGTTCAGCATCCGGGAGAAGAAGCCGACCTTTTCCGGCTCGGACTGCGAGATCGCGGTTTCGACCGAGGCAAGGAGCTCGTCTCCGGTCATGAGCTCGCCGTCCTTGTCCTTTGCGAAGGGGACGATGCCGATCGCCGGGTGATACCCGAAGATAACGCCGTTTTTGTCAAGCACGACGTCGACCTCGTTCGGAGTCAGGCTCTCGACCTCGCGCTCCTGCGCGTTTTCGAGCGAGACGTAGTATTTCAGCTCGCTGCGGACGCCGTTCAGCACGGTATTCATACGGTTCGCCCGGCGCTCCTCGGCGCGGCGCTTCTTTGCCTCCGCCTCGGGGGAATTGTTCTTTGCCGTTTCCTCGCCGATATTGAGGTTTTCCGCGATATCCTCGTCGTTTAATACGGGCGCTTCCTTTTCGGGCTCTTCCGCGGGCACTTCATCAAAGTCGATCCCCTCCGCGGCGAGCACCGTCTCCGCGAGGACTTCTCTGTAATCTTTCTTTCCGAAACGGGACATATTGTTTCCTTCCTTTTCTCCGGACCTGCCGGAACACGTTCTTTTTCTATGAAAAATATAGCACGGATCGCGCGCGGTGTCAACCGTTTTCGGTCGGTTCCTCCGCTTTTTTCGCTTTCAACCTTAATACCCCGGGGGAAGGAAAAAAATTACGTCGGGATCCGAATTTCATTCGTTTTTCGCAAAAGACTTGCTCAAAGGAAAAAACTGTGATAAAATAGAAGAAAACGGGGGGATCCGGGAATGAAAAAGAAACTGATCCTCGTCGCGGCGCCGCCCGCGAGCGGGAAAAACGCCGTGACGGCGAAGATCGCGGAAGGTCTCGGGCACGCGGCGGTTTTCGACAAGGACGACCTCTGTCCGCTCGTCAGCCGGGTCTTCGACGCGACGGGGAACGAGCGGGATATGGACGGCGCCTTTTACCGGGAGCATATCCGGGACGCCGAATACGGCACGCTCTTCCGCCTCGCCCTTTCGGCGCTGACGTTCGAGGACTGTGTGATCGTCAACGCGCCGCTCGGGAAAGAAATCCGGGATACGGCGTTCATGACCGGACTGAAAGCGGACGCCCGGGAAAGAGGCGCCGCGCTGTACGTCGTGTGGCTGCTTTCCTCCCCGGCGCTCTGCCGGGAGCGGATGGCAAAACGGGGCGCGGAGCGGGACGTGAAAAAGCTTGCCGATTTTGAAAGCTACGCGAAAACCGTCCGGTACGACCCTCCCCTCGCGCTCGCGGAGGCAAACGCCGTCGACAGACTGATCCTGTTCGGCACGGCGTCGCCCGAAGCGTTTGAAAAATCTCTGAAAAACACACTTGAAATTTTGAAAGAAGCCGGTGATTGATATGGCTAACCGTGAAACGGTCATCAGAACGATCGAAGAAAAGAAAATCATCGTCATCATCCGCAGTCTCGACCCCGAAACGCTGAAAAAGGCGGTCGGCGCGATGATCGACGGCGGGATCGGGCTTGTGGAGCTTCCGTTCGACCAGAGCGGAAGGACGCCCGACGAAGAGACGGCGGAGAACATCCGGATGCTGAAAAAAGCCTTTCCGGATAAGCTTTGCGTCGGCGCGGGGACGGTACTGACCGTCGAAGAGGCGGAGCTCGCGGCGGAGGCGGGGGCGGAATACATCGTTTCGCCCGATACCTACGAGCCGGTGATAAAGAAAACGCGCGAGCTGGGGCTCGTTTCGATCCCCGGCGCCTTCACGCCGACCGAGGCGACGAACGCGCACCGCTGGGGCGCCGATTTCGTCAAGCTCTTCCCGAATTCCGAGATTGAGCCGAGCTATCTCCGCGCGCTCGTCACGCCGCTTTCCCACATCAGGTTCCTCGCGGTCGGCGGAGTGACGCTCGACAGCATCCGTCCGCTCCTCGACGCGGGCGCGCGCGGCTTCGGCATCGCCTCCGCGATCGCGGACAAAAAGAAAATCGCGGCGGGGGATTTCGCCGGGATCACCGCCGTATCAAAACGGTTCGTCGAAGCCGTGAACGGAAAGAAAAAACTGGCCTATTTGTAATACAGGGAGATTATTATGGCTGAAAAACGGGAAAAACTGCCGGTCGATCCGCGCGAAAGGATCACCAAACGAAGAGGGACCGTCTTTTTTATCCTTGCCTTTCTGCTTGTTATGGGCGCGGCGGTCCTCGGCATCTTTCTGAACCGTGCGTATTCGTTCATCGCGCCGGACACCGCTGAAATTCTTGCCGTCGTGCTCTTCCTGCTTCCGTTCCTTGTGATCGTTTCGTTTGCGGTCGCGGGAACCGTGATCGGAAAGAAGTTCAAGGGGATGAAGGTCGCCGAAGGGCAGAAATATCTCCTTTCCCACAGAGAAAACGCGGAGAAAACCGCAAAGAAAATCGAAAAGAAGCTGATCCGCAACCGGTTTCTGACCGACCTCTGGGCGGTCGCGCTCGGTCTGTTTGCCGTTTCTTCCTCGTTTTTCAACGGCTGCGGCGACGAAACGGGCTTTCTGACCTTCCTCGCGCTTCCCGAGCTGTATTTTATGACCGCCGCGCTCTCGCAGATCCGTCTCCCGCTGCCTGAGGTCAACGAGGAGGAGGAGCAGAAGACCGAGATCCCGAAAGAGACCTGCCCGACCCTCTACGCGCTTGCCCGAAAAGCCATAGAGCAGACGGGATGCGGCAAAAAGGACGTGCGGATCTTCCGGAACGAGGACGCCTACTCGCCGGTCGGGATCGGGGAGATCGGGGAAAACGCCGCGCTGTATATCGAATCGGTGACGATGAACCTTCTGACCGAGGACGAGATGTACGCGGTCTTCCTGCACGAGTTTTCCCATATCGGGGGAAAGAACGAAACCGCGAAATCGTTTCAGAAGTATCTGAACCGCTTCGGCTTCCGTCCGGCACCGGTATGGACCGTTCCCGGTCTTGCCTTCGATCTCCCCGAAAGCCTGTTCGTGATGAACCATTTTCTGTATCAGTACGCCTCCTCGATCGGGAGAGAAGCCGAGGCGGACAAGGCGATGCGGCAGATGCCGCTTCCGGCGGCGACCGCGCTGATGAAAATTCATTTCCGCGGCTTTTTCGACAGGGAATTTTCAAGCTTCTTTCTGAACTATCCGCCGGTCTTTGAGCCGGAGAACGTACCGGAGCACTATTGGTCGGAAACCCTTGCGCGGTTCCGGAAGGAATACGAACGGAGGAAGGACTTCTGGGTTGGTCTGATCCGCAAAGAGATCCAGTCGCGCTCGGCGACCCATCCCACGATCTTCTCCCGCATCCGGGAGCTCGGCTTCGACGATCTGCCAGAGGCCGGGGAATTCCCTTCCGGGCAGTATCTTGAGGAATGCAAAGCGGTCCTCGAAGAAGCCGACCGCGGGCTGACCGAGGCGATGAAGAACGACTACGAAAAGCTGCACAAAAACAATTATCTCGACCCGCTCGAAGAGGTCACCGCGTGGGAAAACGAGGGGAAACCTCTTTCTGCGGAAAAGTACGCAGACCTTCTTTGGGATCTCGGCGCGCTCGGAAGGATCGACGAAAAGCTGGCGCTTGCCGACCGCGTGATCGAAGAGATCCCGGGTCAGGCGGCGCACGGCGCGTATTTTGAAAGAGGAAAAACGCTGCTTTCGAGGTACGATCCCGCCGGAATTGAAGATATCTACCGCGCGATGGCGGAAAACGGCAACTACGTTGAGCAGGGGCTGGATCTGATCGGTCAGTTCTGCTGTTTGACGGGGATGCAGGAAGAGCTTGATACCTACCGCGAAAAGGCGATGGAGATCGCGCAGAAGTATAACGACGAGGGCGCGAACCTGCGCGGGCTCTCCAAAAAGGACGCCCTTTCCGAGGATCATCTGCCGGACGGCTTGCTGGAACGGAACCTTGACTATATGAAGTCGGTTTCGGAGGGAAAGATCGAAAAGATCTATCTTGTCCGCAAGACCGTTTCCGAGACCTTCTTCGCAAGCACCTTCGTCATCCGTTTCGTACCCGATACCGACGATGACAAAGTCGGGGAGATCATGCATCAGATCTTCCGCTATCTCGATTCCACGCCCGAGGACTGGCAGTACGACCTTTACGACTACCGCGACGTGCCTTCCGGACTGCTTGAAAAGATCCCCGGCACGCTGGTTTATACCAAAGAAGAATAAAACGCAGAGGCAGCACCGGACAATCGTCTTCGGGCGCGTCCGGAGCGTAAACGGAACACGTCGTAGGGCGGGGCCTTGTGTCCCGCCGCGGAATAATCAGCGAAAGGCGGAGTAGAAACCGACGTGCGTCACCGTGCGAAATACGGAGAAATGACGATTCCGGAAACGGCGGGTTCCGAATGAAAAATGACACGCAGCGGTTTTTTATGTCCGTTCGATCTTCTTCCCGCGGCGGGACACAAGGCCCCGCCCTACGACATCGCCCGAAGAGAAGCGGACGAGCACGAAGAAGGGCGGTCATGGGCGAGTGACGGAACGCTTTTGCAATTCATTTCATTCCGCAGGAGGTGAGAAAATGCCATACAGCGAGCTGATCAAGAATTTTTCCCGCGTGCGCGACTATATGCGGGAATTCTACGTTTACGGCTTCAAGAGCCGCGACGAATACACGAAAAAGAGCGCCCGTTCCTACGACGACGAGAAGCGCCGGATGGAGAGCCTGCTCGGCGACCGGATGCGCTTCCGCAGGACGGCGGAAGGAAAGAACGTCTTCCTTTCGATCGACACCCGCGTTTCCCGCCGCAATCCGCTGTACAAGGCGTGGAAGGCGAAAAGCTTCACCGACGGCGATATCACGCTCCATTTTCTTCTGCTTGACCTTCTTGCCTCCGAAAAAAGCGGTCTTTCCGTTCCGGAGATCACCGACCGACTTTCGGGCGTCTTCCCGGATTCGGCGCGCGTTTTCGACGAATCCACCGTCCGAAAAAAGCTGAAGGAATACGAAGCCGAGGGGCTGGTCCGCACCGAAAAGAGCGGGAAAAGCCTTTTGTATTCTCTTTCCTGCCCGAACGATCTGGCGCCCTGCGCCGATATGCTCGGGTTCTTTTCCGAGGTCTCGCCCTGCGGCGTGATCGGTTCCTTCCTGCTTGACAAGACCGACGCGGGGGAGGGAAGCTTCGCGTTCAAGCATCATTACATCACCGGCGCGCTCGACAGCGGGATCGCTGCTGAACTGTTCGCCGCGATGCGGGAAAAGCGGAGCGTGATCCTCGAAAACGCGAACCGGAAGAACGACAGCGTCGCAAAGATCGTCGCCGTGCCGCTGAAGATCATGTGCAGCGCGCAGAGCGGAAGGCAGTATCTGATGGCGTTTGTGCCGCGGTTCCGCAGGATCACCTCGTTCCGGCTTGACAATATCCTGTCGGTCACGGCGGGGGAGGAATGCGAACGGTTCGATGAATACCGTGCCGCGCTTGCCGGAATGCGGAAAAATATGTGGGGGATCAGTACGCAGAGCCGGGGCGGCGACAGGCTCGAACACGTGGAATTCACCGTCCGGTATGGAAAAAACGAACCGTACATCCGTCAGCGGCTCGAACGGGAAAAACGGTGCGGAACGGTCGAGGATATCGACGGGAACACCGCGAAATTCTCCGCCGACGTGTTCGACGCGAGCGAAATGATCCCGTGGATCCGCACCTTCCTCTGCCGGATCACCGAAATTCATTTTTCGGACCCGGACACGGAAAAGCGGTTCCTTGACGATCTTCACGCGATGTACGGTCTGTACGGGCTCGGAGAGGAGGCGGACGGAAATGCTGTTCAGTGAGCTTTACGGCGCATACTACAACGCCGTCGCCGCGATCCTGAAAAAAGCCGCGGAAAAACCGCTGACGAAAGAAGAAATGCGGCAGACCGTGGAAAAATACGCCTTCGGGGAAAGCTTCGTGACCATTGAAGCGGCGCTCCGGAACGGCGACTGGCCGCTGCTCGGGGAAGACGGCAGGTCGGTTCTGAAAAACGCGCCCGAAATGCCGCTGACCCTGCTTCAGAAGCGGTGGCTGAAGGCGATCTCGCTCGACCCGAGGGTGAAGCTGTTCGGCGACTGTATTCCGGACTTTCCGGAGGTCGAACCGCTTTTCACCGGGGAAGATTACGAGGTTTTCGACCGCTATTCCGACGGGGACGATTATTCCGACGAGGGGTATATCGGCAGATTCCGTCTGATCCTCCGGGCGATCGGAGAACGGACCCCCCTGCGGTTCGAGGTGAAAAACCGGACGGGAGCGGTCAGCCGCTTCACGGCGATGCCGGAATACCTCGAGTATTCCGAAAAGGACGATAAATTCCGCCTGATGACCTCGGGCTGCCGGTACGGCTCGGTCGTCAACCTCGGCAGGATCGTTTCCTGCGAGGAGTGCTTCGGGGAACTCCGGGGCAGCCCGCCGAGGGAACGGCGCCGCGCGGAGGAGACCCTCGTCTTCGAGATCACGGACGAAAGAAAAGCGCTCGAACGGGTTTTAATGCACTTCGCCCACTTTGAAAAGGAGGCGGAGCGGATCGGGGAAAAGACCTACCGCGTCTCGCTCCGGTACGATAAGGACGACGAGACCGAGCTCGTTATCCGCGTTCTGTCCTTCGGACCGTTTCTCCGGGTGGTTTCTCCGCAAAGCTTCGTCAATCTGATCCGGGAGCGCCTGATGATGCAGAAAAAATACGGACTGTAATCAAAAACGTCGGAAATTTCCGGCGTTTCAGAGGATGTAAAAAAAGGAAACTTTTTTTACATCCTCTGTTTTCGCAGCTTTTTTTCCGTGATAATCCTTGTTTTCTATGGTATGATGGTATTGCGGAAACGGAAACGGGTGAATGAAATCACCGCGCTGCGCGGGGAGATTCCGAAGCGTATGGCGGTTTCCGGATTTGCAAAGGGCAATCACGCACAGTGATGGGGTTCAACTCCCCGCTATATCGCAGGTTCGAATCCTGCCGTGCGCCGCTTTTTGTGCGTATCGCCAGTGGATTGGTGTAAAAATTGCTCCGAAAAAACGCTTATCCCGTCCGGCAGAAATGCCGGACAGCGGGGAAACGGCCCTGCCGGGGAGGGGATACCGCCGTATCCCGACAAAGATCAGACCTTGCGTCCCGTCTTTGAAAGGAGCGGCTCAACGTTCCCGCCGCCGTTTTCCCGCGGATAAGCGAACGAAAATCATACCGAAAGGATAACATATTATGAAAAAGGTTATTATCAACGAAAAACAGAAGGGCTTTCTTTTTAAGAACGGAAAATACGTCCGCACCGTCGGCGCGGGAAAATATCTCCTTTGGGGTGGGAAAACGGTCGAGGTCTCGGAGCTCGGAGGCGAGATCGTCTGCGCCGGGTGCCCGCTCGACGTACTGCTGGAGGACGAGGCGTTCGCTTCGCAGGTCACGGTCGCCGAGGTCAACGACGAGGAGCTCGTTCTCCATTTCGTGAACGGGAGATTTGCGGGCGTCCTCCGCACGCGCGGAAAACACGCCTTCTGGAACGGAAAGGATGCTCACGAATTCCGTTCCGTGGACGTCTCCTCCCCCGAAGTCGGGGAAGACGTTCCGAGATATCTGTTCGAGTCGCTTCATCCCTCGCTGTACGAGAGGATCGAGGTGGCGGAGTATCAGAGAGGGAGGCTGTTCCTCGATAACCGCTTCGTCCGCGTTCTCGAACCGGGGACCTATTATTTCTGGAGGACGGGCGTGAAGGTGGAGGTCAATACCGTCGATACCCGTCTGACGAAGATGGAGATCACCGGGCAGGAGATCATGACGCAGGATAAGGTGGCGCTCCGCATCAATTTCGTCTGCAATTACCGCGTAACCGATTTCGTCCGGGTCCTGACCGAGATCGACAACTATGAGGAACAGATGCACGTCGCGGCACAGCTTGCCCTTCGCGATTACGTCGGCAGATACAGGCTCGACGAGATCCTCGAAAACAAGGACGGTCTTTCCCGCTTCGTATGCGAAAAGCTGAAGGAGAAGGAAAACGAGCTCTTCGTGGAGATCAAGGACGCCGGGGTCAAGGATATCATCCTTCCCGGCGAGATCCGCGATATCATGAACACGGTCCTGCTCGCGGAAAAGAAGGCGCAGGCAAACGTCATCACCCGCCGCGAAGAGGTCGCCTCTACCCGTTCGCTTCTGAACACGGCGAAGCTGATGGAGGAGAACCGTACGCTTTACAAGCTGAAGGAACTGGAATATGTGGAGCACATCTGCGAAAACGTCGGCAATATCACGCTGAACGGGAGCGGAGATATGCTCTCCCAGCTCCTCGGACTCATGAGGGGCGGAAAACAGACGGAAGAAGGGGATTTTGATGTTTGACATACAGGGAAAAGTCACGACCGCCGTCTGCTATGCGAAGGTGGTCGAGGACGCGGCGATCGAGCAGATCCGCAGAATGTGCGACTCCCCGCTGACCGAGAATGCCAAGGTCCGCGTCATGCCCGACGTTCACGCGGGCAAGGGCTGTACGATCGGGACGACGATGACGGTCACCGACCGGGCGTGCCCCAACGTGGTCGGGGTCGATATCGGGTGCGGGATGTACACCGTGAAACTTGCCGACAGGGAGCTCGATTTTGAAAAGCTTGACGGGGCGTGCCATTTCATTCCCTCCGGAAAGAAGGTCTGGGAGGGAAGGATGGAGCGCTTCGATCTGACCGGACTGCGCTGTTACCGTTCACTCCGCGACGCCAAACGGCTGGAGCGGTCGCTCGGTACGCTCGGCGGCGGGAACCACTTCATCGAGGTGGACAAAGCGGCGGACGGCACCTTTTATCTCGTCATCCATTCCGGAAGCCGGAACCTCGGCAAACAGGTCGCCGAGATCTATCAGCAGCTCGCGGTCGATCTGCATTCCGGAAAAGAAGAGTACTTCAATAAGTGTGAGGAGATCATCCGTACCTACAAGGAGCAGGGAAGGCGCGCAGAGATTCAGGATACGCTGAAGGCGCTCAAAAAGGAATTCAAGTCAAAGGATCCCGACGTCCCCGAGGACCTCTGTTGGCTTTACGGCACTTATCTTGACGACTACCTTCACGACGTGGAGATCTGTCAGGCATTTGCCCGCAGAAGCCGCGAGCGGATGGCGGAAATCATTCTCGAAAGGACCGGAATGACCGCCGTCGAGTCCTTCCATACCGTTCACAACTACATAGACACCGGGGAAAGGATCCTCCGCAAGGGCGCGATCGCAGCGCACGCGGGCGAGAAGGTCCTCATCCCGATCAATATGCGCGACGGTTCGGTCATCGCGACCGGACGCGGCAATCCCGAGTGGAACTTTTCCGCTCCCCACGGCGCGGGGCGCGTGATGTCGAGAGCCACGGCGAAGGAAACGCTCGATATGGAGACCTACCGCGCGGCGATGGAGGGAATCTATACGACTTCCGTTAATCCCGATACGATCGACGAGGCGCCGATGGCGTATAAATCGCTTGAGGACATCATCGACGTGATCCGCGATACCGTGGACGTGATCGAGGTCATGAAGCCGGTCTACAACTTCAAGGCATCCGGAAACGGCACCCCGTGGGAGAACGGGAAAGAAGACCCGAGCGGGGATGACGGCGCGCAGAACGAGGCGGAATAAAAACGAAGGGGTACTGCAGAAACGGGCGGTATCCCTTTTTTGCGGAAAAATGCCGGAGAGGAAAAGCGCGTGAAAGCCTCTTGCGTTTTTGAGGGAACTGTGATACAATTTTATGTGAAAAAGGACCGGACGGACGTTCGGCACACTGACGAGCCTTGCCGCCGTGACGGTCTGATTTCCGACTGCCTGAAAAGAGGGAACGACGATGAAACGAAAACTGCTGATCGGAGCGCTTTCCAAGTTTCTTGCCGGACTTTTTCTGCTCGGTTTGCTTCTTTTCGTCCCTGCCGGAACGGTCCGGTTCCCCGGCGCGTGGAGGCTGATCGCGATCCTGTTCCTGCCGATGCTGATCCTCGGTGCCGTGCTGTTCTTCAGGGCGCCGGATCTTTTGGAAAAGCGGCTGAACAGCAGGGAAAAGTCGGGCGTGCAGAAGACCGTTGTCGCTCTTTCCGCGCTTGAATTCATCGCGTGCTTCGTGCTTGCCGGGTTGGATTTCCGGTTCGGATGGTCGCACCTTCCGGCATGGCTGATCGCGGCGGCGTGCGTTCTGTTCGTCGGCTGCTACGGGCTCTACGCCGAGGTGATGCGGGAAAACGCTTATCTTTCCCGGACCGTGGAGGTGCAGGAGGGGCAGAAGGTGATCTCGTCGGGGCTGTACGGGCTTGTGCGGCATCCGATGTATTTTTCCGTGGTGCTGCTTTTCTGGGCAATGCCGCTCGTGCTCGGTTCCGTGCCGGCGTTTCTCGTGATGCTCCCGTTCCCCGCGCTTCTGGTCAGAAGGATCAAAGACGAGGAAGCGATATTGGAAGAAGGTCTGCCGGGATACCGTGAATACGAAAAAAAGGTCAGATTCCGTCTGATCCCGTTTGTCTGGTGACGGCAGAAGAAAGGAAATCCCATGAAAAGAAAAAGTGCCGGCGGATTCCTCGCGGCTGTCGTTTTATGCCTGCTGCTTGCCGGATGCGCGGTTCCCGGCGGGGAGCCGGAAACCACGGAAAGGCAGGATACCGATCCGCCGGTGACGCAAACCGAAGCGGTCACGGAAGCGCCCGGAACGGAAACAATACCGGAACCCGCGCCCGGAACGGCGCCGGAAACGCAGCCGGAACCCGCTGACCCGTACCGTCAGGTCTCCCCGGAGGAAGCCAAGCGGATCATGGATACGGAAAACGGATATCTGATCCTTGACGTGCGCACCGAAGAGGAATACGCGGAGGGGCATATCCCCGGCGCGGTCGTGATCCCGGTCGAGGAGCTCGGAGAGCGGGCGGAAAAGGAGCTGCCCGACAAAGACCGGCTGATCCTCGTTTACTGCCGCGGCGGCGTCAGAAGCAAGGCGGCGGCGCAGACCCTTGCCGGACTCGGCTATACGAATATCGTTGAATTCGGCGGGATCCTTTCATGGCCCTACGAAACAGAACAATGAAAAATGACCGGAAAGAGAAATACGGATTCTCTTTCCGGTCTGTTTTTGCGAAAAAGATCAGAACAGATCGAGCATACTGTCGAGATAGAGCTCTTCTCTGACCTTCAGCCGGTATTCCGGCTTCGTCAGATAATACAGTAAAAATTCCAGAAGCACGGCGCTGCCGAGCCCGCGCCCCTCGATCTTGAAGTCGGAAAAGCCCATCGGCAGATAAACGTCCCGGATGGCGTCGGTCCCGATGAAGGCGGGGCTTTCCATCGCCCGCGAGAACCGATAACCCTCGCTGCCGCCCGGCGCGCGGCAGATATGGTCGGGACAGGGCTCGCCGAGGCATTTTCGGCTGACGTTTTCGTAGCAGGCTTTTCTTTCGGTACAGCCGATATCGCAGCATTCGTTGCAGAGGAATTCCACTTTCGCTTTTTCGGCGTCGGAGAGGGAAGCGAGCCGGTCGAACCGTTTGTTCAGCCGGAAATCGGGAACGACGAAACGGAATTCGTCCCGGTCAAGCTCGGCTTTGAAATCGTCAAAATCGGTCAGTACCTTCGTCGTCGAGGAGACGAGATACAGCCCGGGGTATTCTTTTTTCAGACGGTCGGTCAGAAGCTCCGAATGGACGATGACGCCGTTCGGAACGCCGCTTTCCAAGCCCTTCTTTTCAAAAAGCGAACAGAGACGATTGCATTTCCGGTCGGAAAGATGCTCGGGCCGCAGCAGGGAATTGCTGAAGGTGAGCCGGGCGGAGATGCCGTACTCCCCGAGCAGGGCGAGAACGTCCTCCGCGTTGTTTTCGCCGTCTCCCACTCTGCCGCCGCCCCAGATACAGCCGGCGGGTGCGCCGTAGACCGAGGCGATCGCGGCGTCCGGGTAAAAATATTCCGGGCGGCTGAAGAAAAGCGGGAAAAACGCCTGATAGAATTCGTAAAATGCAAAGAGCCCGGGCAGATGGAAGCGGGCGGTTCCGAGCGGACGGTTCATTCTGTTCCTCCGGTTATATATTGTATGTATTGTAATACCGTTTCCGGATTCTGTCAAGGCGGGCGGAAAAGATCGCACGGCGTTTCCGAAAGAAAGAGTGAGGGATCCGTATTTTGTATTGCATTTTTGAAAAGCCTATGGTACAATAAGAAAAAACGGAGAATCACCGCTCCGTCTCCCACGGGCATCATATCATCGGGATCATTACGACAATTACGGAGGAAAAAGTCTTGAAATCGTTCAAAATCGGACAAAGTATTGAAAAAAGCCTGTACCCGATCGAAAGCAGACTGGAAGAAATGAACCGGGAAAGAAAAGAAGGAGAGAGAAAGCTCGCGGAGATCTGCGTCCCTGCTCTCGTTTCCGCGCTTCTGACCGCCGCCGTTTCCGACCGGCTGCTGTACGTCGATCCCATCAAGCCGTCGCTTGCGTTTAATTGGTACGAGAAGATCGTTTCCAACGGCTTCGGTATGATCGCCGTTTATCTTCTGACCTTTGCGGTGATCGCGCTTGCCGTTTTCGGCGTCATCCGGCTGATCCGCTTCTTCCTCGAAAAAAAGAGCGGAACGAAAGCCGCGCCCGCGAAAGACGAATACGCGGACAGATTCTATAAGATCATCATCCCGGAGATCATCACCGGAAGCGGAATGTTCGAGAAGGCGTACGAGATCGAATGCGGAAACGTTGACGCCGAGGAGCTGACAGAAGGCGCGTCTGCTGCCGCGATGAACGCGGAGAATATCCGTCTGGAGGAGATCCCGACGAAGGATATCAACCGCAAGGCGATGCTGTATTATTACGAGGCGCTTTATCATTTCCGCTCGATCATCCCCGAGCTTGAAACGATCATCTATTCCGAAGACGCCCTGAACGCCGATCCCGTCGAGCGTTACCGCCGTATCGGGCAGGACGCCGTGACGGATGCGCTCCTCATCTGCCGCCACTGCGTGAACGAGATCTGCAAGCGCACCGAGGACGCGCACGAGGAGGAGATCATCGAGGCTTACGGCGACTACCTCCGCAAGGTCAGCGAGGTACAGTTCGACCGCTGACAGACGGCGCGTCTGCTGCCGCGATGAACGCGGAGGACATCCGGCTGGAGGAGATCCCGACGAAGGATATCAACCGCAAGGCGATGTTGTATTATTACGAGGCGCTTTATCACTTCCGCTCGATCATCCCCGATTTTGAAACGATCATCTTTTCGGAGGATGCCGACGACGCCGATCCGGTCGAGCGTTACCGCCGTATCGGGCAGGACGCCGTGATGACCGCGCTTCTCGCCTGCCGCCACTGCGTGAACGAGATCTGCAAGCGCACCGAGGACGCGCACGAGGAGGACGTGATCGCCGCCTACGGCGAGTTCCTGCGCACGGTCAGCGAGAAAAAATAAAAAGCATAAATATTAGCGCGGGAAAAAGATAAAGCGGTGTACAACCCAGTGAAGTGCTATGCGGCGAATGATGTTTGATAAGTCAGAACCGGAAAAGCAATGGCATTATACTGATTTGTATACCGCCTTTTCGTTTTGTAAAAAAGAAAGCGCTCGAAATTATGGAAAAACAAACAATACAAAAAGAGATTACACGTTTGAAAGAAAAACAGATTTCGCCTTTGGATATTTCTGAAGAAGATAAGTATAATCCGATTCTCGCAAAATATGAAAGAGAAAGCGGACTTCTTTTGACCGATCGTAGAGGTTTTGATATTATTTCTAACCGGTTCTTTGTTGAAGAACGAATATCGAAAGTGATGCCTCCCTCCGCTGATTGCTTTCAAGTGGATAATAAATATTTTGATTCGTTTGATGAGTATTATGAGTACCTGAACGGATCGGTATATGACGAATCCTGTTATTCCTTTTGCCCGGAGGATAAGCTGATTTCAAAATATGAAATCGACAAAGAAAGACTTTTTTCCAAAAAGGCATTTACCACTGAAACGATAGACGAGTATCTTTCATTGATTACAGATGCCGAGATGAGCGAATATCGGGAAAGAGAAAAAACTCATAAATTGTGTTGTAATTGGAGAAAAAAGTATCTGAATTGTCACAGCGGAAAAGACTTGATTGGTCTGATTGATAAGTACAGTCATTCTGTAATCGCAGACACAATGGATTATCAGTTCTTTTTGTCTTGCTATCTGACAGAGTTTTCTCGGGAAAAATTCTGTTTTGATTCGATAATAGAACTGATGGCTTCTGATATCTATTTGGATAATAGTTTTCTGTCAAGCTTATGCGTTATTTTTGATCCTGAGATTATTCTTGATGCCTTAAAGCGATTTCCGCATTCCTATGGGATTAAAAAAATCAGAAAAATTTATCGAGATATTAAGCACAAGATTGGGGACGAAAAGCCTGTTTTCTATGTGCGTGGGAAATTTGATCCGGCTACACATTTCTTCTGCGAGGAGATATCAGAGTATTCAGGCAATAAATGGGTCGCAACATTTAACAGATATTTTGAATCGTTTGAGGATTTTGCAACATACCGTAAAGGCAATCTCAGACATTGTGATTTTTCAAAGTGTCTGGAAAATATGGATAATATCGATTATTCCGGATATATGATTGATGAAACCACCGTATTGCCACTGCTTTCATATCATAAATGTCGCTATGAAATAAGCAAAAGATACCGGAAGAATGAATTTCTGGTATCCATTCGTTGGTATGATACCAATGAGAATGAAGTTAAAACCGTCAAAAAAAGCTTTCAATATTTTTTTGATTTCGTTTCGTTTTTGAAAAACGATTTATCTGATGCCTATTTGATTTCCTGCGACGGCTTACAGAATCTCGAGAGCGGTTCGGACATTGATTTTACGGGTGTAAGATTAACAAGCAATCTTTGCAAAAAGATGCATATCAAATATGAGCCCTGCTCGCTTTTGCTTGGTAGCGCATGGAGTTTTGCGGAAACAGAACGAAATGAAAAAGAAACAGAACTGATTTTATCTGAAAGCAGAGAAATCGTAAGTTCTCACGAAGATAAAAGTTTGTTGGGCTTCACGGATTACGACAGTCATTGTCAAAGAGTTCATTATATTTCCGATCTTCATTTGATGCATAAAATAATGAATGCCGGATGCGTCACCGAAAACGACGTGTTTTATGTGATTGATAAAATTGCCAGAACAATCGCCGAAGAAGCAGAGTCTCTTTTGTTGATTGCCGGAGATGTGTCCTCTGATTTCAACATTTTTCGCTTGTTTGTGAAATGTCTATCAGCGGCGAAAAGTTCGCAGTGTGTCGTTGTTTTTACTCTCGGAAATCATGATTTGTGGGGTATTGGAGGAAAAACCTTTTCGGAAATAACAGGAATATATCGTGAGCTAATAGAAAAGCACGGTATGTATCTGCTTCAAAACGGTATTCTGTATCGGAATGACTATAGGATATGGGAGAATCCGTCAGCAAGCGTAAGAACGATACCATACGAAGATCTTTGCAGAAAAACAGATAAACAGTTAACAGATGATTTGAGAAAGGCGCGATATGTGATTTTTGGCGGTCTGGGTTTTTCCGGACAGAATGAAATCTTCAATGCAAATCAAGGAATATATCTGGATGTGGTGACAAGAGAGGAAGAAATCAAAGAATCGGAAAAATTTGCTCATTTATATGACCGGTTGCTTCCCATCCTGACTACGAAAAACGCCATAATAATGACGCATACCCCGAAAAGCGATTGGAGCGAAAACGGCGACTGCGATGATAATCTGGTATTTGTAAACGGACACACTCATAAAAATCAGTTTTATGATGACGGGTGCTATCGCCTTTATGCGGACAATCAGATTGGTTACAGCAATAAAAATCCTCATTTGAAATCATTATTGCTGGATGGCGATTATGATTGTTTTTCGGACTATGATGACGGAATTTATTCGATTACCAGGGAACAGTATTGTGATTTCTATCGCGGAAAAAACATAATGATGACGTTTACGCGAGATTACCCGATTACGATGTTGAAAAAAAGAGGGTATTACTGCTTTTTGGTTCAAACGAAGAAGGGCGTCTTGTCGATATTGAACGGCGGAAGTATGAAACCTCTTCCCGGAAATAGCGTTCAGTATTTCTATGATAATATGGGTTCTGTAATTGCCAATATAAATACCCCGCTTATGAAATACACAGAATATCAAAAAGTAGTCGCGGATGAAATAAAAAAGATCGGCGGCGACGGGACGATCCACGGGTGCATTGTGGATATTGACAAGTGTAATCATATTTATGTAAACCCTATAGATAAAAAGCTGACGGCATATTATGCTCCAAAAGATATAATCGACAAAACAGTATACCCATCCATTGTTTCTTTATTGGAAGAACAATGCCCTAAACTGTATCAAATATATGAACGTTTAATGCTGGCAGAAGGACAACCAAATGCACTAATACAACAGCAAAATGGTTCGACCAAACCAACAAAATATTTGAGTACGGATATCTATGAAGCGTCACGTGTCATAAAAAAGATGCAGAAAATTCATTCCAATATTTTGAGCATTTGGGCTGAAACTTCTGATGAAATTATCGACCTTACGAAAACAAATGCGATTCCAAGCGAGTATGAATGGTTGTTGCAAAACTAAAACAGAATGTTTTTACGGGTTTTCAAACAATCCTCGTCTATCGAATAAAAGAAAAGCGCGGATACCGTGAGGTGTCCGCGCTTTGATTTACAGGAGAGAAGCGGAAAGTCCGAGCGTTTTCAGCGTGTCATAATAGGCGGGAAAGCTCTTGTTCACCGCCTCCGCGCCGTCAAGAACGCCGCCGAAGCGGGAAAGGATGACCGAAAGCGCCATGACGATCCGGTGATCGTTATGGGAGGATAGGGGAACGGAGGGGGCGCGGAGCTGACCGCCGGGGACGGTGACGCTGTCCTTTCCGACCGAAAGCGTCACGCCGCACTTTTTCAGCTCTTCCTCCATCGCCGCGACGCGGTCGCATTCTTTCAGCCGGAGTCTTTCGGTGTGAACGAACCGCGCGCCGTGTTCCGAAGCCGCGGCGGCAAACAGAACGGGACCGAGGTCGGGGCAGTCGGCAAGGTCGATTTCCGGCGTGCCACTCCGGAGCGCCTCAAGGTGTCTGACGGCGATCTTATCTCCCTGCAGGCTGTCCGGATCAAGTCCGATGACGGTAACGTCCGGTCCGAGAGCGAGCAGAGCGGCGGCGTTCGACCAGTCGCCCTCGACGGTAAACGACGACGGACGGCAGGTCTGATCGCCGGGAACGGAATACGAATATTGCCCGTTCCGTTCGATCCGGATGCCGAAAGCCCGCAGAACGGAGAGGGTCATTTCAATATAGGGGGCGCTCGTGACGGGGGGCAGAACGGTCAGTGTGCTGTCTCCGTGCAGAAGCGGCAGAGCAAGGAGCAGCCCCGACGCGAACTGGCTGCTTTCTGCGCCGGAAATGACGAAATTCCCCGGGCGGAGTCCCCCGCATACGGTCAGGGAACGTGCCGAGCGGGAAAAGGTCAGTCCCTGCTCCGCGGCGATCTTTTCATATACGCCGAGCGGGCGGGAAAGGAGCCGCTCCGTGCCGGTAAACACGGTTTTTCCCTTCAGCGACATGGCGAGCGGGATCAGAAAACGCAGGGTGCTGCCCGACTCGTAACAGTCGAGGGGAAGAGACGGAAGATCGAATTTCCGTCCGGACCCGCGGACAACGCTCCGGTCAAAGCCCCGTACCGTAGCCGTCCCGTCTTCGGAGACGTTGATCCCCGTGCCGAGCGTGCGCAGACAGGTCAGCTCTGCGGCGATATCGTCGGACTCCGAAATTCCTCCGATCCTGCTTTCCCCGTCGGCAAGCGCCGCGCAGATCAGACAGCGGTGCGCATAGCTTTTGGAGGGCGGCGCGGAAACGGTTCCGGACGCGCGGGAGGGTTGGAAAACGACGTTCATTGTTTTAAGACCTCTCCCGATCGGTGCCTTTCAGAAGGCGGATCGCGTCGAGGTAACCGTCAAAACCCCGACCGGAAACGGTTCCGACGCAGACGCCGCGAAGGAAACTGACCTGACGGAAATCCTCTCTTGCCGAAACGTCGGAAATATGCACTTCGACCGTCGGGATCCCGACCGACGCGATCGCGTCGCGGAGGGCGACCGAGGTATGGGTGAAGGCGCCGGGATTGATGACGATGCCTTCGGTCCCGTCGAAATACGCCTGCGCGATCCGGTCGGCGAGCTCCCCCTCGTGATTCGACTGAAAGAAGGAGACGGTATCCCCGTTTTCCGCAGCGTCTGCGCGGAGCAGGGAAACGAGATCGGCGTAGGAGGAGGTCCCGTAGATCTCCGGTTCCCGGATGCCGAGCAGGTGCAGGTTCGCGCCGTTGACGACGAGTATCTTCATGGGGGGCTCCTTTCAGATCAGATTCTTGCCGAGCAGATCGGCGATGACTTCCGAGACCGTTCCGGAGGCGTCGATGCGCAGATCGGCTGCCGCCTCGTAGATCGGACGGCGTTCGCGATAAAGCGCCGCAAGCTTTTCCGCGTCGCTTGAAAGCGGGCGCCTTGCGCTCGGGCGGAGCAGGGAAAGCGGGCGGTCGAGCCAGACGAGGACGCCGTTTTTCTTCAGCGCGGCGACGTTCTCCTCCCGCAGTACCGTTCCGCCGCCGACCGCGATCACCGAGGAATTTTCCCCGGCGATCCCGGCGACGGTCTCCGCCTCCGCGTCGCGGAAGGCTTTTTCGCCGTGAATGCCGATATACGCCGCCGGGGAAAGCGCGTATTTTTCCCGGAAAAGCGCGTCGGTATCGAAAAAACGCTTTTCGGAAAGGAAGGCTGCCTTTTTTCCGACCGTGGATTTCCCGCAGGTCGGCATCCCGATGAGAACGAGATTCCGCTTTTTCCGGAGCAGAGCACGGTAAACGGCTTCCGTATCGGCGGGGGCACGGTCGGGAAAGAAAAGCGACGCGGCGGCGACCGCCTGCGAAACGAGCATATAGAGCCCGCCCGCGGTTTTCAGCCCGCGCTTTTCCGCTTCGAGGAGAAGCGTGGTGCGGAGCGGATTGTAAACGACGTCGACCACGCCTTCCAGCTTCGGGAAAAGGTCCGGGTCGGTCGGCGCGGGCGCGAGCTCCGGGTACATTCCGCAGGGAGTGGCGTTGAGAAGGATCTCCGCGTCGGCGTGACGCGAAGCGGCGTCGGCGTAGGTGACCGCGCCGTCCCTTCCCGTCCGGCTGACCCGCACGATCTCGCGGGCGCCGAGATCCTCCGCGACGGCAGAGGCGGTTTTCGCCGTGCCTCCGGTGCCGAGGATCAGGACCTTTTTCGCTTTCAGGTCGATTTTTTCGCGGGAAAGCAGCGCGGAAAGCCCGATATAATCGGTGTTGTCGCCGTAAAGTCTGCCGTCCCGGCGGACGACCGTATTGACGGCGCCGATCCGTCCGGCACGGTCTGAGATCCCGTCGAGATACGGGATGACCGCCTGCTTATACGGGATCGTGACGTTGACTCCCTTGAAATCCGCGTCGGCGAAGAAGCCCGGCAGCTCGTCTTCGCGGAGCTGCTTCAGTTCATACCGGTAACCGCCGATCAGACGGTGGATCTCCTCGGAGTAACTGTGTCCGAGCGGATTGCCGATACAGCCGTATTCCATCAGAGAACCTCCTGCGTTTTTTATTTCTGCGCGATCCAGTCGGTGCCGTAGCGGGTCGCGAGCAGATCGGCGAGGACGATGGCGGTCACGCCGTCCACGACCGCGCGCGCCCGGTGGACGATGGCGGGATCGTGTCTGCCGCAGAGCTTGAGCGGCATCGGCTCCCCGGTGACGAGGTCGACCGATTCCTGCTCCCGGAAAATGGAGGGGGTCGGCTTGATCGCCGTGCGGAACACGATCGGCATTCCGGTCGTGATGCCGCCGAGAATGCCGCCGCAGCGGTTCGTTTTCGTGACGATCTTCCCGTTTTCCACCGTGAAGGGATCGTTTGCCTGACTGCCGCGCAGCTCGGCGAGCCCAAAGCCGCCGCCGAATTCCACGCCCTTGACGGCAGGGATCGAATAGAGCGCGTGCGCGAAAACGCCCTCCACCGAGTCGAACCACGGCTCTCCCACGCCGGCAGGCATTCCGATGACGGCGGTTTCGAGGATCCCGCCGACGCTGTCGCCGTCGGCGGCGGCTTCGAGGATCGCCGCCTTCATCTTTTTGCACGCCTCGTCGTCAAGGATCGGAAAGACCTTGGAATTGAGGGCGGGAACGTCCTTATCGAGGTCGCCGAAGGGGATATCGTCGATCCCGGCGACCCGTGCGGCGTGCGTACCGATCTGAATGCCCTTCTTTTCGAGCGCGCTCATCAGGATCGCGCCGCCCGCGACGAGGGCTGCCGTCACTCTGCCGCTGAAATGCCCGCCGCCGTAGGGATTTTCAAAGCCGTGGTACTTGACGTGCCCGGTATAGTCGGCGTGGCCCGGGCGGGGGAGGCGTATCGTTTTTTCATAATCCCCGGAGCGGGCACACTCGTTCGGGATCATGATGCAGAGCGGCGTTCCGGTCGTTTTGCCGTTCCAGACGCCCGAAATGATCTGAAAGCGGTCGGGTTCTCTGCGCGAGGTCGAAACCGCTCCGGTCGGGCGGCGGAGAGAGAGGCGGGAACGGATATAATTCTCGTCAACTTCAAGCCCGGGGGCGATGCCGTCGAGAATGATGCCGAGTCCGGGGCCGTGGCTTTCGCCGAATATCGTCGCGGTAACGGAGCTGCCGAAGGTATTTTTCATTTGTTGATCGTCCTTTCGGGAGGTCTCTGCCGGAGATTGCCCGGCAAAGTGGAAAAACGTTTAACCAAAGATTACCGTACGTCTTTATTATACAGCACGGAAATCCCGTTGTCAAGAATAAGGTTCTTCATTCATATCGGGGTTTTGGAACGGCGGGGGTAAGAACAACCGGACCGAAAAGAAAAGCGGACGCGCCCGGAGAGGCTTTGTTCTCTTCCGTTTCCTTTCTCTCAACGGGACACCTCATACAGATCAGCTTCGGGTTCTGCTTTCCTCGTTCTCGCCCGCGTGACTTCGGGCGATGTCGTAGGGCGGGGCCTTGTGTCCCGCCGCGACAGGAGAGCGAGCGGCAGGGCAGAGAGCGTAATACGTCACGAGCCGGGATACGAAGAGCGGTTCTTTTCCGGAATAATGATTGGTTCTATGGGTTGATTATGATTCCTTTGATTTATGCCGCCGCAGCGGCTGAATTCGGGATCTGAAAGGGAAGAGCGATTTCTCCGTATCAAGCACGGTGACGTACCCTGCTCACCACTTCGCCTTTTGCCTGATTTATCGCGGCGGGACACAAGGCCCCGCCCTACGACGCATTCCGTTTGCGCTTCGGACGCGCTCGAAGACGGGCGTCAGCGCGCTACGACGCGTTCCGTTTGCGCTCCGGACGCGCTCGAAGGGCGTCGTCTGAAGAGAAGCAGACGCGGAAGAAGGCAATCAATCTTCACGCACCAAAAAAGCAGAAAGAACCAATAAAAAAGAACCGTTTCCGGTCGGAAACGGTTCGGACGTTATGCGTTTTTCGTAATGACCTTCGCCTTGCATTCGCAAACGGCGTCGTCGGTGAAGAGGATCTCACCGAAGGAATCGGCGACGATCTCGCCGGATTTCGGGTTCTTGACCGAAACGATATTGCCGTTCACGGTCGCCTTCACGTCGGAATACTCGAACGAAAGGTCGGTTTCCTCCATCGTGCAGTCAACGAGCGTGAGGTTTTTGCAGTAGCAGAGCGGCTGCGTGCCGACGATCGTGCAGCCGATCAGCGTCAGACCGTCGGAATACCAGCCGAGGTATTCGCCCCGGATGACCGAATTCTTTACGGTGACGTTTTTCGTGTGCCAGAAGGCGTCCTTCGTGTCGAACTCGGAGTCGGCGATCGAAACATTCCGGCAGTACTGGAAGGAATATTTGCCCTTCATTTTCAGCCCGGTGATGCGGATCTTGTCCGAGCCCATCAGGAAATATTCGGATTCGATCTCGGAGTCGGTGATCTTCAGCCCGCGGCATTTCCAGCCGAACTCGGGAGAGACTGCTTTGACGCCGGTCAGGGTGATATTGCGGCATTCTCTGAGGCACTTGACGCCCGTGATCTCGGTGTTTTCGATCCGGCCCTTTTCGGAGTACCAGATCGGCGCGCGGGTTTTTTCGTCCATCGTCGAATCGGCGAGAACGAATCCGATATCGTGCCACAGCGGATAGCGGAGCGAGAACGAGCAGTTTCTCACCGCGATATCACGGCATTCCTTCAGCGCGGATTCGCCGTCGGCGGGACCCGCAAAAACGCAGTCGCGGACCTCGGTTCTTTTCAGACCGTACAGGGCGCGCTCCTTGTCGAGCGTCTGCCCTTCGATTTTTTGTTTCTTTAGCGTCATATCTCAAACCCCTCCTTTTTCTGTTTTTGCGGAAGAAGCGGCGAGACTGATTACCACTGCTTGCCGGAGTTTTTCAGAAGAACGTCGTGCGCGCCGCCCTCGACGATCGAGACGGCGGAAACGAGCGTGAGCTTTGCCTTTTTCTGCAGCTCGGGGATCGTGAGCGCGCCGCAGTTGCACATCGTGGAGCGGACCTTCGCGAGGGAGAGCTGCACGTTGTCGGAAAGCTTGCCGGCGTAGGGGACGTAGGAATCGACGCCTTCCTCAAAGGAGAGCTTCGCGGCGCCGCCGAGGTCGTAACGCTGCCAGTTGCGGGCACGGTTGGAGCCTTCGCCCCAGTACTCCTTGCGGAGCGTGCCGTCGATGTTGATCTTCGCGGTGGGGGATTCGTCAAAGCGGGCGAAATATCTGCCGAGCATCATGAAGTCGGCGCCCATCGCGAGCGCGAGGGTCATGTGGTAGTCGTGGACGATACCGCCGTCGGAGCAGACCGGAACGTAGACGCCGGTCTCTTCAAAATACTTGTCGCGCTCTCTGCAGACGTCGATCAGCGCGGAGGCCTGTCCGCGTCCGATGCCCTTGGTCTCACGGGTGATGCAGATCGAACCGCCGCCGATGCCGACCTTGACGAAGTCCGCGCCGCACTCGGCGAGGAAGCGGAAGCCTTCGCCGTCAACGACGTTGCCCGCGCCGACCTTTACGGTGTCGCCGTAATTTGCGCGGATCCACGCGAGGGTGCGCTTCTGCCATTCGGAGAAGCCCTCGGAGGAGTCGATGCAGAGGATATCGGCACCTGCCTCGACGAGAGCGGGAACGCGCTCGGCGTAGTCTCTGGTGTTGATGCCCGCGCCGACGATGTAGCGCTTCTTGCTGTCAAGCAGCTCGTTCGGATTTTCCTTGTGCTCGGTGTAGTCCTTGCGGAAGACGAAGCAGATCAGTCTGCCGTCGTCGCTGACGATCGGGAGGGAATTGAGCTTATGCTCCCAGATGATATCGTTCGCGACCTTCAGGGAGGTGTCCGCGGGAGCGGTGATCAGCTTTTCGAGGGGGGTCATAAAGGAAGAAACGGGAGCGTCGAGGGACATACGGCTGACGCGGTAGTCTCTGCCGGTGACGATGCCGAGCAGCTTGCCGTTCGCGGTGCCGTCCTCGGTGACGGCGACGGTGGAGTGACCGTTCTTTTCCTTGAGGGCAAGGATATCGGCAAGGGTATTGTCGGGACGGATGTTGGAATCGCTGGTGACGAAGCCCGCCTTGTAATCCTTGACGCGCTTGACCATCGCCGCCTCGTCGGCGATCGACTGGGATCCGTAAATAAAGGAGACGCCGCCTTCTTTCGCGAGGGCAATGGCAAGACGGTCACCCGAGACTGCCTGCATGATCGCGGAGGTCAGCGGGATGTTCATCGAGATCGCGGGCTCTTCTCCCTTTTTGAACTTGGTAAGAGGAGTTTTCAGACTGACGTTTGCGGGAATGCAGTCCGCGGAGGAATAGCCGGGAACCAGCAGATACTCGCTGAAGGTATGCGATACGTCCTGATAATAAGTTGCCATAATGACGCTCTCCTTTGAAGATTCTGTTTTTTTGATTATCAATCATTTTACCATATTTGCGGGCATTTTGTCAAGTGATAAGAATGCACGATTTTCGCAAATGTAATTTTGGTCCTTTGGTGAAAAGGCAGACGGCAGCGGGGGGGAAGAGAAGCAAAGGTCCCGCGCCCTTTCCCCGGAGGGAAGGGCGCGGGACGGATCGGTTACTGGAGAAGCGATTTTTCGTTCTTGTCGCCGATGGTCAGACGGTTGTAGATCGCAAGACCGCTCGCCTTGTCGGCGCTGTAGGAATTGCCGTTGTAGCGCATCAGGTTGCAACCCGAAACGAAGCTGTTGCTGAAGGTCATATAGGTGCCGCCGATGTTGTCGGCGCCGAGGTTGAACAAGAAGACGTCCTTCGATCCGGAGACGCGGAGGAGGGCGTTGCAGCCGTAGCAGAAGGTGTTGTAAACGACCTCGCCCTCTGCCTTCTCGATGATCATATAGGTGCAGCGCTGACGGGTGATCGGGTCGAAGAGGAGCGTGAAGAGGTCGCCCTCGGAGATCCAGCCCTGCGCGTTCGGGACGGCGCTTCTCGAAATGGCGGTGCCGTTCTGGAGGTTGCCCTCAACGTAACCGTTCTTGCCGCCGACCTTGACCATGTTGGAGTAGCAGCAGCCGACCAGCTTCTTGATGAAGTGGTTGTCGCAGCTGCTGAAGTCGACGCCGTAGGCAGCCGCGGAAATGCCGCAGTTGACCATATAGACGCCGGAAGCCTTGCCGCGGACGACGTAGGGGGTCGTCTTGCAGATCGTGGGGCCGTTCTTGTAGTAGGTGAAGCGGATGCCGTTGACGCCGCTGTTTTCACCGGCGAGGGTGACGAGCGCGGTATCGGATGCCTTGCCGCCCATACCGTAGGCGGAAATGATCAGCGTGCCGGCGTCAAGACCGCCCTGACCGCGGTTTGCGACCGAGCTCGCGCCGCGCAGTTCCACGCCCGCAGGGACGGAGACCGGAGCGTCAAGCAGATAGACGCCTGCCGGGATGTAGAGGACGCCGCCGCCGCGCTTGCCGACCTCGGTCAGCGCGAGCTGAAGATCCGCGGAGATATCCACGTCGCCGCCCGCCGTGAAATCGACGGTGTAGAGCTTGGCGACCGGTTTCGTATAGCTTCTGTTGTAATCGACCTTGTATTCCTTGAGGGAGGTGGAGTCGTTCGTGATCTCACCGGGACCCTGAACCTTGCCGGTGGTCTTGACGTCGACCATCTTGACTCTGCCGCCCGTCTTGTTCAGAATGGCGTATTCGGAGCCCTCGAAGGAGGAGCGGCCGACGACCATGCCCCAACGGTCGTCCATATCCTCAACGTAAAGACCGATGCCGCAATCGGAGACGGTGAAGTCGAACAGCGAGCCCGCGAACTGGATACGGCTGCAGTGGACGATATCCACGCCGACCTTGCAGGAGGCGACCTGCGTGTTCGAGAATTCTGTCCATTCCAGACCCGCGAGGATCAGACCGGTGGTGTTCTTCTTGGTGTACGCCTTGATGTCGGCGAGGGAGGGAGCGTTGTATTCGCTGCCCGCGTTCGCCCAGTACTGCGGACCGATCGAAAGGTTCTTCCAGGTACCGACGTCCGCCTGATTGTAGGCTTCGGCGCCGCAGAAGAGGAAGGTGCCCTTCACGTTGTCGATCGTGAACTGTTCGTGCGCGTTGGTATCGGGCTTGCAGGCGCCGATGCCCATATAACCGTTGATGACGGTGACGTCCTGCACGTTCGCGAGCATATAGGAGGTGCCCGCGCCGGTGGTGTAGAAGGTGTAGGGGTACTGCTTGACGTTCGTCAGGCTCTGCTCGGGATAGAAGACGGTCAGACCTCTGACGCCGGCGCTTCCGCCGATGATGAAGAGAGACTGATCGAAATCGGTCGTTCCCGACTTCTGATAGTCGAGGATGACGGTGCCGTAATCGTTGCCCTTCTCGGGATCCTGCCAGTCACCGCGGAGCGTGCAGAAGGGCGGAACGCTGATCGATCCGGTGACCTTGTATTTGCCCGCGGGGAGGAAGACGGTGCCGCCGCCCGCCTTGGAGACGTCGTTCAGCGCCTTCTGGATGGCGGACTTGCTGTCCTTTTCGCCGGTGGGGTCGGCGCCGTACTTATCGTCGGTGGCGACGATATCGGCGATGACGACGTCGGACTGCGGATATTTCAGCTCGGGGATGCAGGGACGGTCGGAGGAAGAAAGCTCGATCAGCTCGATCGTGAACTCGCCTCTGCTTTCCATTCCTTCGGGAACGGTGATCGTCTTGCCGTCGCCGAGCCACTGCTCAATGAAGAGGTTCGCGGCGGTTTTGATGCCCTTCAGGGATTTGGAGTTGATGACGATCTTGTTGTCGATGACCTTGACGATATAGTCGTTGTCGCCGAGTCCTTCGAGCGCCTTGTCCGATTCCTGACGGTTGGTGTTGCCGACGAGGATCTCGTAGTAGGTGGAAAGGACCTCGGGGTCCTTGTTCTTTTCAAAATCGGTGACGAATTCGTAGGTCATGCCCGAGGCGCCCGTCAGCGCGCGGTTGACGGCGGCTGCCGCGGCGACCTCGTAGTCGTTCGCGACGTCGGGACGGACCAGACGGTACTTCGCCGTGCCGTCTTCGTTCAGAAGAGAGAGCTTTCCGTCAACGACGGAAGGCGTCGTGTCGCCCGTCGTCTCGGTCGTTTCTCCGGGCGTCTTGTCGCACGAGAAGCAGCAGACAAGCGTCAGAGCGGCGAGAAGCAGGCAGAGAATGGTTCTTGCTTTCATCGGTTACTCCTTTTCATTATATAGCGGTGTGGAAAAAAGGATACTATAGGAATTTTATCACGGATGGAGGGAAATGTCAAGGGAGAAAAAAACGAGAACCGCTTGCGGTTGGCGGTTCTCGAGCTGCCGTACGGCAGCGCTTGTTTCATTTCTTTTCGGGGATTTCTTTTTCGTTCTTGCAATAGGGGCATTCGATCATATGATAGCCGCAGATACGGTACGCTTTTTCCTGCGCCTCTGCGGCAGGAAGAGGGTGTCCGCCGTCCATTTCGCGGTCAATGATGCTATCAAACTTTTCTTGATCATTGGGAACCTTGATTTGTTTGGTGTCTTGACAATAGGAACAGTTGTAATTCATAAGAGAGATTCCTTTCAGCGTCATTTTGTGATAATCGGTTGTTAACCGCTTATCAGTATTATACTGCTTTTTCGTTTCGGCGTCAAGAAGCCGGAACCGAATACCGGGAGACGGGAATCCCGAAAACGATCATGGATCCCTTGCTTCCCGACCGCATCGTGACCGTCAGTCACGACCGGTTTTCACAGCATTTCGAAATGAACAGACCGCTTCAGAAGCGGTGAACCGGGAAATAACGGTTGACATTTTTTGGCGGAAGTGCTATGATAAAAACAAAGAATGAGAGGATCTCTGCATGAAGGAAATCACCGAATATTTATTGAAGAATGCGTCAATCAAGACGAATATCATTTCCGGGGATCGGCTGAAAGACGATAGTAAGCTTTGTATGAAATATATTATCGAAGACGCTTTCAAACTCGGAAAGAATGGTATTGATTGCAAATATTATGACGCCGTGGTGCAGGGAGAGGGAAAAGAAAAGGATAAGATCAACTCCCTTTACTCCAGCTCGCTTCAGTCTCTGCTTGTGTTTTGCGGGGTAAGCGCGGACAATCCGATCACCGTTGATGGAATCGAATACACGAAAGTCATGTTTGAATACAAAAACAAGGTGATCGGGTATCCGTCTTCCGTTGACGTTGTTTTGATGTCAAAGGACGAAAAGAAAGTGCTGTTTATCGAGTCCAAGCTATACGAGATTGTTCGGGATTCTGATAAAGAAGGCAAATGTGAAGTCGGTCCGTCATATCTGTCAACTGACGAAAACGGGTATAAAAAGCTGGGTTTGTGTCAGGACGATCTGACAGAAATCGGAATAGACTTAAAGGACACCGGAATTTTCGGAACGAAAAACCCTTCCGATATGAAGAAGCATATATTAGGTTCATCAAATCAACCGACAAGAGACGGGAACGGATGGGTCAGAATAAAACCGATAAAGGGAAACGAGTATGTTTATTCGTACGGGATCAAGCAGTATTTAAGTCATATCATCGGGATCATGAATTATAAAACCCCGGATACTAATTGCTCGACGGGATTAAAGGATCGGCTTTTTTCCAAAATCGGTTTCCTGATTCTGTATAATGACCTGCCCGGTTATACGAAGGAGGACGCAAAAGAAAAAATCAAATCTTTCAAGAAACATTGCGAGACGGTTAAAGGCGTTCTGGAGAAAAAGGCGATTCATGTGGACGGAATCCCGATTGACATATCGATGGAATCCTATCAGAAATTGGCAGAGGAAGCAAAGCCATATTTTGATAAAATGCCTGCAACGGTCAAAGAGTATTACCATCTTAACGAAAGAGAAACCTGAACGAAAATACAATTCAAAACAATCTTTGAAGGGAGCAAACACTATGAAGAAACTGTTATCGCTCGTTCTCAGCATTCTTCTTCTTTCCGCATCCTTGATCCCGCTCGCGTCGTGCGATCAAAGCGGAAAACCGGGAGAAACGACCGCGCCGGAGGGCACCGGAGCCGAAGCGACCGGGGCGGACGCGACCGAGCCCGAAACGGAAAAGCCGGAGGAAAAAGGAATGGAACTGATCCCCGATCTGAAATTTGAAAAAGGGCTCGAGCTGCTCAGTCAGAAGGACCACGCAAACGGCGACGCGATCAAAACGCTCGGTACGCACAGCTTTTACGCCGATAAAACGGCGGAGAACCCGGTCTGGCGTCTGGCACAGTGGGATTCCGGTCCCTGCCTGATCGAAAACCGGGTGGATCGGGGCGTTTCCGAGATCACCGACGGCGCGTACCGCAGTTTTTCCTATCTGCCCGCAAAAAACGAGATGACCTTCTTCCTCGACACCTCGCTTTATTATCAGGGCAAGCCCGCGAAGCAGGGCGACTACTGGCCGCATCTGCTGATCGAGGAAGGCGACTTCGGCTATCAGTCCCTGCCTGCAGAAACGAAGGCGTATTATTCCTGCGGAGCCGAAAAGCTGGTCTTTTCGATGGATGTGAGAATGGACGAATACGACCTGACCAAGATCACGGGCGACTGGGTGCGCGCGGCGCAGTTCCTTGTCTATTTCTACGTCAAGGGGATCGAAAGCAATGATTTCTGCTGGTTCGGCGTGCAGATCTTCGACAACCGTTCCGAGCTGAGCGACAACTACATCGGTTATGACGGCGGCAAGCCGGATGCCTCCTCCGCGATGATCTACTCGATCGGCAGGAAGAACGTCTATCCGTCGGCAGACGAGGGCGGCTGCCCCTTCTGGTACGAGGGCAAGCCCCTCGCAAGCGATGACTGGATGCACGTCGAGATTGATCTGAAACCGTATCTCGAAGATATGCTGAACGTCGGAAAGAAAAACGGCTATTTCAAGGTCGATTCGCTCGATGATCTCTGCATCAATGGGATGAACATCGGTTGGGAAACGATCGGCACCTTCTGCCACTCCATGTCGGTGAAGGATATGTCGCTCCGCTCCTATCTCGAAAGCGACCTTGCCGAATAAACAAATAAGTCGGGATGCCGCATTGTGCGGCATCCCGTTTTTTTAGGTTCTTCATATATATTGGTGTTTTATCCTCGTTCTCGTCCGTTGACCGAAGGTCCGCCTCGTAGGGCGGGGCCTTGTGTCCCGCCGCGGGAAGATAAGCAATAGGCGAAGCGGAAGCCGATGCGCGTCACTGTGCGAAATACGGAGAAAAGACGGTTCTTGAAACGTCGGATTCCGAATGCAAAGTGACGCGCAATGCTTTGTTTACGTCCGTTCGGACTTCTTCCCGCGGCGGGACACAAGGCCCCGCCCTACGAGGCTTCCGGAACCTTCTGCGCGGCAGGCTATGCTTCGGCATCAAGGAGAACAATAAACCTTCACACACCAAATAATATGAAGAGCCTTTTTTAATGGTTGACGATCGGGTAAACGCTGAAGGGTTCGTCGTGAATATCGAGGTACGCCATATACTCGTGCGCGCCGTCGTGACGCATCGCGAAGCGGCGTCTGCTTCCGGGGATCGGAACGAACTCGTCCTCCGGATGGTCGGGATCCCACGCGACCCCGACCGTGGCGGGACCGAGCGCGGCGTAAAGCAGAGGTCCGTATTCGAGGGCGAAGCGATCCTTTCCGGGGATTTCCTCGCCGCCCGTGTATTTCGTGACGCGGAAGCCCATCGGCAGGGTGAACGCAATTTCGTCCCCCGCTTTGATACCGGTCAGCTCCGCGTAGCCGGGACCCGCGGTGAGCGCTTTTTTCCCGTTTTTCATCAGCGTCACCGGGGCTGTGACCCAGCGCGGGATCCGGAACCGGAACGAAAAGGGCTTTTCCGCGTGTGTGACGGTGAAGGTCACCCCGCCGTCGTCCGGCATGGCGGTGCGGCATTCGACCGAAACGGCGTTTCCGTTCAGGTCGAGATCCGCCTCACTTTCGGCGTACAGGTCGGCGTAAAGGACGTCCTTTGCCGTCGTATAGAGAAACTGCGGGAGCATTCCGGCAAGCCTCGTTCCGAGCGAGGCACAGCAGGTGCAGCGGTCGAGATAGCGGGAATCCTTGCCGCCCTCAAGGAAATTCAGGTAGTGATAGCCCTCGCTGCCGACCTGCGAGGCGAGGAGGACGTTATAGACCGAGTTTTCGATCTCGTCGGCGTAGTGGGAGTTGTCCGGTTCAAGCAGGCGCATCCTCTGATTCAGGAAGATCCAGAAATTCGTGGAGCAGAGCTCGTTGTAGTTGTGCTTCATGCTCAGCCAGTTGCAGCCGGGGTAATAGGTGTCCATCTCGCACATATTGATCCCGCCGCCGACGTGCTGCCACTTGTCCTCATACATTTTCAGCGCTCCTTTGACGGCACGCAGATAGGTTTCGTCCCCCGTGACGCGGTAGAGATCGAGATATCCCTCGAGCGTGGTCAGCAGGGTGGAATGAGGATGGTTCCCGGGGTGCGCGTAAATCGCCTTATGATCGCCCGCGATGCATTGGCCGAGCCACCATCTTTCCTCGTAGGCGCGGACCGTCACGTCGATGTCCTCCTTTTTCCCGACCGGGGAATCGTAGACGCGCGTTCCGATCAGCAGCCCCTGAAAGCCGAGGTTCATATCCTTGACCGTGTCGAGCAGATCGCAGGAATTGAAGAAATCGGTCATCCCGCGCGCGAGGCCGAACGCGCCGCCGATCCCGGCGTAACCCGCGTCGAGCAGACCGTAGGTCACCCACGCGCGGGTATAGTTCGGGTATTCCTTGGTGCGCCATTCGTTCCGGTCGATCGGCAGGAAGAAGCCGTCCTCATCCCGGCAGGCGGCGATCTCTTTTACGATCTCCTCCGCCATACCGCGTAAGGTTTCGTCCTCCTCCCAAAGCAGGGAGGTGCAGGCGCCCATCAGAAATTCGCCCGCCGTCTGTCCCTTGAGATTCCGCTCGAAATGCCCCGACTGCCAGCAGTAGGGCACGCCGGGCGCGGGCTTTCCCTTATGGACGCGGTAATAGTAGAGGATGCGGTCGGTGTCGAAGCCATGAAGAAAGGCGATATTGTTCCGGAACGCTTTTTCAAGTCTTCCTCCGGTCAGCCTTACCCCCTTCGTCGGGGCGGAGGCTGCGTAGGGAACGACGTATTTCTTGTCCATTTTCCTGTCCTTTTTGCAAAGATCCGGCTGAAACGCGACGGGATCGTTTTTCAGCCGGATCGTTTGATTTTTAATCGGGGTAGACCGAGGAGAAACCGTAATATTCCTCCATCGTTCCCGCCTCCGTGATGGCGCGGCAAAGCTCGGGCGAGCCGATATAGCGGACGTGCCACGGCTCGTACATATAGCCGGTGACGCTCTCCTTGCCCTTCGGATAGCGGATGATGAAGCCGTAATCGCAGCAGTGCGCGGCGAGCCAGATGCCTTCCTTCGTCGTTTCAAAGACGGTGTGGCAGTCGATGACGTCGATCGCAAGTCCGGTCTCATGCTCCGAGTGACCGGGGCGCGCGGAGAAGCGGTCAGCCTGTGCCTTGCCGTGGCTCTGGATATAGGAATTGTAGAGCCATTCCTGCGTCGGGTAATCGCGGAAGCTCGAAACGCTGTAAAAGCGGATCCCTTCCTTCGCGGCGTCGGCGCACATCCGGTTGAACGCCGCTCTCGTTTCGGGCGTGACCGGATAAGGATCGCCGTCGCGTTCGTAATCGAGCGCCGGGTAGTAGTCGGCGGGGAGGGAATAGGTCTTGTTCGCGATGACCTGCCCGTCGATATAGGTGACGCCGTTCTTGACCTCGATCGGGTAGCCTTTGGAGGTATATCCGGTGATCACGGCGCCCGGAACCTTCGCGGGCTTTTCAAAGGGCTCGGTTTCGGGTTCCGTTTCGGGCACCGTCTCGGGCTCCGTTTCCGGCACCGTCTCGGGCTCCGTTTCCGGGACCGTTTCGGGTTCGGTTTCGGGAATTGTCTCGGGTTCCGTTTCGGGAATTGTCTCGGGTTCCGTTTCGGGAACGGTCTCCGGAGCCGTTTCGGGCTCGGTTTCCGGGTCGGTGACGGGGGCGGTTTCCGGTTTCGTTTCCCGCAGGGATTCATACGGAGGATCGGGGCGCTTTGAGACCCACGCGCAGGAGGAAAGAAGCGCGGTCAGGAGAAGAACGAGGGTGATTTTCAGACTTGATTTCATTTTTTCAGAGCTCGGTGACGTTGTTTTCAAGAAGGACGGAGACGTTTTCTTTGCCGGTGATCGCGCGGGTGCTGCCGACCGTGACGATATCCTTTGCGTCAAGGAGATCGACAGAGCCTGTCGGATGGACGGCAAGCAGCGTGCCGGAGCGCTTTACGCCCTTGTCCTTCGCGGAAAAGACGTTTTTGAGGATCAGATTGCCGATCTCGCCGTAGACCGAGAAGACCTCCATGTTTTCGGAGTCTCCGTTTTCGAGAACGGTCACGCCGTCGATGATGAGATTCCGGATCTTATGGGTCTTTCCGCCCGCCGCGACGTAGGCGTCGATCGTGCGCGGCGTCGTGGAATGGAACGGGAAGCCGAATTCGCCGACCGCGCGGGCGTCGATCGGGTATTCGTGGCGGATGTTCTTCAGCGTGAGGCAGCGGATATCGCCGCCGACCGAGAAGAGCATCGGCGGACGGTAGTCGTAGTTCGGCGCGGTGTGGGTGAGGCTGACGTTTTCGATGAAGATATCACCGAAATTTCCCGCCGTTTCGTCCGGGAACCACGAGTTGATGTAGAACCCGAAGGAACGGTAGGAGCCCGAGACGTTGCGGATCGTGACGCGGTCGCAGAGACCGGTGCCGCGCGAAAGGATGCGGATCGCCTGATCGGCGTCGTCGAGGAAGACGCCGTCAACGAGCACGTCGGTGATCGAAGAAACGCCGTCGCCCTCGTCGGGACCGATGTTCATGAAGTCGTCGCCGACCTTGCCGCCGACGTTGCGGATGGTCAGAAATTCGCCGGGACCCCAGAAGTGGAAGCCGTCCTGATTCTGCGCCTGCATCCGGTGGGGCAGATCGACCCACGAATCCTCGATGGTGCAGTTGCGGAAATTGGTGAGCATAAAGGCGTAGGTGCGGAAATCGACGATGCGGATGCCGCGGACGAGGAGATCCTCAACGCCGCAGAATTCGATCGGAACGGTGCCGTGACGGCCGTTGAAGGTGTTCGCGCCGTTCATCCACGGGTCCTCGGGATAGTCGTGGATCTGATCCGGGCAGTTGCCGTTATAGGTGCCGCCGATCAGAGAGATGTTTCTCGCGGTGCGTACCTTGCGGTCCCAGATCTCGTTGCGGATCAGCGGATGGTTGGACTGCCCCTTCTGGAAGAAGCCGCAGTCGGAGGTGAGACATTCAATGGTCGTATTGGAATGGACGACGAGCTCGGAAACGAGCGCCGCACCGTCCATCACGAGGCGGACGCCGCCCGAACGCTTCGCTTCGTCGAGCGCGTTCTGAATTTCTTTCGTTACGTCGGTGCCGCCGCCCGTGCGGACGTCGGAGTCGAGGACGGCGATATCACTTGCGAGAATGGTTTTGATCGTCATAATGTTTTCTCCTTAATGATTCTTGGACTTTCCGGTGATGCGGGCGATTTCATAAAGCATCCAGCTTGCCTGCTCCTGATTCGCGGAGTCTGCCATTTTGCCGGTATTGAGCCAGGTCTCGGGATAGGTGTCGCGGGAACGGCCGTCGATGAAGGTGAGCATTTCGTTCAGACGTTCGGTATTGCCGGTCACCCACAGATAGTGGATCTCCCACGCAAGACCCTTGCCGATGACGTGATTGCCCTTGCCCGTGATCTCGTCGTTCTCGTTCAGAACGACGGTGACGGGGAGCATATCGTGCCCGTCGTATTTTTCGCACGCGGTCAGATACGCTTCGTAGGTGTTCGCCATGATCTCCTCGTCCATCGCGTACCAGTCGCAGGCGATCGGCGCGAGGTTGACGAAGGAGAAGCCCTTGTATTCCTTGCCCTTTTCGTCAAGCGCGATCATCTCGGTGTAGATCGTCTTTCCGTTGAAGTCGGAAACGAGCGTTTCGTGCACGGCGGCGGCGATCGCGTCGGCTTCGGAGGCAAAAGCGTTCCTGTCGGATTCATACCCGAGGAGGGCGGCGACCGCGCTCATCTTGTGCAGCGCCTCGGAGGCGAAGCAGTTGGTGATCGGGTCGTAGCAGTCCCAGTATCTGCCGTCGCGGGAATGCTCGTAGTTCGGGTTGCGGAGCAGACCGTTTTCGTGGTGATAGTTCTCGTCCTCAAGGAAGTACCACGCGAAATCCGAGAACAGATCGTAGCTTTCCTTTACCATATCGCGGTATTCGGGCAGATCGAGGAGGGCGAACATCGCGAAGGCGTTGACGAACATATAGTTGCCGTCCACCTGAACCTTTTCGGAGATCGCGTTGAGCTTCGAGAAGGTGACGAGCGCCGCGGGGGTGCCGTTCGTGCCGTACAGCTCGGCGCCCTCGACCGTGATCGACCACGGTCCCTTTTCATCCTTCGTGAAGGTGGGGAGCGGGAAATCGACGGTGACGGTTTCGGGCTTGCCGGTCAGCTCTTTTTCGACCGTGCCGACGACCCTGTCGCCGTATTTCAGCGTGATCTTCGCCTTTGCGCCCGAGAGGACGAGATCGGCGGAGGTGAGGAAGGCGGCGTTTTTGTCGGCCGGGAAGACGATCTCGTTCTCGTCGGTCTTCACCGTGCCGTCGGGGGAGAGGGTATCCTTGGAGGGCGCCTTTCCGATGCGGAAGGCGAGGGTGTTTCCGGTTTTTGCCCAGCCGCCGTAGGCGGGCTTGTCGTAGTTATAGGAAATCACCTTGCCGCCGCCCGTGATGCCGGAGAGGACGACGTTGCCGTCGGCGTCCTGCGCGGCGATCGTCATGACGTAGGTCTCGCCCGGTTCGACGCTGACGGGGGTCTCAAAGGGGACCGTCACGAAGCCGCTCTTCATCCCGTTCAGATCGGCCTCGGCCGAAGCGATCGAATCGTCGTCGGGCGCTGTGCCGATCTTCACGAAAAGCGTTCCCTCGGAGGCGCTGTTCTGCAGATAGAAGCTGACCTCACTGAAGGAGGAGAACGGAACGGAGAAGGTCTGTGCGGCGGCGTTCGTGGGCAGGGTGATCTTATAGAGCGCGATCGCGCTGCTTTCCTGAAAATAGGTCGATTCGTCGGGCTCTTCGATGACGGAGAGGGTGGAGTACAGCTCCTTTTTCTTCGGCTCGTCCATGATATGCACGGCGAAATCCTTTTTCATTCCGCGGTGGAAGCCGATCATATAGGAGAGCAGGGAGGCGGCGTAATCGTAGTCGCCGTTCGCGACGTGCGCCATGACCTGGATCGAGGCGTCGCGGACGAACATTCCGGAGTAGGCGCCGGTCAGCGAGGTCTGCGCGTAGCCGTTACCGTGCGTGCGGTCGAGCATCGTCTGATAGGTGGCGTCGTAAAGGGACTGCCCTTTTTCTGTGAGTCTGACGTAGTTGATCATTTCGGGTTCCTCTTTGGTTTCGGTTGGGTCGGTATCTGCGGGAGGAGGAGACGGGGGCGTTTCCCTCGTGCAGGCGGGCAGGAGTAAAAGCAGAGAAAGCAGGAGTGCGGGGAGCCGGATCAGGTGTTTCCGTTTCATAAAGAAGCCTCCTTATTCTTTTTCGCCGCGGAACGCCCTCCAAGGCAGCTCCGCGTCTTTGCGGTTCGTTAAAATATCGTCGATGTGGAAGAGCAGAGGAAAATCCCGGGCGTCGAGCTTTCCGTTTGCCGCCGCGATCCGTACCGCGCGGGCGACGCGCCCGGCAACGACGAGCGATTCGAGGGTGACGCCGTTCAGCTTCGCCTTTGCCTCCTCGATCGGAAGCCCCTCGCCGAGCAGGATGCCGATCAGACGGGTGCGCCCGCCGTAGACCGTGACGTAGAGGTCGCCGAGCCCGACCGCGAGGTTGTTCAGATCGGAAGCACCCTGATATGCGAGCAGCTTCGCCATTTCGCGCACGCTCTGCCCGAAGACCGCCGCCTGCGAGTTGTAATGCAGCGTTTCGTCGCCGAAACGGCGGTGATTCAGCCCGATCGTCAACGCGATGCCGAGGGCGTAGCCGTTTTTGAGTGCGACCGCCGACTCGATGCCGACGACGTCGGTCGTGATGCCGACGTTATAGTAATCGGTCTCCATGATCGAGCGGAGCTTTTCGAGGATCTTCAGGTCGCGTCCGCAGAAGAAGACCTCGGTCCGGTCGTGCGCGACAAGCTCGTAGCTCGTGCAGGGACCGCCGACCGCGTTCATCGGGACCGACTTGCCGAGGGAGGCGAGCTTCTTTTCAAAAAACGCGGGATAGGTGGAAAGCGTGCCGTCCGGCTCGTCGAAAAGTCCCTTCGTGACCGTGAGCACCGGGGTCCCGTCGGGGATCAGCGGCAGGACCGTGTCGGCGAACCATTCGACGCCGAAGGAACTGACGCCGCCGATGACGAGGTCGGCGCCGTCTATCGCGTCCTTTACCTCTTCGATCTGATGATAAGTGACCCCGGCGGGAAAATCCCGGTCGAATTTCGGGTGTCTGCCGGTATTTTTGCAGGTATCTATGATTTCCCGGTCGAGGTGGGTGCCGACGAGGCGGACCTCGTGTCCGTTTTCGCGTGCCGGGAAGGCAAGCGCCGAGCCCATCATACCGGAGCCGACGATCGTGACGATGGCCATAAGGAGCATCTCCTTTTTCGTTCTTTTTTCTTCATTATATCCGATACGGAGCGGTTTTTCAAGGCGTTTTCAAAGATTTTACGGTTTTTTTCGGCGCGGGAATGCTCTTGACTTTCTTTCCTCCTTATGTTATACTGACCTTGTACGAACCGTACGAACGAAAATAGCATAAGGAGAAAACGACATGAAAAAACGTATAGCCGCTCTGGTTCTCGCTCTGCTGACGATTCTCTCCGTTCTTGCCGCCTGCGCGGAAACGAAGGAGCCCGGCAAGGAGACCGTTCCCCCCGGAAGCGAGACCGAAGGCGAAACCGCCGCAAAGCTCGGCGTTCCCGAGGAGCTGGATTACGACGGGCGCACCTTCACCGTCCTGACCTGCCCCGGTGAAAATCAGACGACCGAGATCTACTGGACGCATTTCGGCGTCGAGGAAGAGACCGCCGACGACCTGAACGACGGCGTTTACCGTGCCAACGCGAGAACCGAGGCGTATCTCAATATCGAATTCGAGAACGACACCTCCGGCAGCCTCGTCGATACCTCGGTTTACCGTCAGCACATCGCCGCGGACGACGGCGCCTTTGACGAAGCGATCTGGATCGACCGTTTCGCGCTTGCGCTCGCCGAGGACGGTATGGTCTATTCGATGAACGACCTCGCCGATTATCACGTTGATCTCGATCAGCCGTGGTGGTACGCCACGCTGAACGAATATCTGTCGATCGACAATAAGCTGTATCTTGCCGCCGGTTATTCCGATATCTCTCTCTTCGGCGGTATGGCGATCATGCTCTTCAACAAGACGATCGCCACCGACCTGCAGCTCGGCAACATTTATCAGATGGTCTACGACGGCACCTGGGATTTCGACACGATGTACACGATGATGACCTCTGCCGCGAAGGAGCTTGACGGCGACCAGAAGATGACCGACGCCGACCAGTGGGGCGCCGTGTGGGTCGATACCTACTGGAACAACCCCTTCCACGCGGTCAACGGCGTCTTTATCATCGACAAGGACGAATACGATATGCCGTATCTCTCCGCGACCGAGGACGAAGACCTGTACAATATCTGGGAGTTCATGCTTGAAAACTTCCACGACCCGGCGTGCTCCTACGATATCAAGAACACCTCGAAATACAGCGCGGGTCATCCCTACGAGAACGTCGTGAATATGTTCGCCGACAACAAGGCGCTCTTCACCGGCACCGTTCCGTTCTACCTCTACCTCCTCCGTGAAAAGGCGGACTACGGCATCATCCCGTTCCCGAAGACCGAAGCGGTCGAGCCCGGTACGCCCTACTATACCTACAGCACCGGTATCGTCGCGCACTTCGCTCCCTCCACGACGAAGGATCCCGAATTCACCTCCGCCGTGCTCGAAACGACCAACTATTACTACTATAAGGACGCGATCCCGAACTATCTCGACGTCGTCCTCGCGTACAAGCAGACCCGTGACGACGACTCCGCGAATATGCTCGATATGGCGATCAAGTACCGCCGCCTCGAGCTCGGTCAGACCTTCTGGTTCGATTCCGCGATGGGCGCCGCGAGCACGGTTTACGGCTCGAAGAACGGCGTCGGCGTCTTCGCCTCCACCTTCGATTCCTACGCGGCGAAGATCGAGAGCGCGATCGAACGCACCGTCGATATGTTTGAAAAGCTCGGCTGATCTCAGCCGGTCAATAGTCCCCCGCGCTCCGGCGCGGGGGATTTTTTACGCAAGAAAACGGCAGATCCCGGTTTTCGGGACTCTGCCGTTTTCCAAAGAGATTTTTCCTCGTTCTCGTCCGCGTTTCTTCGGGCGGTGCCGTAGGGCGGGGCCTTGTGTCCCGCCGCGATAAAAAAGGCAAAAGGCGAAGCGGGAAGCGAGGCGCGTCACCGTACTTGATACGGAGAAATCGCTCTTCGTATCCCGGTTCGTGACGTATTACGCTCTCTGCCCCGCCTCCCGCTCTCCTGCCGCGGCGGGACACGAGGCCCCGCCCTACGATGTATTCCCAAAGTGAAGCGGACGCGCTCGAAGGGCGTCACCTGAAGAGAACCGGACAATAAAGACGATAAATCTTCACACGCCCAAAGAGGGGAATACCATTTTCATGTTTTATCGGTTCAGGGCGTTCCGGTCGAGCGTGAAGGATTTCCCCTTGAAGGTGACCGAAAGGATGCCGTCGGCATCCTCCGAGATCACGGGAAGCGCTTCGCCCTTGCGGACCGGAAAGAGCAGGGTGGTGAAGTGGCGGCTCTCGGTCGGCGCGGCGTCCCAGAGCAGGGTGGTCGCCGGGTGATTGCGCTCCGCGTTTCTGCCGATGAACCACCCGAGGTATTCGGGCTCGGTCTGACCGGAGGCGGTGCGTGAGGTCGGGACGCTTTCGCCCCTGTCGGTGACCGGAACGAGGAGCAGGTCCCATTCCTTTCCGAAATCGGCGTAATACGCGCCGGGGGAGGCGGGGCAGGGCGCGACGTTCAGCGTGTCCATGTGGAAACGCACCGAATAGACGTGAGGATTTCCGTCGTTCGCGGTGACCGTGTCGCGGACGATAAAGAATTCCGGCTTGCAGAAGCGCACCTCGCGGCGGTGGACGGCGACGCGGTTCCCGTCCTGCCCGAAGCCGTCGGTATAGTCCGCGGCGGCGTAGTCGAAGACGCCGTTCGTCTGCCATCCGGCGTCGATCGGTTCCTTTGCGACCTTGGGATCGGAACGGACCTGCGCGAGCCCGTCGACCGTTACGGTGTTGTGGTCGTAGGCGGAGGTGCCGTAGACGCGTCCGCGGGAGTGCTCGTACTGTCCGCCGCCGTCGTCGAAGATCAGCTCCTGCTCGCCCTTCCAGAGATGGATATTCAGCTTGTCCTGATGCATGTGCCCCGCGCCGAGCGGTCCGACGTCAAAACAGAGATAGGAGGCTTCCCCGCTCCAGTCGGTGCGCATGACGGCGAAGCCCGCCCACGGAAGATAGCGGGAAGCCGTTTCTCCCTTCGGCGCTTCTCCGCGGGTGCGGCGGCTCGAAAGATAGGCGAATTCCTTCACCTCGGGGAAGATCCTCTCCGCGACGCCGGTGACGCGGGAGGTGTACATCGTGTAGCAGTCGTTGGTGCGAGGCTGAACGAGCGCGGGGGTCGAGGTCGCGGCGTAGCAGAGCGCCATGTTTTTCAGGTGTGCCGGATAGGAGGCGGGCAGCTCGTCAAGCCGTCCGCAGGCGCTCGCCGTTCTCCAGACCCCGGCGGCGCAGTTGAAGGAGACGAGCTGATAGTCCGGGGAGAGCTCGCGCTGGAAGCCGTCGGGCAGGATCTGTCCGTCGAGCTCGCGGACGATCGTGGCGCACGCCCAGCGGCGCAGCTCCTCCGCGTCGGTGAACTCGGGGAAGAGGGAGGCGAAGGTATAGACGCCGTTGGTCTCCATCAGCAGCCAGTTTCCGCCGGTCGGGTGCGCTTTCAGATGGAGCGCCTGACGGTGCATCGAGGACAGCATCAGAAGGAGGGATTCGTCGGAAACCGTGGGCGAAGCGCGGAACAGATTGAACGCCGTCTGCCACGAGCCCATCAGCCTCAGCCCTTCTTCGATCGTGCGCCACGCGCTTCCCGCGCCGTTGTAATCGGTGGGGTGCGGATCGGTCTCGGCGATCCAATGGCGGAGCTGCTTTTCAAAGGCGGCGGCGTAGGTCTCGTCGCGGGTATCGGCGTAGGCGCGCGCCATGTGGTCCCACCAGTTGAAGCGGTTGAGCTGCCACAGCCATTCGTGGTTGAGCGGGGGATTTTTCTCGGTCGGGTTGAAAAGAAAATCGATCTCCCCATCGGGAAAAGCACAGTCGATGTTCACCTCGCGCATGATCCCCTTCACGCCGCGGTCGGCAACGCCGCGGTCGTAGCCTCCGGCGCCGAAATCCGCCATCGCGGGCTCCGTGCGGGCGCGGAAATAGGCGGCGGCGAGCAGGAGAGCGGCTTCGCGGTCACCCGAGGCAAGGGCTTTTCCGTATTCTTCCCCGATTTTCCCGGGGTCGATCGTGTCGAGAAACGCGTTCAGATGCGCGTTCCGCTTTTCTTCGGGGATCTCGTGATACAGCATGGTATGGTTCCTGCCTTTCAGCGTTTTTTCATTTCGCCCCTATTATACCACGTCCTCCGCCGGATTTCAATCACCGGGAGACATTTCCCCGGCGGATTGCTTCTTGACAAGAGAAAAAAACGTGATATAATAAAATCGGTATGGTATGCGGGGAAGAAGCCGCTGCCGTAACCGATCCGAAAGGCGAAGGACTGAACTGAAATGGGAAAATTCATCGTAGTGGACGGGCTCGACGGGTCCGGAAAGAATACGCAGACCCGGCTGCTTGCGGCGGCGCTGGAGGAAGCGGGGCGGAAGGTCATCTGCCTCAGTTATCCCCGTTACGGAACGCCGGGCGCGAAGCCGCTGGAGACCTATCTTTCGGGCGGACTCGGCGGGAAACCGGGGGACACGGGCGCGGTTCCCGCCTCGGTGCTGTTTGCCGTCGACCGTTTTCTCTCCTACCGCACCGAATGGGCGGCGGAGTACGAAAAGCCGGATACGGTGATCCTCGCCGACCGCTACACCTCGGCAAACGCCGTACATCAGCTCTCGAAGCTGCCGAAGGAGGAATGGGATTCCTTCCTTTCGTGGCTTTGGGATTTTGAATTCCGCAAAATGGGGATCCCCGCGCCCGATCAGGTGATCTATCTCGAGGTCCCGCCCGCGATCTCCCTCTCTCTTGTGGAAAAGCGGCACGAGGAGTGCGGCAGAACGGTGGATATCCACGAGAGCGACCGCGCCTATATGCTCCGCTGCTACGAGGCGGCGCTCTACGCCTCGGAGAAGCTCGGCTGGACGCGCATTTCCTGCGCGCCCGACGGCGTGATGCGCGGCAGAAACGATATTCACGACGAGATCATGAAAAAGCTGATCGCGCTCTGAACGCTTTCCGTTCACGGAAAATTTTCGTTATCGCCCGTTATCCGCGGGAAAACCGCGGTACAATAGAAGCATCAGACATTATTTTAATTAAAGGAAGGAATCCGATATGACCTATTTGTTTCTTGCCAACGGATTTGAAGAAATGGAAGCCCTCGTGCCCTACGACTGCCTGCTTCGCGCGGGCGTTGACGTAAAGACCGTTTCGGTCTCGGGCGATCCGAACGTGCGCGGCACGCACGGCGTCGTCGTCCGCGCCGATATGACGGTCGACCAGATCAGAAAAGGAATGCCCGACTGCGTGATCCTGCCCGGCGGAATGCCCGGCGCGCAGAATCTGTTCGATTCTCCCGTCGTCCGCTCGGTCGCTTCCGAGGCGGCTGCCGCGGGCGCCGTGGTCGGCGCGATCTGTGCCGCTCCCTTCGTGCTCGGCAGACTCGGTCTGCTGAACGGGAAAAAGGCGACCTGCTTCCCCGGCTTCGAAGGGGAGCTGGAGGGCGCCGTTTATACCGGCGAGCGCGTGGTGCGCGACGGCAATATCATCACCGCGAGAGGCGCGGGCGTCGCGCCGCTCTTCGCAAAGACGCTGATCGAGGCGCTTTGCGGAAAGGAGACTGCCGACCGCGTCTTTGAACAGATGATGGCTTGACGGCGGAAAAATGACCGTATTTGAGGAAAAAGCCGCGCTGCGCGAAAAGTACCGCGCGCTGCGCCGCGGGACCGACCCCGCAGCAGCCGCCTCCGCCTCGGAAGCGATCTGCGCGCGCATCGCCTCTCTCGCCGCCTTCCGGTACGCCTCGTCCGTGCTGCTGTACGCGGCGATGCCCGGAGAACCGGACCTGACCGCGCTCGCGGAAAAGGCGCTCGCGGAAGGGAAGACCGTGGCGTATCCCCGGTCGGAGCCGGGCGGAAGGATGACCTTCCGCGTCGTGCGCTCGCTGCGGGAGCTGGAGCCCGGTCTTTACGGGATCCCGGCGCCGTCGGAGGACGCGCCGCTTTGGGAAGAGGACGGCAAGCCTTCGCTCTGCGCCGTTCCCGGTCTCGTTTTTGACCGCCGCGGCACCCGGATCGGTCACGGCGGCGGCTATTACGACCGCTTTCTGCCGTCCTATCACGGAACGGCGGCGGGCGCCGTATTTTCCGGCTTTCTGATCCCCCGGCTTCCCGGGGGAAGGTACGATATTCCGGTCGGTTTACTCGTGACCGAGAAGGAGGTTGTGATCCCGCGTGGAAAAAAGTAAAACCCATCTCGTCTTTCCGCTGTTCGTTCTCGCGATCTACGGGCTCCTGCTCGCCTCGCGGCTGATCAGCAGGGAAATGCTTTCCTACGGCGGAAACTATTATCTGTCGCTGATCGTGATCCAGCTTCTGATCTTCGCGGTCCCGGCGGCGCTGTTCTGCCGGACGAAGGAGATCGGCTACGCCGCAAAGCTGAATTTCCGGCTGTTCGCCCCGTCCACGGTCGGTATCATCCTGCTGTCCGCCCTTCTTCTGATCGCGGCGTCGTGGCTGATCCGGCTCACGCAGCTCGTGGCATCGGGCGCGGAAACGGCGGCGTTCACCCTTTACGGGTCGTTTTCCCCCGGCTCGGTGACGAACGCGGGCGACGCGATCTATATCACCCTTGCCTTTGCGGTGATCCCGGCGGTGACCGAGGAATTCCTCTACCGCGGGCTGCTTTTCACCGAATACGCGAACGCGGGCTACGGCTGGGCGGTCACGACCTTCCTTTCCTCCCTGCTCTTCGCGATGATGCACTTCAGTACGACCGGCTTCCCGATCTATTTCGTCGGCGGGCTGGTCTTCTCGGGGCTGACCTACGTTTCCCGGTCGGTCATCCCGGCAATGCTCGCGCATTTCCTCTTCAATTTTTACTCGCTGTTCGGCGAGGGATACGTCCTCAAGGTCATGGGGAAGGCGGATAACCTGATCCTCGTGCTCTTCCTCTTCGGGATCTTCTTCCTGCTTTTCCTCATCGGATATCTTTCCGAGGGGGAAAGGATCAATGCCGTTTCGGGCGTTCTGGACGTGGAGACCCCGGCTTACGTCGAGGAACGGAAAAAGGTCTACCCCAAACGCTCCGACCGCCTGCGTCACGCGGCGGAGGCGCTGTTTTCCCCCTTCTTCCTGCTCTGCGTCGTGACCTATCTCGTCGTCGTGTTTATGTTCCGCAACTGAACGAAAAAAGGTATTTGATATGAATCAGAAAGATAACAAGCCGGTCCGGCGCGCGGTGCGCACCCCCGAAGCGCGTGCCGCGAAGAAGGCCGCCGTTTCCGAAGCAAGAAAGGAAAAGGCGCTGACCAGAGCGAAGCGCCGCACGGCTGCCGCGGACAAAAAGATCAAAACGCCGAAGCCGACGAAGCAGGAAGAAAACAGCGCGTTTTCCTCGCTGCTCAAGGCGGCGATCTATATCGTGTTCATCCTCGCGGTGTCGGCGGGGCTGTCGTATTTCATCATCACGGCGGCGAACGACGTCTTCGCGTTCATGAAGGACGAGCGCGAGGTGACGATCACCACGACCGGCGAGGAAGTGACGATCGACCAGCTCTCGAAGGCGCTGGAGGAAGAGGAGGTCATCCGCTACCCGTGGATCTTCCGGCTGTATGCCAAGGTCCGCAAAAAGGATACCGGGCTGATCGCCACGACCGAAACGGTCTCCCCCTCGATGGCGTACGACGAGCTGATCGCGGCGTTCAAGAAAAAGAAGGTCCCGCGCGCCGAGGTCAAGGTGACGATCCCCGAGGGCTATACGGTCGACGATATCATCGAGCTTCTGACCGTGGAGAACGGGATCGGCACGAGAAAGGGCTTCGAGGAAGCGATCAACAACTACGACTACGATTACTGGTTCGTGGATGAACTGACCAACCTTTCCCCTGACCGGAAATACCGTCTCGAAGGGTATCTCTATCCCGACACCTATATTTTCTACACCGACTCCGCCGAAACGACGGTCGTCAACAAGATGCTCGCCAATTTCGAGCGCAAGTTCGACAAGCGTTTCCGTGACCGCGCGGCGGATCTGGGCTGGACGGTGGACGATATCGTCATCCTCGCCTCGATGATCCAGATGGAGGGCAAATTCGAGACCGAGTACGGCGCGATCTCCTCGGTTTTCCACAACCGCATCAAGTACCCGGAGCAGACCCTCGGCAGACTGGAATCCGACGCGACGATCCAGTATTTTCTCCCCGAGCGCATGGAGCACCTGACGCAGAAGGAGCTCGATACCGACAGCCCGTACAACACCTATCTGTACGCGGGGCTTCCCCCCGGACCGATCTCCAATCCGACGACCTACGCGATCAACTACGCGCTCTATCCCAACGACACGACGTATTTCTACTTCGTTGCCAAGAGCGACGGCAGGTCTCTCTTTGCCTCGACCTACGCGGAGCACCTGCGCAACGTCGAGACCGTGAAAAACGAAAAGTAAGACCGGAAGAACCGACAGGGAACTGTCAAAATCACATTTTGACAGTTCCTTTTTTGATAAACGTGCAACGGACGCGGATCTTTTGCGTCCTTTATACCGAATACCTGCAAAGGAACGGACGAATATGACTGCCGAAAAAACCGAACCGCGCGTTACCGCGGAAAAGCTGATCACCCGCGCGGCGGCGAGCTGGTTTGCCGCCGACTGGATCTTCTTTCTGACCGGGGAATCCAAGTTCACGAATAAGGACTTCCTTTCCGAACGGTCGATCTTCCTCTTTCTCCTGCTTGCCGCCGTCTTTTTCGGGGTATTTACCCTGCTGACTTCGCTTTACCGCACGTTCGTGACCTCTCCGGAGGACGTCGTGCCCGATCGCTTCTGCCTTTCCGCGGTCGCGTTCCTCACGGCGCTCGCGGCGGTGTATAAGAACGAAAACGTCGTTTTCACCTGCGTGATGACTGCCGTGATGTGCTTCCTCATCTGCTGGACGGTCAGGGGAAGCGAAAAACGGGCGGTAGGAAAGCTCGTTCTGTCGGACGGGGCAAAGAAGGGGATCGGCATCACGCTCGCCGTGATCGCGTTCGTTTTCTACGGCGCGTTCGTCGGCACGATGACGGTCTGCCGCTATCTGAACTACGTCACCCCGAACTTCGACTTCGGGCTGTTCGTCAATATGTTCTACCGGATGCGCACGACCGGACTTCCCGACGTGACCAGCGAGCGCGACCGTCTGCTCTCGCATTTCGCGGTCCATTTCTCCCCGGCGTACTACCTGATCCTTCCTTTTTATATGCTCTTCCCCTCGCCCGTCACTCTGCAGCTCGCGCAGGCGATCCTCATCGCGTCGGGCGCCTTCCCGATCTATAAGATCGCGCGCAAAAAGAAGCTTTCCCCGATCGTTTCGGGCTGTGCCGCGCTCGTGTACGTGCTCTGGCCCGCGATGTCGGGCGGCTGCTTCTACGATATGCACGAGAATATGTTCCTCGCGCCCTTCCTACTCTGGACCTTTTATTTCTTCGAGGCGGAAAAGCCGATCCCGATGTATATTTTCGCGCTCCTGACCTGCTCGGTCAAGGAGGACGCCCCGGTCTATATCGCCTTCTTCGCGCTCTACGTCCTGCTCTCGAAGCGTGACCGCGACGGCGTCCTGCACGGGACGATGCTGCTCGGCACGTCGGTACTGTGGTTCCTCGGCGCGACGTGGTATCTGAACAAATACGGTCTCGGCGTGATGTCCTACCGCTACGAGGACTATATCTCGGGCGGCGGCGGTCTCGGCGAGGTGATCGTGACGGTGCTGAAGAACCCGCTCCTCGTCTTCAACAATATCGTCAAGAAGGAGAATCTCGAATTCATCGGGCTGACGGTCGCGCCGCTGATCGCTTTGCCCTTCGTTACGAGAAAGCCCTCGCGGCTGATCCTCGCCTGCCCGTATATCCTGATCAATCTGATGCCCTCGTATCAGTATCAGCACTCGATCTACTTCCAGTACGTTTTCGGCGCCGGCGCCTTCCTCGTTTACGCGGTCGCGCTGAACCTCGCCGATATGAAGCCGGATACCCTGCGCCGCGCGGTGCCCTGCGTCGTCTGCGCGTCTCTGCTGTTCTTCGCTTCCTCCACCTTCGTGCAGAAGGGATACTATTATAAGAGCTATCTGAAACAGAAAGAGGACAACGCGAAGATCGCGGAGGTATTGAAGGCGGTCCCGGACGACGCGTCGGTGCGCTGCTCCACCTTCTTCCTCGCGCACATCGCCGACCGCGACGAGATCTACGCGCTGAAGACCGAGCAGGACGTCGAATACTGCGTGCTCGACCTGCGGTACGATACCGAATACTCCAAGGGCGGCGACCTCGAAGCCTTCCGAAAAGAGGGATGGACGGTCGTGAAGATGGAAGAGGACCTTGCCGCCGTGCTGAAAGCGCCGGAAACGCCCTCCGGGGACGCGGAGTAAGCCCCCCTGTACTGATCGGATGCCTCCGGAAAACGAAAGTTTTCCGGAGGCATTCTGCTTTTTTCGAAAAAAAATGAAAAGCTATTGCATTTTTGACAGATCCGTGATACAATCAATATAATTATAATTGTCTTTTTATGCCCGGAACGGAATTTTATGCCGAAAAAGCCGTATTTCCGAGGAAAAAAGACGATTTTCCACTCTCGAAATGCCGCGAGAGCGGCTTCCCATAAACCTATCGGAATAACGATAAACGGAGGTAAAAATGAAAGTTACCAACAGACTGTTTGCGCTGCTGCTTGCAGTGGTGATGATGATCGGCGTGCTCCCCGCCGGAGTATTTGCCGAAGGGACGGAGGAAGAGCTCCATTATCTGCTCTTCGCTTCCGACCTTCACTCCTCGGTGAGCGGCGGAAAAGTATCCGCGACGCTGGACAAGTCAAAATTCAGCTTCGGGAACACGCCCGAATACGCCGCAATGATCGGCGATATGGCGGGGACGGGCGGGTCCGACGCGCCCGCGTATTCCACCTCGTCGGTCGCAGACGTCGTACATCAGATCGCGCCCGGCGCGGAGGTCGATATCATTTACGGCTCTCACGACGCAAACGCGAACGACGACGCAAACATTATGAATTGCAAGGCGACCGGCAGCTCCGGGCTCGTCTATACCGGAAAGAACGGCGACGGTACTACGGCGTACTACGTCTACGGCATCGCGTACAACGATATGACGAGCTCCGGCAATTCGGCTGCCGTGAACGCCTTTACCACGTGGGCGAACGGCGTGACCGATAAGTCGATCCCGATCTTCATCTGCTCGCACGTGCCGCTTCACGACCGCAGAAACGATAATCCGGGCGCCGCCAACTGGCTGACCGCGATCAACGCGGCTTCCGTTGACAGAAACGTCGTCTTCTTCTGGGGTCATAACCACACGGGCGAGACCACTGCCGATACGGACGCCTATTACGTCGCTCCGGGCGGCAGCATCACGCCGGAGGGCGGCAGCAAGACGACCATCAACTTCACCTATATGAACGCCGGGTACCTGAGCGCCAAAACCGCGGCGACCCTCGTCAAGCTCGGAGAAAAGACGATCACCCTCAGCAAGTATACGAACGGTTCCGTTTCCGACAAAACGATCACCCGCGTCGCGAAGTCCGCACCCGACGACGATGAGGATGACGGCGATTCCGCAGACGGCAGGGTTCCGGGAACGATGGAGATCACCGTTCCGGGCAAAAAGACCGTTTATAAGCTCGTAAGCAGCCCTTCCGCAGGGAATAATTATGTTATCGTGAACCTTAACTCCGCGGGTACCGGACACGCGCTCGGAAACAGCGGAACGAATAACGCCGCTCCCTCCGACGTGACCGTGACCGTAAAAGCCAAGGATACGCTCGTGGACGCACCGTATATTGAAACGGTCGACGGCTCGGCGGTCTGGGCGGTGTCGTCCGGCCTCGTTCTGAAAAACGGCAGCCAATATTTGGCGTACAATAGCTCGAACCCGAGAGTGCGTACCAGAACCAGTTCGACCAAATGGACGTATAGCTCGAACAAACTGCAATCCACGTATTATCTGAGATATAACAGCGGTTGGACGGGTACGTCCTCCTCCTCCTACGGCACCAGAGTATATTTCTATGAGGAAACCGAAATCGACACCACCGTCACGAATAAACTGGAAGGCGTTTACTCGGTTGCCGCCGACAGCGCCGAATTCATCGTTGAAAGCGGAAGGAGCACGGCAAAAGAGCTCGCTCTGAATCCGAAGGTGCTCTTTACGCCCAAAGGGGAAGATCCGATCGACGTAGAGATCGAAGACTACGTGCTTTCACTCTACGGTACCTCCTCGATCGGTACGCTTTCGGGCGATACCTTTACCTTCAACGGCAGCGAAGGGACGGCTTACGTCAAGGTGACCTCCAAAGAGGGCTTCGGCGCAGACGGTGCCGCTCCGTTTACGATCGTTGAAATCAAGGCGATGAATCCCGGCTACGAGGCGGTGATCATCCCGGAGACGGACGAAATCTCCAACGGCGTCATCACGAGAAAGGGCATCCGTCAGGGCGACGTTATTATGCTCGGCTCCGAGCTCTGGTACGTGGCGGAAGACGGGAAAACCAAGGTTGAAGGGAAAGCCGTTTCGTGGAAATCCTCCGATCCGTCTGTCGCGACGGTCGATGAGGGCAAGGTCAGTCTGACCGGCAAAGACGGTCTGGTCAGGATCGAGGTCTCCTACGAGATCTCCGAGGGAGAATACGAGACCGATTACGTTACTCTTTCCGTCAGCACCAAAAACTATATTACGCCTGCGGACGGCACCGGAGATTTCCCGGAATACCCTAACGAGGGTTCGATCCGTTTTGACAAAAACGCGCAGGCAGTCGGCAACTTCAGCCGGACCGGCATCACGCAGATCGAGCTTTCGATGACCGGCGTTCCTTATACGACGCATAAGCCGATCGACGTCATCCTCGTGCTTGACCTGACCAGTTCGATGACGACTACCCGTCTGAACGCGCTGAGAGAAGCGACGCTGACGTTCATTGATTCGATCGCCTTTAACGAGGATGGCTCCTTCAGCCAGAACCGCATCGCGATCACGACCTTCAACGTCAACGGCTCGACGACGAGGCAGCAGATGGGTGCGCTTGATCAGACTACCTATAAGGATCTGACCGATCTGATTTCCGCCAATATCAAAGAAGGAACAAAGTGGCAGGCTTCCGGCGGTACTCCGTGGAACGCGGCTCTTCAGGCGGCGAACGGCATCCTTGACGATACCCGCGAGTCTGACCGTAAGCAGTATCTCGTGTTTATGACCGACGGCGGTCCTACCGCTTATACGCCGGTCAAAACCAACGTGACCGGAGGCGCCGAGCCCGAGATGGGAACGGCACTTACTGCCGGAAGCACTACCGATACGAGCTATTTCATTACGGCAAAGAACCAGACCCAGAGCTGGTACGGCGCTTCTTCTCCGTATTCGCGTACCGCTTATTACCGTCAGGAATATTATTCGACCTTAATGGAGTCAAAGGGCGTCACGATCTACTCGGTAGGTGTCGGTCTGGACGAGGTCATCAGAGGAAGCGGTTGGGGTACGACGGGAAGCACACCCACGGCTGACAACGATCGCTACCACGCGATGGCAAACGATCTGGTGGACGATATCAAATCCGAAAACGGCGCAAGCTATTTCGTGGCAACGGGAGCCGGAGCACCGGACCCCACTGCGGAATTGACCGCCATCTTTAAGAACATTGCCTCCGATATCGTCGAAGCGGCGACCGACGTCGTGGTCTCCGATAAGATCGCGGACGAGTACACTCTCGTTCTTGATGCGCCGAATGAGTTGGTCAGGGTCAACCTTCCCGACGATTTTGAGGGCTTCCGGGTCGAATTCGTGGAATATCAGCTCGATAAGAATCACGAGCGCACCACCTCCAGAGTCATCGAAACGGTCCGACTCGGTGACGGCAAGGTGACGGAATACGAAAAGGGCAACGGCGAGAAGCTGTACTCCATCAACGCCGATAATTTCCAATACGACGCGGAAACGAGAATGCTTACCTGGGGTACGCTGGATAAGATCACCAATACCGAATACGCGCTCCGCTATTATCTCTATCTCGATAACTCGCAGGGACACGTCTCCGAGGATAACGAGGCTCCCGCGGGAACCTATCCGACGAACGACTGGGCAACGCTTTCCTATACGAACTTCGACGGCAGCGAATGCCAGCAGGAATATCCGATTCCGCAGATGACGTGGAACGGCGCGCAGGTTTCCTACGTGTTCTATCTCGTCAATTCCGAAGGAAAGCCCGTCAATAAGGCGGGGCAGGTGGTCGACTTCGCAAACGCTTCCTTCGTGACCGAGGTGTCTACCGCGTCGGTCGTCTGGAACAGCGACAGCGACGTTACCTCTCTCGTCAACGCCTATATCGCTTCCGCGATCGTTCCCGAGGAATACACGCTTTACGATATCAAAGCCGCCTATGAGATCAACGTTTTCGCCGAGGCGGACGGAACCGTAAAGAAGAATCAGTTTATCATTTCGGGCGGTCCCGACGTCACGAACAAAACGACCACCAAGGTCTATAACACCAAGGCGGGCACCAAATATTCCGCTTACGGAACCTATACCGCCGCTGACGCGAACGGCTTCGACTTTGCGAATACCACCGTCGCCTTCGCGGTCGTCTGGGAGCCCAGACTCAATCCCGACGTTATCGTCGTGGACTACGGCATTCCGATCGATATCGACGTCTGCGCGAACGATTTGTTCGATAACGTCCCGCACGGCATTTCGCTTACCAAGCCCTCCGCGGCAATCGATACCGGCGTTTCGACGACTGCCTTCTTCAAGGATTCGGTCCTTGAACTGAAAAACGGCAAGCTCGAAAAGAACGGAAGCGGCCTCCGCTTCACGCCCGACTCGATGATCTTTGCGAGCCCCATGACGGTCTACTACGACACCGAGGTCACCTACTACGAGGACGGCACGAAGCATACCGGCTATCTCTACTCCTCGCTGACGATCGTTCCCGCAACGATCATCTACTACGAGGACGACTTCGTCGATTTCGGCGATGAGTGGAGCTCCGTCGGTACCGTTGACGACAAAACGCAGGCGCAGGACCGTCCCGGGACGAGTGAAATCTCCGCTCTCCTCGACGGAGACAACGTCTACGGCTTCGATCCCGCCTACACCACCGGCACGACCTTCTCGCTCGGTCACGCGATGAAGGCGACCGCCTCGGCAAGCGATACGGCGGCGCCGACCGCGACCTTCACCTTCAGAGGCACCGGCTTCGATATCATCTCGATGACCGATACGACGACCGGAACGATCATCGTTGACGTTGCCGACGAGAGCGGCAAAACCGTCCGGAGCCTGATCGTCGATACCTATTACGGCTGCAAGTGCGTACCGCATTACTACAAACGCGCCTATACCTACTCTGCCGGGAACTGGCATCCCGGAGAGATCACCGAGGACAGCAGGGAAAATTACGATCTGCACAAGGGTGACACGCTTCCCGAGGCTCCCGCCTCCGGAACCGTGAAGTATCTGTATGAGATCGGTTACGAATGGGTTAATTCCGGCGCTTCCTACGATACCCTCTATCAGATCCCGGTCATCAACTGCAGAGACCTGACCTACGGCACCTACGACGTCACGGTCAGAATGTTCTACCATCCCATGTTCCGGCATACGGCCGAGGACTCCTACGACTTCTACCTTGACGCGATCCGCATCTACGATCCCGCCAAGGGCAGCGACGAGGCGGAAAGCGCGTACGCGGAGGATCACGAGAGCTTCCCGGTCTTCACCGAGGTCAGAGACATTCTGATCGACAGCGAAGCGTTCGGCGACGGCACGAGCGTCAAGGGCGCCGTCTTTATCGACGGTTTTGCCGGGATCGCGGACGGCGGCGAGGACGCAATGTTCCGCTACACCAACTTCGGACCCAACAACGAGGTCTACCTTGCCGAAGGGCAGGCGATCGCCTTCACGCTGACCGGCGGAGCCGGACTTGACAGAGTACATATCGGCGCGAAGAGCGTCACGGGCAGCGCCGTGCTCGACGTCAACGGCACGAAGACCGGTATCTCCACGGCGACCGAGCTGTACTACGACGTTACCGACAGCATCGGCGCGGACGGGACCGTCGTCATCAGAAACGGCGGGGAAGGCATCCTTTCGATCACCTATCTCAAGGTCACCTACACCGGATCGGCGGACGAACCCGCAATGGCGTTCGTGAACAGAGAAACGGCGTACCTCGCGGCGGCTGCCGTAAGGGAAGCCTATATCGCCTCGAAAACCGTCGCCTTTGCGCCGAAGCTGAACGTTTATACGAACGGGAAGACGGCAAGGATCGGCGACGCGATCAGAGTTACCGTGACCGCACCCGCAGACGTCACCTCGATTAGCGTCAACGGCATTGAGGCGACCGAGGAAAAGACGAACGCAATGACCGGGCGCGTGACCTGGACCGCGACGCTCACCGCCGACAGCGAAGAGACCTTTACGGTCAGCGTCGTTGCCGGAAACGACGACGGCTGCAGAAGCACGGCAAACGAAACCGAACTGAAAACGGTCGGGAAGGACGCGGCGCTCCCGCTGAAGAGCTGCGCCGTGACCGTTTCGCCCGCCGCAATGCTCGAAAGCATTTTCGGCTGATAGAGGAGGAACGAAGAATGAAAAAAGCATATCGGAAACCGAGTATCGTTTTTGAAAACTTCGAGCTTTCCAAAAGCATCGCGAGCTGCGGGCAGGGCGTAAAGATGAACTTTCTTGACCCGCATACCTGTTCCGCGGATCTTGATGCGTACGCCGGCATTGAACTCAACATCTTCCTGAACGACAAGATCTGTCACTACTGGAACGAGAATCTCTGCTATCACGCACCGAACGACAACGAGGTTTTGTTCAATTCCTGAAACAGGAAAAGCGGGGGTGCCGCACTGACGTGCGGCACCCCCTTCTTTACTTTTTGAAGCGGCACCCGCCGGAAAGGCGTTTCCCCCTTGACATTTGGAACGATTCATATTATAATATTATGAATGGATATTTTAACAAGCCTGAAAGGAAAATCGTTATGGCACAGGATAAGAAAATGGTGCAGGATATCACGTCGATGGACGTGGATTTTGCGCAGTGGTACACCGATATCGTCAAGAAGGCGGAGCTGATCGAATATACCTCGGTCAAGGGCTGCATGGTCATCCGTCCCTACGGCTACGCCATCTGGGAAAACATCCAGAAGATTCTGGACGGAATGTTCAAGGAGACCGGTCACGAGAACGTCTGTATGCCGATGTTCATCCCCGAGAGCCTTCTGAACAAGGAAAAGGATCACGTCGAGGGCTTCGCGCCCGAGGTCGCGTGGGTTACGATGGGCGGCAACGAGAAGCTCGAAGAGCGCCTCTGCGTCCGTCCGACCTCCGAAACGCTCTTCTGCGAGCATTTTGCAAACGTCGTTCACTCCTACCGCGATCTGCCGAAGCTCTATAACCAGTGGGTCTCGGTCGTCCGTTGGGAAAAGACCACCCGTCCGTTCCTCCGTTCCCGTGAGTTTCTGTGGCAGGAGGGTCACACCCTGCACGCTACGCCCGAGGAGGCACAGGCAGAGACCGAGCAGATGCTGAACATCTACGCGAAGTTCTGCGAGGAAGAGCTCGCGATGCCGGTCGTCAAGGGCAGAAAGACCGAGAGCGATAAGTTCGCCGGCGCGGTCGCCACCTACGCGATTGAAGCGCTGATGCACGACGGCAAGGCGCTGCAGGCAGGCACCTCCCACTATTTCGGCGACGGCTTTGCCCGCGCGTTCGATATTCAGTTCACCGATAAGGACAACAAGAAGGTCTATCCGCATCAGACCTCTTGGGGCATGACCACCCGTCTGATCGGCGCCATCATCATGACGCACGGCGACAACAACGGTCTCGTGCTTCCCCCCGCCGTCGCGCCGACGCAGATCGTCATCATCCCGGTCGCGCAGCACAAGGAGGGCGTCCTTGAAAAGGCAGCCGAGCTCCGCGACAGACTGAAGAAGGCGGGCTTCCGCGTCAAACTCGACGACAGCAACAACTCCGCCGGCTGGAAGTTCTCCGAGTACGAGATGAAGGGCGTTCCGCTCCGTCTCGAGATCGGACCGCGCGACATCGAGGCGAACCAGTGCGTCCTCGCGAAGCGCTATAACGGCGAAAAGATCACCGTCTCCCTCGACGAGCTCGAAGCAGCCGCCGCGAAGGCGATGACCGAGATCCGCGACGGTATGTACGCAAAGGCGCTCGAAAACCGCGCGAACCGTACCCACGTCTGCACGACGGTCGACGAGATCAAGGCGTGCATCGCCGAGAACGGCGACGGCTTCATCGAAGCGATGTGGTGCGGCGAGGAGGAATGCGAGGATAAGGTCAAGGAGCTGACCGGCGTCGGTTCCCGCTGCATCCCGCTCGTTCAGAAGCACCATTCGGACGTGTGCGTCTGCTGCGGCAAGCCCGCAAAGCACATGGTCCTCTGGGCAGTCGCGTATTAAAAAACATTCTGGGGCTGCGCACGGTCTACGGCGCAGCCCTTTTTCAAAAGGATGGGAACCGGTATGGGCGAAAGCAATCTGACCGAGCGCCCGATCAAAGCCTTCCCCGGCATCGGGGAGAAGCGGGCGGCGGCGTTCTATAAGCTCGGCGTGAAGACGGGGGGAGACCTCCTCCGTCATTTTCCGCGCGCCTATCAGAACCGGGGCGCGGTGAAAAAGCTGAACGAGGTACGGGACGGGGAGATCTGTTCGGTGATCGCGTCGGTGGGCACCGTGCCGAAGACCGTGATGCTGCGCTCGCACAAGTCGTTTTCCAAGTTCGTGATCTTCGACGAGACGGGAAAAGCGACGGTCACCTTTTTCAATCAGAATTATCTCCGCGACGTGTTTCACGTCGGGGAGGAATTCCGCTTTTTCACGAAGATCAGGATCAACGGCACGAAGGTCGAAATGACCTCGCCGCAGTTCGAGCCGGTACGGATGGGGCATCCGCTGCCCGACTACGTCCCGATCTACGGGCTTGCCTCCGGGCTGACGCAGAAAATGGTCTCCTATACGGTCGGGCTCGCGCTGAACGAGCTGGACGAGGCGCCGATCCCCGAGCTGCTTCCCGAAGCGTTCCGGCAGGAAAAGGGGCTTCCGACGGTCCGCGACGCCTACCGGATGATCCACCGCCCGGATACGGCGGAGGACGCCGATACCGGAAAACGGTATTTTATGACCGAGGCGCTCTATCTCTTCTCCCTCGGGATCGCGATGACGCGGGAAACGAGGAGAAGAAAAACCGGCATCGTGATGAAGCCGTTCCCGCTGACCGATTTCACCCGCGCGCTGCCCTTTGCGCTGACCGAAGCGCAGGAAAGATGCGTGAGGGAGATCTTTGCGGATCTGACCGGCGGATCGGGGCTTCTGATGTCGCGGATGGTCTCGGGCGACGTCGGCAGCGGCAAGACCGCGGTCGCGGCGGCGGCAATCTGGCTGACCGTGAAAAACGGGTATCAGGCGGAGCTGATGGTCCCGACCGGCATCCTCGCCTCCCAGCATTACGAGGATCTGGAGCCGCTTTTTGCCTCCTTCGGCATCCGCACCGCGCTTCTGACCGGGGCGACGACCGCAGGGGAGAAGAGAAAGATCAAGGCGGGCTTCCTTTCGGGAGAGATCGACGTACTGATCGGCACGCACGCGCTGCTGACCGAGGACGTGATCCCGAAGCGTCTCGGGCTCGCCGTTACCGACGAGCAGCACCGGTTCGGCGTCGCGCAGCGCGCCTCGCTTGCCGAAAGGGCGGGGGAGCCGCCGCATCTGCTCGTCATGTCGGCAACGCCGATCCCGCGCACCCTCGCGCTGACCCTTTACGGAGACCTTGACGTCTCTCTGCTCGACTCGATGCCGCCCGGCAGACAGAAGGTCGATACCTTCGTCGTGGACGAAAGCTACCGCGAGCGTCTGAACGCCTTTATCCGCAAGAACGTGAACGCGGGCGGGCAGGTCTATATCGTCTGTCCCGCCGTGGAGGAGACCGAGGAGGACCCCGACGAGCTGTGGCAGGGCGGGGAGATCGTCGATTTCTTCACCTTCGCGGATATGACCGAAAAAAAGAAGAAGAAAAAAAGCGCCGTCCGCTTCGCCGAGGAGATGAGCGCCGCCTTCCCGGAATTCCGCGTCGCGTATCTGCACGGAAAGATGAAGCAGAGCGAAAAGGACGATATCATGCGCCGTTTTGCCGACGGGGAGATACAGATCCTCGTCTCCACAACGGTGATCGAGGTCGGCGTCAACGTGCCGAACGCCTGCCTGATGATCGTGGAAAACGCCGAGTCCTTCGGGCTTTCCCAGCTTCATCAGCTTCGCGGACGGGTCGGAAGGGGCACGAGAAAATCCTACTGCGTGCTCGTTTCGGACGCGGAGACCGAAAGCGCGAAAAAGCGGCTTGACGTCATGCGCTCGTCGAATTCCGGCTTCGTGATCGCCGAGGAGGACCTCAAGCTGCGCGGTCCCGGCGATTTCTTCCCGGTCGGAGACGGCTCGGCAAGGCAGTCGGGAGAGTTTAGGATGGGGCTCACCTCGCTCTGCGACGATATGGACCTGCTCCGCGAGGCGGCAGCCGCGGCGGGCGAAACGGTCGCCGCCGATCCGGACCTTTCGTCTCCCGAAAACCGCTTCCGCGCCGAGGCGGTGCGGGCACTGTTTACGCTGAACGCCGAAGCAATGAACTGACCGGAAAAAAGGACGGCGTAAAGCGTAAACGAACCGTAAAATCTCTGTAAATTGTCGAAAACACGGTTGACTTGACGAAAAAGAAATGGTAAAATATTGAAAGAATCGGCGGGCGGTGTGATCCGCCGGATATGAAAGGATCGGTAGTGAACATGAAGTCAACTGGGATGGTTCGTAAGATCGACGAGCTGGGCCGCATTGTCCTCCCCATCGAGATACGAAAGGCAATGGATATTTCAAATCATGACGCGCTGGAGATCTACGTGGAAGAGGGAGCGATCATTCTGAAAAAGTATGAGCCCGCCTGCATCTTCTGCGGAAGCGCTAACGACGTGACCCTGTTCCGCGGCAAGCTGGTATGCGCCGAATGCTGCGAAGGGCTCCGTTCTGCCGTTCATTGAGCGTTCGTTGCTGAACTCGGCGACTCTCTCACGGGGTGAGAGAGTCGCTTTTTTTGTTTTTATCGGCTTTTTTGCGGTCGAAAAGGAGACGCGCGCCCGTTCTTTCGACAGAAGACGCGCGGAACGGATGATAGAATAAGGAGGAAAAAAGGAAGCGAAAGGAAAAGGACGATGAAACGAAACGGGATAAAGCTCCCGGGGACGCTCCGGACATGGCTGAAAGACGGAATAGACAGAGAAACGGCGGGGGTGATCCTGCGTCACGCCGGATTCCTCCTGCTCGGGCGGGTGCTTGCCGCCGGGACGCTCGGGTACGGGGCGAGACCGATGGGCTTTGCGCTCCTGACTGCGGCGGGAGCGGAAACGCCCGCCGTCACGGTCGGGGTGGTGCTTTGGGCGCTGTTTTCGGCAAGAAACGCGGCGGTCCCGGTCTTCACGGCGATCCTGCTCCTCGCCGCGCGCTTCGTTCTGCCCCTGCTGTGGGAAAAGCGCGGCACGGGAAGGGAAGGCTTCGTTTCGGGGCTGACCGCGAGGTTTTACGGCAGGGAACGCAGCTTTGACGAATTCCCGCTTTTCCGGCTCGCGCTGCTCGAGCTCGGACTGTTCGCGGTCGGGCTCGGCGAGCTGATCGGCGGCGGGATGCTCTATTACGATCTGTTCGGAATGCTGATCGCGATGGGAACGGCGCCCTTTTTCCTCGCCGCGTTTCTTGCCGCGCTGAAGGAAAATACGGGCAAAAAGCCGGTATGGAAGGAGATCGGGCAGACCGTACTGCTGCTTTCCGTCGTGGCTGCCCTCCGGACGCAGACGCTTTTCGGGTTTTCTCCGGCTGCCGTGGCGGGCTTCTTCCTCACGCTGCTGATCGCGCTTTACGGCGGGAGCCTGCGCGGGGGCGTGTTCGGGATCCTTTCCGGCTTTCTGATCACGCCCGCGGCGGGGATCTCCTTTGCGCTCGCGGGGCTCGTGACCGGTTTTTTCCGGCGGACGGGAAAGGGGATCTCCGTTTTCGTCGGCTTTCTGACGGCGTCGGTCCTGCTGCTGCGGCAGGAGGGCTTCGGTGCGCTTTCCGCACTTGTTCCCGATCTTGCCGCGGCGGCGGCGATCCTTCTTCCCCTCGTGAAATGGACAGACCTCGGCAAAAGGCTGTGCTTCACCGAGGAGGACGGATATCCGGAGGAGATGTGGAACGCGCAGTCGGTGGGCAGGGCGCGGCAGAGCGACAGAAGCGAACGGGAGGCGGCGGTGACCGAGGCGTTCCGCTCGCTTTCGGGGGTATTTTCCGAGCTCAGCGAAAAAATGAAGCGCCCCGACCCGATCGAGGCGCGTGCCATCGTGGACAAAACCTACGAAAAATTCTGTTCCCGCTGCCCGCTCTCGACGAATTGCTGGGTGAGGGAGCACGGGGCGACGAACGACGCGATGAACCATATCGCGGGGGTCCTCTGCAAAAACGCCGCCGTGACCGAGGAGGACGTGCCCGGCTACCTCGCCGAGCGCTGCCGGGAAACGCCGAAGATCGTGCGGGAGCTGCACTTTTCGCTGACCGAGGTGCTGGAGGAGGCGGCGAAATCGGATAAGCTCTCCCTGCTCGCCTTTGATTACGAGGCGATCGGCAAGCTCCTTTCGGAGGCTTACGCCGAGGAGGCGAGAGAGGAGGAAGCCGACCCGAAGACGGCAGCGAAGATCCGCCGCGCCGCGGCGGTGCTCGGGTTGAACGCCTCGGCGGTCAGCGTGTACGGAAAGCGGCGTCTGTTCATCGCGGCGGGCGGGCTGGAGCTCGCGAAAACGAAAATGTCCCCGGACAGGATCCGGGACGCGCTCGGGGCGGTCTGCCGCACGGCGCTGACCCTCCCGGATTTCGAGGTTTCGGGCGATTACGTAACGATGACCCTTCGCTCCGCCAGAAAATTCGCGGTCACCTGCTCAACGGCGGAGGAGGCGCGCGAATGTGAGACGGTCAACGGCGATTCCTGCGCCTCGTTCGAGGGAAAGGACGATTATTTTTATTTTCTCATCAGCGACGGGATGGGGAGCGGCGCCGACGCGGCGATGACCTCCGGGATGTGCGTGACCTTTCTGAAAACGATGCTCACGGCGGGGAACCCGATCCCGGTCGTGCTCGAAATGCTTTCCGAGCTGCTGCGGGCGAAAAAGCCGGAATGCTTCGCGACGGTGGATCTGCTGCGGGTGGATCTCCTTTCCGGGGACGCCTCGTTCTTCAAGAGCGGCGCGGCGCCCTCCTACGTTCTGCGGGAGGGCAGGCTGTTCCGACTTACCTCCCGCTCGATGCCGGTCGGGATCGTGAAAAAGCTGAACACCGAGCGCATCGACTTTTCGCTTGAGGAGGGCGACGTGATCGTGATGCTCTCCGACGGGATCGCGGTCGGCTTTGAGGACAGTCTTGCCCTTGCCGATATCCTGACCTACCGCTATACGCCGGAGGACACGCTCGATTCAATGTGCCGCAAGATCCTCATCGGCTCGGAGACGGTCGGTCACGACGATATGACGGTGGGAATGCTGAAGATCGGGCTTGCCGCGGGGGATGCCGGAAATACGGAGAACGAAACGGAAGACGCCGCGTCCGCCGTCAGAAAAGCGGCGGAAGACGCGCGGTGGGAAAAGCCCGCGGTGTGAATAATGCCCCGGAAAAGCGGGAATCCTCTCCGAAAAAGAAAAAAGGAGTGCGGTGGGATGACGCTGAAGGGAGCCGAACGGCGGACGGTGGTGCTGAAAACGCCGGACAGCGCGATTTTTGAGGAGGCGGTCTTTCTGATGAGGACAGACCGGGAACGCGGAGGGGAGGAGGAAGAGCTCGTCCGCGCCGCCGGGAGGATCGTGGAGGAAAATCTGATTTCGGGAGAAAAGAAAAGGAGGAGCCGGGGAAAAGCGCTTCCGTTTTTCCTCGGCTTCCTCCTCGGGCTGCTGCCCGGCTTCCTCTTCGGGCTGATCTCTCTGTTCTGAAACGGTGCTCACAGATCGTCCGCGTCCTGCGTGGGGAGATCGTAATACCGCTCGGGCGGGAGATACCGTTTTCCGCCCGGAAACGGGGGATCGATCCGCCCCGCGGGCTTCGACCGCGGCGGGAGCACGGCGCTCCGGAAGGCGGGATTTCCGGTATAGGAGCCGAGCGGATCGGACGTTTCGCCCTCCGCCCGGTATGCGCGGACCGCGCCGTCCGCGTTTTTCGTCTTTTTCATCCGGCTTCGTCCTTTCTCGGTTTTTTGTCTGTAAACAGTATGGACCGGAAAGGCGCGGACTATCCCGGGAGGCGCCGATATTAACCGCCGGTTCACGAACCGTTCAAGGAAAACACGAAAAGATATGCTATACTTATCATAACGGTTATGTTCGTGTGTATCGGAGGATATGCGCCGGGGCGGGGCTGCCGGACGGATTGACAGTCTGCGCCGCATATCGGAGGAGCACAAATACAATCAAATACCTTGAAAGGAACGGCTTGCCGTGATTTGCGGTGAGCCTTATATTGCTATGGCAAGAAAAAAGAAAATGAACCTCCTTCCGACCGGAAAACTGAAGGTATTCCTGCTCGGCGGGCTGGGGGAGATCGGAAAGAACCTTTCCGTTCTCGAATACGAAGACGATATCATCATCGTGGACTGCGGGCTCGGGTTCCCGGATGACGAAATGCTCGGCGTTGACCTCGTCATTCCCGACATCACCTATCTGGAAAAGAACAAGGAAAAGATCCGCGGCATCTTCATCACGCACGGGCACGAGGACCACATCGGCGCGCTGCCCTACGTTCTGAAATCGCTGATCGACGTTCCGGTCTACGGGACCAGACTGACCCTCGGCATTCTCGAAAACAAGCTGCTGGAGCATTCCTACGAAAAGACGCCGATCTTACAGACGGTCGCCGCCGGGGATATCGTTCCCGCCGGGGTCTTCTCGGTGGAGTTCATCCACGTCAACCATTCGATCGCCGACGCCTGTGCGCTCGCGATCGACACGCCGCTCGGCAAGGTCGTCCACACCGGCGACTTCAAGCTCGACGTTTCCCCGATCGACGGGGAAATGATGGACGTGACCCGCCTCGGTCAGCTCGGCAAGGAGGGCGTTATGCTCCTGATGTGCGAGTCCACGAACGTGGAGCGCCCCGGCTTTACCCCGTCCGAAAAGACGGTGGGCGCCTCGCTCGACAGCATTTTCATGCGGTATCAGGAAAAGCGGATCATCATCGCCACCTTCTCCTCGAACGTCCACCGCGTGCAGCAGATCATCGACACCTCGGTCGCCTATAAGCGCAAGGTCGCCATCACGGGCAGAAGCATGATCAACGTGGTCAACGCCGCGATCGACCTCGGTTACATGACGGTGCCGGAGGGAGTGCTCATCGACATCAGCGAGATCAAGCGGTTCCCCGCCGATCAGATCACGATCGTGACCACCGGCAGCCAGGGTGAGCCGATGTCGGCGCTTTACCGGATGGCGTTTGCCGATCACGACAAGGTGCAGATCGGACCGAACGACCTCGTCGTCATTTCGGCGCACGCGATCCCCGGCAACGAAAAGCTGGTCGATAAGATCGTCAACGAGGTTATGCGCTCGGGCGCGACCGTCCTCCGTGACACGACGGCGGAGGTCCACGTTTCGGGGCACGCCTGCCGCGAGGAACTGAAGCTGATGCAGGCGCTGACCAAGCCGAAGTATTTTATGCCGATCCACGGCGAATACAAGCACCTCATTATGAACAAGGAGCTTGCCGTCTTTATGGGTACGCCCGAGACCAACATCTTCGTTCCCGATCTCGGCAAGGTGCTTGAGATCGACGTCAAGGGCGCGAGATGGAACGGCACCGTCCCGGCGGGCAACGTACTTGTCGACGGCTACGGCGTCGGCGATATCGGCAACATCGTTCTCCGCGACCGCAAGCATCTGTCGCAGGACGGTCTGATCGTCGTCGTCGCGACGGTCGATACGATCGACGGGCTGCTCGTTTCCGGTCCCGATATCGTTTCCCGCGGCTTCGTTTACGTCCGCGAGGCGGAGGAGCTGATGGAGGAGATCCGTTCGATCGCCCGCGACGAGATCGAGGAGTGCCTCGACGACAACATTACCGACTGGGCGCAGATGAAGTCGCAGGTCAAGGACGAGCTGACGAAATTCCTCTACGCCAAGACCCACCGCAAACCGATGATCCTTCCGGTCATTATGACCGTATGACAGAAAAACACCCGTTAACAGCCCTTTTCCGGGCTCTTAACGGGTGCTTTTGCATCCGGCGGTTATTCGTTATTGCCGCTCTGCGGTGCTTCCGTCTCCTGCTTTGCCTTTTTGCCTTTTCCGAGGATCCCGCCGAGGATCAGCACGGCGGCGAGGAGCAGGCTCAGGACCGACCATATCTTCAGGTCAGCGAAGGAGCCTACGTTTGCGATGCCGACGATGCCGCCGATCAGATAGAATCCGCCCGCGACGAAGCCGCCCGCTCTGCCTTTTCTTGCCGCGATGGCGACGATGCCCGCGATCAGCATACAGACCGCGACGATCATGCCCGCGGGGCCGCTCACTTCCTCGCTTTCCTCGAGTGCGCTGCCGATCCCGACGGCGCAGGACTGGAAGAAGATGATCCCCGACAGGACGATGGTGACGATGCCGATAATCAGTTTTGCCGTTTTCATGATAACCTCCCGATATTTTTTAGGTTATCCGTATTATACAGCCCCGCTTTGCCTTTTTGTTATGCTGTCGGCATACAAAACGAAAAAACCGCGCGGCGCGGTTTTTTCGGATATTTTATTCTTCCGTGACGCCGACGAAATCGCCGAAGGTGAGGAAGAGAGGGTAGTCTCTGACCGGAAGATGCTCGAAACGAAGGACGGTTCCGTTCGCGGCGGGCTTCATGATCGTATCCGGAACGGTATAGACGCTCCCGTCCATCGGGTCGACGAGACGGAGCTTTTCGGTATCGAGATTCTTCACGGCGACCTCAAAGGTGACCGTTGATTCAAAATCGGTCGTCATCAGATCGGCGGGGAACCAGTAGGCAAACGCCTTCGCCCCGTTTTCGGGACGGACGAAGCCGCCGGAGATCAGGGAACAGCCGCCGAGGTCGGGATGGAAGAGGCGCGGCGAGTGAGAGGGCATCTGCATGACCGGAAGCTCGGTCGGAACGACGTCCCCCGCAAAGAGCGCCGCGACGTTCTGCAAAGCGTAATACGAGGGCTTCGGGGCATACGTCCCGGTCGAGAACCCGTTTTTGTCGAATTCCGCGCCGATGACGCCGAAGTAGCCGTAGTCAAGGTAGGAAGCCTTGTCGCCGACCGAGCCGTTGAGCGCCTCGATCATGTCGATCGCCGAGAAATAGGAAGAGAATTTCACGTCGGTCATCATATCGGCGATTTCGTGGCGGAGGAGCTGTTTTGCCTGCTTGCGCGGCGTCCACGAGCCGCCGACGAGCGCGCCGCAGCCGTCCGAACGGGACTGGGAGCCCGATTCGCCCTGAATGATCTCAATTTTCGGGTTATATTCGCGCGCGAGCGCCCGGAAAGCGCGGACGCGCTCGAACACGGTCTCCTCGCGGGCGGTGTATTCGTGGAAGGAAAGCCCGTCTGCGACCGCCCCGAGCCCGCACGCCATCGCCTCGGCGATATAGTTGATCGAGCGGTAGGTAACGGCGCCGCCGATGACGTAGGCGCCGGGATCGGCTTCGCGGATCGCCTTTGCGGTATCGACCGAAAAGGCGGCGTATTCCGACGCGCTCGGACCGTGCTTCCAGCACCAGCGCCCGTCGGGCTCGTTCCAGATCTCCCATTCCTTCACGCGGTCGGAGAAGGCGCTGACGAGAGCGACGACGTAGTCGTGCCACGCGGACTTTTGCTCGTCGGTAAAGATCGGCGGGCAGCCGACCGCGCCGAAGACCTTCGCGGCGCGCTCGTCGTAAAGCGGGTTGCCGTAGCAGAGGCAGATCCACGGTTCGAGCCCGCGGGAAAGCAATTCGTCAACGATCTCATTCAGCCACGAAAAATCGTAAACGCCCTTTTCTTTTTCGGTCCTTGCCCAGCCGGACTGGAGACGGATCTTCTTGACGCCGAGCGCGCCGACGAGATCGTACGCCTTGTTCGGGTCGAATACCGCGCGGTCGAGCTTTTCAAAGCCGATCCCGATGCGGGAAAAGGGGACTTCTTTTGAGGAAAGCGTCGAGATTTTTCCGATTCTTTTCAGTCGTTCCATGGTTTTATTCCTTTACCTTTTTTCGGTTCCGTCTGCGAACAGAGCCGGAACACGATCTGCAAGAGTATTATAGCACTTTTTTTGCCGAAAGAAAAGTTATTTTTTGTTTTTTTGTAACGTTTTTGCACTTTGAACGGTTATTATTGTAAAAGGAGGGAAGACTGCCATGATAATGAAAGAAAACGCGGATCCCAAAACGAATCATATGCGTCCGGCGGAAGCGGTCTGGGACGCGGCGAGCGGATTGATGTACCGGACCGCGTATGAAATACTGAACGATCCCTCCGACGCCGAAGACGCCGTAATGGATGCGATGTGCCGTATCGTGAAGAACGAAAAGAAATTTTCCGGTCTTTCGTGTAACGATATGCGTGCGCTTTCGGTTATCTATGTCAGAAACACCGCGATCGACCTCTACCGCAAGAACAGAAAGCGTCCCTTTCCCCTCGAGGATTTTTCGGAAACCGCCGGCGATTCCGAGCCGTTTGAGGAGGAGATCGCCGCGAAGGACGAGGCGGACCGGATCAGTCAGGCAATCCGTTCCCTTCCTCCCGCCGGGCGTGACGTTCTTCTGCTCGCAGGAAAGTACGGGATGAGTGCCGGAGAGATCGCGGAGATTCTCAGGATCGACCGGGGCACCGTCCGCACGAGACTTTCCCGCGCGCGGGCCGCGCTGAAGGAGATCCTGAAGAAAAGTAAGAATACGAAAAACGGAGGTGATCGATGATGCTTTTCTTTGGAAAAAACCTGAAAAAAGGGCTTGACCGCTACGTCAGGAACGAATATGAAAAAGAAGAGCGGCACGATTATTCCGCAGAGAGCCTTTCCCGGCTGAAAGATCTGCTTGCGTCCCCTGCCGGATTCACAGCGGAAGCCGGGCAAACGGCGGAAACCGAAGGAGGGTTTTCCATGAAAAAAACGAGGACGGGGCTGCGCGTCGCTGCTGTCGTCTGTGCGCTTGTCGTCGTCCTGTCTGCCACCGCTTACGCGGTCCCGGCAGTGCGGGAGTATCTGAATATGGCATTTTTGAAAAAGGACGGCGGGATCGGTCGGCTGACCGAAGTGCCGGAGGGCTGGATCGGCGTCTATACCGCAGAGGACCTTGACCGGGTACGCGACGCCCCGACGGGGTGGTATATTCTGATGAACGATATTGTCTTCACCGAGGCGGATTTTGCCCCGGGCGGACGGTTTGAGGGCGGATTTGTGCCGATCGGAAGCGGATCGGGCGGATTTGCCGGCATCTTTAACGGAAACGGTCACGTGATCCGAGGGCTAAAAATCGACGGCGACTATCCGTGCGTCGGTCTGTTCGCCGACGTGCGATTTACGCTCAACGAAGACGGGGTGCGGCTGACTGAGGACAGAAAGCAGATGATCCGCGGCGCGGTCATCAAGAACCTCGGGCTGGAGGACAGCACGATCCGTACGACGTCGGAAGGCAGGGAGTATGAGCACACCGTGTACGCGGGCGGGATCGCCGGGTATGCTGAGGTCGTCGCCGGCTGCTATACGAAAAACGTTACGGTGACGGTGACCGGAGGCGGCGACAGACTGATCGCGCTCGGCGGGATCGCCGGGGAAACGCTTTACGTAGACAGCTGCTGGTCGGACGCGAAGCTGACGCTGAGCGGAGACGTGATACCCGAAACCTGCCGGATCGGCGGGATCACGGGCAGCGCAATCTATTGTGTCACCTCGTATTTTGACGGCAGCTTTGACTGCGGTGACCGCACTGTTTTCCCGGTGGCGGGATGTGACTATCATCAGCCGATGTGCCTCAGCGAAGGGGCAATGGACGAGATTCTTCGCCGTCTGGACGGCAGAACGGAAAACGACCCCGCGCCGTTTACCGTGACGCGGGATGAAAAGACGAACGGGATCATCGCGATCGACGACGATCTCGGTTCGCCAAAAGCAAAAATGTTCTGGGTATATTTCGCGGTGCTTCCGTGGCAAAGCAGTGAAAACAACGCGGAAAACTACGTCGTTCCTTCCTCCGCCGGGGACGTGATCTTCGATCTCGACCCGACCCTGCCGTATTTTTCCGAGTATATGAGGGTGCAGAATCTCCTCGATTCGGTCTATACTTCCGAGGAACTGGAGGACTTCTGTGAACGCTACGGCATTCGTCTGGGCGCGAAGTATCTGTATGACCTGCGCGGAAACGCGGAATGCTCCTTTGAAGGGTTTGACTTCGTAAGCATCTGGGTCATGAAGGAAAAACCCGAGCTGCGGATTTTCCAATAACGCATAACAAAAGGACCTCGGTAAAACAGCCGAGGTCCTTTTTGGGTGGATGGATCAGATCTCCGGGTTCAGGGCAAAGGCAGTTCCGGTTTTACAGTACAGCAAATACGGCTGCCCCGTGAAGGCGTCGTACGCAATCATCAGATAGCGGTTTTCGCCTCCGAGCGGTCTGACCCGGTCGATGAGCATCCCGCCGAGCGGGTCCTCTGTGGGGACGCCGTCCGGACCGAACAGAACGGAGAAGTACGATTTTTCACCGCCCTGCGTCGTTCCGGCAAGGATCACGGTCAGCTCGTCCCCGAGATAAACCGGTTCCTCGGAAATGTACGTCCGGGGCAGTTCAAGCTTGTTCTTTTTCACCTGTTTGCCCGCCGCGTCGAAGAAGCCCTCCCCGATATGGAAATACTTCCCGTCGAAATAGCCGCCGCCGTTCAGGTAGGAGCCGATCTCGATCTGTTCCCCGACACGTTCCCCCGTCCGGGTGTCCATAAAATACAGGAAGCAGGTCGAAACGCCGGTCTCGAACATCGCGACGACGTGGCGCTCGCGGTCGGGAACGAGGACGGCGCGGTAGACCGTTCTCTCGTATTTGGTATGCTCTCCCGTTTCGGTGTCGATCAGCCAGATATCTGAATGCTGATCGCACGCCGCGACGATGACTTTCGTACCGTCCACGACGATCGAAACCGGGTGATTGCTGTAGGAATCCGGGTAGTAGGCGTAATCGCCGTAGCAAAGCTCGCCCGTCTGTCTGAGCGTTTTCGCGTCGTAGAGATACACCGAGAGCTCGGTGTTCGTTCTGACGTTCCGGAGCCCGACCGCCAGAATGCCGTTGTCGGCGTCGGCGGCGGAAATCGGCTTTTTGAAATCAAGCGTGTCGATCAGCTCCATCGTTTCGGGATCGAAGACGTACAGCTTGCTCGGCGTGCTTGACACCGTCATAAATCCGCGCCCGGTCTTTCCGTCGATGAAGAGCAGCTCCTCCTCGCCCGTCAGAGTGAGGGCGCTGACGACTTTGGCGTTGGTCTGATCGACGAACAGCTCCGCGTCAAGCGCTTCGTTCAGTGACCGGCACGCCTTTTTGAATTTGCCGGGAACCGACACGATGAGCGCGTCGAAGTCTTCCTCGCCGAGCGCCGTCAGGTCCTTTACGGGCTTTTTCTTCATTCCGGAGGAAAACGGGAAGGAGGAGAATTCGACCGTGCAGGCAAAGGAGGAGGTTTCCGTTTTCAGGACTTCCTCGGTCTTTTCACCGTTCTTCGCGGTGAGAAGGATCTGATCGACCGTGACGCTCCGGCGGTTCCTTCCGGTCTCTTCCGTGCCGGAAAATGAGAAGGTGAACCCGCTCTCGGTTTTGTTCTTTCCGTATCCCGAGGTGATTTCAACGTTTCCTTCGGATTTCCAGCCGTTTTTCCCTTCGTAATACGCTTCTGCGGTCCCGGTGACGACGGTGCGGACGACCGTCTTCGCGCCGCTCGCCGTTTCGGATTCGGAATTGTCCTCAAAATCTATCTTCCAGTCCGCGCGCTGCTCTTTTCCTTTGCCGGTGACGTCAAGCGTCATCGCTCCCACGGTCTCTCCTACGGCGGTCAGTTCAAAGTGCAGGGAAGGGTCCTTCTTCGGGTTTTTCGTCAGCTCGATGCGGCAGCCGATTTCGTCCTTCTCGCCCTCCTCGGAAATCACGAGGTCAAAGAGAACGAAATAATTTTTGTATTCCGCCCATTTCAGAACGGCGGTGATCTTGCTGTCCGAAACCGATCCCCGGAGCTCTTCCAGAACGGCTTTGAGGTCGGGTGTTTCTTCTTCCTCCCCGGACTCGGAGGTTATGTGAACGAGCTTCAGAAACGCGGGATTCTCCTCGGTCTCTTCTTCGACGGCGTCGATCACGTTCAGGAAAAATACCTTATCGAGCGTGACCGTACGGACCGTCGCGGTCACGGTCTCGCCGAAAAGGGTGATTTCTTCTTTGGTCTCGACGGGATCGGTCTTTTCCTTTACCTTTTCCGCGATCCTTTTGAAGGCTTCCCGCATGACCGACAGATCCTGCGCGTTTTCACTTTGCGGATCGAGAAAATCGAGGAGGCCGTCAAAACTTTCCTCGGGAATTGCGTACCGTGTGCCGCTGTCGGGTGCGAAGACCGATTTTTTCAGGGATTCTCTCACACCGTCCTTTTTCAGCGTGTAATCGAAGTCAAGCAGGCGGTCGGAGCCGGTGGTGAACCCCTCGCCGTTCATTGAGAGGTACCAGTCGGTCACGTCGTCCTTCGCCCCGCCCGTGAGACGGTAACCGATCTCCCGGTTTTCGGAGACGGTGTATTCGAGGGAGAGATCGAGCGGGGTCTCGTTCAGGATCCCGATCAGATCCTTCCCGAGCGAAGCCGAAGCGGTCACGCGGACGTTGTCGCCCCGGAACGATTTCAGCTCGGGAGACAGCGCGAGAAGCGTGTTCGCAAACGGATCCTTCGGTGCAAGAAGCGAGGGAACGATCAATGCCGCGCCGATCACGGCGGCGGCGACGAAGCAAAGAATGCCGATCACAAGGCCTTTTTTCATAAAAACGATCCTTTCATTGACGGGAATCTGACGGTTCTGTTTTATATGACCGAAAAAAACGGGATTTGTAACGGCTTTCGGATACTTTTTTCAAAATTCCCGCGGAAAAATTTACGGAAGCGGGATTTCCTCATATACCGTCGGGATAACGGCGTTTTTGCAGGCAAAGGCGGTCATGTCGATATCGTCGAACATCCCGCAGTGTACGGGAACGGCGATCTTTGCGCGGATCTTTTTGCAGAAGCGCTTCGCGTCCGCCATATTCATATTGTTGCCCGCGCCGTTGACCGGAAGGAAAACGACGTCGATCTTCTCGGGCAGATCGGGGAAGATCTCGGTATTATAAAGGGTGTCGCCCGTGAGGTAGTAGGTCTTGTCTTCCGCCTCGATCAGAACGCCGACCGCGTGAAGGTCGGAATGCTCCGCTTTGACCGCACGGAAACGGACGGAACCGACCGTGAACTCGGTATGGCGGTTGAACAGAACGTAGTTATGACTGCCGCCGAAAACGCGGACGGCTTCCCACGCGAGTCCGGAAGCAAGGACGGTGACGCTCTTTTCCCCGCAGAGATAGTGGGAAAGCGTCTCGGGGTCGGTGTGGTCGAGGTGATTGTGGGTCAGCACGATGACGTCGGGCTCCACGCCGAAAAACCGCTCGTCTACCGGGACTTTACGGTGCTTTGCCGGGTCCTTTTCCCCGACCGCGTCGGAAAGATATGGATCGACGAGTATTTTCATTTCTCCGGTCTCAAAAAGGAGACCCGCCTGACCGAGCCAAGTGATTTTCATAGGGATTGCCCTTTCATGATTTTGTTTTTATTCGGCGTTTTCGCCGCCGTCGATCAACCCGCCGAAGAGGAGATCGCCGTTTTCATCGTAAAAGACGGCGGACTGTCCCGGGGTGACGGCGCGGACGGGGGAGGAAAAGACGACCGACGCGCGGTCTGCCGTTTCCATCCGCACCTCGGCGGGAACGGGCGGCGCGGCGTAGCGGACCTTGACGAGGCAGGAGAGCGTATCTCCCGCCGCCAAAACGGTCTTCTGGAACGCCATACCCGAGATTTTCATTCCTGCGGAAAACTCGTTTCCGGCGGGCGCGACGGTCACGGTGTTCGCCTCCGGGTCGATCCTCGTGACGAAGACCGGCTCGCCGAGCGCGATGCCGAGCCCCTTCCGCTGCCCGACCGTATAGTGAACGATGCCGCGGTGTTTTCCGACGATTTTTCCGTTTTTGTCAAGAAAATCGCCGGGCTTCGGCTTTTTCCCGGTGTATTCCTCAATGAAGCGGGCGTGGTCGTTGTCGGGGATGAAGCAGATCTCCTGACTGTCCTTCGCTTCGGCGGCGGAATAGCCGAGACGCCTTGCCTCGGTGCGGACGTCGGTCTTTTTCATACCGGAAAGCGGGAAATACAGCATCGAAAGCTGCTTCTGCGTGAGCCTCCAGAGGACGTAGCCCTGATCCTTTGCGGGATCGAGGGCTTTTTTTACGAAGAATCTGCCGTTTTCTTCCCCGATCGCGGCGTAATGCCCGGTCGCGGCGCGGTCGAACCCGTGCTCCTCCGCGTACTCGCAGAGCAGCCCGAACTTGACCGCCGGATTGCAGAGGACGCAGGGATTGGGGGTCCTTGCGCGGAGGTATTCGTCAACGAAGGGCACAACGACAGAACGGTCGAACCGCTCCCGCGCGTCGAGCGTCACGAGCGGAACGCCCGCCTCCGCCGCCGAAAGGACCGCGGCGCGCTCATCGGTGCAGCCCGACGTGACGAGAAGCGCCCCGGTCACCTCGTGACCCGCTTCGGTCAGAAGATGGGCGGCGTAGGTGCTGTCGAGTCCGCCGCTCATTCCGAGCAGAATTTTCATTCCTGTTCTTCCTTTAACAGTTGTTTTGCTTTGCGGATATCCTCCCCGGAGAAGCCGCGCCGGAGGAGGAAGGCGTAGGTCTTTTCGTCAGGCTCGCCGCCCTTTTTCCGCAGCAGCCCGGCACAGATCGCGGGAAAATCGAGCGAAGCGAGGAATTCGGGGGTCAGCGCGTCGTACGCCTCCTCCGAGAACCCGGCGAGGGCAAGCTCCTGCCGGATGCGCTTCCAGCCGTAACCGTGATTTTTCGCGAGGCTTTCGACCTTGCGTAAAATCATCCGCTCCTCTTCGAGAAAGCCCATCCGCTTCACACGGTCGATCGCGTCGGCGCGTGCCGCTGGGGTGAAGCCGCGCTCGGCGAGCTTGCGGTCGAGCATTTTTTCGGTGTTATCCATAAAGGAGAGGATACGGCAGGCGGCGTCGAACGCCGAAGCACTGTCGTTTTCCTCTCCCGGTTTCACCGTTTTTTTACGGGAAAAACTCATATCAGAATTCTTCGTTCAGCTTGATCGAGAAGCCGTCGTCCTCGCCGTCCTCGTCCCCGGCAAGCAGATCGTCGCTGTCGTCGGGAAGCTCGTCGTTCTGGCTGAGCTCTCTGATCTTCGCTTCGATCGCGTCCGCCGCCTCGGGATGCTCTTCGAGGTACTTCTTCGCGTTTTCCTTGCCCTGCCCGATGCGTTCGCCGTTGTAGGAGAACCACGAGCCGGCTTTTTCCACGATTTCAAGCTCCACGCCGATATCGAGGATCTCGGAGATCTTGCTGATGCCGAGACCGAAGATGATATCGAATTCGGCGGTCTTGAAGGGGGGCGCGACCTTGTTCTTGACGACCTTGCACTTGACGTGGTTGCCGTAGGTATCGTTGCCGTTCTTCAGCGATTCGACGCGGCGGATGTCGATACGGACCGAGGAGAAGAACTTGAGCGCGCGTCCGCCCGTGGTGACCTCGGGATTGCCGTACATGACGCCGACCTTTTCACGGAGCTGATTGATGAAGATGACGACGGTGTTGGATTTGGAGATCGAGCCCGAGAGCTTGCGGAGCGCCTGAGACATCAGTCTTGCCTGCACGCCGACGTGGGAAGCGCCCATATCGCCGTCGATCTCCTGCTGCGGAACGAGCGCCGCGACCGAGTCGACGATCAGCACGTCGATCGCGCCCGAACGGACGAGCGCCTCGGCGATATCAAGCGCCTGCTCGCCGCTGTCCGGCTGAGAAACGAGGAGCTCGTCGATGTTGACGCCGAGCTGTCTCGCGTAGACGGGATCGAGCGCGTGCTCCGCGTCGATGAAGGCGGCGACGCCGCCCTTTTTCTGCGCTTCCGCGGCGACGTGGAGCGCGAGGGTGGTCTTACCGGAGGATTCCGGCCCGAAGATCTCAACGATCCTTCCTCTCGGGAGACCGCCGACCCCGAGCGCGAGGTCGAGGGTGAGGGAACCGGTGGAGATCGTGCTGATGTTCATGTGGGTGTTTTCGCCGAGACGCATGATCGAGCCCTGCCCGTACTGCTTGGTGATCTGCGAGACCGCGAGCTCAAGGGCGCGCTTTTTGCCCTGATCGTCGTTCATTTCCTCAACGGGTTCGACTTTTTTCTTCTCTTTTTTCATTCCTGTGCTCCTTCTTTTCTTTTTCGCCGGAAAAGGGGTCTCCCGGCTGCCTGAGGCAATAACTTTCTTATCTTATTATAGCACGGTTTTTTGCCGCTGTCAAACATTTGTTTCTTGTTTCACGAAAAAGTTTTCAATTTCTTGACAATTCGCCTTCGGAATGGTACAATAAAAGAAAAAACGGAGGCATTATGAATACCGAAAAATGGATTGCCCTTCTGAAAGAAGGCGCTTACGATAAAACGCTGACGGAATGGTACGGCGCGGAAAAGCGGGAAGAAAAGACCGCCCGTCTGATCGGTCTGCTGAACGAATTCGGAACGAGGTACGGCGAAAACCGCGACGTTCGCGTCTTCTCGGTACCCGGCAGAAGCGAGATCGGCGGAAACCATACCGACCACAACCACGGAAAGGTGCTCTGCGCCGCCGTTGACCGGGATATCATCGCGGTCGCGGCAAAGAACGGGGGATCGCTGGTCCGCGTCAAGAGCGAGGGTTTCCCGGAGGACGTCGTGGATCTCGCCTCGGCTTGTGCGGAAACCGCCGCGAAATACACCTCCTCCGCGCTCGTCGCCGGGACGGCGGACGGGATGAAAAAAGCGGGCTATACGGTCGGCGGTTTTGACGCCGTGACGACCTCCGAGGTCAAAAAGGGCTCGGGCATCTCCTCCTCCGCCGCCTTCGAGGTCATGCTCTGCACGATCCAGAGCGCGCTGTATAACGGCGGCACGGTCGGACCGAAGCAGCTTGCCAAGTGCTCGCAGTACGCCGAAAACGTGTGGTTCGGCAAGCCCTCGGGGCTGATGGACCAGACCGCCTGCGCCTGCGGCTCCTTCATCTCGATCGACTTCGGCGGTCTGCCCGAGTCGTTTGAGATCACGCCCTGCGCTTTCGATCTTACGGCGGCGGGCTACGCGCTCTGCATCACCGATACCGGCGGCAATCACGCCGATCTGAACGAGGATTACGCCTCGGTCCCGGCGGAAATGAAAAAGGTCGCCGCGCTCTTCGGCAAACCCGTCCTGCGCGGGATCACGCTCTCCGATCTTCTTTCCCGTGCGGCAGAGCTGCGCAAAACGGTCGGCGACCGCGCGCTGATGCGTGCGATCCACTTCGTTTCGGAAAACGAGCGGGTCGGAAAGCAGGCGGAAGCGCTGAAAAAGGGCGACGTCGATTCCTTCCTTTCGCTCGTGAAGGAATCGGGCAGATCCTCCTTTATGTATTTACAGAACGTATTCACGGTCAAGAACGTAACGGAGCAGGGCGTTTCGCTCGCGCTCTGCGTGACCGAGCAGCTCCTTTCGGACAAAAAGGCGGCTTGGCGCGTCCACGGCGGCGGCTTTGCCGGAACGATGCAGGCGTTCGTGCCCTTTGAAGCGGTGGAGGAATACCGCGCGGCGATGAACGCGGTCTTCGGGGAGGGCGCGTGCGAGGTCTTCCGCGTCCGGGGCGCCGGCGCGTCGGAATTGAACTGATATTCGGAGGAGAATACAATGAAAGTTTTGATCATTTCGGACGTTCACAGCAATTTCCGCGCGCTCGAAGCGGTGGAAAAGCAGGAAAAAACGTGGGACAAGCTTCTTTTCGTCGGCGACGCCGTGGATTTCGGCTTTCAGCCGCACGAATGTCTGACTTGGCTCCGGGAGCACGGCGCTCTCTGCGTGCAGGGCAACCACGACGAGGGCTTCCTTGCCCGTCTGAACGAGGGCTTCCGTTCGATGGAGCTTGACAAGACCGAGCATTTCTGGCAGCACAATCTTTCGCTGATGACCGACCGGGATATCGAGTTCCTCCGGTCCTTCCCGGTCGAGCGCATCGTGGGGATCGACGGGATCACCTACTGTATGATGCACATCTATCAGCACGAATTCGGCGACGACAACGCCCTCAATCATCAGATGAAGGACTATAACGTCGTCGACCGCGCCGAAAAATACTGGCGCGAAAAGGTCGGTGTGACCGGCGGCAAGCGCGTCTTCCTCGTCGGCGACTCCCACCGCTGCGGTCTGCTCCAGCTCCGGAAGGACCTCATCGCCCTCAATCCCGGCTCGCTCGCCTATCGCCTCGGCGCCGATACCTACTATAAGGGCGGCGACTATATCGTCGTGGAGGACGGGATCCCGCATTTCCGCTTCGTTTCCTACGACACCGCCGAGGATTACGCCGACATCTGCGCGCGTCCCTTCACCGGGCACGACAAGAACGCCGGTATGGCGATCTTCCGCCCCGAAAACTGATTGTAACCTGAAAACGCCGCTGACTCTTCGCGGGCGGTTATGGTAATCGTCGGAATGTTGTTTATTGCGGCAAAATCCGCTGTTCGCTTCAGATACCGACAAAACGTCTTTTTTGGAGAAAAAGAATGGCATCAAGAATCATTCATTTGGCAATCACCGGCGAACTGTTGAAACAATATGAATTTCAAAATGCGGATCGGTTACGGTTTGGCGTCATTATTCCTGACGGTGCGGCAAATCGTAGTGAGCAGGCATCTTCCCATTTTAAAATCCGGATTGGCAGCGGAGAGGAAAGAACATACGACCTGACCGGATACAGAAATATGTTTCATAAAAAAATGGAAACAGATGATTTGTATTTGGGCTATTATTTGCATCTGATTCAGGATTTGCTTTACAGGCGTTTTGTGTATGGCAAGTATCACTGGGATCCAAAACCGGAGGGCAATCTGGAACGGCTGTATGACGATTATCGACAAATCAACGCCCGCTTGATTGACAAATATGAGATGCGGAACAACATTTCCGTTCCGGTGAATTTTGAGGCAGAACGACTCAATGAAGCGGCGATATTTGACACCGCCAAATTCATGAAAGAGTTGTCAAAAGACTTTGAACCGGTTGAATATAAAGAAAGATTCTTTTTTACAAATTGTATGGTCGACGAATATATTCAGTGGGCTGTTGAATACTGCAAAAAGGAATTACAGTCTTTTCGTGACGGTCAATACTATTTTGATGAGTACGAATGGTCGTGGGGAAAATAGGCAAATCTCTTTTTTTCGGTTCTTCCTGTTTTTGGGTGTGTGAAGGTTTATTGCCCTCGTTCTCGTCCGTTGACCGAAGGTTCGCCTCGTAGGGCGGGGCCTTGTGTCC
>JAKSPT010000020.1 GCA_024404495.1 Lachnospiraceae bacterium
GAAGCCGCGAAAGATCGTAGGGCGGCCGCGCCCCGCCCGTCCCGTTCGCCCCGCTGAAGCCGACCCTCCTTCCTTCCGATACGGTCACACCGTTCGTGCGGGCGATCCCCGAGGAAAAGGGCGTTTCCTCCGAACGTATCGCCTCTTTTCTGAAGGAGCTGGACGACGATCCGACCCTCAATACGCATTCGGTCCTGATCTGGCGCGGCGGCGCGGTCCTTGCGGAGGCGTCCTTCGGCGCGCAGCGGACCGATCTTCCGAAATATACCTTTTCCGCCTGCAAAAGCGTCACCTCGCTGCTGATCGGCATACTGATCGGCGAAGGGAAGCTTTCCCTGAACGATAAGGTCATTTCCTTCTTTGACGAAAGGTCAAATCCCATCCTCGCGCTGAAATGGAAGGATCTGACCGTAAAGGCGCTTCTGACGATGACCTCCGGCGCTTCCTTTATGGAAGCGGACGCGATGACCGAAAAGGACTGGATCCACGGCTTCTTTACTTCCACGGTCCACGGCGATATCGGAAAGACCTTCAATTACAACAGTCTCAATACCTATATGCTCGCCGCGATCGTTGCCCGGGTCACCGGAAAGACGGTCAGCGCCTTTGCGGAGGAACGGCTGTTTTCACCGCTCGGCATCCGGAATTATTATTGGGAAGCCTGCCCGATGGGGATCGAAAAGGGAGGTTGGGGACTGTATATCCGTCCCGAGGATTTCCTCAAGCTCGGCGTTCTCGTTCTTCAAAACGGGGAATGGGAAGGCGAACAGATCGTTCCCGCCGACTATATCGCCGACGCCGTGACCGCTCATCAGACGGCTCCCGCCGAGGACGGCTGCTTCAATTACGGCTATCAGATATGGGTCGGCAGGAAAGAAAACGCCTTTCTGTTCAACGGGATGCTCGGACAGAACGTCCTCTGCTTCCGGGACAGCGGCGTGATCCTCGTCTCCAACGCCGGAAACAGCGAGCTGTTTCAGACGAGCTCGTATTTTGAAAAAGCAAAGCGGTATTTTGCCGAACTGCCGGATGCGGTGCTTCCGCCCGACCCGTCGGTAGAAAAGCTGCTTGAAAACACCCTCCGAATTCTGAAGCACGAGCCGAAGGAACCGAAACGAAGCGTTTTTGCGCGTCTGTTCCGGAAAAAGAGAAAGCCCGATCCCTTCGTTCTGACTCTCTGCGGGACCTCCTTCGGAACGGATTCCGATCTTTCGTCTCGTATCTCCGTCGTCCCCGCGCTGATGCAGGTCATCGGGAACCATTACCCGAAGGGGCTTGACGGCATTTCCTTTGCGCTTCACGACGGCTGTCCATACCTCTCTTTCACCGAAGGCGGGGACGAAAACCGCATCCCCGTTTTCCCCGGCAGAAGAGAAGAGCTTCTTTACCGTTTTGAAGGGGAAAACTGGCAGATCGCCGCCGAAACGAGGCTCGGCACCGACGAGGACGGCAACAAGGTCCTTTCCGTCCGGATCGACTTCCTCGAAACACCGTTTACGCGGCTGATCAAGCTGCGTTTTCAGCCCGGTGACCGGATCAGCCTCGAAATGAGCGAGCTGCCCGGAAAAGAGCTGCTCACGGGCAATCTCCATCTTGTGACCGACGCGATCGCGAACGTACCGCTGATCGGTAAAATGGAGCCCGATTATTTTCTCTTCAAGATCGGTCAGCTGATGACGCCCGTCCTTCCTCTCGAAAAGAAAGAGGAAGTCACGCCGAACGAATGAACCCCACGACAAATACAGGAGGAACGATATATGAAACGAATTCTTTTGCTGCTTCTTGCCGTGCTTCTGATCCTTCCCGCGATCGCATCCTGCGATGCGGGCAGCGGGAACCAGACGGCAACCGAACCCGAGACGAATCCGGATACGGAACCGACCGGAACTGAAGGAGGAGAACCTCAGATGAAGGAACTCAATTACACGTTTGACGGCAGTATCTCCGAGGAGGTACTGATCAACTACCTCGCGCACGCGATCACGGTCTCCAACGAAAAGCCCGACGTTTCCAACAAGGACGCGGTCAAGCGCTTCATTCTGGATACCGGCGCGAAGTATATCTGCCGCTCGATGACGGTATGGAACGCGACCGCGAAGGAGGAAAACGGTCTGTACGAGAAGCAGAAGGCGCTGATCGACGAGGTCCACAAGAAGGATCCTGACGTCATCTTCGAGGCGTGCATTTTCGAGTGCATCGGGAAAGGCGTGAACGACATCGCCATCCCCGCGTTCGTTTTCGAGGCGTTCGGACTCGAGCCCGAAAACCGTAATTTCCGCTTTGACGATATGAAATTCGCCGACGGCTCCTATAAGGACGTGTGGGGCAAGGACATCACCGCGCCCGATATGACCAACCTTGAAACGCAGATGTGGTTCTATTACCGTGCCGCACGCTATATCGACACCGGCTACGAGGGACTCCACCTCGGTCAGGTCCACATGATCGGCGCGCACGACACGGGCTGGAAATGCTGGACGAAGGTGCTCAATCTGATCCGCGAATACGCTTCCGAACACGCAAGACGCCATTTCGTCCTTCTGAACGCGCATACCCACGGCATCAAGGACGCGGACGGTTATCTGATGTTCGATTTCCATATGTATCCCTCGCGTCCCGCCTCCGATATCACGCAGAAGGAGCATTATCCTTCCGAAAAGGATCCGCAGCGCGCGTACTTCAAGGAAGGCTACGTTGATTCCATATACGGCAAGAGCCTCGGCGGAAAGACCCATTCCGGATGGGAATGCGACGTCCTGCCGTACCTCGTCGAGCTCGACAACTTCGGCAACAGCGCCGATATCTCCAAGCCGACCTTCGGCAGCAACTACTGCTGGGGCATGGACGAGATCACCTGGTACGCAAATCAGCCGGCTTCTTACCGTCACGAATTCCTTGATTACGCCTACAAGTGGGTCACCTCGTTCGAGCCCGGGCTTTCCTTCTTCGCAATGCCCGGTCTTCGCGTCGCGAGCATCTACGACGAGAACCATAAGGTAAAGTCGTATCAGTATTCCGCGTATTCCAAGAAATACGGCGGCTTCGACGACGAGGAAACCATCAAGGCGCTTTGGAAGGAATACGACGAGAACTTCAAGGCGGGGAAAGGTCCCGCGGAGCCCGCCGTCACCGAGCCGGTTTCCGATAAGAACGAGGCGGCTCCCTCCGGCAGCGTTCTTGCCCTCACCGTCGACCTCAATATCCCCGATAACGAAAGCCTCGGCTTCCTGTTCTACCGTCTCGGCGACCTTTCCTACACGATCGAAGAGGGAGACAGACTGGAATACGACGTTGATCGCTCCTACGACGTTCCGGGCTTCGGCGCGATCGACGCCGACCTCGCGGGCGGCGGCACCGTCCGTGATGCCGGCGTAGGCGATACCGACGGCAGAAGATCCCACCCGAACACCGACCTTTCCGACGTCGCCTGCGGAAAATGGCATCACCGCGTCCTGATGATCGACACCCCGAACGCGGGCAAGACCGTACAGTATCTGATGCTCGCCGCCCATCCCGAAAGAAAAGACGGCGGAGCCGAAAACGGTACCTACACCGCGTACTACGACAATATCGTCATCACCAACGACGGGGAGGTCGTCAAGGAGATCTTCACCGACGATTACCGTCTCGGCACCTGCAGCGTCCGTATGAAGAAATTCGCAGAAGGAACGCTTGCCGTCGTTTCCGTTGAAGAAGTCAAATAAATATCAACAGAACACCGCTGCGGTTTCGGCAGCGGTGTTCTTTTGCTTACGTTTCGGAAAGCATACGGTCGATGAAGATACCGTAACCCTTCTCCGGATCGGATACGAGAACGTGCGTGACGGCGCCGATCAGCTTTCCGTTCTGAATGACCGGGGAACCGCTCATACCCTGAACGATGCCCCCCGTTTTTCCGATCAGACGGGAATCGGTCACCGTGATCAGAAAGCTTTTCGTTTCACTGCCCGAACGGTCGACCGAGGAGATCGTAACGTCGTAAGAACCGATCCCGCTGCCGTCAAGCGTGCAGAGGATCCCGGCGGGGCCCTCTCGGACCTCGTTTCTGTCGGCGACCTCAATGGGCTGAGCGTCGGGTATTTCGTTCAGCCGCCCGAAAACGCCGACCGCCGTATTGGAAAAGAGGGAACCGTCCTCGTCTGCGGTCAGATATCCCTTCAGCTCACCGGGTATGCCCTTCACGCCCTTTTTCACACCGGCGATCGTCACGCCGGTCACCGTTCCGGTACGAAGCGGAACGAGCTCTCCGGTATCAACGTCACAAATACCGTGCCCCAGACCGCCGAAACTGCCGTCTGACGGGTCGATGAAGGTAACTGTCCCGATACCCGCCGTGCCGTCTCTGATCCATATCCCGGCTTTATAGCCGCCCTCCGCGCTCTTTTCGGGCGTCAGTATCTTCACCGCCGTTTTTCCGCCGCGCGATACGGTAAACCGAAGGGGAGCGCCGCCGCTGTTTGATACCGCGTCGGTGACCTCGTCCGCAGAGTTGACCTCTTTTCCGTTGATCGCGACGATCACGTCGCGGACGCGGATATCGGCTTCCTCGGCGGGAGAACGTCTTCCGGTCTTCGTGATCCCGACAACGATAACGCCCCTCGTTTCGATGCGCACGCCGAACGCCATTCCGCCCGGAATGAGCAACCGCGCGCTTTCCCTGCCTGCAGCTTCTTCGTTTTCCGCAAAAAAGGGAAAGGATGCCGCCGCGCAAAGCGTACCGATCACCGCAAGGAGCAAAACGATCAGACGGACCGTTTTTTTCTCCGTTCTGCGTTTTTCCATTCTTTTGTCCTTTCTGAAATATTCGGCGCATCTGCGCCCGTATTACAGTTTTCCTTCCCGCGGTTTTTTTATGTGAGGATTTCCTTCCCGATTGCAGGCGAAACTGTAAGAATTCGGCTGATACGGTTGATTTTTTCCTGAAACAGTGGTAAAATAGAAAAAAACATCGGAGGCAAGCCATGGAATACGTTATTCACGGATATCAGCCGGAAGCACTTTTCCGGTATTTCGAGGAGATCAGTCAAATCCCGCGCGGCTCGGGCAACGAGGACGGGATGTGCGATTATCTGGAAGCCTTTGCGGCGGAACGTTCGATCGAATGCTTCCGCGACGCTTTCAGAAACGTTTATATGAAGGTCCCGGCGACCCCGGGGTACGAAGAGCGTCCCGGCATCCTCTTACAGGGTCATACCGATATGGTATGCGAAAAGGAGTCGTCCTCGGCGCACGATTTTCTGAAAGACCCGCTTGAACTTGAAGTGAAAAACGGATGGCTCAGCGCGAAGGGAACGACCCTCGGCGGCGACGACGGCTTTGCCGTTGCCGCGATGCTCGCCGTCCTTTCCGATCCCGATCTGCCGCATCCCGCCCTCGAATGTCTGTTTACCGCAGAGGAAGAGGTCGGTATGAGCGGCGCGAACAACTTTGACTATTCGCGTATCGGGGCGGAAAAGCTCATCAATCTCGACTCGGAGGACGAGGGGATCGCGACGGTAAGCTGTGCCGGCGGCGCAAGAACGGTCGTTCATCTCCCGTACGACCGTCTGAAATTCCCGGTCGGCGGCAAGCTGATCCGCGTTTCGGTCGGCGGTCTTGCAGGCGGTCATTCCGGCATTGAGATCGGCGAACAGAGAACGCCCGCCAACTACTCCCTTGCTCGCATCCTTTCCGCCGTCTGTCACGATCATCCGGTCAATCTCGTCACGATCGCGGGCGGCAGCAAGGACAACGCGATCTCCCGCGAATGCGAGGCGGTATTCTTTACCGTGGAGCCCGACCGCGCGCTCTCGGTCATCAAAGAGACCGAAAAGAAGATCCGCGGGGAACTGATGAAGCCCGACCGGGGATTCCGCGTGAAGATCACGAAGCCGGCGAAATCCGATTATTCCGGTATGATGTCCTTTGCCGATACCTCCCGTATCCTCTCCGCGATCCTTCTGCTTCCTTCGGGCGTCATCACGAGATGCCCCTCCGATCCTTCTCTCGTCGAGACCTCGTCCAGCCTCGGCGTCGTTGCCGACAGCGGGGAAGAGATCCGGCTCGTTTCGCTTTCGCGTTCCTCCTCCGAAAGCAGAATGGACGATATGATCGACCGCTTTGAACGGCTCGCCCGTCTTTCGGGCGGCTCCCTTACCGTGCATAACCGGTATCCCGGTTGGGAATGGAACCGGAATTCCGCACTGCAGGGACAGTTCCTTGCCGCCTGCAAAAAGGTTTACGGCGCCGATTTCAAGCCTTCGATCATCGCGATCCACGCGGGGCTTGAATGCGGACAGATCGTTTCCTCGGTCTCCCATCCGCTCGACGCGATCTCGATCGGACCGAAGCTCGTCGATATCCATACGCCGGGCGAAAGGATGGAGCTTGCCTCCTGCGAAAGGCTCTACCGTCTCGTCGCGGAGCTGCTGAAAGCATAAAATAGGAAAGCATAAAAATAACGCCCTTCCTCCGGAAAGGGCGTTATTTGATTCATAAGAGGGAAACCTCTCCGAATTCGGAAAGGAACCATATTTCCTTCGGGTCGACGGTAAACACCTTGCCGTCAAGATACGAGAGCGTTTCGCCGCCCCCGCCGAAGGTAAGGGAATACGCGGTCAATGCCTGAAAAGCGTAACCCATTTTCTTATCCTCACGGTTGACGCCGTATTTGCCGTCGCCGAGGAGCGGATGCCCGACCGAGGCGAGATGGGCGCGGATCTGATGGGTCCTTCCGGTCACGAGATCGACGCGGAGCAGGGAAAGGTCGTTTTCGGAGGCGAGAACGCGGTATTTCGTCACGATGGTCTTCAGGTCGGATTTTCTGACGTTTGCCGGCGGCTCGCGGTAGACCGTGACGAGATTGGCGTCGGCGTCCTTCGTCAGATATCCGGTCAGCGTCGCTTCCTTCTTTTCCGGTATGCCGTGAACGGCACAGAGGTATTCCTTTTTGATCGTGCGCTCCTTGACCATACGGTTCAGTTCCCGAAGCGACGCGGCGTTTTTGGCGGCGATGACGAGACCCGAGGTATTCCGGTCGATCCGGTTTGCGAGCGCGGGCACGAAGGACTGCTCCGCGTCGGGATCGAAGGCGCCGGACTGATAAAGATAGGCGCAGATATGACCGATCAGCGTATTGACCGATTCTCCCTCGTCGGGATGGACGATCATTCCCGCGGGCTTATTGCAGATCAGGACGTTTTCGTCCTCGTAAACGATCTTCAGACGCGGCTTCAGCGTGCGGAAGGCTTCTTTTTCCGCGTCCTTCGCAAACAGATCGTCGTTCAGAAAAAGCTGAACGGTATCTCCTTCCGCGAGGATATAGCCCTGTTCGGTCCTTTTTCTGTTCACCTTGATCTTTTTGGTTCTGACCGATTTATACAGCAGCGATTTCGGCATCGCGGGGACCGCTTTTGACAGAAATTTGTCAAGGCGCTGTCCGGCGTCGTTTTTTGATATCGTCAGAATTTTCATCCTTCGTTCTCCTCCTCGTAACGGAAAGGATCGGTTTCGCCGAGTACTGCAAACGAATGCGTGATCTGTCTGACCGTGATCTCATCCCCGTCATCAAGCCGCGTATTTTCGAGCTTCAGCAGGTTAGGCGTCAGATATTCGGTATCACGGTACCAGCCGTTGACGAACGCTCTGCTGTGCGCGGTAAATCCGGTTCCCGTGAGATAGACCTCACCGTCGGCTTTCCGTACCCCTGTGATCCTGACCGGAACGGTGCCCATCTGCATCTTTGCGGCTTCGGGCGGGTCCCCGTCGTAAACGTTCTGTTCGCCGTACAGCATATCGTAGACCAGCGTCTGATAATCTTCCTCAAAACCGGGATCATCGTGATCCGCGTTCTGCAGGAAGCGGTTCAGCGTCCCGTCTTCTATGCCGATCAGAGAGAACGCGTAAGAGGCAAGCTCCCACGACTGAAGGTCGCGCGCTGCGGGAGCGTTCCCGGCGTAATTCGTCCAGATCACGTACTCTGTCTGCAGAACGGATCCCTCCTTCAGTTCGCTCTGTTTCACGTCAAGCGGCGGAAGATGATCGCCGTACAGAACGAGAACGGTCTGCTCCGGATAATCCGAGAGGAAAGAGGTCAGTTCCCCCAAAAACGCGTCCATTTCGCTGATCTGATTGACGTAGTACCGGTAAGCGGCGCTTTTCTTTTCGTCATCCCGGTACTCCGCAAGGATCGGACCGTAGTCTTCGTCGGGGTCGTCCGGGTATCTGCCGTGCCCCTGCACCGAGACCGCGAAAATGAAATCACGGGTTTCGGTCGAGGCAAGCGCTTTCAGGATCTCCCCGGTCAGAACGGCGTCCTTTGCCCAGCCGAGGGGATTCACCGTGACGTCGGACATATATTCGATCGGCTCGAAGGTTCCGAAGCCGAGGTTCGGATATACGGTGCTGCGGTTGTAGAAGGTCCCGATATGATTGTGGATCGCGTGGGAGGCGTAACCGAGATCGGTCATCACCGAGGCGACCGATTCGCATGGGTGAGAAAGAAGCACGGAGGAATACGGGTATTCTCCCACGCCGAACAGATTGAGATTCATCGCGGTGAGGATCTCAAATTCGGTATTCGCCGTGCCGCCGCCGATCGAGGGAACGGTAAGCAAACCGTGCGGAAGCGTTTCCTTGAGGGAACGGAAAAACGGGATCGGATCTTCGGAAAGTGAAAGCCCCTCGATCCGGAAAGGATCAAAGAAGGATTCAAGCTGCAGGAAGATCACGTTCGGATGATCGCAGGAAAGGATGACGGGCGCATCGTCTGTCTCTTCCGTGCGATTCGTTTCCTCCTCCACGATCTCGTTGACGATCTCCGGGGAATACTCCTCGGGCTTTTTGACGCCTCTGTCGTACACGGAAAGGAAGAAGCAGTAGGAGAAGCCGTATTCCCGATACGCTTCCTTGTAATCATCGAAACGGTCGGGAAGCGTTTCGTTAGACGTGAAGCCGATCAGCAGAAACACCGTGATCATAAGGCAGGAGAAAAAGAACGCAAACCCTTTTTTGAGGGAGATGACGGGACTCTTCGGCGCCTTGAAGGCGAACACGACGAGGAGTACGATCGCGATCAGGATCAGAAGCCCGAGCACGATCAGCTCCGTCCAGTTGAAATAAACGAAGATGATATCAAAGCAGGTCAGAAAATTGACGATATCAAAGCACTGGAAGGGGGAATTCCTTAATATCAGGCATATCAGATTCACAATGCCCGGTACGGTAAGAAGAACGGTCAGAATGATGAAAGCGGGGAGGTGTGCCGAGAAGAGGGCGGAAAGGGAAAGCACCGTGAGAATGACAAAAAAGCCGACGAGAAAGGCTGCCGGTTCCGAAAATATCACGGGGATCCCGCCGAGCGGATTCCGGGCGTTGAGACCTTCGACAAACAGAAACAGAAGAAACGCTGTCAGCGGAAGGATGGCGAGCGGATGCCGGCGGAAAAAGCCGCCTGCCGTTTTGACGCTCTGTTCTTTTTTGTTCATAGCAGATGGAAGGGACCGCGGTCTGCCGTAATACGGACAGACCGCGGATTTTTGTTATTCGGTTCGGAGTGCGACGACGGGGTCCTTGTTCGCCGCGATGGCGGAGGGAAGCAGACCGGCAATAAGCGTCAGCACCATGCTGAGGAGGACGAGACCGATCGCGCCCTGCCACGGAAGGACGGCGTTGAGGATCTGGATATCGGTCAGCTCATGGACGATGATATTGATCGGAATGGTAAGAAGCAGGGTCACACCGATGCCGATCGCGCCCGCGAGGAAGCCGATCGTAAGGGTCTCGGCGTTGAAGACGCGGGAGATATCCTTCTTGGAAGCGCCGATCGCGCGGAGGATACCGATCTCCTTGGTTCTTTCAAGGACCGAGATATAGGTGATGATACCGATCATGATGGAGGAAACGACGAGGGAGATCGCGACGAAGGCGATCAGGACGTAGGTGATCGCGTTGATGATCTTCGTGATGGAGGACATAAAGAGGGCAACGTAGTCGGTATAGGTGATTTTGTCTTCCTCGGAAACCGATTTATTGTACGCGGTGATCAGGTCTGCGATCTCGTTCTTGTTTTCAAAGGTATCGGCGTAAAGCATGATCGCGGTGGGCTGCTCGGGATCGAGATAGCCGAGACGGGCAAGGTTCTTTTCGTAGGTGGAGGTCGATTCTTCCTTCGGAACGTAGTCGGTGTAAATCTTTTCGATCTGCTCCGCGGTCAGCTCGGTCGCGTCGAGCGCGGCTGCCTTCTGTTCGACGGTCAGCGCGGAAAGCTCCGTTTCGACCTTCATACGGTACTGCTCGGTCACGCTCTGACGGACCATTTCGGATGCCGCTTCAAAGAGGCTCGCGTCGTCGAGCCCGGAAAGATACGCCTGGATCGTGGAGACGTCGGTAAGACCGGTCTCCTGCTGATAAGCCGCGATGATCATCTGCTCGATCTGCGCGCGCTCGGTATTCGCGAGGAATGCGGTCACGGCGGCGTTCAGATATTCCTCGGAGGGAATCGACATCAGAAGCGTATAGAGCAGCGCTTTTTCCTCTGCGGACAAACCGGAGAGATGCTTTCTTACCGCTTCGGCTTTTTCCTCGTCGGTGACTTCCTTGCCGGTCGGGAAGGGAAGCCCGGAGATCAGGTCGTTTTCCTTGTCGGCGTACTGTGCCTTCAGAAGCTCGTTGTTCACCGTGCGCTCGATGACGAGGTCGGTAAGCTCTGCGGTATAGCAGATGGAGCCGGAGATCATATTGGAAACGGCGTCGGGATTGGGACGGATGATACCGACGATCTTCAGCTCGATCGCGTCGGAACCGCCGAAGAGGAGGGAAAGACCGGCGTCGGTCGTGGAAATATCGGTGTAGGTGCCGTCAAGGTTCTTCTGATAGTGCGCGGGCGAGGGAACGAGACGGAGCTCTCTGCCGCAGATCTCTTCAAAGGTCCAGCTTTCGTTGTCAACCGCGATCATTTCCTGACGCATCGCGGCTTCCATGATATCGGTGAGCTGCTTATCGGTCTTGAGACCGAGGATATAAAGAACGAGGTCGCTGAGCTCGTTTCTCGAGTTGACCACGAGCACGAGCTCGTTCGCGTTTTCGGGCCATTCACCGTATACGAGATCGTACTGATCCATGAGCAGGGGATGGATGCCGCCCTCGGGAGAGGAGAGCAGCTCCTCCCAAACGCTGGAGGAGGACATCGTACCGGTTCCCAACGAGGCGAACTGCGAGCCGCCTGCCGTGGATTCGGTCATTTTCCGGAAGAAATCGGAAATATCGGAGCGGATGACCTGTCCCTCGGGGTTCTTCGTGTAGACCGGCATATTGAGGTTGTACTGATACCGGACGGCGCTGAGGTAATCCTTGAACGCGGGGGTATCGGCAAGATGCTTCTTGAAGGCGCCGAGGTTGTTCTGATTCGCCTGGATCGAGTTGATCTGGTTGATCAGGCGGTACATCATCGAGTTGACGTAAACGCGGTCTTCCTTGCGCTCGGGCCTCTTTGCGGGTTCTTCTTCCTCTTCTTCGTCCTCTTCCTTTGCGCTCGCTCCGGTCATGGAGACGATCAGAGAGGAGAGATCGTAGGTTTCTTTTTCAAGACGGATCGGGTAGCTGGAAAGGGTATCCTGCTGCACGCGGTCGATATACGCCTTGATGCCGGTGGAAAGGGAAAGGATCAGAGCGATGCCGATGATACCGATCGAGCCCGCGAACGCGGTGAGGAAGGTACGCGTCTTTTTCGTCATGAGGTTCTGCAGGGAAAGGGAAAGCGCGGTGAAGAAGGACATGGAGGTCTGCTTTTCCTTCGGCTGCTCCTTCTTGGAAAGGATCGCGACCTCTTCTCCGTGATAGGGATCGGAGTCGCTGATGACCTTACCGTCGAGGAGGCGGACGGTGCGCGTCGCGTACTGCTCGGCAAGATCGGGGTTATGCGTGACCATAATGACGAGGCGCTCCTTTGCGACCTCCTTCAGGATATCCATGACCTGAACGGAGGTGGCGGAGTCAAGCGCGCCGGTAGGCTCATCGGCAAGGAGGATATCCGGGTCGTTGACGAGCGCACGCGCGATCGCGACGCGCTGCATCTGACCGCCCGACATCTGGTTCGGCTTTTTCTTGAGCTGATCGCCGAGCCCTACCTTTTCAAGCGCCGCCGCCGCTTTCTTCCTTCTTTCGGACTTGGAAACGCCCGAGAGGGTCATCGCAAGCTCGACGTTGGAAAGAACGGTCTGATGCGGGATGAGATTGTAGGATTGGAAAACGAAGCCGATCGAATGATTACGGTAGGTATCCCAGTCGTGGTCGTTGAATTCCTTCGTGGATTTTCCGTTGACGATCAGATCGCCCTCGTTATAATGGTCAAGACCGCCGATGATGTTGAGCAGGGTGGTCTTGCCGCAGCCCGACTGTCCGAGGATCGCGACGAACTCGTTTTTCCGGAACTCGATATCGACGCCCTGCAGCGCGGGGACGGTATCGGCGTCGGTCAAATAGGTTTTTCGGATGTTGATCAGTTTGAGCATTTATTATCTCCTTGTTCGTACTCAGAAGCCCATGACGTCCCACGGCGTCAGGATTCCGAGAAGCTTTTCGTTTTTGGTTCCGTTTTCGGTCAGAAGGATCATCGCGACACGTTCGCCCTTGCGGAAACGGGACCGGATCATCGACACGGCGGTAAGCGTCGGATCGTCTGCCTTCAGAAATTGATATTTTTTTCCGTTTGCGGCGAGGGAGGTGAACCTTTCCAGATCCCTTACCGTCGTGGATTCGTTCAGCGTGAAGCCCTTTTCGGACTGATAGGCAACGATCGCGGAAGCGCTCAATACGCCAACCACGCGCCCCTCAAAGAGGATCGGGAGGTTGGAAAGACCGCGCTTCGTCATCGTGCGGATCAGCGGAAGGAGCTTTCCGTCCGGATCGGCGCAGACGATATCGGAAAGTGGCGGGGAAACCTCTATGCAGCGGCTCGGTCTGCCGATCTTTTCGATCAGATCCTCAAGCAGTCCGCACATCGCGGGACTCGGCGTCACCGCGTACTCACCGCTGACCTGCGGCTTATGAGAAAGCAGCGCACGCACCTCGCGGCAGTACCTCAGCTCCGAGGCGACAGACTTATATTCGCTCATCTTTTCAAGTCTTGAGACCGCCGTACCGTCGGAAGGAAACTGATAATAACTGATGGCAAGCTGCTCAAGATTCCGGTATAGATCGAGGAAACGTTCCGTTTCGTTCACGGCTGAAACCTCCGCACGGATGATAGTATTTTATTTTACCATACAACCGTGAATAAATCAATTCCATATTCTTCCGAAATGTGAATATTTTTTCCGGATTCCTTGTATTTTCTGTTGCGCCCGTGCTATTCATCTGTTATAATGGAAAAGTACCGCCCGGAACGGACGGTACGGTAATTCAGAGCCTGCCCTCAAGGAGACCCGCCTCGTACATTTTCTGCACCGACATCATGATGCCGAGCTTTGCGTGGTACCAGGTGAGCCCGCCCTGAAAATAGACGGCGTAAGGGGGACGGACCGGACCGTCCGCGGAAAGCTCGATCGAGGAGCCCTGCACGAAGGCGCCTGCCGCCATGATGACGTCGGCGTCGTAGCCGGGCATGGGGCTCGGGACCGGAGTGACGTAGCTGTCGACCGGAGCCGCCGCCTGAATCCCCTTGCAGAAGGCGCACATCGCCTTTTCGGAGCCGAGCTCGACCGCCTGAATGATATCGTGGCGGCTTTCCGTTCCGTTCGGGATCACGCGGAAGCCGAGCGTTTCGTAGCAGTTCGCCGCGAAAACGGCGCCCTTCAGCGCGGAGGCAACGACGGTGGGGGCAAGGAAGAAGCCCTGATAGAAGGCGGGCATCAGACCGAGATTGGCACCGACCTCCTGCCCGAGCCCCGGCGCGCTCAGACGGAAGGCACAGCGGGAAACGCATTCCTCCGTGCCGCAGATATAGCCGCCGATCGGGGCGAGACCGCCGCCGGGATTCTTGATCAGGGAACCGACGATCATATCGGCGCCGACGTCGGACGGCTCGATCGTTTCCACGAATTCGCCGTAGCAGTTGTCGACCATAACCTTCACGGTCGGTTTGACCGATTTAATGAACGAGATCAGCTCACCGATCCGCTTCACGGAAAGGGTCGGACGCGTCGCGTAGCCCTTGGAGCGCTGAACGGTAACGAGCTTCGTTCTTTCGTTGATCGCCTTCCGGATCCCCTCGTAATCAAAGCCCCCGTCCGGAAGCAGCGGGACCTCGGCGTAGGTGACGCCGTATTCCTTCAGCGAGCAGGGAGAGGGACGGATGCCGATGACCTCCTCCAGCGTATCGTAGGGTCTGCCGACCGGGGAAAGAAGCTCGTCGCCGGGGAGCAGATTTGCCGAAAGGGCAACGGTAAGCGCATGGGTACCGCAGGTGATCTGCGGGCGGACGAGCGCCGCCTCGGTATGGAAGGTATCGGCGTAGACCTTTTCGAGCGTATCGCGTCCGAAATCGTCGTAGCCGTAGCCGGTCGTCGCGGCAAAATGCGCGGCGTTCACGCGGTTCTTCTGCATCGCGGCGATGACCTTGCTCTGATTGTATTCCGAGACCCGGTCGATCTCTTCAAAACGTTCTTTCAGCCCCGCAAGGATCTTTTCGGAAAAATCGGCGACCTTTTCCGAAACACCGAGGGCTGCGTACATGGATTTCGTGTCTGTCATTTTCTGCTCCGTTCGGTTTTTGAATGATTATAGCAAATGAAAACGGTTTTGTCAAGGAAGTGTTCTTATGACGATGATGGAAAAAGTGCTCCGTTCCGGCATTGATCTTTCTCCGCTCGGATTCGGAAGAGACCGTACCGGCAAGCCTCTTCCGGAAGGGGCAGGATTGATCTCCGGCGTATCGGGAGGCAGATTTCTCCGTCTTTCCGGATGCCGCGACGCGGTCTTTTACGAGCCGGACGGAAAAAACGCCGTTCCGGTCAGAGTAAGCCGTTCCTTCCGCCGGTTCCTTGCCGTTCTCTTTGCGGCGGGAGATCTGACCGCGCTCGCGGTCCTCGTCTCCTCCCGAAGCCTTGAGGAATGGGAGCAATACCGCGCGGCGCATCCGAAAACCGAAACGCAGAAAGCGGTCCTCCGTCAGCTTCGGGAACTGACCGGGATCAGACCCTCTCCCGATCCGTTCGGAGAGGTGACCGTTTCCCGCATCACCTGCGATGTTGAATTCCCGATACCGGCACCGGAACCGAAGGAATACGAAACGGTAGGTCTTACAGAGATCGTATTCTGATCAGCCTTCCGCCTGCTTTTTCAGGGAAGCGATCTCCTCTTCCGTCAGTTCTCTGAATTCACCGCGGGAGAGGGAAGGATCGAGCGGGATCCCGGCGAAGGAGATCCGTTCGAGATAGGTGACCTGATTGTGTACAGCGCGGAGCATCAGCTTGATCTGATGGTATTTTCCTTCTCTGATCCGGATGACGAGCTCCTTTTCTCCGCGGATATCGACCTCGCACGGCAAAGTATGCACGCCGGTCTCAAGATCGACGCCCGCTTCGAGGACCGCTTCGTCCTCTACCGAAAACGGGAACTTCGTACGGACGAGGTATTCCTTGTCGACGTGACGCGCGGGGGCAAGAAGACGGTGGGAAAGCGTCCCGTCGTCGGTGAGGAGCAGCAGCCCGACCGTATTCTTATCCAATCTTCCGCAGGGAAAAACGCCGATCTTCTGATAATTCTGCGGGAGAAGGGAAACGACGTAGGGTCCGGGGTCGTCGGTCGCGCTGACGTAGCCCTCCGGCTTGTTCATCATCAGATAAACGTGCTCTTTATATTGCAGGGGTCTGCCGTTCACCGTGACAGTCTGCGTTTCCGGATCGACGTGAAGATCGGCGCTTTTCGCGACGGCGCCGTCAACGGTAACCGCTCCCTTTTTCACGAGAACGCCCGCTTCCTTTCTGGAAACGAGACCCGTTCCCGCAAGTAATTTGTCAAGCCGCATCGATGCCATACCGTTCGTCTTTCCTTTCCTTCCGTGTTCCGTTCCATTGTACCACGTTTCGTCTCAAAAAGCAAATAAATAACACATATTTACAAACTTTTAACGGACTGCGCGAGATATAGCCGCAATTCTGTGGTAAAGTAAGTAAAATTCAGATCAAGAGGTTATGATTATGCAAAAACGCGTCGTTGCCGTTCACGATATTTCCTGCGTCGGCAAGTGCTCCCTCACGGTTGCGCTTCCGATCCTTTCCGCTGCCGGATTCGAGACCTCGGTGCTTCCCACCGCCGTCCTTTCCACGCATACCGGCGGCTTCACCGGATACACCTTCCGCGATCTTACCGAGGACGTGACCCCGATCCTGAACCATTGGAAGAGCCTGAATCTCCGCGTGGATTCGGTTTACACCGGTTATCTCGGCTCCTTTGAGCAGATCGCTCTCGTCTGCGGTCTGATCGATTCCTTCCGCAATGAGAATACGCTCGTGATGGTCGACCCCGTCATGGCGGACAACGGCAAGCTTTACGCCGCGTTCGACGAGGAATTTCCGAAGGGAATGCTTTCGCTCGTCAGAAAAGCGGATATCGTCGTACCGAACCTGACCGAGGCGTCCCTGCTGCTCGGCATTCCGTATCCCGGCGACAACTGCGACCGCAAAACCGTTCACGAGATCCTGAAGGCGCTGACCGGACTCGGTCCGGACGAAGCCGTTCTTTCGGGCGTCAGCTTTGCCGACGGAAAGCTCGGTGCCGCCGCGTACAGCAAAAAGACCGGGAAATTCTACGAATATCAGGCGGAACGCGTGGACGGGTATTTCCACGGGACCGGCGATATCTTCGGCAGCGCGCTCCTCGCCGCGAGACTGAAGGGCAAGGACCTCGGCGCCTCCATCCGCGTTGCCGTGAACTATACGCTTTCCGCGATCAGACGTACCGTGGAAGAGGGAACCGACCGCAAGTACGGCGTCAATTTCGAGGAATCGGTCCCCGAGCTTCTGAAAATGCTCCGCTGATATGAAAAGAACGAAGCCATTCTTCTGGTTCCTTCTTCTGTTTGCCGTCGGCTGCTTCATCGGGTTCCTTTCGATCTCGATGATCCCGGAAAGCTTCTTTGAAGATCCGTTCTCTCTTCTCGTACTGATCCTCCTCTGGCCGGTGGCGGCGCTTCCCACGCTTCTTCACGAGGCGGGTCATCTGGTCTTCGGTCTGATTTCGGGTTACCGCTTCGTTTCCTTCCGCGTAGGTTCTCTCACGCTCGTCCGCGGGAAGGGAAAGCTGTTTTTCGTCAGAAGAAAGCTGCAGGGGACCGGCGGTCAATGTCTGATGTCACCGCCCGACAGAGCGGAGCATCCCGTTCTCCTGTATATGTACGGCGGCGTCATCTTCAATTTCATCAGCTTTGTGATCGCCCTCGTCGTATTTCTTCTCACGGATATCGTCACGCTCCGGATCCTTCTCGCCTTCTTCGGGTTCGTTTCGCTGTTCAGCGCGATCATCAACGGCATCCCGGTCAAGCCCTTCGGTATTCCGAACGACGGCTTCAACGCAAAACAGCTCAGCCGTGATCCCGTCGTACGGCGCGCCGTCGATCTCCAGCTTCTGATCAACGAAGCCGCGGAGAACGGCATCACGATCGATCAGATGCCGAAGGAATGGTTTGATCTCCCGCCGAAGGAAGCGCTGACCGATCCGCAGGTCATCGCCACCCTCATCTACCGCGGCTCGTATCTCGGCGCGTGCGGGGACAACGACGGCATGGCGGACGTCTTCCGCTACGCGCTTTCTCTGCCCGATCTCCTTCCGATCCACCGCCTCTCGGTGAAAGCGGGACTGTTCAACTATATTATTCTGTATCAGAACGCCGATCCGCTTCAGCTTTCGGGAACCGATTTTTCCGAGCTGCTTCATTATATCGGTATGCGCGGCAATCCCGACGTTTCGACCGCGGCCTACGCGTATCACGCACTCGTTCGCGGCGACCTTGATTCCGCTCACGACGCGTGGAACGATTTTGACAGAGTGATCAGAAATTATCCCGAAGGACTCCGGATCACGGCGCAGCGGGATATGGCGGAAATACAGAACAAGGTCCGTTCGGTATTCGGACAAGTATAAACAAAACCCCGGAGTTTCCGGGGTTTTCTTTTATAACGTTTTCAGGAAGCCCGCAAGCAGGGAAGCGATCCTTTCGTGTCCGCGGTCGTTCGGGTGAAGTCCGTCAGGCATATATCTTTCCCGGATGACGGGGATCTTCGGCTGCATCCCCGAAACCGACCAGAGGTCGAGAACGGGAAGAGAGTAATACGCCGCGATTTCCCTGATCAGGGAAACGTAACCGGATAACGGCAGCACAGCCTCCGGCTTCACGTCGCCGTGGGGATCGTCCTCATTCAGACGGTGGAGAGGGGTCATCACGACGATCACGGCATTGGGACAGCGTGAAATCAGCGAGGAAAACAAAAGATGAAGCGCACCGATGAAGGTGTTTTCATCCCGGTCCTCCGGACTCCCGATCGGCGCGAAGCCGTGCCCGAAATCATTCGTACCGCCGAAAACGACGATCACGTCAGCGTCGGGATCAACGCTTCCGACGCGGGAGCAGTAATCGCGGTCCTTCCTCTCGTCATCACCGGGCTGCTTCGCGATGCGCGTACCGCCGATGCCGAGATTCACGGCAAGGATACCCTCGTTTTTTGCGATCAGTTCGGGAAAACGCGCGCTTTTGCCCGTCGTTCCGTGTCCTTCGGTAATGCTGTCCCCGAGAAAGACGATCTTTTTACCTGTCAGTTCCATTATACTGTTCCTTTCAGAAAAAGAAAAGGAGCCGCAGAGCAGCTCCTAAACTTTCGGAATTACTTTTCCTCTTCCATCACGACGGGAGCGTCAACAGCGTTCTTTCTGACACTCTCAACACCGTTCAGGCAGCTGGCCTTGGTCTTGTAGCCTTCGGAGACGGCGATGATCTCACCGTTGCGGGCCTTCAGACGGAAACGGAACTCACCGGCCTTGTCGGTATAGACTTCAAACTTCGGGTTCTTCTCGGTAGCGAAGCCCTCGACGGTCTGGTCTTCGAAGTTAGCGATCGGAGCATTCTTGGCGACGCTGGCGATGCCGTTCTTGCAGGATGCCATGGAAGCGTAGATCTCGGAGGTGGCGATGACTTCGCCGTTGGAAGCCTTCAGATTGAACTTGGTACCGGTCTTAACGGTGCGAATAACAAACTTTCCCATTTTTGGAATTCCTTTCTCCGCGTTGCGGAATAAATTTTCTTATGATAAGAATATCATATTTTTTCGTTTTTGTCAATTATTATTTGTGATTTTGATGAAAAAAAGTCGAAAAGAACCATCCGGAACCAAAGACCCATATTTTTTCTCCGTTTTTTGAAAAATATCTTGACAAATCGGTTCCGGTCTGCTATAATATTAACCGTTCGGTAAGCGAGTGTAGTTCAATGGTAGAATTCCAGCCTTCCAAGCTGGCCGCGTGGGTTCGATTCCCATCACTCGCTCCACAATCGCCAAGCTTCGCTTGGCGATTTCTTTTTCCGGGAGGATCTATGAAAAAAACATCTCTTTTCCTGCTTATTACGGTATTGCTCCTTGCTCTCACCGGCTGCAGCGATCACGGCGGAACTCCTGCCGGAACCGATCCCGTCACCGAAACCGAGGAACCCGACGTAACGGAAACGGAAGGGGTATCCGAAACGGCGTCCGCACCGGAAACGGTGCCCGAAACGGAGCCCGTTCCCGAAACCGCCCCCGAAACGGCGGAGCCCCCGCAGACAGAACCGGAACCGGAAGAAACGGTTCCCGAAACCGAAAAGGAGCCGGAAAAAACGGTCACGGTTTCTGCCGTCGGTACGATCCCGGGGACGGGGATCCTTTATCGGAATCCCGCGGATAACGGCAGATACGTCGTCTGTATCGACGCGGGACATCAGGGACACGGAATGAACGATACCGAGCCGAACGCCCCCGGTTCCGACGTGATGAAAGCGAAGGTCACTTCCGGAACGGCAGGCGCCTTTACGGGACTTGCGGAACACGAACTAAACCTGAAGGTCGCCCTCTGTCTCCGTGATCTCCTCCTTGAAAGGGGATATTCCGTTCTGATGGTCAGAGAGAGTGCCGACGTGACGATCAGCAACGCCGAACGGGCGATCCTCGCAAACGAAAACGGCGCCTCGATCCTGATTCGTATCCACGCAAACGGCGCTTCCGATCCGTCGGTCAACGGCGCGATGACGCTCTGTCAGACGCCCTCCAATCCCGATAACGGCTTTTGTTATCCGGAGGCACGGCACCTGAGTGAGACCGTTCTTTCCGCTTTCTGCGAAACGACCGGAATGAAATATCTCTATATTTCCGAAACAGATACGATGACGGGGATCAACTGGTGCAAGGTACCCGCCACCATCATTGAAATGGGCTTTATGTCAAACGAGCACGACGACAGATACATGGCGGAAAGCTCATTCGCGCTTCTTGCGGCGAAGGGCATCGCGGACGGGGTGGACCGGTTTTATGAATGAAACGCAATACCCGAAATTAAGGAAAGCGACCGCTTCCGACCTGAACGCCGTAATCTCCTTATACCGCGCCGCGATCGGCAGGGAAGGCTGTACGTGGAATGAATTCTATCCGACGAGAGAAGACGCCGAAAACGATCTTTCGCACGGCTGTCTTTACGTCGGCACGCTCGGAGACGAAGTCATGGCTTCGGTTTCCGTGGTACCCGAAAACGAGCTTGACGGATACGTATTCTTTGATGGAAAGAACGCAAGAGAGATCGCCCGTATCACGGTAGCGAAACAATATGCAGGCAGAGGTTACGCCGCGCTTTTGCTGCGGCAGTTGTTTGAAAGAATGAAAAAAGACGGCGTGTCCTCCGTCCGGCTTCTCGCCGCGAAAGGGAACGCCGCCGCGCTGAAAACCTACGAAAACCTCGGCTTTTCCGTCAGAGGCGAGGTTTCCGCATACGGAAACGAATATTATGCGGAAGAACTGATCTTATAAGAAAAGTCTCCGGATCAAAATGATCCGGAGGCTCTTTTGCTTATGGCTTAAGGCTTAAGGCTTAAGACTTAAGACTCAAGACTCAATTCTTATTTCTTTTTCTTCTTTTCTTCCGCGCGCTTGTCGTTGATGATCTTCATGTGATTCTCGTCGATCAGCGTCACGCCGTTTTCCTTTGCCCAGTCAACGCAGCCCTTCAGAACGAGGGGGAGGAAGACGCGCGGCACGTTCAGAACGGTCTTCAGCGCTTCGTCGGTGAATTTCACCTTGTCGTCAGCACGGTCGGCGGCGTAACGCACGGATTCCAGAGACGCCTGACGGATCTGCAGAAGCTCCGCGCGGAGACGGGATTTTCTGTGGAACCAGAAGTTTTTACTGTCACGGTAGCCGTAATCGACGGGAAGCGGCGGGAAATCCTTTGCGCGGACGCCGTTGATGATCGCGTCGGAATATTTCTTCTTCATCAGGATCTTATCGATCTTCAGAATGAAATGCGCGCCGAACTTGGAGGTGATACCGTTGAAATCGTGATACGGAGGCTCGTATCCGGTCAGGATACCGGGCTGATCGTTTTCGGCGTGGTCAAGGGTGCGGACCCAGGTGCACTCGATCGCCTCGATGGCGTCGGTGAGGACCATCGGACGCTTGTCTTCGGGATTTTCTTCCTCGATCAGGCTCTTTTCCAATCTGAAATTGCATTTCGGCATCTTGTCCGAGGGTTTGTCGCCCGGCCACGAAAGCTTGACGGCTTCCTTGAAGGACTTCGGATTGTCGTCGATAAAGTTGATCGAGCATTTTCCGGTGCGGAGAATGTTCTGCGCGGTATTGGAGGAGTTGCGGCAGGAAAGGAGCATCGCGTAGAAGTCCTTGCCCGCGACGTAATAGGGCTGCACAAGGGAATACGGACCGAGGGTCGTGCTTCCGTCCTCACAAAGCGTACCGATCACGACGGTCGGCATCGGGAAGAAAAGGGAAGTCTGATAGAAGTTGTCAACGATGCGTAGATTTTCAAAGCTGCTCATAGTCTTTACTCCTTTTATGGTCTTTCATAAGAAACGCATTCAGATAGCGTTCGTTATTATTTGCATTATACCACAAGTTGTTCATGATGTCAATAGAACCCGGGGATTTGTGCGCGTTCTTTTGTGCGAACCGATGAATCGTCCGCGCGCGTATTATTTTCATCCGGATTTTTCACATTTGCTATTGACAAATTCCGACAAGCGTGCTATAATTTCTCTCGCAATGGGGATTTGTGTAACGGCAGCACGACAGACTCTGACTCTGTTTGAGGGGGTTCAAATCCCTCATCCCCAGCCAAAACAAAAGACCGGTCCATCGGATCGGTCTTTTGTTTTGCCCGGGGTGAGGATGGATTTGAACGGTCGGGTCCTGAATGACGCCCCGGTGGGGCGTCAGACCCCGACCTGACCGAACGCCGTCGAGGCGTGAGAATTCAAATCCCCGCGGCGTGAAGCCTAGGCTCCTCATCCCGGTTTATTTCGGTTCTTTTTTCGCCTTTTCCTCCATATACTGTCAAAAAACGAGGCGGTATTATGATGAAAAGAATAGTATGCGTTATTCTCCCTCTCCTTCTTCTTCTTTCCGCTTTTCCTCTGTCTGCCGATCCCTCTCCGGAGGAAACGCTTCCGTTTAACGTTGACGCGCGTTCCGCCGTACTGATGGAGGCGTCCACCGGGACGATCCTGTACGATATGAACGGGGAAGCGGCGTATCCTCCGGCGTCGGTCACGAAGGTCATGACGCTCCTTCTCGTGATGGAGGCGATCGACAGCGGAAGGGTACCGCTTGACGGAAAAATACAGATCAGTCAGAACGCGGCTTCGATGGGCGGATCGCAGGTCTATCTGGAGCCCGGTGAGATCATGACGGTAGAGGACCTTCTGAAATCGGTCGTCGTTTCCTCCGCGAACGACGCCGCCGTCGCGCTTGCCGAGGCGGTCTGCGGAAGCGAGGAGACCTTCGTTTCCATGATGAACGAAAAAGCGGCGTCGCTCGGGATGAATGCGACCCATTTCGAGAATCCGACCGGACTTGACGACACGGTGACGAATCACGTCACGAGCGCAAGGGATATCGCGATCATGTCAAGAGAGCTGATCGTGAAGCATCCCGATATTCTGAAATACAGCTCGATCTGGATGGATACGATCCGCGACGGCGCCTTCGGTCTTTCCAACACCAACCGCCTGATCCGGTATTATCAGGGCGCGAACGGTCTGAAAACCGGTTCGACCGGAAAAGCAAAATACTGTATCAGCGCGACGGCAAAACGGGACGGTATGCAGCTCATCGCCGTGATCATGGGCTCGGAAACGAGGGATATCCGCAACGAAGCGGCAAAAAAACTGCTCGACTACGGCTTTTCCAATTACCGTATCGTGTCCGTCGAACCGGGAACGTTCGGTCCGGTCCCGGTCACCGGAGGAACGGCTGACAATGTAGGTCTCTTTTACGAGGGCTGCAGCTTTCTCGTTCCGAAAAGCGGAAACGCGGTGCCCGAGATCGTGCCCTCGTTTCCCGAAACGCTCGAAGCGCCGATCCTGAAAGGGCAGACGGTCGGAAAAGCCGCGATCCTCCTTTCCGGGCAAGAGATCGGTACCGTCGATATCCGCGCTTCGGACGACGTGCCGAGGATCACGTTTCCGGAGTTCTTCCGCCGCGTCCTTTGTAAATTCCTTTTCGGCTGATTCCCCGGTCCCGGGCATACGTCCGGGATTTTTTTATTCCGTAAGTATCGCTTTCCTCTTGAAACCTTCTTCTTTTTCTGTTATAATGAAAAAGAAAGGGTGTGATATCCGTGCCTCGTTTTAACGAACGCGCCGAAACGTTCCTGAAACGCGCTGCGCTCGTCGTCATCATACTGGCGGCTCTGTTTTTGGTCGTGACGTCGTTATACTGCCGCGTCGATATGAATATGGAGAATTCCTCGCTCGAAAACGTCGTGCTGATGAGGGACAGCATCTTCCTGAATCTGATCGTCCTTGCGGCAGCGGCAACGCTCGGCGCCTTCTTCTTCCGGACCGATTTATCGGATAAGGCGAACCCCCGGATCCTTTCGCTGATCCTCTTCCTCTGGGTCGTCGCCTTCGGCACCGCGTTCATCCTCACCTCACGCTCCGCGCCTACGCACGATTCCTATATCGTAACCGTCACCGGATGGAAGGCGTCGACCGGAGACCTTTCCGAGTTTGAGAGAGTGTATTATCAGCGATTCCCGTTTCAGCTCGGCTACGTTCTGTGGACGGAGCTTTTCTGCCGTCTGTTCTCCCTCGGCAATAACTTCCTTCCGCTTGAGATCGTCAACGTCTTCTGCCTCGCGATCGGGGAAGCGCTGCTCCTTGACGCCTCTTTCGACCTCTTTGAAGACAGAAAGGTCACGGCGCTGCTGTTTCTGTTCTGCCTGCTGTTCATTCAGCCGGTCCTTTTCTGCTCCTTCCTCTACGGAACGGTGCCGGGCTTCCTCTTTGCGGTTCTGATGATACGCTGCTTTCAGAAATTCCGTCAAAGCGGCAAGCTTCTCTGGGCGCTTCCGATGGCGCTCTGCGGCGCGCTCGCCGTCCTGCTGAAGCTGAACAATATGATCCCGGTCGCCGCGCTGATCATCGTTTTCGTCCTCATTCTTCTCAGGGAATACAAGGATCCGAAGCAGTACGTCGCGCTCGTTCTGCTTCTCGCCGCCGTCTTCGGGCTGAAGGGCTCCGCCGTCCTGCTTTACGAAAAGCGTACCGACCGCGATTTCGGAGACGGCATTCCGATGATCTGCTGGGCGGCGATGGGAATGACCTCCCATTCCATCTCCGAGGGCTGGTACGACGCGCGCTATACCGTCGTCAATTTCGAGAAGACCGGACTTGATCCCGCCGCCACCGGAGAGCTTGCAAAGCAGGGGATCTCGGAACGGATGGAATACTTCGCCGAAGAACCGAAAGAAGCCTTCTCCTTCTTCACGAAAAAGATCGTCAGCCAATGGCATGAAACGACCTATCAGAGTGTCTGGACCAATCAGGTGCGCGGACAGTACGGGGAAAAGATCGGCATCGCAAAATGGATCTGCGGCGACGGGGAAAAGCCCGTCAAAGATTATATGAACCGCTTTTCGGTTCTGATCTTCAGCGGCTTCCTGTTCTCGCTGTTCTTTCTGTGGAAAAAAGAGACGAAGCCCGAGCTTCTCCTGCTCCCGATCGTCTTTATCGGCGGTTTTCTGTACCATACCGTATTTGAGGGAAAATCGCAGTATATCGTCACCTATATGATATTCCTGCTCCCGTACGCGGCATATGGCTGGGTGAACGGCTGCCGTTACCTTGCCGATCTGGTCCGCTCGTTCAAAAAAGAGAAAGAAAACGAAAGGATGACAAGCGCAGATGACTGCAAATGATCTGAAACGGGTAACCGTCATCGTACCCTCGTACAATCCTGATGAAAAACTGAAGCAGGTGGTGGAAGGGCTGATCTCGGTCGGCTTTTCGGATATCCTGATCGTCAACGACGGCTCGAAGGAAGAATGCGTCGGACGGTTTGCGGAAGCCGCCGAAGCCGGAGAGGGAAAGGTGACCGTCCTCACGCACGAGGTCAACCGCGGCAAGGGCGCCGGGCTGAAAACGGCGTTCCGCTATCTTGCCGAAAACAGAAAGGACGGGCTCGGCTGCGTCGCCGTGGACGGTGACAATCAGCACCGACCGGAGGACGCCCTGAAATGCGCCGCGGAAATGGCGGAAAAGCAGACCTTCGTGCTCGGCGTCCGTAATTTCGATCTCCCGCAGGTCCCGCCGCGCAGCAGATTCGGCAACAAGCTGACCTCCTTCGTTTTCAAAACGGGCGTGGGACTGAATATTTCGGATACGCAGACCGGTCTTCGCGCTTTCCCGGCGAAATACTACGGCGTCTTCTCCGAAACGAGAGGAGACCGTTACGAATACGAGATCAATCAGCTCCTCGATCTGAAGGCGAACGGCATCCCGTTCACCGAGGTGGAGATCGAAACCGTCTATATCGAGGAAAACCAGACCTCTCATTTCCATCCGATCCGCGATTCGGTAAGGATATACAGTCAGATCTTCCGCTTTATGGCGTCCTCGATCATTTCGTGGATCGTGGATATCGGTCTGTTCCGGATTTTCCTCACCGTTTTCGGCTTCCTCGGAAACGCCGCTGCGAAAACGACGGTATCGACCGCGCTCGCCCGCGTGATCTCCTCAGTCGTCAACTTTGCTCTGAACAAAAAGATGGTCTTCCGCAACGCCGATAACGTAGGGAAGACGCTGCTCCGCTACTACTGCCTCGCCGTCCCGCAGTTTCTCCTTTCCGCGCTGCTCGTCAGCGGGATCGACAAAATGATCGGTGCCGGGAACGACTGGATCACCACGCTGATCAAGATCGTCGTGGATACCGTCCTTTATTTCATCAGCTACGGTATTCAGCGCAGCTGGGTCTTTGCGGAAGCGAAGAAGGAATAACGAAGGAACCGGCAGGGAATACTCCCTTCAGAAAAGGGGGTATTCCTTTGTTTTTATCTTCGGAACGCAGTTTCGTTCCGCGCGAAGCGGAAAGAAGACTGAACCTGATTGCCCGCGCTCTGCCGCATCTGAAAAGCGCTTCTCTCCGGAAGCAGGTCCTGACGGCGGAAAAACGGTACGCGCTCCTGTGTCCCGGGGCCCGCGTCATCCGTCCGCACCTGCCCGTGCTCTGCCGCGGAGAACGGTATCACACCTACCGTCTCTGTGCCGCGATCGGCAGAGAAAGGGCGCGATCCCTGTTTTACGGACACGGGAAAAATGAAGCCAGGGCGTTTCTTCTCCTTCAAAATACCGACCGTTCGCTCACGGAAGGGCTCCTTTTTACTCTGTTCCGGCAACGTCAAAAGCGATAAAAGCCGGCACATCGGAAAAACAGATTTTGTATAAAGAAACGGTTGACAAAAAAAGTCGTTTCTTGTATAATATGATATATCTATATTTAATGATATAGATTATCCTCAAACCCTGCTTTTCGCAGTGAAATGAAAAAGGAGTACATCATGAAAAAAATTCTTTGCCTCGCCATTGCCCTCCTTATGATGGTTATGGCACTTGCTTCCTGCACCGGCGCGAAGAACGACGGCAAGAAGCTCGTCATCGGCGCTACCGGTCCTCTGACCGGTGACAACGCTTCCTACGGTATTTCCGTCAAGAAGGGCGCCGAGATCGCCGTTAAGGAGATCAACGCCGCCGGCGGCATCAACGGCATCACCTTTGAGCTGATGTTCGAGGATGACGTCTGCGATCCCACCAACGCCGTCAACGCGTACAACACCCTGATGGACAAGGGTATGCAGGTCTCCCTCGGTGCCGTTACCTCCGGTGCCTGCGTCGCTCTGACCGAGGAAGCCAGAAAAGACGGCATCCTGATGATCACGCCCTCCGGTTCCCAGAAGGAATGCACCCAGTACGACAACTGCTTCCGTATCTGCTTCACCGACCCTGACCAGGGTACCTACGCCGCCGACTTCATCTCCGACAACAATGTCGGTAAGAAGGTCGCCATCATCTACGACAAGTCCAACGACTACTCCAACGGTATCTACACCAACTTCGTCACCGAAGCCGGCAAGAAGAACCTCGAGATCGTTACCTCCCAGTCCTACACCAACCAGTCCAACACCGACTTCTCCGTTCAGCTTCAGGCTGTCAAGGAAAGCGGCGCCGATCTGCTTTTCCTCCCGATTTACTACGCTGACGCCGGTCTGATCCTCACGCAGGCTGCTCAGAAAGAGCTGAACGTCATTTTCTTCGGCGTTGACGGTATGGACGGTATCATCAAGCAGATGGGCGAAGACAAAGCCGCTCTCACCGAGGGCGTTATGCTTCTCACTCCCTTTGCCGCCGATTCTTCCGATCCCAAGGTCGTCAGCTTCGTCAAGGTCTTCAAGGAGACCTACAACAACGAGACTCCCGACCAGTTCGCCGCTGACGGCTACGACGCCATCTACGCGATCGCTGAGGCTCTCAAGTACACCGGCATCACCGATACCACCGTTGCCGATCTGAATGAAAAGATGGTCGGCGCCATGACCAATATCACCCTCGAGGGTGTCACCGGTAAGATGACCTGGTCCGCTGACGGCGAAGCCTCCAAGTCCGCTACCGCCGTTGTCATCAACAACAGCAAATACGTCGCTTACTCGAAGTAATCGCGGCGGAACCCGAACCTTATATTGAATCCGTTTCCCTCCCGCCGGATCCGGCGGGAGGGAATCCCCTTGTCAGACGAAGGGGATCTTGAAGCAAAAATCGGAAAGGATCGATCCTTTTATGGAATTTCTGTCAAATCTGATCAGCGGACTGTCTCTGGGAGCCATATACGCGCTGATCGCCCTCGGGTACACCATGGTGTACGGTATCGCAAAAATGCTGAACTTTGCGCACGGCGACGTCATTATGATCGGCGCCTTCACGGTGCTCGCAACGGTCGCCACCGCCGGTTTCCCATGGTACATCGGCATCATCGCGAGTGTCATCGTATGTACCGTTCTCGGTGTCACCATTGAGAAGATCGCGTACAAACCTCTCCGGAAAGCAAATCCGCTTTCGGTACTGATTACCGCGATCGGTGTCAGTTACTTCCTGCAAAGCGTCGCGCTTCTGATTTTCGGCTCCGGCAAACAGAGCTTTCCGACGGTCATCAAGGCGAATCCCATCAAGCTCGGCAGCCTGATCATTCAGGGCAATTCGGTCGTGACCCTTATCATCACCACGATCATCATGGTCGTTCTGACGCTCTTTATCAACAAGACCAGGCTCGGCAAGGCGATGCGCGCCGTTTCCGAGGATAAGGACGCGGCGGAGCTGATGGGCATCAGCGTCAACCGCACGATTTCGCTCACCTTTGCGATCGGTTCCGCGCTTGCCGCCGTCGCCGGTATTTTCTACGGCTCCACTTACGGCTTCGTTGACCCCTACGCCGGTGCGATGCCGGGTATCAAGGCGTTCGTTGCCGCCGTCTTCGGCGGGATCGGCTCCATTCCGGGCGCAATGCTCGGCGGTATCCTCCTCGGCATCATTGAGAACCTTTCCAAGGCCTACATTTCCACCGACCTTGCCGACGCGATCGTCTTCGGCGTTCTGATCGTCGTTCTGATCGTGAAGCCCACCGGACTTCTCGGCAAGAAAATCAGAGAGAAGGTGTGACAGTGAAATTCCTTCAGAAAATGAGCAAGGATATGAAAGACCGTCTCATCACCTTCGGGATCCTGTTCGGTGCATTCCTTATCGTCGAAATCCTGATCCTGACCGGCGGTGCCTCGAGACATCTTCAGGCAATGCTGATCCCGATCTGCATCAATATGCTGCTTGCCGTTTCGCTGAACCTTACGGTCGGCTTCCTCGGTGAGCTGACGCTCGGTCACGCGGGCTTTATGTCGGTCGGTGCTTACGCCGGCTGTCTGTTCTCGATCTACTGCAAGGATCTCCTTCCCGTATTCATCCGCTATCCGCTCGCGATGCTGATCGGCGGTGCAGTTGCCGCGGTCTTCGGTATCCTCATCGGGATCCCGGTCCTCCGTCTGAAGGGCGACTACCTCGCGATCGTCACGCTCGCGTTCGGTGAGATCATCCGCTCGGTCATCATCAACCTCGACTTCCTCGGCGGTGCCGCGGGTCTGAAGGGAACCCCGCAGGACGCGACCTTCATTTCGTCGTTCGCCGTCGTCGTAATCTCGGTCCTTCTGATCCTCAACTTCCTGAACAGCAAGAGCGGCCGCGCGATCAAATCGATCCGCGACAACCGCATCGCTTCCGAATCCTGCGGCGTTCAGATCACCTATTACAAGATGCTCGCCTTCGTCTTCTCCGCCTTCTTCGCGGGGATCGCCGGCGTCATCTACGGTCACAACCTGAACATTCTGACCGCCGATACCTTTGACTACAACAAATCCATTGAGATCCTGCTGATCGTCGTTCTCGGCGGTATGGGCTCGATCCGCGGCTCGGTCATCGCCGCCGTCATCATTACGGCGCTGCCCGAAGCGCTCCGCGGTCTCGACAAGTACCGCATGGTCATCTACGCGGTCCTTCTGATCGCCATCATGATCTTCAACAGCTCCGAGTTCGGCAAACGCATCCGTGAGAAATACGATCCGAAAAAGCTTTTCGCAAAGAAAAACGCCGTGAAGAAGGAGAACGCAGATGAATAATCAGAGAGAACGAACCAAAATGGTTCCGGTCCCTTCGCACTCCATCATTCCGGAACGCGACGCGAATTTCCTTCCCATCCTCGAGGTCAGCCATCTCGGCATTAACTTCAACGGACTGAAAGCGGTCGACGATTTCAATCTTACCGTCGGCAGGACCGAGATCGCCGGTCTGATCGGACCGAACGGTGCAGGGAAGACCACCGTCTTCAATCTGCTGACCAACGTCTATCAGCCGACCAACGGCTCCATCATGCTCGACGGTTATAATACCGCAGGCAAGACGACCGAGCAGGTCAACCGTATGGGCATTGCCCGTACCTTCCAGAATATCCGTCTGTTCTCCAATATGAGCGTTCTCGACAACGTCAAGGTCGGTCTTCACAACTCGATCAAGACCTCCCTCGGCGCGTCCCTCCTGCGTCTCCCGAGTTATTACAGAAACGAGAAGATCGCAAACGAAAGAGCGCTTGAGCTGCTTTCCATCTTCAAAATGGAAAACGCTGCCTACGACAAGGCGGGCAGCCTTCCTTACGGTGCGCAGAGACGGCTTGAGATCGTCCGCGCGCTTGCGACCAATCCCGGCATCATCCTGCTCGACGAGCCCGCAGCGGGCATGAACCCTTCCGAAACGGCGGAGCTGATGGAGAACATCCGCATGATCCGCGACACCTTCCATATCGCCGTGATGCTGATCGAGCACGATATGAACCTCGTTATGGGCATCTGCGAAGGGATCTGCGTGCTGAACTACGGCAGGGTCATCGCAAAGGGCACGCCGGACGAAATCGTCTCGAACCCCGTCGTCATCGAAGCGTATCTCGGAAAGAAGGATTGACAAAATGATGCTTGAAGCCAATCATCTGAACGTATATTACGGAAACATCCACGCGCTCAAGGACGTCTCCTTCTCGGTCGGGGAAGGAGAGATCGTCGCGCTGATCGGCGCGAACGGCGCGGGCAAAAGCACGACGCTGAAAACGATCTCCGGTATGCTCCGCTCCCAGACCGGTTCCATTTCGTTCCTCGGTGAGGATATCTCCAAGACCGAATCCTTCCGTATGGTCAATAAAGGACTTGCCCACGTTCCCGAGGGAAGACGCATCTTCCAGCAGATGCCCGTTATGGAAAACCTCGAAATGGGCGCTTACACGTCCAAGGGCGATATCACCGAAGGCATAAAGGAAGTCTTCCGCCATTTTCCCCGCCTTGAGGAAAGAAAAAAGCAGATTGCGGGAACGCTTTCCGGCGGTGAGCAGCAGATGCTCGCGATCGGCCGTGCCATGATGAGCAAGCCGAAGCTTCTGATGCTTGACGAGCCCTCGATGGGTCTTGCGCCGATCCTCGTGGAGGAGATCTTTGAGATCATCCGTCTGTTCCACGAAGCGGGAACGACCATACTTCTGGTCGAACAGAACGCGGGAAAAGCCCTCGCGATAGCGAACCGGGCGTACGTTCTGGAATCCGGCAGGATCGCGCTTACCGGCACCGGCGCGGAGCTGATGCAGTCCGAAGCGATCAAAAAAGCGTATCTCGGCGGATAAATCTGAATCGGCTGCTGAATTATCGGCAGCCGAATTTTTGGTGGAGAATATGAAACAGCAAAGAAATTTTCCGATCCTCGTCGTTTCCCCGAAGGGGGAACGCACGCTGAAATCCGGGCATCCGTGGGTCTACGACAACGTGATCACGAAGCAGCTCGGTGATTTTCCGAACGGCTGCCTTGCCGACGTCGTCGGTGAAAAGGGCAATTATCTCGGAACGGGACTATACAGCGAAAAGAGTAAGATCCGTCTCCGTCTGCTTTCCGACAACGCGAACGAAACCTTCCGTGACGCCTTTTTTGAGCGCCGCGTACGGTACGCGATCGAATACAGAAGACAAGTCATGGGTGACGATTTCGGCGCCTGCAGGCTGATTTTCGGCGAATCCGACGGTCTGCCCGGCGTTACGGTCGACCTCTTCAACGATCTTCTTTCCGCAGAGATCCTATCCTTCGGGATGGAGCAGCGGAAAGACGTGATCTACCGCGCGCTTGCCTCCGTTCTGAAGGAATGCGGCGTAGAGATCCGCGGTATCTTCGAGCGGAACGAGTCGCAGATCCGCACGCTCGAAGGGCTTCCGACCGGAAAAGGCTGGTACGAAAGCGAAAGCATTCCTCACTCCGGGGCGCCCGTGACCGAGATCACGGAAAACGGCATCCGCTATACCGTTGACGTGGAAAACGGGCAGAAGACCGGCTTCTTCCTCGATCAGAAGTACAACCGGAAAGCCGTAATGCGCCTCGCGAAGGGCAAGCGCGTACTCGACTGCTTCACCCACACCGGTTCCTTCGCGCTGAACGCAGCGATGGGCGGGGCGGAATGGGTCACCGCCGTCGATATCTCCGAAACCGCCGTTAAAATGGCAAACGAAAACGCCGTTCTGAACGGTCTCGACGGGAAAATGAGTTTCGTCTGTGCCGACGTTTTTGATCTTCTCCCAAAGCTCGCAGAGGAAGGGAAGAAACCGTACGATTTCATCATCCTCGACCCGCCTGCCTTCACCAAGAGCCGGAAAACTGTCGGGAATGCAGAGAAAGGCTATAAGGAGATCAATTACCGGGCGCTGAAGCTTCTGCCGCGCGGCGGCTATTTTGCCACCTGCTCGTGCTCTCATTTCATGCGGAACGATCTCTTCGTCGAAATGCTGAAAAGCGCCGCTGCCGATGCGGGCGTTTCCCTGAAGCAGATCGAAATGCGTCAGCAGTGTCCCGATCACCCGATCCTGTGGAACGTTCCGGAAACCGATTACCTGAAATTCTATCTCTTCCAGATCGTATAACAAAACTCCGTTGATTGCCGGAAGGCTTTCAACGGAGTTTTTAATTCAGCGGTCGAGGTCTCTGTCGTTGATCTCGTCAAGTGCGGGACGGAAGAGCAGGGAAACGCACCATACGGCGGCAAGACCGACGAGCGTATAGATCACACGTGCGAGCATCGTTTCCGCGCCGCCGCAGATCCAGGCGACGAGATCAAAACGGAAGATGCCGACGCTGCCCCAGTTCAGTCCGCCGATGATGGCGAGAACGAGCGCGATTCGATCCATGATCATTGCAGGCAAATCTCCTTTACTGATATTCTGCATTTAGTATCGGAGGATCTGCCCGGTTTTATTCATTTAATTCCGAAATCAGTTCTGAATATCGACGATCACGGCGCTGCCCTTGACGAGGTTGACGGTGACCGAGGTCTCCGCTGCGGGAGAAGTGAGGTTATACGCCGTGCCGAGATTCTCGGAGTTGACGGTGATCGTACCTTCCTCGGTTTTCAGCGCGTAGGAGGTCGCGCTTGCGCGCGCGGTGGAGTTGAGCTGGAAGCTGCCTTCCCCGATACCGACGGTCAGCTCCGCAAAGGAGGAGCCGCGCACGGAAGCGTCGCCCTTTTCGTCAATGCTGAATTCCACCTTCTTCGCGTTTCTGCAGTTGGAGAATTCGATTTTGCCGTTTGAGATGGAGATATCGTAATCGGCGGCGACCGAAACGCCGGTCGCGAAGATATCGCCTTTTCCCGCGCTGATCTCAAACGATTCCAGCGTGGAGAAATCGGAAACGTAGACGTTGACAGACGCTTTGCCGGATTTCAGATTCTTGAGATTCCGGTAATGTCTCAGCCCGAGGAACTGTTCGCCCTTGCCGTTCAGGTTCAGAAGGGAAAGGATATCGGTATCGTTGCTGATCGAGATGGTATCCTCGGTCTGATTATGCGTGAAGGTATTGATCTTAAAGTTGACGAGCTCGATCTTCGTCTCCTCGGCGCCGCCGATGATATTGACGTCGGTACCGACGAGCTCAAGAGATATCTTTTTGATCCCGTTTTCGACCTTGAAGGTGGTGATAAGGTTGCCGTCTTCATCCGTGCTTTGGAAAAAGAGGTCGATCCCCTGCTTTTCCGCCATTCCGGAGGCAGTCGAGCAGACGAACACGCCGAACACGATCAGAACGATCGAGAAAACGAGCATAATAATTGACGTCGGTTTCATCTGCCGGTACACTCCCTCTTAATAAATTTGAACAGTGAGACGAGTTTTTTCGTCACGAACCGGAAGAACTTCCCGAGATACTTCAGAAGGAAGGGGATCAGCCGGATCGCGAGATTATAAAGCAGCACGCCCGCAAGCAGGCAGATACCGCCGACGAGGATCGCGTTGCCGATCTCGTAAAGGGATTCGGCACGGGCGGAGCCGAATTTCAGGATCCCGTAAATGATGCCGAGCAGGGAATACCCGGTGCCTCCGGCGGCAATGGCGACGAGAGAGATCAGACAAGCGGCGATAACGCCTGCCATCAGAAGAAACAGCGCCGCGAAAACGCCGATGACGCCGAGAAGCAGTGCCAACGTAATCGGAAGGGTCAGAACGACCACGATCCAGAAAATGATGACGTTTTTCTGATCGAGCGGAACGACGTTGTCAAGCTCGGAAAAACGAATGGGATCGGAGAGGGTCTTCTGACGGGAAACCGCCTTTCCGGTATCCTTCTTTTCGTTAAGCGGTTTTCCGGGGACGGGACGTTTCCGTTTCGGGGCAGTGATGCTCACGGGATCCATAAAGATCGTCGCGCTGTTTTCTTCGCCCTTTTTCTCCGGATACGTTTTCACGTCGTCACTCCGGTCTTCGCTTTCCCTTGCCTCCGCCGCGGCACCGGGACGCTTTGCGGCACGGAGCTTCCGGAAATCGTCGTCGGCTTCGCTCCGGTCCGCGTTATCTTTTTCCCCGGGAAAATCGGGGAAGGAGTTGGCGGCGTCGAAGAAATCGAAATCGTCAGCGGCGTCTTCGTCCTCGACCGTTTCGCCGGGAAGAACGCCGTCCGCCTGCGCGGGCTTGATCACCTCGCAGATCTGATCGGCAACGCCCTCCACGTCGCTGAGCTGATTGAGCTCGCGCTGCAGGTCGTCCTCGTTCAGCGCGGAAAAATACGTATCAAACTGATCCAGCTGTTTTCGTATATCGGTATCTCCGACGCCTCTGCTTTTCAGCTTCTGCGTCAGTTCGTCAAAAAACGTTTTTTTATCCACAGGCAAAACCTCCTCAAATCACAAATGAAATATCGGATAGACACTTGAAAAATACACAGAATCTGCTATAATATATATTATAACAAATAAAGGAGAAAATTTCAATATGCGGATGCGAAAAAAAAAGCACGGAACCGAAAGAATTCTTGCCTGCGATGAGTTTTTCGTGCATAATCCGGAAGATATTGCCAAAAAGCCGGTGTGGCTGGAGATCGGATGCGGAAAAGGAGCCTTCATCGCGGAAACGGCAAAGCGCAATCCGGATATCTCCTTCGTAGCCGTGGAGAAGATCAGCGACGTGATCGTGATCGCGGCGGAGCGGATCAAAAGGGAAGAGATCAAAAACGTGAAGTTTCTGATCGGCGACGCGAAAACGCTGAACGAGTTTTTTGCAAAGGGAGACGTCAGCGGCATCTACCTGAACTTTTCCGACCCATGGCCGAAGGCGGGGCACGCAAAGCGCCGTCTGACCCACCGCAATTTCCTTGAGATCTACAAGTCCATCCTCGCGGACGGGGGCGAGATCCGTTTCAAGACCGACAACAGAGGGCTTTTCGATTTCTCCCTTGAGGAATTCGAGGCTTCCGGCTTCACGCTCTCCCACGTTACGAACGACCTCCACAACAGCCCCGACAACGAGGGGAACGTGGAAACGGAATACGAAAAGAACTTTTCCGCAAAAGGGTTTACCATCAATCGCTGCATCGCGACCCTTGACGCCGGAAAATAAAACCGATACTGACAAAAATGACCCCGCAAGCGGGGTCATTTTATTATTGCTTCTGCGTTTCGAGGAAACGGGAAAGGAAATCCCTCGTCACCTGCAGCTTCGGAGAGCCGAAGATCTCTTCGGGCGTACCGTCCTCACAGATAACGCCGTTGCTCATAAAGACGACGCGGTTAGAAACGTCTCTCGCAAACGCCATTTCGTGTGTGACGACGATCATCGTCATCCCGTCGTTCGCGAGCTGCTTCATGACCTCAAGGACCTCGCCGACCGTTTCCGGGTCAAGCGCCGAGGTGGGTTCGTCAAACAGCAGGACCTCGGGATGCATCGCAAGCGCTCTCGCGATCGCGACTCGCTGCTTCTGACCGCCGGAAAGCTGCTTGGGTCTTGCCTTGACGTAAGGCGCCATTCCGACCTTTTCGAGGTAGAAGAGCGATTCGTCCTTTGCTTCCTCTTTCGATTTTCCGAGAATGATCTGCTGACCGATCATGCAGTTCTTCAATACCGTCATATTGTTGAACAGATTGAAGGACTGGAATACCATACCGACATTGGATCGGTATTTGGACTCGCCGCCCTTGATGCCGACGATATTGTTCCCGTGGTAGAGAATTTCGCCGGAGGTGGGTGTTTCGAGCAGATTGATGCAGCGGAGCAGGGTGGATTTTCCGGAACCGGAAGCGCCTATGATCGTCGTGACGTCGCCCTTGCTGACGGAAAAGTCGATATCCTTCAGCACCTCGTGGGTCCCGAAGGTCTTGGAAAGATGACTGATCTGAAGAATCGGTTCGCTCATTCGGGTCTCCTCCTCTTCTTTTCGATATAATTGAACATACCGCTCGTATGGGCAAGAGAATCGGTCGTAGAGATATCGAAATTCTCCGGACCGTCCAGTCTGCTTTCAAAGAAACGGAGCAGGACGGAGCTTGCGACGGTCATCACGAGATAGATCGCCATCGTGATCACGGCGGAGGGGAAATAGACGTAGAGAGCGCCGGAAACGCTCTTGTGAACGGCGAAGAGCTCGGTGAAGCCGATGATGAACATGACCGAGGTATCTTTGATATTGATAATGAGGTTGTTCGCGATCTGCGGCAGGATGTTTCGCGTCATCTGCGGAATGATGACGTAAAGCATCGTCTGAAAATGGTTCATACCGATCGCCTTCGCGCCCTCGGTCTGACCGACGTCGATCGAAAGGATACCGCCGCGGACGGTTTCCGCCATATACGCGCCGGTATTGATCGAAACGACGAGATAGGAAGCAAGGATCAGGTCGAGACGGATCGCGTTGTTCGTGAAATAGGGAAGCGCAAAGTAAACGAATACCGCCTGAAGGATCATCGGCGTCCCGCGGAAGACTTCAACGTAAATACGGATAATGAATCGGACCACCGCGAGGATCGCTTTCTTCACGAAATGATCGCGTTCGGAGGTGGGAATGGTCTGGAGGATACCGCAGATAAAACCGATGAGACAGCCGGCGGCGGTACCGACGAGCGCCAAAAGGAGCGTCTGCAGCGCGCCGTTCAGATAAGTAGAGCCGTTTTTTGCCCAGGTTTCCGCGATATCCTGACCGAGCTTAACGAAATTATTCATGAATCAATATCGGATCAATCCCGGGAGAGCGGCTGGATCTTGATCGCATCTTCCATGATCTTGTTGAAATCGTCGGCAGTCATACCGGAAAGAACGCCGTCGATTTTGCTCTTCAGCTCCGCGTTGCCCTTGGCAACGGAAATGCCGATATTGATATCGCCGTCGTCAACCTTGAAGGCGCCGTCGGTGCCGTTGAAATCAAGAAGAACGAAATCGTTATAGGCGATCAGCGCAGCCTGCGCGGTCGGGTAGTCGGTGCAGACGAAATCGACGTCTCCGGTCTCAAGCGCCATCAGCATCGCGGGAGCGGATTCCTTCGCGGTCTTGATGTTGGCGTTCTCGATCTGAGGCAGGCAGGTATCGTACCAGATGGTACCCATCTGAGAGGTGCAGGAGCCGCCCTTGAGGTCGGCAATGGACTTCGCGCCGGCAAAGGCGGAATCCTTCTTGGTGAGGCAGACGATGGTCGCATAGAGGTAAGGACCTGCGAAATCGACCTGCTTCATACGGTCTTCGGTCATGGACTGACCGGCGATGACGCAGTCGACCGAACCGGTCTGAACGGCGGGAACGAGAGAATCCCAGTCAAGACGGACGACCTCGAGCTGCCAGCCGTTGGCTTCGCAGATCTTCTTCGCCATCATAACGTCGTAACCGTTCGCGTACTCGTTGGAATCCTTGATCTTTACGGCACCGTTGGAATCGTCGGGCTGGGACCAGTTATAGGGAGCGTAAGCGCACTCCATCGCGACAGTCAGAACGCCGTCCTCAACACCGGTCTTCTGAGCGGCACCGGAGCAGGAGGGAACGAAAATGCAGACGGAGAGAAGGGTCATAAGCGCGAGAAAGAGGGAAGTGATTCTTTTCATAACAATTTTCCTTTCTTTTTCGTTATGAAGATATTTCGGTTATGAAGCAAAAAAGCCGCCCAATGAGCGGCACCGTCCTCCGAATCCAAAAAAGGATCCGGATATCAGATAGCGCTCCACGATACGTGACAGCCCGACGGGTATTTCCGGTCGGTCCAACGTCCGCGCGTACAGGTTGACGCGGACATTTCGGCGGTACTGCCTTTCGCCTCCCGGCAATTCCTGCTGCCGGAAGGGTACTGATCAGCCCCGCGCCTCTATCTCATACGAAATTATCGATATTATAGCATGGGGGAATGGTTCTGTCAATAGAATTGAAAAAATAAATCAGAAAATACCGAAAAACGACTTTTTCTTTCCGAAAGGGATCCCGTGAGCCTCGCGGAGAGTGAAAAACTCGTCGGAAAGGATCGCGCAGACGCCGATGGTGCGGTAGCGCTCCTTGATCAGCATCGAATCCCGCTGATACCCCTCAAAGGTCATACCGAGCTTCTGCATCACGCGGAGGCTGCGGTCGTTCCCGTAAATGAACTTCGCCTCGATCCGGTGAAGCTTCAGCTCCCGGAAGCCGTACTCCAACACGGCAAGCGCCGCTTCAACGGCGATCCCTTTTGCCCAGTAGGCGGGATGGAGAACGTAACCGATCTCTCCGGCGTTGTTGGGCAGATCAAAGGACGTGAAGCCGCAGGTACCGATCATCCGCCCGTTTTCCTTCCATTCCAGACCCCAGTCGTAAAACTGACCGTCGCGGTACTGCGTCTGAACGAGATTCAGATACTGCCTCGTGTACAGAGAATCGTAATGCGGAGACCAAAGAAGGTATTCGGTCACCTCGGGAAGGCGGGAATAATCGTACATATCCTCGGCGTCACCCGGAACGAGACGGCGAAGGATCAGTCTGTCGGTCTCGATCGTCGGAATGTGAGAAAAAACAGCCGTGATTTGTCTTTTGTTCAAAACGAATCACCTCTTACCGTCATTATACTATAGGAAAGCGCGATTTTCAAGTACCAAATGACAGAAAATGAGCGCGGATAAAATGTTAATTTTCAAAAAACCGTTGATTTCAATCGAAACTTATGATAAAATAAATGAATGGAAAGCAACCTGTCCGCATACTATGCTGCGGGGGTGGTTCCATGAAAAAACGAGTATTGCTGGCGCTGTATTTCACGGCGATATCGCTTCTTGCGCTTCTGACGGTATCCGCGCTCGGAAAAGGGAACCGGCTGAACGCCGCGGGAGCCTTCGATCGGATATCCGCTCTGACGGAGAACGCATCCGGACGGCAGGAGTCGCTCCGTTTCCTCAGCGGGGAACGGGCGGGATTTCTCCTTTCCTTCTTTCTGATCGCGGCGGTGCCATCCGCAGTGTTTCTCTCCGGTTTTACCGTTTTTTCGGTATCGATCACAACGGTATCCGCCTTTTTACTGTCACTCGGGGCAGCCGCTTCGCTCTTTTCGGACGGATCCGACGCGAAAACCCTGCTGTTTGCATCGCTTGCGCTCGCGGGAACGATCCTGACGGGAATCTATTCCGCGGAGCACCGTTCCGTCATCCGATACGCGGCGCCCGACGTAAAAAGATTGCTGAAAAGACCAGAAACGAAGCGCTACGTGAAAAGCTTCCTCACGGTCTGTTCATTTCTGTTTTTCCTCACGGCGGCGATCACGATACTGCCGTTACCGTAACCATCTTTTGAAAGGAACCCCGAAATGGCTTCATCAGAAAACAAAAAGAATCCTTCCTTCTTATACAGGATGTTCTATTCCGGAAAAGACGGGAAGGGGGTCGAGAAAAAGGACAGGCATCCCCGGACGCTGAAATATTTCTTTCCGTTCGCGTGGAGAAACATCGGATTACTCTTTACCCTGAATATGTTCCTCGTGATCGGCAATTTCCCGGTCCTGATCGCTCTGTACGGTCTGACGGGAAACCTGAACGTCAGGATGGACGTTCCGGTCAATCCGCTGTCCGGCGTATTTGACGGGATCGCGCACGTTGCCGGCGCAAATCCGCTGACGATGTCGCTGAAGGGCATCGGTCTGATGGCGGATCAGCTATCGGTCATCACGACGCCGACGAAGATCCTGTTCCTGCTCGGTCTTCTGACCTTCTTCACGTTCGGTATCATGAACGTCGGTACGGCGTATATCATGCGGAACGTGGTCAAGGGCGAACCGGTCTTCCTGTGGGACGATTTCAAACACGCGGTCAGGAAAAACTGGAAGCAGGGAATGGTCTACGGAATCATTGATCTTCTCCTTTGTCTGATGCTCGCATACGACCTGATCCTGTATTTCATCAATCTCGGGAGTGTACTGAACGGCATCCTCTTCGGTGTGATGCTGCTTTGCACCTTCCTGTATACCTGCATGAGATTCTATATGTATATCATGATGATCACCTTTGATCTTTCGATACCGAAGCTGATCAAGAACGCGTTCATCTTCTCGGTCATCGGGATGAAGAGAAACGCGGCGGCGTTCTTCGGAATCGTTCTGACGATCGTTCTGAATTATCTGCTGCTGACGCTGTTCATGCCGATCGGGATCATCCTTCCGTTCGTCATTACGTTCTCGCTGATCGAATTCATGGGAATCTACGCGGCGTATCCGAAGATGAAGGAAATCATGATCGACCCGTACTACGAAACCGAGGAAGAGGAAGAAGAACCGGAGGAACCGAAAAAGGCAGTCCTGCTGAGAGACCGGTTCAGCACGAAGAAGTAAAAAATTCGGAAAAAGGAATACCGCTTCAGGGAAGGACCCCGAAGCGGTATTTTTCTGTGGGAAAAGAGCAAAATCCGTCCCTGGTGAAAAATAATGGTTTTGTCGTCAAATAGGAATTTAACGATGCAGAGGGAAGAAAAATCAAAGGAACGGCAAGATCCGTTCCTTTGATTTCAGTATTCTTCAAACAGATGCTCGTATTCCTTGAAAAAGCCGAACATTTCGCGCACGCCGTCCAGATCGGTCCATTTCCGCGTTTTCACCGGAACGTGATCGAAGTCGTAGATCAACGCGTCCCGCATCGCAAGAAAAACCGGTGAGTGCGACGCGATGATGAACTGATATCTTCCGGTCGCGGCAAGCTCTTCGATCATATCCGCAAGCGTCCTCTGATTCTCGAACGATAAGCTGTTTTCCGGTTCGTCCAGCAGATACAGACCGGGATCGGTGATACGCTCCGAAAAATACAGCATCGCGCTCTCACCGTTGGAATGCTCGTCAGCCTCCTGACAGATCCTTTTGCGTACGAACGCCGAGCGGCTTTTCATCGCCTCGGCGCGTTCCTTATATGCTTCATATTCCTCGAGCGGATTGATATGGCTGCGGCTCATTACCGCATTGTATCTTTCCTCTGCGTCTGCACGCTGACGGTCGATATCCGTATTGAATCTGCGCTGCGACATACAATGGTCGAATACGTCGTCCGACGTGATGATCCGGCTTGCCGTAGGCAGATTCGTATCCTGAATCCCGGCAAATCTGCGTGCCCGCTGATCCGCCGTTTCTCTGGTATCCGGTACCGCAAAACGGCAAAGCGTCAGATACTCGGGAAAGAACTTTGCGGAATTGAACAGAGATTCCCTTCGTACCCCGAGCTTTTCGGCGATCACGTTGAGCGCCGTGGTCTTCCCGCAGCCGTTCCCGCCGTAAAATATCGTGATATTCCCTATTATAACATTTGTTATCTCTAAATATGACAGAACCTTGAAGGGATAAAAGCTCCCTCTGTAATACTTGACGCGCAGATCATCTCCGCCTTCCAGATACATGACTTCCTCATCCAAAGACGGAAAAGTGAAGCTTTCCAGATATTTCACTCGGGTTTCCGCTCCTTTTTGCCCTGATACGTCACGATCTTGCCGGCTTCCACCGATTTCGTCAGCCATACGTTACCGCCGATCACGCAGCCGTCCCCGATATAGGTATCACCGCCGAGGATCGTCGCGTTTGCGTAGATGACGACGTCGTTTCCGATATTCGGGTGACGCTTGATCCCCTTGACCGGGTTGCCGTCGGGATCGGTCTCAAAGCTCTTCGCGCCGAGCGTCACGCCCTGATACAGCTTGACGTTGTTTCCGATCACGGTCGTCTCCCCGATAACCGTACCTGTGCCGTGGTCGATGAAGAAATACTCCCCGATCGTTGCGCCCGCATGGATATCGATCCCCGTCTTCGCGTGCGCGTATTCCGTCATGATCCTCGAAAGGAACGGGATCTTCAGCTCGTATATCTCGTGAGCAAGACGGTAGATCATGATCGCGAGGAACCCGGGGTAACTGATGAGGATCTCTTCCCTGCACTTTGCCGCCGGGTCGCCGTTATACAGCGCCTCTACGTCCTTGAACAGCAGTGCCTTCACGTCGGGCAAACGGGAAAGAAATGCGTCGGCGAGCTCCTCCGCCTTTTCCTGCGGAATGGGGTCCCCTGCAAAGGAAAACGCGCTGTAAACCTGCCGGATCAGCGAGCTTCTCGTCACGGAAAGCAGCGCACCCGGTTCCCGCAGTACGTTTTCAAGCCGGTAATAACACGGAAACAGAAGTTCCATCAGGTTCTGAATGATCTCAATGATATCTTTTCTGCCCGGAATGCTTCCTCCGGTCATCCCGAATCCCGCTTTCACGTCCTCTTCCCGGAGGAGTTTCAGAAGTTCGCTTTCGTTCAGCATAATCAGTCTTTCCTTTCGGCATTTTACCTTATCAGTATAGCAGAATCCGTCTGTTTTGTCAACGGAAATCGAAAAACCGACAGACGTCCGTTTCCGGAAGTCTGTCGGCAGGTTTCATTTGCCGCCCTTGACGACGCTGATGCGGTTGAGCGCGCGTGCGAGACGGATCTTCATTATCTTTTCCTCCGCCTCGTCGGAGGTCTGACTCAACGCTGCTTCGGCGCGTGCCTGCGCCTCCTCCGCGCGTCTGAGGTCGATCTCCTCGGCAAGCTCAAAGGTCGTTGCGAGGACGCGTACGGTATCCTTCGTCACCGTCAGAAATCCGCCCGCGGCGCTTGCGGTCTTAACGGTCCCGTCCTCCGTGACGAAAACCGCTTTTCCGATACCGATCGCAGCGATGAGATCGACGTGTCCGGCGAGGATCTGTATGTTCCCCTCGGTCGTTCGGATGCTCAGGGATGACGCGTTACCGTCGAAAACGACGCGGTCCGGGGTCACGATCTGTAAACGGTAGTTCTTCATTTTACTCGGCTTCCTTCATCTTCTTTGCCTTTTCGACCGCTTCGTCGATCGTACCGACAAAAAGGAACGCGGATTCGGGCAGATCGTCGTGCTTGCCGTCAAGGATCTCACGGAAGCCGCGGACGGTCTCCTTGATCGGAACGTATCTTCCCTCCATACCGTTGAACTGTTCCGCGACGTGGAAGGGCTGGGACAGGAAGCGCTGGATCTTTCTCGCGCGGTTGACGACGATCTTATCCTCCTCGGAGAGCTCGTCCATACCCATGATCGCGATGATATCCTGCAGCTCCTTGTAACGCTGAAGGATCTTCTGGACCTCGCGCGCGACCTCGTAATGCTCGATACCGACGATCTCGGGCGTAAGGATACGGGATGTCGAATCAAGCGGATCGACGGCGGGATACAGACCGAGAGACGCGATGCTTCTCGAAAGGACGGTCGTCGCGTCAAGATGGGCGAAGGTGGTCGCCGGCGCCGGGTCGGTCAGGTCGTCAGCGGGTACGTAAACCGCCTGTACGGAGGTAATGGAGCCCTTTTTCGTCGAGGTGATACGCTCCTGAAGCGCACCCATCTCGTTTGCAAGGGTCGGCTGATAGCCGACTGCGGACGGCATTCTGCCGAGCAGCGCCGAAACCTCGGAGCCTGCCTGCGTGAAACGGAAGATATTGTCGATGAAGAGCAGAACGTCCTGTCCTTCTCTGTCACGGAAATATTCCGCCATCGTAAGACCGGAAAGCGCGACGCGCATTCTTGCTCCGGGAGGCTCGTTCATCTGTCCGTAGACCAAAGCGGTCTTGGGAAGAACGCCGGACTCCTTCATTTCATAGTAAAGGTCGTTGCCCTCACGGGTTCGTTCTCCGACGCCCGTGAAGACCGAAATACCGCCGTGCTGCTTCGCGACGTTGTTAATCAGCTCCATGATCAGAACGGTTTTGCCGACGCCTGCGCCGCCGAAAAGACCGATCTTACCGCCCTTAGCGTAGGGGGCGATCAGGTCGACGACCTTGATACCGGTTTCGAGGATCTCGGTCGTGCCCTCCTGCTCCGCGTAGGAAGGCGGCGCACGGTGGATGCACATTCTTTCCGCGTCAACGGGAGCGGGCTGATTGTCGACCGGCTCGCCGAGCAGATTGAAGATCCTGCCGAGGGTCTGACGGCCGACGGGAACGGTAATGCCGGAACCGGTATCGACCGCGTCGATCCCGCGGGGCAGACCGTCCGTCGCGGACATCGCGATGCAGCGTACGACGTCGTCACCCATCTGGGAAGCGACCTCGCATACGATCTTTCTGCCCTCGTATTCGATTTCGATCGCGGAAAGCAGATCGGGAAGATGACCGCTCTCGAACCGGATATCGAGAACGGGTCCGATGATCTGCACGACCTTTCCGATATTCTTATTCATAGAAAATCCTTTCACCGCGCCGGACGGCGCGGAATACGGTTAAATAGATTCAGAGTGCCTCCGCGCCCGAAACGATCTCGGTGATCTCCTGCGTGATCACAGCCTGACGGGCACGGTTATAGGAAAGAGACAGAGAATCGATCATCTCGGAAGCGTTCTTCGAGGCGGCGTTCATCGCCGTTCTTCTCGAAGCGCATTCGGAAGCAAAGGCTTCCGTGATCGCGGAATACAGGAGCCCGCCGAGGTAATCGGGGATGACCGCCCGAAGGAGTTCGTCGGGATCGCCGTCCGTGATCGGATCGGAACCGTCGTCCGTCTCTTCGGGAAGCGTGATCGGAAGAAGAGTCATACGGCTCGGTACTACCGTCATCATCGAAACGAAGCGGGTATAAACGAGCTCGACCCGCGTCACCTCACCCGAAAGGTATCTGTCAAGGATCTCACGGGCAAGACGCATCGCGTCGCTGACGCCGAGTGAAGAGATCTGGGAATAAGCGGAGGTGAGGATCTCTTCCCCTCTTCTTTCGTAAAATTCGAGCGCCTTTTTGCCGAGAGGGATCACCGTACGGTTTTCTTTCGCGCAGAAGACCTCTCTGGTCAGACGGATGACGTTGCCGTTGTATCCGCCTGCAAGACCGCGGTCTCCGGCAAGAACGACGTAGAGCGTTTTTCCTCCCTGCCGTTTCTCGGTATAGACCGACGCGGCACGCTCGGAGAAGCGCGAAAGCGAAACGAGAGCGTCCTGAAGGATCCTTCGGTACACGCACGAAGCCTCGGCTCTTTCCTTGGCGCGGCGCAGTTTTGACGTCGCGACAAGCTCCATCGCCTTGGTGATCTGCATCGTACTGTTGACGCTTCTCATCCTCGCCTTGATATCATTCATCGAAGCGGCTGCCATCGTTTATATCTCCGGATTCAGATATTTCTGTTTGCAGGAATTGATCACGCCGGCAAGCTCCGCGGCGTTTTCATCGCTCAGAAGACCGGTATCGCGGATCGCGGAAAGAAGCTCTTCCTTTGTAGCGACAAGATCGCGGAAGAGGAAATCTTCAAAATCTCCGATCTTTTCCACCGGGATATCGCTCAGCATATCGCCGACGACTGCGAAAATGATCGCGACCTGCAGCTCGACCGGAACCGGTTCCCCTCTTCCCTGCTTCAATACCTCGACGATGCGCTTGCCCTGTTCGAGACGAGCCATCGTATCGGCGTCAAGATCGGAGCCGAACTGCGCGAAGGCGGCAAGCTCGCGGTACTGGGAATAGAGAAGCTTCAGCTTACCGGAGACCTTTTTCATTGCCTTGATCTGCGCGCTTCCGCCGACACGGGAGACCGAAATGCCGGGGTTGACGGCGGGACGGACGCCCGAATGGAAAAGCTCGGTTTCAAGGAAGATCTGACCGTCGGTGATCGAAATGACGTTGGTCGGGATATACGCGGACACGTCGCCCGCCTGCGTCTCGATGATCGGCAGCGCGGTGATCGAGCCGCCGCCGTATTCCGGAGCGACGCGCGCGGCGCGCTCGAGCAGACGGCTGTGGAGGTAGAAGACGTCGCCCGGGTACGCCTCGCGTCCCGGCGGACGGCGGATCAGAAGCGACAGTGCGCGGTAGGCGACGGCGTGCTTGGACAAATCGTCGTACACGATCAGCACGTCCTTGCCCTGTGCGATGAAATATTCGGCGATCGCGCAGCCCGCATAAGGAGCGATATACTGGATTCGGATGCCGAAGCGGACACGATCACGGTATACGCATCCGCGCCGCCGGCGCGCAGCGTCTCCGCGAGCAGCGCAACGGTCGAATTCTTCTGACCGATGGCGACGTACACGCACAGCACGCCCTTGCCGCGCTGATTGAGAATCGTATCAACGGCAATTGTCGTTTTTCCCGTTTGGCGGTCGCCTATAATCAACTCACGCTGACCGCGGCCGATCGGAACCATCGCGTCGATCGCCTTGATGCCG
>JAKSPT010000021.1 GCA_024404495.1 Lachnospiraceae bacterium
AGAAGGTGAACCCGGCGGTCACGTTTTCCGCCGTTCCGTCGGAATAGGTCTTGCGGACGACGAGACCCGAAAAGTCGGGGGGCTCACCGACGGCGAATTCGGTCTTTGCCGGACCGGAAACGACCGAAATGCCGGTCAGGATCACGGGGGCTTTCATTACGGTGACCGTGAAGGCGGTCTGCTTTCCGTCGAGGGTGACGGTCACCGTCTTCTGCCCCGCCGAGGAAGTATCGACGGCAGAGAAGGTGAACCCGGCGGTCACGTTTTCCGCCGTTCCGTCGGAATAGGTCTTGCGAATGACGAGGCCCGAAAAGTCGGGGGTCTCACCGACCGTGAATTCGGTCTTTGACGGGCCGGAAACGACCGAAATGCCGGTCAGCGTCGGCGCCGCCGGGAGATCGGAGTACCGGTACCGGATCAGCGTGGACGCGGGGGCATTGAAAGGCACGCTCGGCGTGTCGCCGATGCGGATGATGAACCAGCCGTCCTCCTCGCGGAAGCCGATGATATTGGTGCCCTTCGCCGCGGTTTCCGCCGGGGTCCAGTTCACGAGCGGCTGACCGCTCGGGGTAAGGCGATAGACGTTTTTCGCCAAATTGAAATACAGATAGGTCCCGTCGGTCGAGAGGCGGGCGTAGGAATCCAGATAATACGCGTTGTTTGCCGTCAGCCACGTATTGTCCGGGTAATCGGCAAACGCGAGGATCTGACGGGGATTTCCGCCGTTCCACTCGTAAACGCCTTTTCTGCGGCTCGCGTCCCGGCTGCCGTCGTCGCGGTTGTCGATATAATAGATCTTACCGTTCAGCAGCGTGAACGCCGTGTCCGAATTCCTCCAGATCCCGTTCTCAAAATCCGTCGAGACCGGGGAGGTATCGTAATCGTTCGCCGCTCCGCGCATGGGATCAAGCGAACGAAGACGGTTCGTGGAGACCAGAAAATAATCGTGCGTCACTCTGCCGACCTCGTCGTACGTCGGGTCGTCCCAGGTGACGTCGACGTGGTAGTCCTTTCCGCCGATCGTCACGATATTCCACGCGTGATTTGCGTAATCGGAATTGACGACGCGCGTCGGGATGCCGAGCGTGTTCATTAAGTAGCTGTAGCTTTCGGCGTAGCCCTGACAGACGCTGATGCGTTTTACCATCGTACCGTAGATCGAATAGCTGTCTTCGGGAACGTTGTTGTTCGCATAGGAGACCGAATCGTACTCGCACCACACGGCGAGACGGTCGTGGACGAGGAGCGCCTTTTCCACGTCGGAGAAGGACGACCCGGCGATGCCGGAAAGCAGCTTTTCCGCCGCCGCGTCGATCTCACTGCGCTCGGAGGGCGTGCAGTGATAAATCAGGCTTACGGTCGGGGTGACCCTGCTTCCCGTCCTGCTGACGCGGATATTGCTGACCGAAACGTAATAATTCCGGTAGTCGGAGCTGACGGTTTCGACGAAGCCGTCCAGAAGGCGTTGGGCAATTCCTTCCCACGGCTCCGCGGGAAAAGGATATCCCTCGAAAACGACCTCGGTCTTTCCCTGTCTGAACGCGGCGTCGAGCTCGGCACACAGCCTTGCGTAATCCGAGGAATTCAGACCGAGCATGGCGGAGGCGTCCGCGCTTCCGGTCAGATAGTGCGTGACCTCCCCTTCGCCCGTTTCCGCGCTTGCAAAAATCGGCAGAGACGTCAAAGCGATCAGGGCGAGGAGCAGAACTCCCACTCGTAAAACGGTTTTCTTCATCAGAACACCTCTGTTACTTATTCATTCATTTTATTTTATCATACCCCCTCCTTTTTGTCAATCCCGCACAATCATTTTCCTTGAAAAGGGTTGACTTCCCTTTTGCGGGACGGTATAATGAAAATAAGGCGCGCGGCTCCGTTCCGCGGTCTCCGCTGCTTCCGGGCGGCGGACGATAAGCGTGAAAAGCCCGCAATTTCCGGGAAAGGAAACAGTATTATGGACACGAACATACTTGATTTCGGCGCGGTGAGCGGCGGGAAGATCCTCTGCACCGAGGCGTTCAGGCGGGCGGTCGAAGCCTGCGCGTCAAGCGGAGGCGGGTACGTTGACGTTCCCTCCGGCAGATATCTGACCGGAACGGTCACCCTCGACGACGACGTTTTTCTCCGCCTTCATCCCGGCGCGGAGATCCTCGGCAGCGAAAAGCTGAGCGATTATTCCGGTACGACGCGCGGCTGCGCGTGGAGCAGCGCGATCACGGGCGTCTCGGGCAACGGTGCGCCCGATATGGACCGCTGCCGCGGGCTGATCGTCGCCGACCGGAAAAAGAACTGCGGCATCGTCGGTCCCGGAAGGATCAACGGGCAGCGCGGCGCGGATTACGGTTATTCCGACGAAAAGGGACGTCCCTTCCTCGTCGTCTTTTCCGAATGCTCCTTCGTGACCGTCCGTGACGTGCGTCTCGAGCACACCGGGATGTTCACCTTCTACGGGCTGAACTGCTCGGACGTCGTGATCGACGGCGTGATCATCCGCACCGCAGACAGCGCAAACGGCGACGGTCTCGATTTTGACGGCGGCAGACGCATTTCGATCTCAAACTGCGATATCGACGCCGGCGACGACGCGATCGGGCTGAAAACGCTGACGCCGGACGAGCCGATCGTCGATTTCACGGTGACGAACTGCCATCTGCGCTCCCATTATTGGGGCGGCGTCCGCATCGGACCGGAATCGGCGGGCGATATGAAGCGGATCACGGTCACCGGCTGCACCTTCACCGACTGCGGCGACGGCTTCAAGCTTCAGCTCACGCAGGAGGCGGTCTACGAGGATTTCGTCTTTACCGGAAACGTGATGCACAACGTCCTCCGTCCCCTTTTCGTCACGATGAACCGCTACAATATGAGCCGCTACGTCACCGACGTCCGTCCGCCGATGGGCGCCTTCCGCCGCGTGATCTTCTCGGACACGGTCGCCGAAATGAGTCCCGATTTCGTTTTCCCCGGGCTGACCATCCGCGCCGGGAACTTCATTTCCTCGGTTCCGGGTTACGCCATCGAGGATTTCACGATTGAAAACGTGCATTTCCTTGCCCCCGGAGGCGGAACCGAAGCGGAAGCCGTCCGCACGACCGGACACAGCGAGCTTTACGATTTCTACACCCTCTGGCCCGAGCACCTCGTCAATATGGGCAATTACCCCTCCGCCGTCCTCTATCTGCGCCACGCGAAGGGCGTACGCCTCTCGAACGTCACCTTTGAAACGAAGGCGCCCGACGCCCGTCCCGCCGTCCGCGCCGAGGACGTGGAAGGGCTCGACCTGACCTTCTGCCGCGAAAAGAACTGCGGCGGGCTGATATTGAAGCACCGCGTCACCGATTATCTTTCGGTCGGAAACCGCGGCACCGAAGCCGATTTCAGTGAGGCGCAGGCAAAGGACTACGAGGATTTCCGCGCCCTCTCGCTCGCGGTTGACGCGGAATACGAAAAAATCGCCTCGGACGCCGGAAAAGCGGCGAAGCTCCCGCTGATCGATATGGAAAAAGGCACCTCGTTCTCCCTTCCCGCAGACGGACCTGTCACGGTGCTTCTGCCGAGCGTCACGGGCAATTTCGAGGTCAGAGTGGGCGGAAAGACCGTCTTTGTCCGTTCCCTGCCCGCGCTCTATATCACGCCCCTTCCCTTCGCCATGACGGTAAACGTCCCCGGGGAGAGAGAAATCCTTTTTGAGATCGTCCCGCTTTCGGATAAATTCTCCTTAAACGCCGACGCACAGATCAAAAAGGGCGGGATCTGAATCTCATCGAACAAAATAACGCCGGAAAGGAATCGGTTCCCTTCCGGCGTTTTCTTATTTCGTTTTGTCGGCGTTCTGCGCATAGCCCATTTTCACGGTGAGATCGCCGAGGCTCTTTTCGTACTGTGCCTCGGAGATGGCACCCTTGGACAGAAAGGTATCAAGCAGTTCCTTCTGTCTTTCGTAGAGCTGCCGTTTCTTTTCCTCGTCGGAAAGAGACGGGGAACGGGTTAAAAAATCGTTTTTCATCGGTATATCACCTTTTTTCTAAAAATCCCCGGAGCGATTCGGGAAATGATCGCTCCGGGTCGGATTCAGAACCTGAAATAAATGAAGGGGTTGTAGTCGGAGCCGGAGAGGCAGTAGATCGAGATGACGACCAGAACCGCGGCAAGGACGCCGTCGAGCAGAGGAACGACCGTTTCACCGCCGTCCTTCGCGAGGAGCTTCTGCTTGACCTTCGGATAGACCGGCATACAGAGAACGATCGCCGCGAGGAGGAGAACGATGGTATAGCCGTCAAGCTGTGCGACTGCCTTGACCCAGCCGAAGTTCGTGAAGCGGAACATCGCGCCGAGGTATTTCACAGCCGCCGTCAGCGTATCCGCACGGAAGAACACCCAGCCGACGATCACGACGAGCAGCGTGTAGATCCTGCCGAGGAACTTGGGCAGCTTTTCGAGCACCTTCTTGAAACCGAGGCGCTCGATGACAAGGAAGAGACCGTGATACAGACCCCAAACGAGGAAGTTGAAGGAAGCGCCGTGCCAGAAGCCGGTGCAGGCGAAGACGATGAGAAGGTTGATATAGGTGCGAACCTTGCCCTTCCGGTTGCCGCCGAGCGGGATATAGAGGTAATCGCGGAACCAGGTGGAAAGAGTCATGTGCCAGCGTCTCCAGAATTCCTGGACCGTGGAGGAGATGTAAGGATAGTCGAAGTTTTCCGGGAAGTGGAAGCCGAGCATATCGCCGATACCGATCGCCATATCCGAATAGCCGCTGAAGTCGAAGTAGATCTGCAGCATATAGGCGAGGGCGCCGAGCCACGCGGTAGCGGCGGTCATGTTCTTCGGGTCGAGCGCGAAGATCGTGTCGGCGAGGAGCGCGACGGTATTGGAAATAACGACCTTTTTCGCAAGACCCATCGAGAAGCGGACCACGCCGCGGAAGGTGGCGTCAAGCGTGCTGGTGCGGTTGTCGAGCTCGTTCGCAACGTCGATATAACGGACGATCGGGCCCGCGATGAGCTGCGGGAAGAGGGAGATATACAGACCGAGCTTTGCGACGTTGGTCTGCGCCGGAACGTTGCGGCGGTAGACGTCGATCGTATAGGACATAATCTGGAAGGTGAAGAAGGAAATACCGATCGGGAGAGCGATCGTGCCGAAGCGGTTGCCGGTGAAGAACCCGAAATACTTAAAGAAGAAGAGCATTCCGAGGTTGAAGATCACCGATACGATCAGAACCGCTTTTCGCGCGCCCTTCTTTTCGTCGAAAATCCGGAGAAGAAGACCGAAGATGTAGTTGAGGAAGATCGAGAAGAACATCAGGACAATGTTCTTCGGTTCGCCCCACGCGTAGAAGATCAGGGACATTGCGAGGAGTTCGTAGTTGCGCGCGTTCACATATTTCGCCGGAATCAGATAGTAGATCAGAAGAGTCGCCGGCAGAAAGAGGAACAGAAACAGCGTTGAACTGAAAATCATGTTTTATTCCTGCCTTTCTCCTTAATATTCCCCTTCGTGGTCTTTGAGGTACTGATAGAGGGAATCGTAATGGACGTTATGACCGATGAAGCCGCTGCCGGCGTCCGCCGCCCAGTTGACACCGTCGGAGTGACCGCCGCGGATCTGCTGCTCGGTCGCCTCGAAGATGACGAGGTCGCGGTCCCTCAGCCAGTATTCCCACGCCTCGGGGCCCTCGGTCCACGGGCTGTGAGAGTTATAGCCGTTATAGTAGATCTGGTCGATATGACCGACCTGATAGGCGTTGATGTTATAGATGATCGAACCGGTGAAGGAACCGCCCTGAATCAGGATGTTCAGCTTCTTCGCGCCCTCGTTATCGACCTTGACCTGCGGCGCGTAATACCAGTTATCGAGGATCTTGATATTCGACTGCACCGCGCCGTAGAGGATGTTGAAGACGTCCTGCTCGCCGTTGCCCTGATTGAAGGGATTCTTTGAGTACTGGACGCCGGTGGCGGTCAGACGGGTGACGCGCTCGCCCGAGATGTTTTCATACATCCGGAGCAGCTCGGCGGTCGACTCGAACGCGGCAAGCGCGTTCCAGTGGATACCGTTCTTCGGGAAGGTGACGAGAAGACCGATCTGCTTATAATACTCGGAGCTGTCGAGGTAGTTGATATGGCTCTTCTTCAGCATTTCGCGGTAGGTGTAGATCGCACGGGTGTAATCCTCTGCGGCGGTATGGGAATCCTTATACCAGTCGGGGATATAGTCTGCGTACTGGTCTGCCTTACTGGAGGAAATGACGTAGAGCATCACGATGCCGCGCTTGGCAAGCTCGTCCTGAATGTACTCCAGCTCCTCGATATTCTTCTGCAGACCTTCGATGTCTTTGGAAGCGGAGATATAGGGCTCGGTATAGCCCATATATTCGTCCATATACGCCGCCTCGAAGAGGTAGCCGTTCTTACCGACGTAGACCGCGTTGTTGCCCTTGAAGCCGTCAACGTCGTAGATCTCTTCCTCCATCTGATCGAAGTTGATGTCGGAATAGATATTGTTCGGGTCGAGGTAGATCTCGATCTGACTGCGCTGGGTCTCGGGAGTCATCGTCTCGCCCTGCTCGTTCGTCACCGGGATGACCGGAACGGTATCGATCGGTTTCGGAGGCTTGGGCTTTTCGTCTTTCTTGAATAGCTTGCCGTTCAGGAACTTGATGGTGTTGATGACCGGCTTGGAGCTCTCAAAGTCATATTTGAACTGTCGGTAGGCTTTCACGATGCCGGAGCGCATCGGGTAGTGGTTGGAAAACCACGCCTCAAAGCTGCTCTGAAAATCACCGTTCAGCCAGCTTTCCGCGCTGAACGCCTCGATCTTCGTTGAGGACTCGCTTGCAAGCGCCGTGTCGTCCGGTCCGATGAGCGCCATCAGGCTGATCGGCAGAACGAGAAGCGCGAAGAAGACGACGGTGAAGAAGATCTTGGTAAACAGAGCGTCGTTGTTCGGTTTTTTCTCCATTTCGTTTTCCTCCTTCGGGGGTTTACGCATTGAATCAGTTTATTATAACATTATTCCGCAAAAAAAGCAAAGCTATTTTTCATCTTCTACATATTGTATAAAATTGCGTCCGATATTCCGTCATTTTTTCCAAAAGTCAGGAGCAGACAACAAAAGTCGCCTTCCGGAAAGAGAGGCGCAACCTCCCTGCCCGGCAGGCGATTTATATGAATGATGTTTTTCATTGCCGACAGCAATGAAAAGTGATGTTTTGCCTATCGGCAAAGTGATGTTCTTCGGCTGCGCCTCAGAATGATATGACGTGTTCCGCCCTCTTCGGAGAGCGGAACACGTCGTTCGCGCGTCCTTTCGGACGCCCGGATCAGCCCTCGAGCTGCTGACCGCGGAGGCTGTAATAGTTGTAGATATCGACGACCTCGACGTCCACGCCGGGGTTGGAGGCGCGGTAAGCGTCGATCACGTCGCTGATGAAGGTCGGGCTGACCCACACCGCACGGACGAGGAGGAAGGAGGAATTCTTCTTCGACGGTCTCGTGATCGCACGGTTCAGAGAGGCGACCGCAGCGTCGACCGAGGAGGTGTCGAAGCCGTTCCAAAGCTCGTCGCAGACCATACCGGTATCGTGGACGAAGGGCTTCGCCTGTTTTCCGCCGTTGCCGTGGAAGTCGCAGATGATGGTCGAAATGCCGTCGGGCGCGAATTCGCTGAAGGCGTCGAGCGCACGGTCACCGAGCTTGTCCCAATCGAGGATCATCGGCGCGACCGAAAGATCCATCCGCTTGAAATAGTCCCTGTTGTGCGCGATCATTTCCTTCCAGAAATCGTCGGGCACGCGGGACGGGTTGAAATATCCCGCCGCAGAGGCGTCGGAGCCGAAATAATCGTTGTCGGTCTTGGTGCTGTAATAATAGGAGATGACATCGGGATAGGAATCGAGCAGGGTCGGGTTGATGCCCCAGCAGAGCGGGTACTTGCCGCGGTTTTCGTCCGCCCAGTGCTTCTGCAGATAGTTATAAAGCGGGAACGCGGAGTCGTAATCCGCCATGAAGAAGGAGAGATAGACCTTGTTCGTTTCGTAATCGAGCATTTCGGCGGGACGGTTGTTCTTCAGCTCGCCGTACGGATACTGGGAGTGCAGGCTCTGGTTCCAGCAGAATTCGGTCGCGGTATTCTGATACGCGCCGTATTCCGAAATGACGTAGACGGTCTCCCATTCGGTCGGGACGGTCTCGTGCTTCGATTTCGTGTTGATATCCCAGCGGCTGTACTTGGAGAAGGTGAAGAAGCCGCAGACCTCGAAGGTTCCCTTTTCGCCGAGGAGCTTTCTCTGGGTGGAAAGGATGAGCTTCAGCGTTTCGAGGTCGGTGCCGATCGGCTGATCGGGATCGTCGAGCGGCGCCTCGTCTCCCCACGGGGAGAGGTCGAAGATGAAGGCGCGGTTATAGATCGGCCAGTCGCGGAGAGAGACGTACGCCCAGTCACCGTTCGGACGGGTATAGGCGGAATCGAAATAATAGCAGATGAAGTCGCGGGAGCAGAGACCCTTTTCGAGATATTCGCGGATCGCCCAGCGGTAGGCGTCGTTCTTGGCGCTTCCGGTTTCGGAGCCTGTGAACTTGCCGCGCAGGTCGATCACGTCAAGCCCCTCGAAGGTCGTTTTCCAGCTTTCGTACATCTCGGGAGAGACGACCACGCCGTCCTCACAGCCCGCCGCCGTTCCGGCGACGTTGAAGGAAGCGGGGACCTCGGGATCCCATATAATGACCTTTTTGACGTACGGCTTCGCGATCTCGTAAAGGTCCTTCAGGCTTTTCAGCGTCTCGAAGGACTTGTCGGCGAGCCATCCGCCCTCGGACGTAAAGGTCTTGAACCAGTTTGCCGCGGCGCCGTCCCCGTCGATATAGACGCGGGACTTCGATTCGCGGTTGATGATGCCCTGCAGGTTTGCCATCAGCATCATCTGGTCGAATTTGTCTTTTCCTGTCGCGGACGGTGAAGCAATTCGGTAATACATTTCATATTCCTCCGTGAAGTTCAGGTCCTTCGGGACCTCGATCTTCGTTTTTCCGGTAACGTAATTTGCCGTGAACCAGTCGGCGGCGAGCTTGGTGCCAACCGGAGAGGTGCCGATCATGACGATCTTTTCCCCCACGACCCGGACGGCGTACCGGTTGCCGCTCAGCGTCGCCAGGACCTCTTCCGATTCGGGACGGTTGGTCTTGCCGATCAGGATCTCCTTTTCCCCGATCGGCGTGCCTCCCTGCCCCGTCCAGTCGGTGATGAGCGGCAGGGGATTGCCGATCTCTTTCGCGGCGGCGACGAGTGCCGTCGTGCCCTTGATGCCGGGATCGCCCGGTTCGGAGATATCGGGGCGGATGACAGAATACGCGGTCTCCCCGTTTTCGGCGATCACGAGCATTTCGGTCTTCGGTCCGGGCGGCGTTTCCGTCCCGTCGCAGCCGACCGACGCGATCACGGGCAGGAGCGCGGCGAGCAGGAGAAGCGCGGCAAGCAGTTTCTTCTTCATATCGTTTCCTTTCAGCCGTACCGTTTCGTGATTTCCGCGAGGATATCGGTATCGGCGGGACAGAATTCGTAGCTTCCGATCTCGGCGGGGGTGATCCACCGCATATCGTTGTGTTCGAGCAGGGTCGGCGTGCCCGACGCGATCCTCGTATGGAAGAGCGAAAGGCGGACGGTGAGGTCGGGATAGGCGTGGACGACCTCCATGAAGAGCTCGCCCGGAGCGGCGGTGAAGCCGAGTTCCTCACGAAGCTCGCGGATGAGCGCCTCGCGCTCCGTTTCGCCGGGTTCGATCTTGCCTCCGGCAAATTCCCACAGCATCCCGCGTTTTTTGTTCGCCGGACGCTGACAGATGAGGAAGCGTTTCCCTTCTTCGTCCCAGATCAGCGCGGCGACGACCCCGACCGGGTCTTTCCGTTCGTTCACGTTCACGGCGATCCCTCCTTTTTCCTTATCTTACCGCTTGGCGGGCGATTTGTCAAGGGAGAGCGGCTTTTCTTTTTTCCGCTCTTGCTTTTTGAAACGGAATATGATAAGATAAAGAAAAAAACGCGAGGTGAAGACAGTATGAATCCCATGTGGAAGCTCTTCGGGCTCCTCCTTCTGACGGGGACCATGACCCTTTCCGCCTGCTCTCCGAAACAGCCGCCGGAGGAGGAAAAGGAAAAAAAGCCGCTTATCGGCAATCTCTCCGAATGGATGACGGTCACCGGAAGAGGGATCTCCCCTTATTTTTCCGACATCCTGCTTGAAAACGGCGCGTCGGAGACCGCCGAAAAGCAGATTCTGATCGGCAAGACCGACGACCCGCTGAGCGAGGAAGCGTTCGCGGAAGGAAAAGCAGCCTTCCCCGACGCGAAAAACTGGTATTACGTCGGGATCACCGAAAACCGTATCGTCCTGCACGGCTCGAACGACGACTCGATCTCGGCGGCGGTCCGGCTGTTTTTGCGCGACTATATCTTCGCGCCGAAGTCCGACGCACCCGAAAAGGTCCTGAACGCCTACGAAAAGGTGACGCCGACGGCGCACACCGGGAAGCGCGGCACCTTCGTTTCGGAGATCGACCTCTCCGCCGCCCCTTATTTCGCCGATCCGACCGGGCATATCGAGATCACCTCCATGCTGAAGGACGCGATCAAAACGGTCGACGGGCTCGGCGGCGGCATCGTCTATCTGCCGAAGGGACACTATCACGTCGGCTCGACCTTTGAGATCCCCTCCTACGTCGCCCTGCGCGGCGACCCCGCCGAGAAGCCGGAGGACGGCACGCTTCTGCTCTTCTCCGACGCGAAAGCGGTGAAGAAGAATCCCGCCTTCACCCTTTCGGGCAGCTCGGCGCTCGAGGGCATCGCGGTCTATTACGAGGGGCAGAACGCGGAGAATCCCGTGGAATACCCCGCGACCGTTGCCACCGAAAAGGTCGGCACGTGGACGGTGCGCGACTGTTACTTCGTCAACAGCTATATCGCGATCACGAGCGGCACGACCCCCGAGGGTATGATCACCCTCGACAATATCCGCGCCTGCGCGCTGAAAAACGCCCTTCTCTTCGAGCAGCACGCCGATATCTGCGTCTTCACCGATCTTTCCTTCTCCCCGAAGCACTGGACGGAAGCGGGCGCCCTCTTTGCGCCTCCTGCCGGGGAAACCGTCAGAAAAGCGATGAAGGATCTGAAATCGGTCGGGATCACGGTGCGCGACTGCGACCGCGACACCTACGAGCGCATCCTGCTCGACGGCTATTCCACCGGCATCCTGAGCGAAAAAATGACCCGCGCCGGTTTTTCGGGCAGCTTTTACGATCTGAAGATCCTTGACGCCGAAACCGGCATCGAGGCTTACGGGCTCGACACCCGCTACGGTCTCCAGATCGCAAACGGCGAGATCTCGGCAAAGACCCCCGTGAAAAACCTGACCGACAACGAAAACTGCTCCACCCCGGGACAGTTCCCCTTCCTGTGGCTTACGAACGTGAAAGCCGAGGGGCTGGATGACCGTAAGACGAAGATCCTTTCCGCCGACGCCTCCGCGGCGACCTACAAGGCGCCCGAGGCTTATCCATACCCCGCCGTCCGCGAAGAGGTCTTTGACGTGACCGCCTACGGCGCGAAGAAGGACGGCAGCGCCGACGTTTCGACTGCCGTACAGAGCGCTGTTGACGCGGCAAAGAACGCGGGGGGCGGCGTCGTTTACTTCCCCGCCGGCGTCTATCTCCTTGAAAACAAGATCGGCGTTCCCGGCGGCGTGCTCCTCGCGGGTGCGGTACAGAGTCCCTCCGGCACCTCCGATTCCTTCCGCGGCACCGTGATCCTCTGCAAATACGGCAGAGAGATGGGCAGCGACGACGACGCGGCGATCACCGTGAAGGGCGACAACGCGGGCGTCAACGGCTTCACCGTCTTCTATCCGGAAAACGGCGTGAACGCGGCGATGGACCCGGAACAGAAGCCCGCAAAATACGCCTATTTCGTCAGACTGAACGGCAAAAACGTCTCGGCACTCAATCTCACGGGGGCAGCGGTCTCCCGCTTCGTCGCCGTCGAATATTCCGCGAACTTCCTCGTTGACCGTCTCCTCGGAACGATCTACGATACCGGCGTGCGCGTTCTCTCCTCGAATAACGGCACCGTCTCCCGCGTCCACACCAACGGCACCTACCATACCGTCGGCGCGGGCTCCAAGACCTACACGAAATACCTGCCCTCGAGCTGGATGATAAACGGCGCCGACGTCTATTTCATCATCGACAGCCACATCCGCGAACGTCTGACCCTCTTCGAGCTTGAAGACGTCACGGGGCTCCTCCTCGACAACTGCTTCCACTACGGCGCGAAGCACTATATGACGGCGAGAGAAGCCGGGATCACGGTGGTCAACGGCGAGTCGGCGCGTATCTTCGGCGATATTTTCGTACTGAACGGCAGCGTCGATATCTCTGGCGTCAACTTCATCACCCCGAGCCCCAATCTGCTCACCCCGAAGGGAGAGGGCAATTTCGTCCTCCTCGTGAATACCGACATCGCGAACGTGAGCGTCTCTCCGCTCGAGCTCCGCGGATAAACAAAAGCAAAAGGGGCTGCTGCATTCAACCCTGAAAAGCAAGCACCCGGTAAAATCCGAAAAAGGACTTTGCCGGGTGCTTGCTTTCGTGAATAATGATTCCAACAGGAAAGTGTGGAAATGATTCACCAATGAGAGACGAAATCAAGTGGAATTGCCAATAAATCCGAAAAAAACGAAGAAGCGCGTTGTGCTGATGAAGTCATTCATTGGTACACCGTTCACACCCGACTCGTTTTCATTTCTGTGAGCGATTCATAATGACGACGGGCTGTAGCCGCATCAGTTTTATGATCGGTAACAGAAGAGCAAGCAGCGCTGCGCCCACGCCGATCAGACAGGGCAGACCGTAATCGGAAAACCGGATACGGAAAAAGCTGATCGGGAATTTCAGCTCGGAAGTAAATCCGTTATCGATCAGATTCATCAATATCGGCGCTCCGAACATCCCGACGACCATCGCCATTAAGACGATTATCATCACTTCAGTTCCGAAAATCAACGCGATGCTGCCGTTTCCGGTCCCGAGCGACTTGAACAGTCCGATCTCAAACCTTCTCTTTTTGATCACAAGATAGCCGTAGCCGAGTATCGCGCCGCATACCAGAGCAAGACTGACAAGAAAGAAGTCTCTTCCCAGCGAATTCATTCCGTCCAGATAAACCACCGCGTCGTCGATGATCTCCCGATAAGAGGTACAAAGCATAAAGCCTTCCTGATAATAATCCTGATGCTCCTGATAAAATTCCTCGGTCTGTTTCACCGGTGTCAGCTTACGGACGACCTCCAGATTCTCCGCGTCCGTTCCGTTCAGCGAAACGTAGAACTGGCGGAAGGACATATCTGTATCAAAGGTACCTTCCCATCCGTTCGGAAGGTAGAGATATTCCTCCGCTCCCGCTCCCTCGTACACTCCGCATACTCCGGTCGCAGTACCGTACTCATAATTCTTTTGGATATTTCTTCCCGCCCACGGATAATAAAGCTCTATTCCCAGATTGTTCATCTGAATCGCCTCATTCACGCGCTCCGGAGTCACTTCCTCCCCGGATATTCCGTATAGCTCCGCAAAGGTCTTCTGCGAGAGTATGATGCCGCTGTCGTTCTCGAACGGATTGAAATCGCCGATAAAACGCATGGAAGAGGGGACCGGACCGATCATCACAAACAACGGTGACTGCACCGCCTCCCCGACCCTTTTGATATTCTCTTCTCCCTCAGGAGAATAGGTGATCTCATCATAGTACCGTTCGCGGACCGGCTGCATCGGCGTTTTCTTCAGTTCCTCCACCAGAGCGGAAGGTGCAAAAACAGTCTGCAGTCCCGCTAAATACAAAAGTTCAAAATCATAAAACCCGAATTTTTCGTCAACGTAACTGTATTGCTCGTAATTGCTCTTCAACAGCCCCGAGATCACGTATTTCTGCCCGGTAAATTTGTCCGTCAGAGGATATCCGACAAAATCCTCAAGCTTTTCCGCGCCGGAAAAGCCCCCGTGGCACAGCATATTATACGCCATATAATCGTAGATCAGGATCTCGTCGTCCTTCTCCGGATATCTGCCGAACGCAAGCTCCTGATGAAAGGTATCAAAGGAAGGGACCGCAACGATCTCACTGAAGCAGTCGGCAAGATAATTTGTAGTAATGAAATCCGGGTTGCTCTCCGCAAAGGAATCAAGCTGACTTGTAAAAAAATAAGCTGTATATACTTCGGCATTGTCTCCCACAAGCGTGCGGAGAAGATCAAGGTCGCTCTCCTGCAATTTATACTCTTCCGCACTCGGTCCGTGAGCCAAGGCTTCTCCGATAAAGAAAACCTTGTCGATATACTTTGTAACGGATACCGTATAGGTGCCGTTCGATTTCATCGTATTATACATTGCCACGGTCGCGTCAAACTCGGAAAGGCTGTAAAAGGAGATCAGAAAGGTAAAGCAGATCGCAAGCAGAAGGATGACGCTGACCGAAACCAGCGCGCCTCTTTTCAGATTCTTTCCCGCATAATAGAGCGTATTCCGGAAAGAAAAGCGGTTTTTCTGCTCCTTGCCTCCTCCGGCAGGAAGCTCCTTCCTGACTGCTTCCGTATCCTTTACGGTATCCTCCTCTATCCTTCCGTCCTTCAGCCGGATGACGCGCTGACAGTAGCTTTCTGCCAGTTCGAGGTCATGGGTCACGGTGATCACAAGATGATCGGAGGAAAGCTCCTTAAAAAGGCTGAAAAGACCCTCTGCGCTTTCGCTGTCAAGATTTCCGGTCGGCTCATCGCAAAGGATCACCCGCGAGCATTTGGCGATCGCTCTTGCAATAACGACCCGCTGTTTTTGCCCGCCCGAAAGCTCCGTGATTTTCCGTTTTCCGTATCCTTCAAGCCCGACACGCTTCAGCGCCTCGGCAGTGAGCTCTCCGATTTTTTTCTCATCGTCCCATTGCAGGCGCAGCGCAAGCCTGACGTTTTCCTCAACCGTGAAATTCTTTACAAGATTGTAATCCTGAAAAACGAAAGCGATCTCACGGTTCCGGTACAGATCCGATTCACGGGAAGAATAGGAAAAAACGTCTTTTCCGTTATAGAGAACCTTACCCCCTTGCGGACGGTCGATCCCGCCGAGCACGTTCAGAAGCGTGGTTTTTCCGCTTCCGTTCCGACCGATCACACCGATAAAACCGGTGTCCGGAAGCTCCGTGCTGATACCGTCAAGAGCCTTCACCGGAGCTTGACCGGGAATGGGATATTGTTTTGTCAGAGCCTCTATCTGATACATAATACAGTTCTCCTTTGGATATGCCCTGCCCGACTGCAAATGTCCGGCAGGGCAATTTTTATTTACGCACCGTAAAGATCAGTAATACACTTCTTGTCAAATTCAGTGTAATCGGTAAGTACGGTATACCCGGAACAATAGTCGGCTTTCATAACGGTTGCGTCATATTTGTAAACATAGGTGTCATTCTGAAAATCAATGAATCCGAGGGTGTGCCCCAGCTCATGCATAGCAAGCATTGTTTTTGCACCTTGAGTATAATCGTCCATATACTCTCTGTTAAAATAAATAGTCGAAGAAGACGAATTGGACGTGAAATTATTAAATGCATTTGCTCCAACCACGAAGTATTCCGAGGGAATATTAGCAGCCATTGCTGCCCTCAAAGTATAGAATCTGCCGTTGTAATAACACTCTTGACCCGATGAGCTGTCATATACGCCCGCACGATAATTACCGGTATTGGAATTCGCATCGACTTTAAAAGTGATTTGTGAAGAGGTCTCCGTTATATTATTGGCTGCTTTTTTTATAGCCGTTTTATAATCCGAAGAGCAATCCTTCGTACCGTAAATAATGGTCTTTCCCTTCAGGGTTTTCACACGCGACGAAACATTGGAATCAAACGCTTTTTTCCCGCCTTCTAATTTATATATTTCTTCAGGAGTGGGATCGCCGGGATCTGTATTGCAGGAACATACAGAAAACAGAAGAAGAATGCAGAATAGTGCGCAAAGAATTCTTTTCATTTTGAGGATACCTTCCTTTGTTATTATTGGTCATTCCGCATCTGTTATTTCGCCGCGCGCTCGAAATAACAGGTGCATCAAACCACCCCCCGCATTTTTGTCAAGCACAAATTGTAAACATTATGCGACGTCTAAAGAATAGTGACCGCTCCATAGAATAATATCAGACAATAATAAAAACCAATATATTCTGCCAAAAAAGGAAACGAAGTATCATCAGTACATTTATTCCGTTTTATTGCGCTTTCTTCTCCTCGGGAACGATGCGGATGATCCACATCCCGCTGTTCACGAAGGTGATGCCGAGGACGTCCTTGATGAGTCCGGAGAACTGGACGATGGCGTAAAGCGCGAGGATACCGATCGAGGTATAGCGGGAAAGAACCCACGCGATCGGGATATTGACGACCCAGACGAAGCAGGAATCGAAGAGGAAGGTGATCAGCGCCTTGCCGCCCGAACGGAGCGTGAAGTAGCTCGCGTGGGCGATCGCGTCGACCGGCATCGAAAGCGCGGTGATCATCATCAGTTTTCCCGCGAGGTCACGAACCTCGTCGGTAGCGTTATACGCGAGCGGGATGACGCGGGCGCAGGCAAAGAAGATGACCCCGACGATCGCGCTGACCGTGAAGGAGAAAAAGATGAGCTGAAACGCGGTCTCCTTCGCGTCGTCGGTCTCCCCCGCCCCGAGCTTCTGCCCGAGGATGATGCCGTCCGCGACGCCGACCGCCATGAACGCGGTCGAAAAGACGTTGAAGAAGGTGGTGCAGATATTGTTTGCCGAAACGACGTCGTAGCTGATGACCGAATAGCACTGGTTGACGATCGCGATCCCCGCCGCCCACAGCGTTTCGTTGAGCATCAGCGGGAGCCCTTTGACGAAAATGTTTTTCGTCAGGGAGAACGGCACCTTCAGCGAGCGGAACGCGCCGATGATGAAGGGGTTCTTCTGCGCCTTCATTCCGGTATAGACGGCGACGACGGCAAGCTCCGCAAAGCGGGAAATGACGGTCGCGATCGCGGCGCCCTTCACGCCGAGCGCCGGGAAGCCGAGGTAACCGAAAATCAGAACGGTATTCAGGCAGAGATTGGCGAGAACGGCAATGATCCCCGCCGCCATCGGCAGAACGGTCTCCCCCGTTTCGCGCAGGGTCGAGGAATAGCACTGGGCAAGCGTATAGGGGATCATTCCGATCATCATGATACGCAGATAGTCCTTTGCGCTCGCGAGTGAGGCAAGCACGTCGGTGACCTCTCCCTCGCCCTTCAGATACAGATTGATCAGCGGCCCGTCGCAAAAGAAGAACAGCGCCATACAGAGAACGGTCAGTACGGTGCAGAAGACGACCTTGAAGCGGAAGGTATCTCTTACGCCCTTATGGTCGGCGCTGCCCGCGAACTGCGTGCCGAAGATCCCGGCGCCCGAAACCGCGCCGAAAATGCAGAGGTTGAAGACGAAAAGAAGCTGATTCGCCACGGCGACGCCGGTCATCTCGACCGTGCCGATCCGCCCGACCATGATGTTGTCGAGCATATTGACGAAGTTCGTGATCCCGTTCTGGACCATGATGGGGAGCGCAAGCAGAATGACACGGCGGTAAAATTCCTTCGTGCCGATAAGTTTTCGCAGCATACGGGTACTCCGTTATCTCAAATAAACTGCCCTATTGTACCACGATTTTCCGCTTTTGGCAATAGCTTTCGGCAGAAAACGGCATTTTACCGCCAAAATGACATTCATTTGACTGTTTCCTTTCATTTTTCGGTCGGTTTCGGCATCGGCAGGCACGGAATCAAGTTTTTTCTGCAAATTTCAAAAAAGCACTTGCATTTTCCGGAAGAATGTACTATAATAAATGCGTTCAAATTTTTTTACTACCGTAAAGGAGTCATACACTATGAACGCTTACGTCGAAAGTGTCATTGCCAACGTCAAGGCAAAGCACAAGGATGAGCCCGAGTTCATTCAGACCGTCGAAGAGGTCCTCTCTTCCCTGTCTCCCGTGATCGACGCGCATCCCGAATACGTTGAGGCTGACCTGCTCAACCGTATGGTCGAGCCCGAAAGAATGATCTCGTTCCGCGTCGTCTGGACCGACGACAACGGCAAGGTCCACACCAACACCGGTTACCGCTGCCAGTACAACGGCGCGATCGGTCCCTACAAGGGCGGTCTGCGTTTCCATCCCTCCGTTTACCCCGGCATCATCAAGTTCCTCGGCTTCGAGCAGACCTTCAAGAACTCCCTGACCGGTCTTCCGATCGGCGGCGCGAAGGGCGGCTCCGACTTTGATCCCGCAGGCAAGTCCAACGCCGAGATCATGCGTTTCTGCCAGAGCTTCATGACCGCGCTTTACCGCTACATCGGTCCGGACGTTGACGTCCCCGCCGGTGATATCGGCGTCGGCGGCAGAGAGATCGGCTTCCTGTACGGTCAGTACCGCCGTCTGAAGGGCGTCTGGGAAAACGGCGTCCTCACCGGTAAGGGTCTGTCCTACGGCGGTTCCCTCGTCCGTCCCGAAGCGACCGGCTTCGGCGCGATCTACTACCTCTGCGAGGTCCTGAAGCACGAGGGCGAGGACATCAAGGGTAAGACCATCGCCATCTCCGGCTTCGGCAACGTCGCGTGGGGTATCTGCAAGAAGGCCGCACAGCTCGGCGCGAAGGTCGTCACCCTGTCCGGTCCCGACGGTTATATCTACGATCCCGACGGTGTCGCTACCGAGGAAAAGATCAACTATATGCTTGAGATGCGTTCCTCCAACCGCAACCGCGTTCAGGATTACGCAGACAAGTTCGGCGTGCAGTTCTTCCCGGGCGAGAAGCCGTGGGGCGTCAAGGCGGACGTCATTATGCCCGCCGCTACCCAGAACGACGTTAAGATGGATTCCGCCGAGAAGATCGCCGCGAACGGCATCAAGTATTATATCGAAGTCGCCAATATGCCTACCACCAACGACGCGCTCCGCTTCCTGATGGATCAGAAGGGCATGATCGTCGCTCCCTCCAAGGCTGTCAACGCGGGCGGCGTCGGCGTCTCCGCGCTTGAAATGGCGCAGAACTCCGAGCGTCTCGTCTGGACCGCAGAGCAGGTCGACGAAGAGCTCCACAAGATGATGAAGAACATCGTCCGCGTCTCCGAAGAGGCTGCCGCGGAATACGGTCTCGGTTACAACCTCGTTGCCGGCGCGAACATCGCGGGCTTCAAGAAGGTCGCGACCGCGATGATGGAACAGGGTCTGTTCTGATATCACGAATCTTCAAAACAAAAAACGGAACACCGCAGGGTGTTCCGTTTTTTTGTTGAACGGATTCTGTATTACCGGAAGAAGACGTCCCCGGTCGAGGTTCTGATCTCGCAGGTACCGCCGGGACGGGAATCCGGAACGGAGATATTGCCGGTCGAGGTCTTCACGTCATAGATCTTATCGGTGAGGAGCGAGCCGGAGATATCCCCGGTCGTGGTCTTCAGCGAAAGCGCCGGAGCGTCCGAACCGTCGATCTTCACGTCGCCCGTGCTTCTTTCCACCGTGATCTTTTCCGAGGCTTTCACGTTTTTCAGCGTGATATCCCCGGTGCTGCCGTCGGACGCAAACGACGCGCAGGTCAGATTTTCGATTTCCGTTTCCCCGGTCGTCACGGTGATCTTCACTGATTTTTCGCAGGTCACGTCGGATATCTCAATTTCTCCCGTGGTGACCCCAAGCTCCATCTCCTTTGCCGTGATCCCGCCGACCGTGATATCACCGGTCGTGGATACTACCTTCAGCGTCCCGGAGATCGGTGCGTTCACCGTCGTATCTCCGGTCGTGAACGAAATATCCGCGCTTTCCAGACGGAAATCGGCGGGGATCCGGACCGAACCGGTAACGCCCTTGACGGTCAGCGCGCCGTACTCTTTTTCCGGAAGGTACACCGTCACCTTCGGAGAACCGACGTTGATCCCGATATGATCGAACCATTCTCTTTCGTCGTTTGCCCTGACGGAAAGCGTACCGTCCGAAACCGTGACGGTATGCGGCTCGTCCTCCCGCTCGTATACGACGACGCGGCATTTCTCCCCGTCAGCCGGGGCAAAGACCACGTCCGCGTCGATTACCGTGACCGAAATATCGTCAAACGCTTCCCCGAACTCGTATTCGGCGGTTTTGAAGGTATCGGTGCCGAGCGCCTTGAAGTCCCAACGGTTTGCCGTCATCACGGCGGCGAACAGAAGCGTGCCGAGCAGGACGAGAATAACGCCGATCCAAATCCATATTTTCGTTTTCATCTGGTTGCCTCCTTTTTCAGAAACGCTTTTTTGACGCCCGAAAGCGCCTTTTTCGTCAGTACGAAGATGCCCTTCGTCGCCGCTTTACAGCCGAAGAAGGCAAAGACCGAAAGCCCGAGCAGAAACAGTCCCGCGCCGATCAGCGCAAGCCCGGAAAGTCCCTTCCCGCCGACGGCGAACCCTATCCCCGCCGTGATCCCCGCAAGCCCGCAGGCGGCAAGCGAAGCGAAGACCGCCCAAAAAGCGACGATGACCGCCCAGAAAGCGACGATCAGCGCGAGAAGCACGGCAAACGCCGCGATCAGCAGCGAAACCCACAGCGGCGCGCCGAGGATCATCAGCGCGATCTCAATTCCCTTCAGCCTTCTTTTCGGCTTGATCTTTTCCTTCACGAGTTTTGAAAGCGGGGTCTCCTCCGCGATCTGCGATATCACCGTTCCGACCGGACCGACCGCGTCCACGGCTTCCTCTTCGGTCAGCCCCTCCTCCGTCCGGTCGTCGATCATTTCGGCGTAGAAGCTCACGCGCTCTTCAATATCCTTTTCCGGCAGTCCCGCAAGCCCGAGGCGGAGTGCCGACAGAAATTCAGTTTTCGTCATTTCCCGTTTCCTCCTTCGTGACGAATCTGTAAATTGCCGTCATTTCCTTCCATTCCTCGCGGAATTCCGCGATCCGCCCGAGCCCTTTTCCGGTGATACGGTAGTATTTCCGCAGTCTGCCGTCGTGCTCGGCGGTGCGGACGGTCAGCATTTCCGCCGTTTCCAGCCGCTTCAGAATGGTATATAGGGTCGATTCGGAAAGCTCTAAATACGGCTTCATATCCTTGATGATCCGGTAGCCGTAGGACTCCCCGTCCTTGATCGCGGCAAGGACGCTGACATCGAGCATTCCGCGTTTCAGCTGTATATCCATACGATACCTCCCTTTGTGTAATACATCATATCACGAAGTATTGCTTTTGTCAAGAGGAAAAATGGGAAACGATGAAAAAAGGTTCTTCATAAATATTGGTGATTTATCCTCGTTCTCGTCCGTTGACCGAAGGTTCGCCTCGCCCTACGAGGCTTCCGGATCCTTCTGCGCGGCAGGCTATGCTTCGGCATCAAGGAGAACAATAAACCTTCACACACCAAAAAATATGAAGAGCCTGAAAAAAAGTTTGTTTTTTCGAAAAAAGCCCATAAATCCAAACCTTTTTTCGCAAAAGCTCGAATCAATCATTGTTTCCCAAGAAAAAACCGGCACCTTTTTTCGTTAGATGCCGGTTGATGCGTTTTACGGGTTCATTGCCGCTTCGCGCTCTTTTTCGCGGATCAGCTCTTCCTTTTCTTCCTCGGTAAGTCCGTTATCGTCCCGCATACCCGCTTCCCAAAGCAGAAGCGCTTTTTCCTCCTCGGTCGGCGCGATGAAGGTACCGTCGGGCAGAATATACGGATAGAACGGAACCGGATCGGCGTTGAAGACGGGATCCTTGATGATGCCGAAAAAGTCGATGCCCTCTTTTTTATGGTCGTCGCCCTCGCGGAAGAAGCTGAGGAAAAGCGTGTTTTCTTCCGACAGATACCGGAAGGAAAAACCAACGTTTCCGGCTGCCGAAAGCTCTGCGGCGAAATCCGGAGAAACGGCGATCTCATAGGTCTCAAGGGTGGCGACGTTCAGGCAGATCGCGCTTCCCTTTTCGGAGGAATACGCGAAAGCGAATCCGCCGTTGTCGCTCAGGCAGACCGCGTCGCCCGAAAGGATGACCTCGGACGCGCTCCCGTCAAAGAGGTGCGTTCTCGTCAGAACGCCGTCGGTCACGGTCAGCGCGTAGTATTCGTGCGCCATCAGCTCGGTTTTTCCGCTTTTTATCTGATCGGTGATGTCTTTTCCCTGCCGGATCAGATCGTAAGCGCGGTATTCCCCGTTCTTTTCCATGATGACGACGGTATCGTCTTTCGCAAAGCGGACGAAATTGCCCTCCAGAAGGACCCCTTTCCCGCGTTTCAGAGAAAAAAACCATTGATCGCCCTCGTGCGGATAATACCCGCGGTGATTCTGAAACGTCGCTGGATCGATCCGGAAGGACTTTTTCCCGTCCAGATAGGCGCGGTACCAGACCGTCGCCCCCGTAGGAGAAAGTCTGCCCGCCGTGGACGCCGCTATGTCGCTGAAATATCCGTCGCCGGAATCGAAGCCGTAACACAGAGAATCCCCGGTCTCAAGATCGAAAACGCCGACGCAGTCGCCGAGATAACGGCCGTGCTGCAGCGGATAGTCCTCGTCAGGGACGAAATCACCCGGATGAAGCGGGTCGTCCTTTCCTGCCCCGCTGATTCCGGCAGCGTTCGTATAGGAAACGGTCAGATATCTGCCGTCCGGCGAAAAAACGAACTCGGGTTCTCCGGCGTAGGAAGTAATCGTACCCTGAAGAATGTTCCTCCTGTCAGGCGGCAGAAGTCCGAACGAATCGGTCTTCAGATCGTACCGGAAGATCCCGTGTCCGCCCGCGCGGGAACGGAGCTGATAGATCACGGTGCCGTGAACGGTATCGGTCGCGAAAACGTGGAGCCACGCCGGAAGATAGAAACCGTTTTCCATCTCCGTAATCATTCTGTCCCGCCATTCGAGGATCGCGCAGTCAAACAGATCGAGCAACTCGGCGTCAGTCTTGTCACGATAAACCGGGTCTTTTCTCTTTTCCGTGAAATCGAGTTCTGCCTGTTCTCCCGTTTTTCCGGTATATTCCCCGTAGGTTCTGCCCTCGTCAAAGGCCTTCAGAAAATCGGTGACGTAGGCGTGTAAGGTTTTCACCTTCGCGGGTTCTTTTTCCTCGTCCGGGAACCAGCCGTTTGTCCGGAGGTGTTCGATCAGATCAGACCGGAAATACTCGGTTTTCGTCAGATCGTCACCGAGAACGCGCTCGGTCAGGTTCACGTTCGTTCCGGTTTCAAGGTCGTAGATGACAGTTTCGCTTCCCTCCTCGTAGAGGATATAACGGTCGGCGATCAGCGCCTCGATGCGGATCGAGGCGTCGAGCGGGACGGTGACGGAAAGCACCTCGGCTCCGGATTCCGCGGGCGTTTCGCTTTCGGTCACGGCGTCGGTTTCCGCCTTTGTTTCCGCTTCGGTTTCTGCGACGACCTGTTCCGCGTCACCTGCAAAGGAAAGATAGCGTTTTTCCTCCGCTTTCACCTCGACCGACGCGGAATGACCGACGGTCACGACGCGGAAACCGTCCATCTCCCACGGGTTGGTCAGATACCGCCCGGATTGGTTCCTTCCGATCCCGGAAAGCACCGGAGGCAGAACGGCAAGCAATATCGCCGCCGCAAGCCCGCCCGCGATCCACGGAATTACTTTGAATTTTTTCTTCTGTTTCGGTTCGGCTTCCTCGATCAGCGCGGGGTCGATCCTTCCCATCGCTTCGAGCAGATCGGTTTTTCTCATTTTTTCTTTCGGGTCGGTCAGAGACCGAAGCCCTCCTCCTTCAAAAAGGTTTCCAGTTTCTTACGGGTGCGGCTGAGCAGCATCGAAACGGCGTTTTCCTTCATCCCGAGGGAGGATGCGATCTCCCCCACGGGCGCCATATACCAATACCTCTCGACGAAAGCGATGCGCGTCTTTTTCGGAAGGGAGCGGAGGAAGCGGTTGAGCGCCTCCGTCAGCGCCACCGTGTCCGCGGGATCGGAAGCGCTTCCGTCGGTCAGACACTCGGCGAGCTCGTCGATCGCGAGGGTCGCACCAGACGACCGCTTTCCGGCTTTCGCCTTTTCGAGGCGGTTGAGCGAAATGCCCCGGCAGAGCATCCCGAGATAGGACCTCAACGACGCAGGGATCGGCGGGATCGTGTTCCACGCCTTCATCCACGTGTCGTTCACCGCTTCCTCGGCATCCGAAGCGTCGCCGAGAATGCGCCGTGCGATCGCGGCGCAGTAGTTCCGGTATTTTTTGTCGGTCTCTGTGACCGCGTCCCCGGAACGCTCTTCGTAAAGCTTCAGGATCTCGCCGTCTTCCATCCGTTTTCCCTCCTTCCTTTTTTCGTCTTCACTTTAAGAAACCGGAAACGAGTGGGAAATCTCACGCGTCCCGAAGAAAAAACCGAAAAAGCGCCGTTTTGCGGCGGCGCTTTTCCGATGATTATACGGTGTGATACCGGTCAAGCCACGCGACCCAGCGCATCGAGGTGCGGGGATCGGGCGTGGGGTAAAGATACAGCAGGCGGTTTTTGTCGTAGATATCGACGTGCTGACCGACCGTGACCGGAAAACCGCCGAGCTTATCAAGCGGCATTGCGACCGAAAGCTCCTCCCCGAGCAGGGTCCCGGTCAGCGTAAAGGTCTCTTTGTCGATCTTCATTCTGCCCTGCCCGGCGTCGGGGATCAGGTTTCCCTTTTCGTCGGGCGTACCGATGACGCAATCCGTTTCAAGAGACTCGTTTCCGTTCCAGAGTTCCTCTCTCTGCCACAGATACCATTCGTTGACACGGGCAAAGCGGGAACCGGTCAGACGCCAGTTCTCCCCGAGCGAAGCTTCCATCCCGCAGGGGCAGACGATCTTCGATTTTCCGGTGACGAGCGTTCCCTCCGCGCCGCATTCCGGGCACTTCCACAGGATGCCGTCGAGCCCCGCCGTCGTGTCCTTCGAACGGTAAACGACGTCCGGAAGCGAAGTTTCGTCGTCGTGGACGAAGGCGAGGTCGAGCTTTTCCCCGATCTCCTTCACGGTCAGCGTTTTCAGTTCTTCCGCCGAGAAAAGGCGCTCGGTGCGGATCGATATCTTCCCTTTCCGCGCCTTATTTCCCCATTTCGGGAAGGTCTTGTAGGTTCCCTCGCCGCGAAGCAGATAAACGTTGATCCCGAGCTTTTTGACGAGCTCCGCCGTGCCCGCGGTAACCGGGGCGCTCATCCCGTTTGCCGGGAGACGTCCCTCCGGGAAGAGGACGATCGTGTTGCCCTCCGCCTTCGCCCGCATCATATTGAGAATCGCGGGAACGTCGGCGCAGAACATCTTTTTCGTGATGACGTGCATGATCCTGAAGACGAACCGGAGCGCGGGTTTGAGCAGAAAATGCTCGCTCGCGACGAAATTCGGGCGGCGCGGAAAAAGCGTCAGACCGGTAATGATGTGGTCGTAATTGGAAAGGTGCTGACCGAGCACGAGCGCGGGTCCCTTGTCCCCCTTCATCGCCGAATTGTCGATCTTCAGATTGTATTTCAGCTTCCAGATCGGGCGCAGTACGACGCAGGCGGCAAGATAGAGCGGCGCAAAGGGTCTGCCGATCTTTTTCTTTTTATTCTTTTTACTCATTTTCATCTTCGGGGATCCTTTTCCCTTTCGTTCCGAGTTTTGCGGCGGTGATATAGTACGCCGCAGCGAGGATCAATGCCGAGCTGAACCAAGCCGAGACCTCGGCGAGGAAAATGGCGTTTTCTTTGCCGATCGAGCCGATATACAGCGCGACGCCGACGCGAAGGAAGAGTTCAAACACGCTCGAAAGGAGCGGGATCATCGTGTTCCCCATCCCTTCCAGCGCCGAGCGGTAAACGAAGATCAGATAAAGCACCGGCAGACAGACGCTCATCGTGAACAGGTATCGGTACGCGGTATCCGCCGCCGCCGCGGCGACGAGCGGATCCTCCGCCTCGATGAAGAACGCCGTGAGCGGTCTGCCGACGGCGATCATCAGCCCGCCAATCACGACAGAGGTCAGGAGAGCGAGGAAAAGCGCCGAGCGTACTCCCTTTTTGATCCGTTCCGGGATCGCGGCACCGTAGTTCTGCCCGACGAAGGTCATCACGGCACAGCCGTAGGAGAGCGCACAGATCTCAAAGATGCCGTACAGCTTGTTCGTCGCCGTGAATCCTGCGATGAAGCCGATCGAAAAGCCGTTGACGACCGACTGGATCGTGATCCCGCCGACGGCGATGATCGTATTCTGAAGCGCGATCGGAATCCCGCATCCGAGGAGGCTTCTGCACAGCGCGGGATCGCGCCGGGTCAGGTCCTCTTTCCCGAAGCGGAGCGACGGGCTTTTTCCGATCTTATACGCGCAAATAAAGCCCGAAAGGAATTGAGCGAGGACGGTAGCGCCCGCGGCGCCCGCGATCCCCCAGTGAAACACGAAAACGGTCAGGAGATCGAGCCCGATATTGAGGAAAGAGGCGGCGATCATCGCGGCAAGCGGCGTGCGGCTGTCGCCGACGGCGCGGAGGATGGATGCGGTCAGATTATAGAAAACGATCGCGGGGATGCCGCCGAAGATGATGCCCGCGTAGAGCGCCGCCATGCGGGTCAGTTCCGACGGAACGTGAAGAAAACGCAGGAAAAGCGGGAGCAGCCCCTCGCTGAGTACGAGGCAGATGAGCGCGATCAGCGCGGAAAGCCGGACGGAATAGCCGACCGTGCGGCGGAGCTCCTCGTGGTCGCCCTTTCCGTACTGCATCGCCATCGGCACCGAGAAGCCCTGCGTCAGCCCCTGCGCGACGCCGAGCATCATCCAGGTCAGCCAGTCCACCGTGCCGAGCGCGGCGAGGGCGTCCAGACCGACGCCTCTGCCGACGATGGCGGTATCGGTCACGGTATAGAATTGCTGAAACGCGTTGCCGAGCATCAGCGGCAGCGCGAAAGTCACCATCAGACGAAGCGGACTCCCCTTCGTCATATTGATATCGTTCGTCATGGAAAACAACCTTTGTTTGTACTGTTACCATTATAACAGAATCGGGCACGGTTTGCAAGGGATTTTTGAAAAGGGAGTACATCGTCAGAAAGAAAGCCGACAGGCGGCGCTCTTTTTTCTTGACAAAGCGGAAAAGCGGGGATATAATGATGCCAAAGCATTTTTCAATCGGAGAATCGGTATGAAAAGCAAAAGGCAGCTCCTTCCCCTGCTCTCCCTGACCCTTTCGATGGTCATTTTCGGGACGGTGGGCGTTTTCCGGCGGTATATCCCGATCGGCTCGGCGACCCTTGCCGGGGTGCGCGGGTACATCGGCGTCGTTTTCATTCTGCTCGTCCTTCTGATCGGGCGGAAAAAGCCGGATTTCGCGGCGATCAAGTCCCGCCTTCCCCTTCTGCTCCTCTCGGGCGCCTTCATCGGGATCAACTGGATCCTGCTCTTTGAGGCGTACGAAAGGACGACCGTCGCCGTGGCGACCCTCTGCTACTATATGGCGCCCGTCTTCGCCATCCTCCTCGCGCGGGTTCTGTACAAAGAAAAACTGACCCTGAAAAAAGGGCTCTGCGTTCTTGCCGCCGTGATCGGGATGGTCGGCGTTTCGGGCGTGATCGGGGGCGGCTTCACCGGGAATCAGATCTCCGGCGTCCTCTACGGGCTCGCCGCCGCCGTGTTTTACGCCTGCGTCATCGTTTCCAATCAGAAGCTGCGTGAAGTCCCCGCCTTTGACAAGACCGCCGTTCAGCTTTTTTCCGCCGCCGTCGTCGTGACCCCCTACGCGCTGCTCACCGAAACGGTCGACGCCGCTTCCCTTTCGACCGCCGCCGTCCTGCTCATCCTCGCGGTCGGCGTGCTTCATACCGGCATCGCCTACACGCTCTATTTCGGCTCGATGAAGTATTTCGGGGTGACCACCGTTTCCCTGCTCGGGTATATCGACCCGATCGTCGCCGTGCTTCTCTCGGTTCTCTTCCTCAGGGAGCCGATCGGAATCTGGGAAAGCCTCGGCGTCGTGCTGATCCTCGGCGCGACAATCCTCGGAGAGCTGCCCGAAAAGAAAAAATAAACCGCACAAACAAAACAGCCCGTCGGAAAGGTATTTTTCCTCTTCGACGGGCTGTTTCTTTCAGCCGGGAAAGCCGGGATTTGTCACAACGGATTGTCAATGAAAATCCCTTCATCCATCAGTCCGGAAACCACTTCATAATAATCTTGTTTCGAACAATTGAAAAGATATTGAAGATGGAGTTCTTCGGGTATGATAATTGCTCTCATTTCACTTATATTTTCGGATACAGCGCGATAAAGGCGATGGTTGCCATCAGCAATATACGCTTTGTTGTCCGGCAGCAAAAAAACAACTATCGGTTTTGATACGTCTGTCGTCATAGCGTATTGGGTGTCTATGGTAAGCCATTTGTCGGGTATCAATTTTGATACCGGAACGCATACTTGAGGTGCTTCTGAAAAATCGGTTAGAACAGAGTCAATATCCCACATCACAATATGTTCCTCATCGGTCGCAAGCGCAGCTACTTGTTTTTTCATAACGAAATCACCTCCGCAAATTCTGATTTGTCGCAGGAAACGGCAGTCCCGTATATCAGCCTTCCTGAACGGCGTTCATGAAATGCGCCAGTTTTCCGTATCCGTTCGGATGCGTAACGTCCCCGGACAGAATCTCCATCGCGTCGAGCAATTCGTCAAAATGCGCGCGGCAATCCTCCGGTTTCTCAACGAGAAGGGCGTACACGGTATTCGTCGTCGGGTAGTACCGGTCGTCGTAAAGGCAGTAGGTCTGTTCAAAGCGGTAAAAACTTGAAACCGCGTAGGAATAATACTTTTCGTCCCCGGTCTCCCGGAAGCGGACGAAGCACCCGTACGCCTCTGCCGCCTCCTGCTGTGCCGTGTTTTTCTGCGCGTTATCGGAACGGGCATTATAATACCAACCGCAGCCAAGCACGGTGCATATCACGAGCAGGACTGCAATTGCCGGAAACAGTATCTTTTTCATTTCAACCTCCAAAACCTAAAAATGTCATTCGTTATCCGCGAAGGTCGGGCACGGAAGGATCGTCCCGTCGTCGTGCTTCACCATGGACGCGTATTCTTTGAGCAGGGAGACGTAGACACGGTAGGTATCAAGCGAAACGTCGGGCGGGGTCTGATGATCGACCGACGGGATCAGCTTGCCGCGGAGCATCGAGGGCAGAAGCCGCTCGAATTCCTTCCGCATCGCTTTTTCCCCGTATTTCATGCACATCTTGTCGAAATGCCCGAGGAACGCCATCGCGGGCTGTTTTTTCAGATAGACCGAGACGTCGACGCCCGCCTGCCTCTCAAGCGGGAGCATCCCGTCCGCGCCGACCGAGCCGTACCAGTCGACCGCTTTCGTGATGTCGCCGTCCGAGTCGATGATGATCGGGATCTTATACTCGCGGATGACCGGAACGAGCCTTTCGTAAAGCGGGGCGATGAAGACGCGGAACTGTTCTTCCGAGATCATCGGTCCGCCGTTGTAGCTCATATCCTCCTCAAAGGTCACGAAATCAAAGGAAAAGCGTTCAAACGCACAGCGCAGAACCTTTTCCTGCCAGACGGCAAGGTCCTCAACGAGCTCGTGGTAAAGCTCGGGCTGATCGTAAAAACCGTACAGATGGTTCTCAATGCCGAGAAGCTGACGCGGGAACCAGAAAGAACCCTGCACCGTGAAAAAGTGGACGGTGTCCCCGCGCTCCCTCGTCGCTTTCAGATAATCCACCCGCGCCTGCGGAAGGATCCCTTCCGGATCGGGAAAGAGGGTCGGCTTGATCTTCATGTGATAATCGTCGGCGCTTTCCATAATGCCGTGCCCGAACGCGGGCGGACGCGGCGTCTGCCCCGTCAATGCCGAGGAATGCGTCTGGATACAGTGGTCGAGCCCGAAATAATCCTGAAGTGCCTCGTAGCCCGACACCTCGCGCGGGAGCCCGTCGCGGAGCCATCGCTCCACGGTCTGCACCCACCACGGCGCCCATTCCACGACAGGCGCGCGGTCAACGGGCTTTCCCTGTAAATACGCCCCGAATCGCTCGGAGGCGGTCATTTCGTCTTTTTTCATGGCGTTTCCTCTTTTTTTATAATCCCGCGGTCATCCGGAAAATGAAATATAGGCAAATGAGGATAACAATCACCTCAATCGCGATCACGATCGGAACGAGGTTCTTTTTCTGCTTTTTCCTTGAAGCGGTTTTGCTCTTTCCCGAAGATACCGAAGAAGACCGGGACGAAGCGGGCTTTGACGGGATGGAATTCGACGGGACAGAATAAGTCGGGGCGGGATTCGACGCGGCTGGCTTTGACGAGACCGGCTTTGCCGCCTTTTTTGCCTTGTTCAGCAGGGTGATCGGGTCTTTCCCGCGGATCACGCGGTCGCGAAAGGCGCAGACGGCGTCGAGGTCTTGGTCCTCGCTGATCTGTATATCCCCCGCCTCGTGGGCGATCTTGTTGCGCACCCAGCGGAGGTGCTTGAGAGTCTTATAGTCTGCCGTCCAGTTTTCGACCTTCTTTTCGCCCTCCGACATATTCTTTTCCATATCGAGGATGTATTCGCTGACCCCGCTCCGGCAGGAATAGATCTCCCCGCAGAGCGTTTCCAGCTCCTTGAACGCCTCGAAAAACGCGTTATCGGCTTTTTTCATCGTTTTCCCTCCGCGTACCGGATCGCCTCGGCGGCATACGCCGCGTTGAGCGCCGGCTGATCGATATATTTGTCGAACATCCCGACGAGGACGCCGTCGCCCGGCTTCATCGAGGAAAACGCCTCGCGGAATACGGCGCGGACCTCCTCCTGACTGCCGCAGCGTCGTCCGGCGCCGAGGATCTTCAGCGCGAAGGTCGGCGCGGAAAGCTGACGGATGGTGCGGTACATCACGGGAATATCGCTCTCCTCAAAACGCTCCCCGGTCGGGTTCACGTCGTGCGAGCGGTCTGTCTGCGAGAGATTATAGAGCGACGCCATATAGTAGTCCGGCTTCCAGCCCTTTTCCTCGGCGTACGCGAGCACCTCCGGGAAGTGGGCGCAGAGCCCGGCGGGAACGCCCTTTTTTCTGATTTTTTCAAGAAGAAGCGCGAGCTTATCGGTTTCCCCGGCAAGATAAAGGTTATCCGCGAGCTCGCCGTGGACGCAGACGGCGGTCGGACGGTATTTCATCATTTCGTCAAGCTCTTCGTCGAAGGTGTCGAGGTCCTTCCCCGACTGAGCAAGCCATTTCAGGTTCCCGCCCTCCGCGCGGTATTTCGCGAAAAGCCCCATCACCGGCATACTCCCGCGCGACTGCATCGCGTTGATGCCCGCCTCCTCGCAGCGGCGGAGGGTGGCAAAGACCGCTTCCTCCCCGTAATACTCCTTCATATCCGCGTCGGTTTCCTTCGTCAGATGGCTCTTTCCGGTAAAGGGATTGCTCCCGACGATCAGGCGCGTGATCTCGGTATCTCCGATTTTCAGGGTTGGCAGCATAGGACGTTCCTCCGTTTTCATTTCTGCTCCGATGATACCATATTTCGCGTAAAAATGCAAGAGGAAGCACGTTATTTATTGACAGAACGCCCGCTTTATGGTACCATATTCACGGCGGAACACCGCCCCGAAAGAAGGTATTGCAATATGAAAACGATCAAAGTCGGCATCGCGGGCGTGCGCGGTCTGTCCACCGTGATGGGGCTCAAGGCGATCGAAGACGTCGAGATCACGGCGGTCTGCGATCTTGACGAAAACGTCCTCCGCACCGCGGCGGAGCAGACGGGCGCAAAGAAAACCTACCGCATTTTTGACGATATGCTCGAATCGGATATCGACGCCGTCGTCATCGCGACCCCGATGCAGTGTCACGTTCCGCAGGCGATCGCGGCGCTCGAAGCCGGAAAGCACGTCATGAGCGAGGTGACCGCCGGCGTGACGATGGACGAGCTGTGGTGGCTCTGCGAAAGCGTTGAGAAATACAAGGGCATCTATATGATGGCGGAAAACTATATCTACACCCCGCAGGTGCAGATGGTGAAGGAAATGGTGCGGAAGGGCGTTTTCGGCGAGCCCTACTACGCCGAATGTATGTATCTCCACAACATCGACGGCATCTTCGTCTACCCGAACGGCAAGCGCTCGTGGCGCTCCTACTGGCAGTGCGGCAAGCGCGGGAACTTCTACCCGACCCACAGTCTGGGTCCGGTCATGACGTGGATGAACGACGACCGCATCACCGAGATCTCCACCTTTTCGCCCGGCGTGCGAAACGATATCGGTCTGAAGCAGGACAGCGGCACGACCACGATGTGCCGCACCGAAAAGGGACGCCTCATCAATCTGCGCGTGGACTGTATGTCCCCCCGCCCCCACAATATGACCTACTATCAGCTTCAGGGCACAGGCGGCATCTATCAGAGCTCCTCCGGTCTGACCGATCAGGATAAGGTCTCCTTCATCGGTCCGGACAATCCCCACAACAATATGCACTGGGAGCCGCTTGACAAGTACCGTTCCTATCTGCCCGAACGCTACCAAAACGCGTCCGCCGAGCAGAACGGCGCGGGGCACGGCGGCGGCGACTTCTTCATCGTGGAGGATTTCATCAACGCCGTCCGCTCCGGGATCCAGCCCGAGATCGACGTCTACAAGGCGTGCGAATGGACCGCGGTCGGTCTCCTCTCCGAGCTTTCGGTCGTCAACAACGGCAGAACGATGGAGGTGCCGCATTTCCGCAAGAACGCGCCGCTTTCCGATAAGATCGTCAAATTATAATAATGAAAAAACCTTGCTTCCGGAAATTCCGGAGGCAAGGTTTTCGGTTATTGGGGAAAGGATTATTCCGCGGTATCGGAAGGAGCTTCGGTTTCGTCGTCTCCCGGTCCCTTTTCTTCGGAGGCGGCGTCTCTTGCTTCGCAGCTCTTGCAGAGGCGGGTCTTGTTCGCCTGGATCGCTTCTTCCACGGTGCCGGAGATGAAATTGTCGCTGTGGTTGAGGTGACCGCAGTCAAGGCTGGTATGGTAAACGGTGCCGAACTGCGTCCAGAAAACGGTGTCGTCGCCGAACGCGTTGATGGCTTCCTGCTTCTCCTCCTCGGAGATCGGGTTCCAGTCGACGCCGACGAGACCGCCGATCAGCAGGGCGATGACGGCAACGACGGTGGCGATCGTTTTGGTCTTCTTGTCGGTATCCTTATTCGTCAGCGCAAGGATGACGAACGGGATGAACGCGAAGGCGGAAACGATGAGACCCATGTTGTTCCAGAGCCAGAACTTGACCTTGTTCTTCTTCGACGCGGGATCGATGCGGTTGCTCTTCTTCCAAAGGAGAGAACCGGTGATGACGCACGCGAGGTCGAGAACGAGCGCAACGATGAGCTGAGCGAGCGTGGGCATAAAGGTAAGGTTGATCTTGCCGAACAGGATCAGAACGGCAACGACCTCGAATCCGATCGCGAAGAGCCACGCGATCGCGGCGCCGATGCGGTAGCCGACCGCGCTGCCTTCGTCCTTTGCGGAAGGAGACGTGGTAACGGTCACGATCGAACCGTCAGCGCGCTTGACTTTTTTCTTTTTTTCTTCTTCTGCCATAAGTACCTCCGAAGTTTACAAAAATATTGATGGTATCATTATAGCGCGTCTTTTGCCGCTTTGCAAGGGCTTTTGTCAAAATATTGTGGTTTTTTCAAAAGAAAAGGCACATTTTGCGCTTTCAGGGAGCGGAAAACGTACCGTTTTTTCATTTTTCTCCGGGATCGGCAATCACGCGCCACGCTTCGATCAGGTCTTCAAGGCGCCGCGCCGCGTTTGCGGGGCTGGTGGAGGGTAGGCAGACCGCTTCCCTTCCGGTTTTCTTTTCGGTATAGAGGCGGTAATACTTTTCCGCCGTCCTGCCGTTGACGAAGACCGCGCGGATCGGCGCGGAGGACAGGATCAGAGAAAGATCGTTCGGGATCACCTTTCCGATCGTGCTGTCGGCACTGCCCTCGATCTCGCAGGAGGCGATGACGTCCCAGAGGGCGACCCGGTTCCGGAGAAGAAAGGCTTTTTTCTCCCCGACCGTATGCGGGACCTCCTCCCCGAAGACGGCGGCGGTCACCTGCCAGAAGCGGTTGCGCGGGTGCCCGTAAAAGAAGTTCTCTTCCCTCGATTTCACCGAGGGAAAGGAGCCGAGGATCAGGATCTCCGATCTTTCGTCGTACACGGGCGGGAACGGATGGATTTCGGTTTTTTTCATATCGTTTCAAAAAAGCGGGACCGCCGTGCGGCGATCCCGGTTGTATTTATTGCAGTTCTTTCTGACGGTTGATGCGGAAGGCGACCGAGTTGCGCAGATACTTGAGGTATTCCTCGTCGCGGCACATTTCCTTGCCCTGCGCGTCGGAGAGCTTGGCGACCGGTCTGCCGTTGACGTACTGAAGCTTGATGACGATGTTCAGCGCTTCCTCGCAGGTATCGTTCGAGCAGAAGGTACCGATGCCGAAGGAGACCTTCGTGCGGTCCTTGAAATAATCGTACAGATGCTGCGCGCGGTCGAAATCGAGGCTGTCGCTGAAGAGCAGCTGCTTGGTGCGGGGATCGACGCCGTATTTCTGATAGTGCGCGATCATCTTTTCGCCCCATTCGTAGGGGTCGCCGCTGTCGTGGCGGACGCCGGTATAGTTGTTGACCATCGAGCGGTCGAAGTCGAGCAGGAAGAGGTCGGTCGTGACCGTGTCGGTCAGCGCCGTGCCGTTATCGCCCTTGAATTCGTCGTACCAATCCTGCATCGCGTAGTGATTCGTGTAGGCAAGAGGGATCGAATCGATGCCCTGATACATCTGCACGAATTCGTGCGCGTAGGTGCCGATGGGGGTCAGGTCGTATTTCTTCGCGAGGTAGACGTTGGAGGTACCGACGCAGCAGTCGGTCTCGGTGGTGAGACGGTGGACGACGACGTCCTCCCATTCTCTCGAAAGACGTCTGCGGCAGCCGAACTCGGCAAAGCGGAAGGTATAGGTGCCGTCGCGGAACTTGGCGATCTTGCGGTCGAGATGCTCCTTCGCGGAGGCGCGGAGCTCCTCGTAATCGAAGCTCATGCGGAAATAGGTCTCGTTGATGATCTCAAGCAGGTAGATCTCGAACTGCATCGCCGAGAAGAGCGGTCCCCTGACGACGACCGAAAGCTCGCCGTCCTCCGAAAGCCCGGTCGTCACGTAGTCGCGGATCGGGTGCCAGAGACGGAGAAACTCGATATAGTCGTTTTTCAGAAAGCGGATCGTGCGGAGATAGTTCAATTCGTCCTTCGTGAAACGGAGGGAGCAGAGGCGGTCGATCTGCTCGTTGATCTCGGCGAGCATTTCGGGCGTGAAACGGACGCCCTCGTTGCGGCACTTGAAATAGTATTCGCCGTTGAGATCGGTATGCTTATGGAAAATGACCTGATTCATATTGAATTTGTACAGGTCGGTGTCAAGCAGAGACAGAATGATCGGATCCAGTTTCATCGTAAATCCCCATTCGTTTTTTCTTCCATTATAGCCCAAAAACGGCGGGTGTCAAGGAAAAACCGCGTTTTTCTCGGTTTTCGTCAAAAAAAGACGGGGGAAAGGCGCTTTTCCCGCCATATTCACGGGAAAAGGTTTTATGAGACTGTCGAAAAGAGTTTACCGTTTCTTCTTGAAATCCGGAAATTCGTGTGGTAAAATAAAAGAATCAAAAGAAAAGGAGGGGACGGTCATGGCTGTTTCCGTGAAATTCATCCGACCGAAGCTGGAGCTGGTCAAGCCGCTTATGACCGGGTCCTCTCTCGAGACCGCGCGTCAGGGGCAGACCGTGCTCGGAAAGCTGATGTCCTCCTCGAAGAAGAACGAGGTCGATACCGTCCTTTTTTCCTTCCCCGATTTTCCCGCCGCGATCCTGACGCCGAAAAAGGACCGCCGCGACGGCGTGATCCTCTATCTCCACGGCGGCGGCTATACCTGCGGCGACCTCGATTACGCGCGCGGCTTCGGCTCGGTGCTCTGCGCCGTGACCGGACGCAAGGTGCTCTGCCCGGCTTACCGCCTCGCGCCCGAGCACCCCTTCCCCGCCGCGCTTGACGACGCCGTGACCGCTTACCGCTACCTGCTGAACACCGGTTTTTCCGGTTCCGATATCCTCCTCTGCGGAGAGAGCGCGGGCGGCGGGCTGATCTACTGCCTCGCGTACCGTCTCCGGGAGCTGGGGCTCCCCCTCCCGGCAGGCTTCATCGGCATTTCCCCGTGGACCGATCTGACCGCCTCGGGCGCCTCCTACGCCGAAAACGAAAAGAACGATCCCTCGCTGACAAAGGAACGGCTCGACCTCTTTGCCGGGCTCTATACCGATACCCCGACCGATCCCCTCGTTTCCCCGCTTTTCGGGGAGATGAAAGGTCTGCCGCCCTCCCTGCTCTTCGCGGGCGGGGACGAGATCCTGCGCGACGACGCCGTGCGGATGCGAGACCGGCTGACCGGGGCAGGCTGCGAAGCCGACCTCACCGTCGAGCCCGGGATGTGGCACGTTTATCCCCTCTACGGGCTGAAAGAGAATCAGAAACAGGTCCTCGATAAGATCACCGCCTTTGCCGACGCCCGCCTCCCCTCGGAGCGGAAGCTGCGCTGGATGAAGGTAGACAACGCCGGAAAGATCTATCCGGCGGCGAAAAACAAGGAGTGGACCAACCTCTTCCGCCTCTCGATGACTCTCACCGAGCCGGTCGATCCGGTCATCCTGCAATCCGCCCTCGACGTCACGGTCAAGCGCTTCCCCTCGATCGCCGTCAGGCTGCGGCGCGGCATTTTCTGGTATTATCTCGAAGAGGTCCCGCACGCCCCGAAGGTGAAAAAGGACGGCGCGTGGCCGCTTGTCCACATGGTCTTCGGTGACACGCGCAAATGTGCATTCCGCGTGCTTTACTATGAAAACCGCATCGCCGTCGAGCTGTTCCACGCGATCACCGACGGCTCGGGCGGCATGATCTTTCTGAAGACCCTCGTCGCCGAATATCTGACGCAGAAGCACTCGCTCGCGATCAGATGCGAAAAGGGCGTTCTGAACCGCGCCGACGAGCCGACCCCGGAGGAGACCGAGGACAGCTTCGTGAAAAACTGCGGCACCGTCGCGGAAAAGCGGGAAAACACCCCTGCCTTCTTGCTGAAGGGCGAAAAGGAGCCCGACGGCAGACGGCATCTGACCTGCGGCATCCTCGATGCCGAAAAGCTTCACGCCCTCGCCTCGGAGAAGGGCGTGACGGTCACCGTATATCTCGCGGCGGTCATGGTCGAGACCCTCACCGCGATGCAGAACGAAAAAATACCGGAGGGAAAGAAAAAGCGCCCGGTCAAGGTCCTCATTCCGGTCAATCTGCGCCCGCTGTTCGGCAGCAAAACGCTCCGGAACTTCGCGCAGTTCGTCAACGTCGGCATCGACCCCAACCTCGGCGACTACACCTTTGACGAGATCCTTTCCCTCGTTCACCATCAGCTCGGCGCCGAGCGCAACGCGAAGACCATGCAGGCGCGCTTCACCGGGAACGTGAAGAGCGAGCGCTCGGTCGTTTTAAGGCTCGTTCCCCTCTTTCTGAAAAACGTCGTGATGAAGGCGGTTTTCAGCGTCGTCGGCGAGGCGGTCTCCTGCCTCTGCTTCTCCAACCTCGGCAGAGCGGAGCTGCCCGAAGAAATGGCGGATCACGTTGCAAGGATCGACTTCGTGCTCGGTTCGCAGGCGAAGGCACCCTACAACGTCGGTCTCGTTTCGTGGAACGGAAAGCTGTATCTCAATATCATCCGCACGACGGTCGAACCCGAACTGGAATACCGCTTCTTCACGAACCTGATGAAGCACGGCATCCGTCCGCTGATCGAAAGCAACGATCCCGACCCGGAAGAATGAAGAAAGGAGAACCTTATGTACTGTATCAAATGCGGCGTGGAGCTCGCCGACAGCGAAGCGGTCTGCCCGCTCTGTCATACGAGAGTTTATCACCCCGACCTTGAAAGAGTCCCCGCGCCGAAGCCCTATCCCGTAAACGCGAAGCCGCTCCTCCCCGACGAAAGGAAGAAGCGCCACGCGATCCTCACCGTTCTCACCGTTCTCTTCCTCGTTCCCTTCCTTATCTGCTTTCTCATTGATATCAAGGCAAACGGCAGGCTCGAATGGTCGGATTACGTCGGGCTGTCAATGGCGCTCTATTATATCGCCGTCATCTTCCCCTTCTGGTTCAAAAACCGGAACCCCGTGATCTTCCTCCCCATCGACTTCATCGCGGCGGGGGGCGTCGCGCTCTACATCAACTGCAAGACCGGCGGACATTGGTTCCTTTCCTTCGCCTTCCCGGTCCTCGGCGGCGTGATGCTGATCACCGTCGCGACCGTGGCACTCTGCCGCTATCTGAAAAAAGGGCACCTCTTCATCTTCGCGGGGACCTTCATTGCCTTCGGCTGCTTCATGCTCCTCGTGGAGTTCTTAATGAATTACACCTTCTCGATCCCCGGCGTCTTCGTGTGGGCGCTCTACCCGCTCGCCGCCCTCTGCGATATCGGCGTTCTGCTCTTCATTATCGCCATCTGCCGGCCGATCAGAGAAGCGCTCGAAAAACTGCTGTTTTTCTGATTCCGAATCAAAAACCGAAACCGCCCCGGAAGCTCCGGAGCGGTTTTTCATTATCGGGATTGCTTTATTCGGCGTCCATCCGTTCGACAGTGGAATAGAATTCCTCCATCTTCTGTTCGATCTGGTTCTCGTAGGAGGCGTAGATCGTCACGATGCCCTTGCCGGGAGTTGCGGAAAGCTGGCGGAGGTAGGCGTTGCCGAAGAGGCTGAAATCGAAAACGTCGGTAAAGTCGATACGGCGGCGGGAGAAGATGAGGTCAAGCATATCCTGACTCTCGTCGTCGCGGGACATCTTGGTTTTCAGGGTCACGTCGTAATAGGCGTTTTTCAGATCGTAATAGGACCCGGCGGAAAGCGCCTCAAGGATGAAGCCGACCTTATCCGGATCGCGCTCGGAGCGAAGGACGGAAAGCATCCCCATCGCGTGCTTCGAGACGTAGCTGACGTATTCCTCCTGAAATTCGTCGTACAGCGGGTGCGGGATGATACCGAAGTCGATCCCCTCCTCGCCGCGCAGACGGACGGTGCTCTTGATCGAGTAGGAGAAGAGGAGGCTGCGGTTGTCACGGAACATCCCGATCGGGTCGCAGCCGCCGGCGATCGTGTCGCTGTTGGCGTAGTTCGGATTGGTCATGATATCGCGGACGACCTCGGTGATCTCATAGTTTTCCTCGGTCGGGAAGGTGAATTCCGGATAATCGAAATCGTCCTTCGTGACGAAGGTCCCGCCGCAGGAATTGAAGAGCGAGAGGATCGCGAAATCATTCGAGTTCATCGCGAAGACGTCGTCGTTCGCAGTCATATTGCCGTCGCCGTTGATATCGCCTTCCCACGCGGTCACGATCTCGTAAAGCCGGTCGATCGTCCATTCCCTGTTTCGTACCGCCTCGTAAAAGTCGGGCATCTGTCTGTCGCTCGCCGTCTGCTTGTTGAAGAGAATGGCGACCGTTTCCTGCGTGTCCTCGTTGCAGAGCGAGGAATCGACGAGGAACAGGTGATCCATAAAGGACATTTCGTACCGCAGGCTCTGATCCCAGTAGGGCTTGTCGAGATCGACGTACGGGATATCGGAATTGAAGTCGAGGAAGTCACCCTCGAGAACGTTGGTCGGAACGTCGGCGAGGCGGACGAGAACGAGGTCGTAGGGGTCGTCTCCCGAACGGTTGGCGGTCGAGACGTTGGCACGGATGACGTTGTATTCGTCCTGCGCGTAATCGACCGTGAAATTATACTGCTCTTCGAGGTGCTTGTTGCGGGCGTAGACGGCGTCGCCGATCGGCTCGCCGATCAGTTCCTCGGCGTAGAAATCGTTGAAGTCGGCGCCTTCCCCGTTCAGCGACCAATGATAGACGGAAAACGTGTAGCCCTCAAAATCCATTTCGGGCAGATCGGCGTGAACGAGCTCCGCCGTTTCCTCCTCGGAGGGCGGGAGCGTGTCGGTCCCGACGGGCTTCGGTTCCGCGCAGGCAAAGAGAAGCGTCAGAGTGAAAAGAAGCGCGAAAAGAAGAGCGATCGGGCGAATGAAATCTTTTTTCATGGCGTTGCTTTCCTTTCTGTTTCCGCCGCACAGCGGGCGGTGCGTTACTGATTATATTATAACACGGATCCGGAAAAAAGCAATAAAAAAATCGGCGGACCGATGCTTTTTGCATAAATCAGCGAAAAACGTCCCCGATCCTCCATTGACATTTCCGGCATTTCATAGTATCATCAAAGAAGAATACGGGGATCGCTCCCGGAAACGAGGTAAAAGAATGAAAAACGGAAAACTGAAAGTCGTTCTGGTCGGTCTCGGCTTTGGCGGTGCTTTTGCCGAGATTTACAAGTGCCACCCGGAAGTAGGGGAAATCCTCGTCTACGATCCGGATCAGGCTAAGGAAGATTGGTTCAAAGCCACGTTCGGCATTGAAGCGCCTTACGACAGCTTTGAAGCGATCCTTGCCGACCCGACGGTGGACGCGGTCCATCTCGTCACGCCGATCCCGCTGCACGGAAAGCAAAGCGTCGCCGTTCTGGAAGCGGGCAAGCACTGCGCCTGCACCGTTCCGATGGGCGTCACTCTGGAGGAGCTGCGTCTCATCGTGGAAGCAAAACGGAAAAGCGGCAAGAACTATATGTTCATGGAGACCACGCTCTATACCTATCAGTATATGTACGTCAAAAAGATGATCGAAAGCGGCGAGCTCGGCAGGGTCCAGTTCCTGCGCGGCTGCCACTATCAGGATATGGAGAACTGGCCGCATTACTGGGACGGGCTGCCCCCGATGCACTACGGCACCCACGCCATCGCCCCGATGGTCGGTCTTTCCGGATCGCGGATCGCGCGCGTCCACGCTTACGGCAGCGGCACGATGCGCGAAGAGCTTGTCAGAAACTACGGCAACCCCTTCCCCGTCGAAACGGCGATCTTCGCCTTTGAAAACGGGCTGAAGGGAGAGGCGACCCGTTCCCTCTTCGAGACCGCGAGAATGTATCAGGAGGGAATGTTCGTTTACGGCAGCAAAAAGACCTTTGAATGGGGCTTTACCGACGATTCCGATCCGATCGTCACCTCGCTCGTTCCCCGTACCGACGGGCTGCGCGGCTTTGATTCCGTGATGGAGACGGTAAAAATGCCGAACGATTACAGCGATCTTCCCGAGCCGCTGTGGCGGTTCACGGTCGGAGGCAACTACGATCCCCTCCGCCCGCAGGAAACGCTCGCGGTCGGCGCCGGCGCCGGTCATCACGGTTCCCACGCGCACCTCGTCAACGAGTTCGTGATGAGCATCGTTGAGGAAAGAAAACCTTGGATCGACGAGATCCTCGGCGCGAATATCACCGCCGCCGGGATCTGCGCGCATCTTTCGGCACTGAGAGACGGCGCGGAGGTCGTCGTGCCCGTATTCTGAACGGACCGCCCGGGATCGGGAATCATAAGCATCAAAAAACCGCTCCGGAAATTCCGGAGCGATTTTTCGTTGTCGGTTTGATTATTCCGCGTCGAGGCGTTCGACGGTGGAATAGAATTCCTCCATCTTCTGCTCGATCAGATTCTCGTAGGAGGCGTAGATCGTAATGATGCTCTTCTCCGGCGTTCTGGAGAGCTGGCGGAGATACGCGCTCACGAAGAGGCTGAAATCGTAAACGTCTGCCCAGTCGATGCGGCGATGCTCGAAGATCAGGTCGAGCATTTCCTGGCTCTCGTCGTCGCGGGACATCTTGGTTTTCAGCGTGATATCGTAATACGCCTTTTTCAGATCGTAATAGGAACCCGCGGAAAGCGCTTCGAGGAGGAAGCCGATCTTATCGGGATCCTGCTCGGGGCGAAGGACGGAGAACATTCCCATGCCGTGCTTCGAGATGTAGCTGCTGTAATGATCCTGCGTTTCGTCGTAAAGCGGGGTCGGGAGGATACCGAAGTCGATCCCTTCCTCACCGCGCAGAGCGACAATGCTCTTGACCGAATAAGAGAAGAAGAGCGAGCGGTTGTTGCCGAACATCGCGACGCGGTCGAAGCTCTCCTTCGAGGTATCGCAGTTTGCGTAGTTCGTGTGGGTCATGATATCGCGGATAAGTTCGGTGATCTCGTAATTTTCCTCGGTCGGGAAGGTAAATTCGGGATAGCCGTCGTCGTCCTTCGTCGCGAAGGTACCGCCGCAGCCGTTGAAGAGGGACATGATCGCGAAGTCGCCCGAGATCATCGCATATTCGTCGTCGTTCACGCTCATATTGCCGTCGCCGTTAAGGTCGCCCTCCCAACTCGTCACGATCTCATAAAGACGGTCGATCGTCCACTCCTTGTGCCGCACCGCCTCGTAGAAATCGGGGAAATTGCGGTCGCGCGCCATCGTTTTGTTGAAAAGGATGGAAAGCGTTTCCTGCACGTCCTCGTTGCTGAGAGCGGAATCGGCGAGATAGAGGTGATCAAGGAAGGACATTTCCCGGCAGAGGTCCTGATCCCAGTAGGGTTTGTCGAAGTTGACGTAGGGGATATCCGAATAGAAATCAAGGAAATCACCCTCGAGGACGTTTGTCGAAACGTCGGCGAGGCGAACGAGAACGAGGTCGTAAACGTCGTCGTTCGAGCGGTTGACCGCGGTGACGTTCGAGCGTATAACGTTGTATTCGTCCTCCGCGTAATCGATTTCAAAATCGTACTGTTCCTGTAACCGCGTATTCCGTTCGTAAACGGCGTCGTTGATCGGATCGCCGTCCAGTTCCTCGGAATAGAAATCGTTGTACAGCGCAGCATTGCCGCTCAGCGTCCAGTGGTAGATCGAAAACGTATATCCTTCCATATCCATTTCGGGCAGATCGGCGTGAACGAGCTCCCCCGTTTCCTCCGCGGAGGACGGAAGCGTATCGTCGAGTCCGACGGGCTCCGGTTTCTCCGCGCAGGCAAGAACCGAGGTCAGAACAAATAGAAGCGCGAAAAGAAGCGCGGACAGACGAATGAAATCTTTTTTCATTTTCATATTATCCTTTCCGTTTCCGCCGTGCGGCGGAACGTTACTGATTCCATTATAGCACGGTTTTCCGAAAATGCAATACCCTCTGAAATAAGTGGCTGCCCGATCATCGGGCAGCCGCTTTTTCGCTTCGGGTCACGGGGAACCGTTTTTTATTCAACTGACAGCTCGGAGCATCCGGTAAAGTTCGCCGAGCCGCCCGCCGTACCGATGACGCGGACGCCGCGGCAGGAGACGGGATCGAAGGTGAAAACGTAGGTCCTGTAGTCGGTGAAGCTTCCCTGACTGTCCGCTTTCGGATAGTTCGGGGAAACCTTCGTATCGACCGTTTTCCAACCGTCGCCGATCAGCACCTCGACGCGGATCTCGCCGTTTCTGAACCAGCCGCCGTTGCCGAAATGCTCGCCGTCGGTGAAGGAAACGGTCGAGATCTCATACTCGCCGCGGAAGAGGTAACCGTAGTATTCCTCGTGCTCATCGGTGCGGTTACGGAAGGTATCGTACTGCGCGGTCGCGTGATCGGCGCCCCTTTGCGGAACGATTCCGTCACGGATGATCTCAATATCCTTGCACCCGGCACCCGCGGGACTGCTCTCGGAAACGACAATGATCGCGGAACCGATCATATCGCCCCCGGCAGCCTCGTAAGTCGGGTTTTCCACGGTCGAGTACAGGACCTCCAGCTCCGCGCAGGAGGCAAAGCCGGAGGAGCCGCCCGGCGTACCGGTCACGCGGATGCCTTCACACTTGACCGGCTCGGCAAGCGTAAAGGTGAAGGTCTCGAAGGGACTTCCCTGCGAAGCCGCCGAATCGGTCTCCATATAGAGCGGAGATACCGTGCTTTCGGCCTTGACCCATTTTCCGTCGAGGAGAACCTCAACGGACGGGGTCTTTCTGAACCAACCGCCGTTGTCGAAATGCGCGCCCTCGGTAAAGCGGACGCCGGTCACGGTCACCTTATGGTCAAAGTTCAGAGCGAACCACGCGCTGCTCTGCGCCGAACCGACGTAGGTATCGTACTGCGCGGCGTTTTCCGCGCCCGGCTTCGGCAGAATGCCGTCGGTGATCACGCCGATATCCCGGCTGCCGCCGCCCTGCGGCGCCGTGCAGGAGCAGGAGGGCGTGACCTTGAAGCCCTTGGAGCCGGAGCCGCTGACCGTGATCTCCGCCGAGCGGGATGCCGTTTTTCCGCCGACCGAAGCGGTGCATTTGACCGTATAGGTCCCGTCGGCAAGATACCGATACGAGGAAAGCTCACCCGGGATCACGGTGCCGTCACCGAGATCGAAGGAGATCTGCAGGTCGTTCCGGTCGCTTCCCTTCGGGAGAACGCAGGAGGTCTTGATCGTGACCTTTCCCTCCGACCCCGGGGTAACGTTCAGATAGACGGTAAGCTCGTCGTCGGGCCACTGCTCGAAGGGAACGGGCGTGACCTTTTCTTCCTTCACGACCGTCCAGACCTTTCCGCTTTCCGTAAAACCGAAAGCCTTCATCTGCTCCTTCGCGAGGTCCATGCTCACGTCGATGCAGTCGTCAAGCGTATAGTCGGTATAGGCAAATTTCTTTCCGCTGTAATCGGTGCCCGAAACGTATTCCTCCGGCAGACCGGAAAGACCGTAAAGCGTACCGAGGACAGCAGCGGAGGAGGAGGGATTGCAGTCGGAATCCTGCCCGCCGCGCATCGAGATCTTCATCGTTTCGGTGAAATCGCCTTCACCCCAGAGAAGACCCATCAGGATGTAGGCGGCGTTGAGCTTGGCGTCGATGTTCATCGTGCCGGCGCAGTCGGGGCATTTGTCGTCGGCGCACCAGTGCTCCTCGATCTGTGCCCAGCATTCCTCCCACGTCATCCCGTCCTTGTAGCAGTCGGTCACCTCGTCGAGGACGGCGCGGAACTTGGTCCCCTCGGGGATCGCCTGCCTGCCCGCCTCGATGACCTCGTCGAGCGAGGAGGTCGTGAAGGCGGCGGCGTGCATCGCGGCAACGTAGACGCCGCCGTAGACGCCGTCGCCGTAGTTCATGATATGCCCAAGTTCAAAGGAGCGCGAAGCGGCGGCGGAGATCATACCGGGATAGAAGTTCCCGAGGAAGTCCGCCTCGATCTGCCAGTCGATATCGTCGGCGTGGTAGTTATAGAGATAGGAACCGCTGTCGGGCGCGGGAATGCCCGCCTGCAGATTCAGTCTGCCCTGATAGTTCGCGTGGGCGAGACCGAATTCGGAGTCGCGGAAATAGTCGGCGACGGTCTCAAGGGAGCAGCCGACGCCGTGGTCCTTCATCGCGTCGATGAAGGGAATCTCGACGTAGAGGTCGTCCTGTGAGAAGGCGTCGTTGACCATCGAAGACTTCCACTTCGGGACGTCTTTTTCGGGGATGATCGTTCCCTGCCAGAGGAACTCGGTCGAAGCGCCCCAGGTGACGCCGACCATCTGCGCTACCCACGAGCCCGCGATCTTATCGCGCAGGGTTTCCTCGGAGATCGTAAAGGCGGCGCCCGAAGGGATCACCGGCACGGTTTCGGTACCGTCCGACTGAGTGTCGGTCGCGTCCGTTCCGCCGCCCGCCGGTTTGCAGGCGGTGAGCAGCATCAAAAGCAGAAGAAAAAGGGCAATCGCTTTTTTCATCGTGATTTCCTCCGTGTGATGGTGAAATTTGTTTCTGATTTGATTATAGCACGTTATTTATATTCTGTAAAGCATTTACGGCCCTTTTTCTTGTCAGAAAAAGGAGCCTGGCGGAAAAAGGGACCCGCAGGGGGAGGAAGACGCGGATTCCCCGTCTTTTCGAT
>JAKSPT010000022.1 GCA_024404495.1 Lachnospiraceae bacterium
TGCCTACCGATCCTACTGCAGAGGGCTGGACTTTTGATGGTTGGTATGCAGACGCCGCCTTCTCCGCGAAGTTCGATTTCAATACGGCGATTACCGCAAATACCACGGTTTACGCAAAATGGACGAAGAACTCTGTTGCACCGACCGATCCGACCAACCCTCAGACCGGCGACAACAGCCATATGTTCCTGTGGATCGCGCTCCTGTTTGTCAGCGGCGGCGCACTTGTCGGAACCACCGTATACGGTAAAAAAAGAAAAAGAGCTGAATAACCGGCAATCGTAAACACACCGAAGGGCGGAGCGGCTCAAAACCGTCTCCGCCCTTTTCAATGAAGAAGATACCGCTTATGTCAGAAACACCGGAGCGCCCCGCTATATCCGGGGCGGAATATAACAGACGGCTTGCCGCAAGGAGAAAGACACAGCGAAGAAGGAGAATCCGTACCGGGATCATCACGCTGCTTGTGCCGGCTGTTCTGATCGTCGGCATTGTGTTAATTTGAAAAAGCTGTTCTGCTGACAAATCCATTGTCGGAACATGGGATTATGATAAGAGGTGCGTTTGTCATCACCAGCTTTTTCCTCAAAGATTAAAAATAGTGGAGTCTTACCTTGGTAGGCAAAACTCCACTATTGTCTTTGAAGGGGTGAATGGTTTAACTTATGCCAACACCACCAGATTCGAGATAACCCATTTTACGCCCTCTTTTTCTTTATTTCCAGAAAACGAAGAGACTTTCAAAGACCTTGACGAGCGCCTTGAGCACCGGCGTCGCCACCGCGGTCTCGGTATAGGAATAATGAAGCGCGAAGGAGACGAGGAGGGCGGGAAGAACGGCAAGGACGAGCAGCTTTTCCGCGATCCTGCGTTTTTCCCCGAACTCGCAGGTCTGCCACAGGAAGAAGGCGACCGAGAGCGCGCCGAGGAGGATCTGCCACGAGAAATCGACGCAGTACCGCGCGCCGTAGCCGCTTTCCCAGATCGACCACAGAATGACGGCGGGACAGAGGACCGACACGGCGGCGATGACGAGGAACGCCTGCGCGCGGCTGCTCTTCGTCAGCGAGCTCTTCGACCGCTTCACCGCACGTCCCGCGTACAGGAAGGAGAGGACGGGGAGCGCGCGCCACACGATGCCGATCGCCGATTTGTTGGCGATGAAATAGTAGCCGTTGACGCCGAGCGTCTCGAAATTCGAGTGGATGAAGGGGAAGGTGAGGTCGAGCCCCGGGAAGGAGAAGAGGTAATTCCACACCCCGATCAGCACGAAGCGGAGATGGAATTCCGAGCGGGTGAAGTCGTTGATCGTCAGCGAATACTGAATGCCGAAATCAAGCGGGGAATCGAAGCGTGCCCAGTTGTACCACATCTGTACGCCGCCGATCAGAACGTAGGGCAGGAGCGCCGCGAGCAGATATTTCACGGCCTCCTTTTTGTCTTTCCAAACCTTCTTCAGCCCGAAGAAGAGGAAGAACAGGGAGGCGACGCAGTAAACGGCGAGGGTCGGACGGCAGAGGACGCCGAGCGCGAGGAAGACCGTCGCGGCGGCAGCCCGTCCCTTTTTCGGCTTCCCGCCTCCGAGAAGATCGGCGGAAAGCAGATAATAGAAGCCCGCCGTGGTGCAGAGGAAGCCCGAGCTCTGCGCGATCTCGTAGAAGAGCGGGTTTGCGAGACAGTACCAGATCCCGCTCGACGCCTGCGCGATGAAAAGCCCCGCGGCAGCCATTCTTACGGTGATCTTCGGGAAGAATTTCTTCACGAAGGTCAGGTACAGAAGCGTTAAGAAGATGATGCCGCCGCCCGAGAAGAGGAGGCACGCCTCCGCGGTCGGGAAATAGCATCCGGTCAGCAGATGATAGGGCAGGAAGAGGAGCAGCACCGGAGCGATGCCGTAATACGAATAATACTTTCCGTCGTAGAGGCAGTGGTCCCAGAGGGCGCTGACGTTCTGATTGCTCCTTGCGTACCAGTCGTAGGGGTTCTCCATCGCGAGCAGCTCTTCGGAGGGCTCGGCGAGGAGGGAGACCTGACCGGCTTCAAAGGCGTCGACCAGCTCCTTTGTGATCTGATTACCCGTCTGCGACCGGAAATCGGAAAGGACGCCGCCCGAACGGCCGATCTGCGTGAGGGTGATCATAAAGAGGGCGATCAGCAGACAGACGCAGGTCGTGACCCTGCCGATATCGCCGAGGACTTCTCCGTTTTCCTTCACTCTGCCCGAAAGGGCGGGGGAGAGGAGGAGCCAGAGGAGTAGCGCGATCGGAAGGAAGAGCAGGAGCAGACGGGTGGGCGAGAAGACGAGGGGAACCGGGCGGTTGATCTCGATCTTCGTCACCGCATAGCCGTCCGCCGTCGCCGCGGCGGGGAAGTGCAGGCGGAGCGAGCCGACCCTGCCGGAAAACTCGCAGACCATTACCTCGGAGCGCGCGTCGCCGTGGATCACCGTCTTCGAGGCGATCGAATTGCGGTAGGGGGCGCTCGTTTCGTCGGTGATATCGGCGGTGACGTCGGCGGTGATCATGCTTTCGGGCAGCTCGAGCGAGACCGAAACGGTGCCGACCCGTTTGTTCAGGTCGGGAAAGGTCACGGTCGCGCGGCGGTCGCCGACGGTGCCGTCGGCGTCGATCAGATTCCGCTCTGCGTCGGCAAGGGAAAGCTCCTCCCGCTCGTAATCACCGAACCAAAGGTGAAAGGAGGACGCGTTGAAGATCACGATCTCGGCGGCAAAGAGGACGCCGAGCGTGACGAGAAACGCTTTTTTCAGCTTTTTCGTTTTGGGGAGGTAAGTACTCCCGACGGCGAGGAGGATCAGGAACAGAAAATAGAGAAACGTCCGCATTTCAGTACCCGAGACCCTTCAGCACGGCGTAGCGCTGTGCGATCAGCTTCATATCCTCCATCATTTCGGGCTTACGGCGCGGATCGCGGAGGAGAAGCGAGGGATGATAGACCGCGCAGATCTCGTAATTATCCTTTTTGACCCATATCCCGTGCTCCTTCGTGATGCGGAAATCGGGCTTGATCAGCCGCATCGCGGCGATCCTGCCGAGGCAGACGACGAGCGGGGGTCTGATAAGGTCGATCTGTGCCTGCAGATAGCCGATGCAGGCGTCCTCCTCCGCCGGGAGGGGATCGCGGTTTTTCGGCGGGCGGCATTTCAGAATGTTGGCGATGTAGATATCCTCTCTCGGGATATCGACGGCTTCGAGAAACCGGTCAAAGAGCTTTCCGGCGGCGCCGACGAAGGGCTCGCCCTTCAGATCCTCCTGCTCGCCGGGCGCTTCCCCGACGAAAAGGATCCCGGTCTTTCTGTTGCCCACGCCGAAAACGGTGTTCGTTCTCGTCCGGCAAAGCTCGCATTTTTCACAGGTCCTGCAGGACTGTTCCAGTTCTTCCCAGGTCATAAAATCGTTTCCTCCGCTATTTTATTCTGACGCAAAACGGGGAAAAATGCAGCCATACGGCCGGTTTTTCCCCGTTTCGGCTTATTTCATGATCTTGCCGAGGTTGGAAAGACGCTCCAGCGCCTCGTAAAGCGTTTCGTCCTTCTTGGCAAAGTGGACGCGGACGATGTTGTTCACGTCCTCGTTGAAGAAGGAGGTGCCGGGTACGCAGGCGACGCCGACCTCTCTTGCCATCTTTTCGCAGAATTCCACGTCGGTCTGTCCCTTTTTCAGATAGGGACCGATGTCGGCGAGGACGAAGTACGCGCCCTGCGGATCGGTGAAGGGGATGCCGATATCGCGGAGCCCGTCGGTGAAGAGCTTCTTCATGTGGGCGTAGTGATCGCCGAATTCCTTATAGTAGCTGTCGGGCATATCGAGACCGACGACGGCGGCTTCCATCAGCGGGGACGCGGCGCCGACCGTGTCGAAATCGTGGTACTGCTTGATGCGGTCCATCAGATGCTTCGGCGCGATCGCGTAGCCGAGACGCCAGCCGGTGATCGAATAGGTCTTCGAGAGGGAGGAGCAGGAAACGGTGCGCTCCCACATTCCGGGCAGGCTGTTCATATAGACGTGCTTGTGTCCCTCGTAAACGATATGCTCGTAGACCTCGTCCATGATCGCGTAGACGTCGTATTTCTTGCAGAGGTCGGCGATGAAGGTCAGCTCCTCATAGGTGAAGACCTTGCCGCTCGGGTTGGACGGGTTGCAGATCAGGATCGCTTTCGCGCCGGAGCGGAAGGCGTCCTCGAGGACGGCGGGATCAAAGTTGAAGGACGGCGGGACGAGCGGGACGAAGACCGGCTCGCAGTCCGCCATGATCGCCTGCGCGCGGTAGTTCTCGAAATAGGGCGAGAACATAATGATTTTGTCGCCCGGATTGGTGAGGGCGAAGATCGTATCGACCATCGCCTCGGTGGAGCCGATGGTGACGACCATTTCGGTCTCGGTATCGAGCGTTCTGCCCATGAATCTGCCGCACTTGCGGGCGAGGGCGGCACGGAAATTGGGCGCGCCCATCGTGATCGGATACTGATGAGGACCGATCGCCGAGATCTCGGCGAGACGGGCGGTGATCTCCTTCGGCGGATCAAAATCCGGGAAGCCCTGCGCCAGATTGATGGCGCCGCACGAAAGGGCGATCCTCGTCATCCGGCGGATGACGGAATCGGTGAAGAGTTTATTTTTTCTGCTTAATTCCTGCATTTTTCATTCACGCTCTTTTCAGCAAAATTCGTCCATCCGGTATTCGGGATGGGACGCGAGGAGGGCGTCGAGCTTTTCGGGGTCCTCCACGCGCATGATCATGATCGCTTTGCCCGCCGATTCCGAGAAGACCGAGTACATATAGCCCACGTTCAGCCCGGCGTCCGCCATCAGGGCAAGCAGACCGGAAAGTCCGCCCGGACGGTCGGGAACGGCGACGGCGCTGACCGGGGTGACCGAAATGACGTAATCCTCGGCGGAAAGGATCGCTGCTGCCTTGCGCTGATCGTTCGAGATGAAGCGGATGATGCCGTAATCCGAGGTCTCCGCAATGTTGAGGGCGCGGAGATCGACGCCGTTCTCCGAGAGGAGACGGGTGATCGCCGAGAGCTCCCCGGTGCGGTTTTCGAGAAAGACGGAAATCTGATTCAAGGTCATATCGTATCCTCCTGTTCAGATCTTTCGTTTGTCAATGACACGGATGGCTTTTCCCTCGCTTCTCTCGATCGACTTGGGCGCGACGAGGCGGACCTTCGCGCTGATGCCCAGCATCGCCTTGAGAGCGGAGAGAATGTTCTTTTCGATGGCGGTGATCTTGCCGAGCTCGTCCGAGAAATTCTCGGCGGTCATTTCGACGAGGACCTCGATCGTATCGGTCGCGTTCACGCGGTCGACGACGATCTGATAGTTCGACGTATAGCCGAGCTCCATCAGCACGGTTTCGATCTGGGAAGGGAAGACGTTGACGCCCTTGACGATCAGCATATCGTCGGTGCGGCCCATCGGCTTCGACATTTTGAGAAAGGTGCGTCCGCAGGAGCATTTTCCGCGGTGCAGGACGCAGATATCGCGGGTGCGGTAGCGGATGAGCGGGAACGCCGCCTTATCGACCGAGGTGAAGACCAGCTCGCCCTTTTCCCCTTCGGGGAGGACCTTTCCGGTCTCGGGGTCGATGATCTCGGCGATGAAGTGGTCCTCGTTGATATGCATCCCGTTCTGCTCACAGCATTCAAACGCGACGCCGGGACCGCTGATCTCGGTCAGACCGTAGATATCGTAGGCTTTGAGCCCGAGGGTCTTTTCGATGTCGCGGCGCATTTCCTCGCTCCACGCCTCCGCGCCGAAGATGCCGGCGCGCAGGTGGATGCGATCGGAAAGACCGCGCTCCTTCACGCATTCGCCGAGGTATTGGGCGTAGGACGGGGTGCAGCAGAGGAAGGTGGTGCCGAGATCCTCCATGAACTGGAGCTGACGGTCGGTGTTGCCCGACGACATCGGCAGGGTCATGCAGCCGACCTTGTGGCTGCCGCCGTGGAGCCCCGCGCCTCCGGTGAAGAGACCGTAGCCGTAGCAGACCTGAAGCACGTCGTCCGCCGTGCCGCCCGCCGCCGTGATGGCGCGCGCGCAGCAGTCCTCCCAGAGGTCGATATCCTCCTTCGTGTAGAAGGCGACGACCCGTTTCCCGGTGGTGCCGGAGGTGGACTGGATGCGGACGCAGTCCTTACGCGGTACGGCGAGGAAGCCGTAGGGATAGGCGTCGCGCAGGTCGTCCTTCGTTAAGAAGGGAAGCTTGTACAGATCGTCACGGGACTTGATATCGTCCGGGGTGACGCCCGCCTCTTCCATCTTTTTGCGGTAATAGGGGAGATCGTTCCAGACGTGGCGCACCTGCTTTACCAGCCGCTCGTCCTGCCATTTCCGGAGGGTCTCCGGGGAGGCGGTCTCGATCTCCTTCTGATAATACTGATTTTCCATCGGTTTTTCCTTCGTTTTTACGCGTTTTTGCCGAGAAGGAACGCCTTTTTATTGACCGCGAGGAACTTTTCGGGCACGCTCTCTTCGATGGCGACCATCCATTCCTCTTCGGTGAAATCAAAGTAACGGGAGAGAACGCCGAGAAGGACGAGATTGACCGCCTTTGCGGTGCCCGCCTGCTCCGCGAGGGAGAGCGCGTCGACGCAGTCGAGCGCGATGCCCTTTTCCCGCATTTTTTCTTCCAGCGCCTCGGGGTACTGCGCCGCTCCGGTGATGACCGGCATCGGGTTGACCTTGCGGGAGTTGGTGACGATCCTGCCGCCCTCTTTCAGGAAGGCGGTATAGCGCGCCGCCTCGAGCAGCTCGAAGGAGACGATGAAATCCGCCTCGCCCCGGTCGATGACGGGGGAATAGACGCGGCTGCCGTAACGGACGTAGGTGACGACCGATCCGCCGCGCTGGCTCATTCCGTGGACCTCGCTGACCTTGACGTCGTAGCCCTTCGAGAGAAGGATGCGTCCGAGCAGCTTGGAGGCGAGAAGGGTGCCCTGACCGCCGACGCCGACGATCATGATATTAACGGTCTTCATTTCGCGCTCTCCTTTCTGCCTTCGAGTGCGCCGAACTTGCAAAGCTGTCCGCAGACGCCGCAGCCGGTGCAGAGGGTGTTGTCGATCTTCACTCTGCCGTTTTCCATCGAGATCGCCGGGCAGCCGATCTTCATGCAGGCGCGGCAGCCGCGGCATTTGGCGGCGTCCGCGGTGATCGGACCGGGATGCTTCACGTATTTGAGGAGGGCGCAGGGACGTCTCGAAATGATGACCGAGGGCGCCTCGGCGGCGACCTCCTCCCGGATCGCCTCCTCGCATTCGGCGAGGTCATAGGGATCGACGACGCGGACCCGTTCGATGCCGACCGCGCGGCAGAGCGCTTCGAGGTCGATCTTCGACGCCGGATCGCCCTTGAGGTTGAATCCGGTCGTGGGGTTCTGCTGATGACCGGTCATACCGGTGATCGAGTTGTCGAGGATGATGACGGTGGCGTGGGAATCGTTGTAGGCGACGTTGACGAGCCCGGTGATGCCCGAGTGCATGAAGGTCGAATCGCCGATGACGGCGACCGTCTTCTTCGCGGCGTCGCTGCCGCTCGCCTTGACGAAGCCGTGGAGACCGGAGACCGACGCGCCCATGCAGATCGTGGAGTCGATCGCCGAGAGGGGCGCGACGGCGCCGAGGGTATAGCAGCCGATGTCGCCGAGAACGGTGAGCTTCAGCTTGTTCAGAACGTAGAAGAGACCGCGGTGCGGGCAGCCCGCACACATGACCGGCGGACGGTTCGGGATCTCGCAGTCCATCGCGGGACCCTCCGCCGCCTCAACGCCCATCGCCTTCGCGACGGCGTTGGTCGAAAGCTCGCCGATGCCCGTGAAGAGCTCCTTGCCGGTGACCTCAAGCCCGAGGCAGCGGCAATGGGTCTCGATGATCCCGTCCAGCTCCTCGACGACGATCAGCTTCCCGACGGAGGCGGCGAATTCCTTGATCGATTCGACCGGCATCGGGTTGATCATCCCGAGCTTGAAGACCGGATACCGATCCCCGAAGACCTCCTTGACGTACTGATAGGAGGTGGAGGAGGTCAGGAAGCCGAGCGAACGGTCGCTCCCTTCCTCAACGCGGTTGAAATAGCAGTGCTCGGCGTATTCGGTGAGCTTTTTCGTCCGTTCCTCCACGAACGGGTGGCGGAGCTTGGCGTAGCCGGGCATCATGACGTATTTCGCCGGATTCTTGATGTACTGCCGCCTCGACGCTTCCTTGCGCTCGCTTGTAACGACGATGCTCTGGGAGTGGGCGACGCGGGTGCACATTTTCAGAATGACCGGGGTATCGAAGGTTTCGGAAAGCTCGTAGGCGAGCTTGGTGAAGGCGAGCGCCTCGCCGGAATCGGCAGGCTCGAGCATCGGCAGCTTCGCCGCGATCGCGTAGTGGCGGGAATCCTGCTCGTTCTGCGAGGAGTGCATCCCGGCGTCGTCGGCGACGGCGATGATCATACCTGCGTTGACGCCGGTATAGGAGATCGTGAAAAGCGGGTCGGCGGCAACGTTCATGCCGACGTGCTTCATCCCGCAGAAGCTTCTGACGCCCGAAAGGGACGCGCCGAAGGCGGATTCCATCGCGACCTTTTCGTTCGGCGCCCATTCGGCGTAGATCTCGGGATAGGTCGCCGCCGCCTCGGTGATCTCGGTGCTCGGCGTTCCGGGATAACTGGAAACGAAGGAGCAGCCCGCCTCGTAAAGACCGCGCGCGACCGCTTCGTTTCCGAGCAGCAGTTTTTTCATATCTGATCGTTTCCTCTCTTTAGTTGGTGGTTTCTTCTTCCACGAGGCTGCCGTGACAGAAGCGTTTTCTTAAAACCGGTTTTTCGATCTTGCCGGTGGGATTTCTCGGGACCTTGTCGAAGATGATCTTCTTCGGGCGCTTGTAGCGGGGAAGACCGGTGCAGAACTCGTTGATCTCCTCCTCGGTGCAGGTCTCGCCTTCCTTGACCTCGACGATCGCCGCGGCGATCTCGCCCAGACGCTTGTCGGGAAGACCGATGACGGCGACGTCCTTGATCTTGTCGTAGGCGCGGAGGAAGTCCTCGATCTGGACGGGGTAAAGGTTTTCACCGCCCGTGATGATGACGTCCTTCTTGCGGTCGACGAGGTAGATGAAGCCGTCCTCGTCCTCTCTCGCCATATCGCCGGTATAGAGCCACGTTCCGTCGAAGATCTCGTCGGTGGCTTCCTTGTTTTTATAGTAGCAGGTCATGACGCCGGGACCCTTGACGGCGAGCTCGCCGACCTTGCCTTTTTCGACGTCGTTCCGTTTGTCGTCAACGATGCGGGTCTCCCAGCCGTAGCCCGCCTTGCCGATCGCGCCGACCTTTTCCACGTTCTCGACGCCGAGGTGGACGCAGCCGGGGCCGATGGACTCGCTCAGCCCGTAGTTGGTGTCGTATTTATGATGCGGGAAGACCGCGAGCCAGCGGCGGATCAGGCTCGGGGGGACCGGCTGCGCGCCGATGTGCATCAGGCGCCAGCGGTCGAGATAATAATCGGAGAGCTTGATCCTGCCCGATTCGATCGCGTCGAGGATGTCCTGTGCCCACGGCACGAGCAGCCAGACGATCGAGCATTTTTCCTCGGTCACGGTGCGTAAGATCCATTCCGGCTTGATGCCGCGCAGGATGACCGCCTTCGAGCCCGAAAGGAGGGAGCCGAACCAATGCATCTTCGCGCCGGTGTGATAGAGCGGCGGGATGCAGAGGAAGACGTCGTCGCGGGTCTGTCCGTGATGGTTCTGCTCGACGACCGCCGCCCAATAGAGCGAGCGGTGCTTGTGCAGGATCGCCTTCGGGAAGCCGGTGGTGCCGGAGGAGAAATAGATCGCGGCGTAATCCTCCTCGGTCATCGAGACGGGAGGCAACTTTTCGGAGCAGTAGCGGGAGAGGGCGAGGCAGTCCTCCGCGTAAGCGGGAACGTCCTTGCCGACGAAGAAGAGATGGGTCCCCTCCAGCTTGTCGCGGATCGCGTCGATACGGGTGATGAACTCGGGACCGAAGACGAGGAGTTCGATATCGGCGAGTCCGACGCAGTAAAGGATCTCGTCCGCGGAATAGCGGTAATTGAGCGGCACGACGATGCAGCCCGCCTTCAGGATGCCGAAATAGATCGGGAGCCATTCGATGCAGTTCATCATCAGGATGCCGACCTTGGTCTCTCTTTTCACACCGCGGGAAAGAAGCAGATTGGCAACGCGGTTCGCCTGCGCGTCAAAGGCTTCCCAGGTGATCTCACGGCGGTAGGGCGTATCGGAGGAGGCACCGGCAACGAGGCTCATTTCGCGCCAGGTCACGGCGCTGTCCCTTGCCTCGGAGGGGCTGATCTCGACGAGAGCGGTCTCCCCGCCGTACAGACGGGCGTTCCGCTCCAGCAGTTCGGTGATAATCATAGAGGGTATCCTTTCGCTGAAAACGCAATAATTACAGATAATAGCATTCTATCACAATTCGCGGCGGGTGTCAAGAATCATTTCCCGAAACGTGCGTCCGGAGCGGAAGAAAAAGGAAAAAACGGGGCTGTTTTTTCCCTATTGACGAATGAAGGACCCTGTGATATAATAATATGATAAGATCGCGGAACGAGAGGAGGGAGCGGAATGAGCGATACCGGAAAAAAGACCCGGATGGAAGAGGTCGATTCGTTCTGGGACCTTTCGGATATGATGCCGAAAAAGCGCCCCTCCGGTTCCCGTCCGTTCGCTTCCGATACCGGCGCCGCTTACGTGAACGTCGGAGAGACGGAAAGCGTCCGCACCGAACCGATCCCGCCCCGTTCCGAAGCGGATAAGCTCCGTTATGCTTCGGAGAGAATCGCCCTTGCGTCGGATAAGCTCCGCTTCGCAAGGGAAGCGCTCGAAGCGGCAGGGCAGGGCACCGAAGCGGATAAGCTGCGCTGCGCTTCGGATAAACTGCGCCTCGCAAGGGAAGCGCTCGAAGCGGCGCAGCAGCGCGCCTCCGTGAAAAAGACGATGCCCGACGTTTCCGCGCCGCGGCACTTCGCGGAGGACTCCTCCTTTGCGGAGATCACCGTCACGCCGGTCCCCGACCGCGGGGAGACGAAAAGCGAGCCGGTGCCGAAAAACGCGCCCGGTCCCGCCCTCAGGCGAAGCGGTGATCCGGACGGCAGGCGCGACCTCTCGGATTTCACGCTGAAAACCGAACCGACGAGACCTCTTCTCGAATACCTGCCCGAGGACAATCCGCTCCTCGTGAAGGTCTCGGTCTATCCGTGGCATTCCGGCACGCCCTATTTCGGCGATTTCCACGCCGAGGTCGACCGGTATCTGACCGGAGAACCCGAAGAAACCGATTACGTCCCCTTTTTCGGCTATATGCCCCTGCCGCACACGCTCGAACCGGCACAGAAAAATTATTATCTCTGGTTCCGTGACCGCGTGAACGCGGGGGAATATCCCGAGGCGGACTTCTCATATCTTCTCCTGTACACCTACGAGATCCTGATCCTGCCCGACCGCATCCCGCCCGAGGAGGGCATCCGCCGTCTTTCGGGTATGTGGGGGCATTACAGGGAGCGGTTCCCCCGTCTTGACGCCTATCTGACCGAATGGGTGACCGATTACTGTCTGATCCATCGCGTCTCCCCCGATCTGACGGCGCTTTCCGCCGCGCTCCCCGAGATCACGCGGCGCTCCTCTCTGCGGGAATTCTGGCTCGGGCTGGAAAAGAAAGACGGCGATCCGCTGTCCTCCGCGCTCTACCGCTACGGCTCGAACTATAACTGGGAAACGAGCAAATACTGCGACGAAACGACCCGCCCCGCGTTTGAAAAGCACATGGAGGCGGCGTTCCGCTTCGCGTTTTCGCGCGCGGGCAGGGACGGGAGCGGCAGACTGCGGCTGAAGCAGATGTTCCACACCCGCGTTATCCGTGAGACCTATCTCGGCGCGCCCTGCGAATACAGCGTCAGACGGCGCCTTGAGATCGAATATTATTCCTGCACCCGCTCGGCGGAGCTGCGGTTCGCCGTGACCGACGCCGTGCGCTATATCGAAAACCAGATCCGCGCGCTGCTCGGCGTCAAGAGCCGCTACCGCGTCGCGGGGCTCGACCCGACGCTGAAGGAGGGCATCGACCTCTATTTCGCGCCCTTCCGGAAAAGGAAAGCGGAGGAAGAGGCGGAAAAACGCCGCGAGGCGCGGGAGGAGACCCGCAGCCCGATCAACGAAGCGCTGTACGAAGCCCTTTCCACCGGTTTTTCGGAGGAAGAGGCGAAAAAGATCGAGGAAAACGCTTGGGACACCACCGAACGGCTGGTGGACGCCTTTTCCGGAGAGCCCGACCGGGACGCTTTCCCGGCGGAGATCGCTTCGGTCCCTTTCCCCGGGGAAGAAACGCTTCCCGAAGCGGAGACCGCGGAGGAAGAAGAAGCCGCGCCCCCGCCCGCCGACGGCAATCCGGTGCGCGCGGGCTTTGAAGCGCTGCTTGCCGGGGAGAACGGCAGGCTGAACGCGATCGCGAAAAACGCAAACCTGCTTCCCGATACCCTGATCGAGAAGATGAACCTTGCCGCCTTTGATTATCTCGGCGATATCGCCGTCGAACCCGACGGAGACACCGGATGGCGGCTGATCGAAGATTATAAGGAGGAGATTTCCGGATGGATGCGTCGGTAAAGGTCCCGAAGAGGATCCTCGCGTCATTGATGAATTCGATCTCGGCGGGCGTCGTGCCCCGCGTGGGCGCGCCCTATATCGCCATCGGACGCGACGAGGAAGTGAAGGCGCTGCTTTCCGACCTCGAAACGGTGGACGACGGCGGCGGCTCGATGCGCTTTCTGATCGGCAAATACGGCAGCGGCAAAAGCTTTCTGATGCAGCTCATACGCGGCTACGCGATGAGCCGGGGCTTCGTCTGCGCCGACTGCGACCTCTCCCCCGAGCGCCGTATCTGCGGCACGAAGGGGACCGGCATCGCCACCTACCGCGAGCTGATCCGCAACCTTTCCACCCAGACCAACCCGGAGGGCGGCGCCCTGCCGCAGATCGTTTCGGGCTGGCTTTCGGGCATCCGCGCCTCGCTCGCCGCGGAGGGGCTTTCCCCCGATTCGGATGAATTTGAAAAGAAGGTCGAGGAGAGGGTCTATTCGGTCGCGAGAGAGCTGGAGGATCAGGTCGGCGGCTTCGATTTTGCCCGCGTCATTGCGCTTTATCACCGCGCGACGGTCCACGGGGACGAGGAAAAGAAATCCGCCTGCCTCCGCTGGCTGCGCGGCGAATTCAATACCCGCACCGAAGCAAAATCGGCGCTCGGCGTCGGCTCGGTCATCTGCGACGAAACGTGGTACGACGCGATCAAGCTCCTCGCCGCCTTTCTGAAAAAGACGGGCAGCCGGGGCCTCATCCTGTTCATCGACGAGTGCGTCAATCTGTATAAGATCCCCAACCGCGTTTCCCGCGAGAACAACTACGAAAAGATCCTTTCGATGTTCAACGATACCCTGCAGGGGCACGCTCCCGGACTCGGGATCATCATGGGCGGCACGCCGCAGTTCCTTGAGGACACCAGACGCGGGCTTTACAGCTACGAGGCGCTGAAAAGCCGCCTTTCGGACGGAAAATTCTCGGACGGGACCTATAAAAACCTGCTCGGACCGGTGATAAGGCTCCGCCGCCTCTCGGACAACGAGCTTTACGCGCTCATCACCCGTCTGACGAAGCTCCACGGACAGTATTATAACTGGGAGCCGCGCGTGACCGCGGAGGAAACGAAGGTCTTCCTTTCCTCCTGCCTCGCCCGCGCGGGCGCCGACGCGATGATCACGCCGCGCGAGATCATCCGCGACTATCTGATGGTGCTGAACATCCTTCTGCAGAATCCGGAAGCCTCCTTCTCCGAAATTTCGGGGGAGGGGACCGTGACCCTCGCCCCCGCCTCCGGCAGCGGGGAGACCGGGGAAGACGAATTTGCCGATATTACGTTCTGAAAAGTCTATGAGTATCAATCAAAACAGGAAGGTGCGGCTCGGCATCGTGATCGGCGTCCTCAGCCTCTTCGTCAGCTTTGCGCTGATCGCGGCGGGGATCGCGGTCTATACGAGCGGCAGGCTGCCCTTCTTCCGCGGTGAGGAGACCGCACCGGGAACGACCGCGCGCGGGATCATCATCATTCCGGGCTCGAAAACCGACCCGACCGGGGAAACGACCGGTGAATCGGAGACGGAACCGGAGACGGAACCGAAGACGGAGCCGGGAACGGAAACCGGACCCGCGACCGATCCGGCAACGGATCCGATCACCGAACCCGTGACCGAACCGATCACCGAACCGATCACCGAACCCGTGACCGAACCGATCACCGAACCGGTCACCGAACCCGTGACCGAACCTGTTACCGAACCGACAACGGAACCCGTGACGGAACCGATCACCGAACCCGTGACCGAACCCGTCACCGAGCCCGTGACCGAACCGGTCACCGAGCCTGTCACCGAGCCCGTAACGGAACCCGTGACGGAGCCGGAAACGGAGCCGGAAACGGAGCCGGAAACGGAGCCGGAAACGGAGCCCGTTACAGAACCCGTGACCGATCCCGTATGGGAATACGATTACAGCCGTCCGGTCCCGCCGACCGAAACCGTCGGCAAGGGGTATTTTGACCGCGCCGCGATGGTCGGCGACTCGATGACCTACGGTTTGCTGACAAAATATCAGTACGGGATCTTCTCGGGCGTCACCCCGCTCTGCATGGTCGGAGCGAGCGGCGTCAAGGTCTCGACCGGAGAGGAAGTATTCGCGCCGTGGGATAAGCCCAATTACAACGGGCTGATGCCCGACTGGACCTCTACGTTCCGGCACGCCGGGGAACGGATCATCGATTATTACGACGACCTCGGCGATCCCGCCGCGATCTATCTGCTTTACGGCGCGAACGATACGTGGGCGCCGAACTATACTTACATTACCTCCTACCGCTCGCTGATCACGAGGCTGAAACGGCTCTATCCGTCGGCGAGCATCTACGTGACCTCGGTCTTCCCGCTCGGCAAATCCTACGCGGAGGATCCGGACTGGGGCGGACGCTTCGGCGGCAACCGAAAGATCGTCGAAATGAACGCCGCGCTTCAGCAGATGTGCTATGAAGACAAGGTCTACTTCCTCGACGTGTATTCCGTTCTCGTCAACGAGTACGGCGATCTGCGCGCCGAGTACGCCTCTTACGACGGGCTCCATCTCTCGGATGCCGGAAAGCAGGCGTGGATGGATTACCTCTGCTGGCACGCCGTGACGTGAATGAACAAAATCACCAAAAAGGCGGGGAAAAGTTCGTTCAATATAATATAGTACAAAAGTTTACAATATATTGACAATTGATTTTGGCGGCGCTATAATAAGAAAAGGATAATATCCGAATATTTATATGGAGGAAAAACCATGAAAAAGATTCTCGCATCTCTGCTCATAGTCTGCACGCTGATCTGCGCCATGACGATTTTCGCATCCGCAGCTGATGACGTTGTGATCAAGTTCCGTCCCGATGGAACCAAGAACGAAGGCTACATCGTTGAAGACACGAACGCACACGTCAACACCACCCAGTATTTCTGCGACGCGGGTACCCACGTCACCATGAAGTTCTCCGGCGATTTCAAGACCGCCAACGCCGTCACCTTCCAGTGCGGTGTCTGGGGCTGGCTCCGCGTTTCCCTTTCTCAGGACAACGCGACCTGGACCGACCTTTACGTTGCTGATAAGGTCGTCGACTCCACCACCATGTCCTTTGATCTGACCGACAAGATCGACAAGAACAAGGGCGACATCTACATCCGTATCGCTCACGCCAACTTCGAGTACACCGCTGACGGTGTTACCCAGAAGGCAGGTACTGAGGGCGGCAACGGCGGCTCTCTCCTGTTCAATCAGGACGCGATCCTGACCATCAAGAACACCAAGCACGACAAGGTCGTTCCGATCTACGGTTTCGAAGAAGACATCAAGGGCGCTCCCGCCAACACCGATAACAAGGTTGACGGCGCTGCTTCCGTCGTCTACACCTTCGGCGCTGCCGACGGCACCAAGGTCATCTGGAAGAACCTCGACGCTCCCGTTGACTGCACCGGCTGCGATAACGTTGAACTCTACTTCTACGTCTCCGACGTTGCCCTCTTCGATGAGATCGGCGGCGGTCAGCTTGAGATCACCTCCGGCGGTGACTGCGATAAGGAAGAGACCTCCTGGAGCACCGACTCCCTGAAGAGCCACGTCGTCGGCACTCCCAAGGCGGGCTGGAACCTCCTCCGCTTCGGTATCGGCGGCGCCTGCGACTTCTCCAGAGTCAACTACGTCCGTATCTACATCCCGAACTGCGGTGCCGACAAGGAAGGCAAGCAGATCGGTCTCGATATGCTGTACGCCTGCGGCGCTGACGCTACCGTCACGCCCACGATCGCCGGCAACGATCCCACTCCCGACGATCCTACTCCCGCGACCTTCGACGCCGTTTCTTCCGTCGCCGTCGCCGCTGTCGCCGCTCTCGGCGTCGCGCTCGTCGCTTCCAAGAAGAGACATTGATTCTTCATTGAATTCAAAAGGAAACCGTCTTCGGACGGTTTCCTTTTTGCTTTGTTGCTGTTGACATTTTTGTTATGAAACTGTTGACAAATATCAAATGTCATATTATAATGGTAGTATCAAAATTTATATGGAGGAAAATGACCATGAAAAAGTTACTCGCGTCTCTTCTCGTTATCTCCGCACTTCTTTCCTGCATGATCATCGGTGTTTCCGCGGGCGCTCCCGGCGGCAACTCCACCTACGTTCAGGGCACGACCATCTGGGGTCAGTTCCCGCTCATCTGGACGATCAAGTTTGCTCCCACCGATATTACCGGTGCCGTCTCCCTCAAGTTCGACCTGTACGTCAGCAAGGCCGCTGATTTCAAGATGGACGCATTTGAGGTCGGTTCCGAGGATGCCTGCGATACCGAAGAGCGTCAGTTCGGTCTTTCCGCGTTCGGTGCGCTTCAGGACGGTTGGAATACCGTTACCATGAGCCTGAACGGCGGCGAACAGAAGGCAGACGCTCTGTTCAATTTCGCGGAATTCAAGCGTATCCGTATGTTCCGCAACGTTGAGCGCGATAAGGAAGCCAACGTCGAGGTCGGTCTCCGCAACATCGTTGCCGTCAAGGAAGACGGTACCGAGATCAAGATCGGCAATGCGCTTGACACCGGCGTACTTGAAGGCAACGTCCGCACTTACGCGTTCGAGCTCTATCAGGAGTCCGAGGAAAAGTATCTGCTGAGAACCAACGCCGGCGACAACAAGACCCAGCGTTTCTCCGATGGAAAGCTTGAAACCGTTTACGCTTTCGGTATGGTCGATACCGATAAGATCGAAAAGGTTGAGTTCAGTGCGAAGCTCGGCTGCCAGCTCCTTCTTCAGGTTTCCAATGACGATAAGAACTGGGTTACCGTTTACGAGTTTGTTCGTCCCGACGATCCGGATCATCCCGAAGCAGGTGCCGACATCAAGGTTTACGATTTCGATCTGACCGATAAATGGACGAAGGGCGACGCGCTCTTTATCCGCATTGCCGACTCCTCTCCCGAAGACGGTTGGGGCGGAAGCATCTTCAAGGATAACGTCAACACCCTGAAGGTCACCTATAAGTCCGACGCTCCCGTCGATCCCACTCCCGTTGATCCTACTCCCACAACCTTCGACGCCGTTTCTTCCGTCGCCGTTGCCGCTGTTGCCGCTCTCGGCATCGCGCTCGTCGCTTCCAAGAAGAGACATTGATTCTTCACTGAATCCTACGGAAACTCTCCCTCGGGAGAGTTTCCTTTTTTTGTTATAAAACTGCTGATGCTTTTATTATGAAACTGTTGACAAATTTCAAATGTCATATTATAATGGTAATACCAAATTTTATATGGAGGAAAATGACCATGAAAAAGTTACTCGCATCTCTTCTGATCGTCTGCACGCTTCTCGGCTGTATGATGATCAGCATTAACGCAGGGTACAACTATGATCAGAGCACGGTTCTTGAGTGGACGATGAAGAAAGACGTCATCAAGGAATTCACCTTCGAACCCACCGATATTACCGGTGCAACTGCCCTGAAGTTCGACCTGTATCTCGAATCTGCCGCCGATTTCGGTTTCACTTCCTTTGAAATCGGTACGCATCCGCACTGCGACTGGAAAGAAAAGCAGGTCAACGGCGCCGCTTCGTTCGGCACTCTCGTTAACGGGTGGAACACTGTTTCTCTTGACCTCGCTTCCATACCCGAATCCAACGACTGGAAAGACGCGAACGACGGTTCTGTTGCAGGTTTCGACTATTCTCATCTCTGCCGCATCCGTATCTTCAACGTCAACGTTGACGGCAAAGAAACCAACGTGAAGCTGAAAAACATCGTCGCCGTCAAGGGCGACACCGAGATCAAGGTCGGCGGCGCTCCCGTTGTCCTTGACACCGGCGTTCTCGAAGGCAACGTCCGCACTTACGCATTCGAGCTCTATCAGGATTCCGAGGCTAAGTATCTGCGCAACACCACCGCCGGCGATAACGGCACGCAGCGCTTTTCCGATGCAGGCGCCGAAACCGTTTACGCTTTCGGTATGGTTGACACCGATAAGATCGAAAAGGTTGAGTTCAGCGCCAAGCTCGGCTGCCAGCTCCTCCTTCAGGTTTCCAACGATGCCAAGAACTGGGTTGAGGTTTACAAGTACACGGAAGTCGTTCCGGATCATCCCGAAGCAGGTGCCGACGTCAAGGTCTACGACTTTGATCTGACCGACAAGTGGACCAAGGGCGACGCGCTCTACATCCGTATTGCCGACTCTTCTCCCGAAAACGGTTGGGGCGGAAGCATCTTCAAGGATAACGTCAACACCCTGAAGGTCACCTATAAGTCCGACGCTCCCGTCGATGATCCTACTCCCGCAACCTTCGACGCTGTTTCTTCCGTCGCGGTCGCTGCTGTCGCCGCTCTCGGCGTTGCGCTCGTCGCTTCCAAGAAGAGACATTGATTCTTCATTGAATTCAAAAGGAAACCGTCTTCGGACGGTTTCCTTTTTGCTTTGCTGCTGTTGACATTTTTGCTATGATACAGTTGACAAATTTCAAATGTCATATTATAATGGTAGTATCAAAATTTATATGGAGGTAAAACCATGAAAAAGATTCTCGCATTTCTTCTTGTCGTCTGCACGATGCTGATCGGTATGTCCGTCGCCGCATCTGCAGCCGCTCCCGTCGCGATCGCGGAAGCCCCCGAAGCCTTTGCCGATATCACCGTCAACAGCGGCGGTACCGCTCCCCAGATTACCTTCGATCCCGTTGACATTTCTGCCTGCGATTACCTCGAGTTTGATTTCTTCCTTCAGGATGCAAATTACTTCGAGATGGCGATCGGTCAGGGTCAGTTTGAGCTCGGTTCCGACAAGGAACAGCAGGACCACTACGAGCTCGCGTGGATGTGGGATGAACTCAAGCCCTGCTTCCAGACCATGAACGCCGGTGCCTGGAACCACGTCATCGTTCCGCTCGCTTCCGGTCATCCGCAGAACGAGCCGATGGATATGACCAAGCTCCAGAGAATCCGCTACTACAACGTTCTTGTCGAAGAGGGCGTTGATACCAAGATCGGTATCAAGAACATCAAGGCAACTCCCGATTCCCGCACCAAGATTTCCTTCAGAGTTGACGAACCCTCCGAGGAACTCTATAAGGTAAGATGCAACACCGGTCTGAACGCCGAAAAGCGTTTTGCCGATGCCAATACCGAAGCCGTTTACTGCTTCCCGATCGAGAATGCCGACAAGATCGAAAAGATCGAGTTCGCAATGAAGACCGGCGCTCAGCTCCTCCTTCAGGTTTCCAATGAGGACGGCAACTGGGTCGAAGTTTTCAAGTACGTTAAGCCCGAGGGCGCTGAGCCTCAGACCGGTATGAACGCCGAGTATATCACCTTCGACCTGACCGACAAGTGGGTCAAGGGCGACAAGCTTTACATCCGCGTTGCTGACTCCTATCCGGAAAACGGCTGGGGCGGCAACATCTACCGCGGCGTTGACAACACCGTTTTTATCACCTACAAGTCCGAAGCTCCCGTTGATCCCACTCCCGTTGATCCTACTCCCGCGACCTTCGACGCCGTTTCTTCCGTCGCGGTTGCAGCAGTCGCCGCTCTCGGCATCGCGCTCGTCGCTTCCAAGAAGAGACACTGATTCTTCACTGAACCGAAAAGAAACCGTCTCCGGACGGTTTCTTTTTTTGTTATGAAAGTGTTGACAAATTACAAACGTCATATTATAATGAAGATACCAAATACTTTATGGAGGAAAAAACCATGAAAAAGCTTCTCGCATCTCTTCTGATCGTCTGCACGCTGGTTATGGGTATGGCGATCTTCGCATCCGCTGCTCCCGTTTACCGTCAGGGTTCCGAGCTGTCCTTTGACTGGCCCGTTCCGGAAAACGCAATCTGGGCGTTTACCTTCGAGCCCACCGATATCACCGGTGCCACTGCGGTCAAGTTCGATTTCTACGTAGAAACTGCGGCGAACCTCAGGATCAACTCTCTTGAGCTCGGTTCCCACAAGTCCTGCGACTGGAAGGAAAAGACCTTCAATAACAGCAAGGGCTTTGAGAACATCGTTGACGGCTGGAACACCATCACCCTGACGCTTGCCGAGTCCGGCGAGTCCAACGATACCAACCCGAATGACGGCTCCGTTTCCGGTTGGGATCCTACCACCTTCCAGCGTATCCGTATGTACAACGTCGACCATGCCGGTGCCGCTACCAAGCTTGCCATCAAGAACATCGTCGCCGTGAAGGCAGACGGTTCCGAGATCAAGATCGGTGCCGAACCCGCTCCCGACGTCACTCCCACGATCAAGGTTCTTTCCGCTGAATGGAACGGCGAGCACGACTGGACCATCACCTTCAAGGCGACCGGTCTGAATCACCCCGATTTCAAGGGCGACGCGTGGGTCGGCGTTTATCCGTCCGCGCACACCTCCAACTCGTACTCCTCTGCTGATTCCATGCAGACCTGGAGATACCTCAACGAGGGCAGAGCAGTTCCTACCGATGCGCTGAATGTTGACGCCGACAACACGATGACCGTCACCTACACCTTCGAGACCAACCTCGGCAACGCCGACGGCTGCGCTCCCAAGGAAGATGGTGAGTATGACATCGTTCTCTTCTTCAACGATTCCGGCTACGATTACGTCTGCCGCGATTCCTTCAAGTTCAATGCTGAACCCGAACAGCCCGACGATCCCGCTCCCGCAACCTTCGACGCGGTTTCTTCCGTCGCCGTTGCCGCCGTCGCCGCTCTCGGCGTCGCGCTCGTCGCTTCCAAGAAGAGACATTGATTCTGTCGCAAACAGACATTGAAACCCTCCTTCGGGAGGGTTTCTTTTTGGGAAAGGAACCCGCTTGACCCGGAACGGTCGGAAAAAGTGAAAGAGTTTCACGATTTTGTAAAAGCGGTATTGACAAAAAATATATAACAGGTTATAATGGTGTTACCAAATTATTATGGAGGAAATTACCATGAAAAAGCTTCTCGCATCTCTTCTGGTTATCTGCACGTTGATCGCGGGCATGGCTATTTTCGCGTCTGCCGCTACTTATACGCAGGATGCTGAAATGACCTACGATTGGCCCGTTCCGTCCAACGCGATCTGGGAATTCCACTTCAAGCCCACCGATATCACCGGTGCTACCAAGGTTCAGTTCGAGTTCTTCGTTGAAACCGCGGAAAATCTCAAGATCAACTCCTTTGAGCTCGGTTCTCACAAGAACTCCGACTGGAAGGAAAAGACCTTCAATAGCAACGCGGGCTTCGGCGGCCTCGTTGACGGTTGGAACACCGTCACCCTGACGCTTTCCGAATCCGGCGAGTCCAACGATACCGACCCGAAGGACGGTACCACTTCTGGTTGGGATCCCAAGACCTTCCAGCGCATCCGTATGTACAACGTCGACCATGCCGGCGCCGCTACGAAGCTTGCCATCAAGAACATCGTTGCTCTCAAGGATGACGGCACCGAAATCAAGGTCGGAAGCGAAACCATGGCTAAGGAAGGCGCTCCCATCGTCATCGACGCGAAGAACTACGCACAGTTCGACAGCTACATGATTGAAGGCAAGTACAACCAGCATGACGGCGGTCTGTACACCGACAGAGATATGTACGTCATTCTGGCGCTCCCCTTCGAAGGCGAGCCCACTTCCGCTCTGCTGAAGCTCCCCGCAGGCAACGGCTTCCTGATCTCCGCTTCCAAGGATAACAAGGAATACACCGAGATCGCCCGCAGCACGGTCACCGGCAACCTCAACAGCCAGGATCTTGAGCTTGATCTCACCGATTACCTCGGCAAGGGCGTTGTCTACGTCAAGATCGAGGACGCTACTCCCGCTGACGGCAACGGCGCTTTCATCAACGGCGGCGCCAAGAAGACCGAATTCTCCGTCTCCTATCAGACCGAGACTCCCGATGAGCCCGCTCCCGCTACCTTCGACGCGGTTTCTTCCGTCGCGGTTGCCGCAGTCGCCGCTCTCGGCGTCGCGCTCGTCGCTTCCAAGAAGAGACACTGATTTTTACCGGATCGGCTGATCCGTTACAACGTCAGAGAAAAATCCGCCAAACCGGCGGATTTTTCTTTATTAATAATAACGAATTTGAAAAATAATTAAAATAAATGAAAACAATTTTCCGAAAAAGGATTGACAGAAGGAAAAAGATAGGCTATAATGTATTAACCGAAAATATTATGGAGGTTTATCCATCATGAAAAAGATTCTCGCAGCTCTTCTTGCTATTTCGATGCTTGCGGCTCTTTGCGTGGTCAGCGTTTCCGCCTGGTCGGATGCCGCTGAAGAAGCAAACTGGACCCGTCATTCCATTTTTGACGACGCTCTTGTCGATCTCTTCGCCGCTGACGGCTCCGCATATCCGATTCCCGCTTCCTACGATAACGGTCAGAACGACGGTTCCTTCCAGTTCTGGAAGGATGCAGGCCACCTTTATCAGGAAAAGGGTCTGAACGTCATGAATGGCGCGAAGGTTTCCATCACCTTCAAGGGCACCGGCATCAAGCTCTGCACCGCGTACCGCAACGACGGCGGCTTTGAGACCTCTCAGATCGGCGCAACCCTCGACGGCGCTGACGTTTCTTCCAGCCTGAAGGACCTCATCGCTCCCACCAATAACAACACCGATCATACTCCCATCCTGACCCTTACCGGTCTGGCTGCCGGTGAACACACCGTTACCTTCACCTGCACCAGCGCTTCCTACCGTTTCTCTCTCGACTACTTCGATATCGAGAATGAGGGCGCAGAGGCTCCCGCAGCTCCTACCGGCGACGGGAAGGTCGTTAAGATGTTCGGCTTCGATACCCAGAAGTTCGGCACGCTTGACACCGAGGGTCATGTTGACGGCACCGGCTGCAACTCCTATACCTTTAACGACACCGTCAAGGCTGCCGATACCTTCGTCGTTAAGTTCGACACTCCCATCGACCTCAGCGAATGCGATTACGTTGATTTCTGGTTCTACGCTTCCGATGCTTCCAAGCTCAGCCTGTACAAAGGCGCGCAGATCGAACTGACCTCCAGCGGCACCTGCGACGCAGAAGAAGCTACCTGGAACCTCCCCGCAGCCTGGAACACCATCATTGAGGGTGGCCCCAAGGACGGTTGGAACCTCATCCATCTTGATATCAATAAGACCGATGACAACCACGCTGACTGGAGCAAGATCAACTTCTTCCGTATGTACACGCTGGATCCTCAGAACCTTGACGGTCTGACCATCAAGTTCGACGATATGTACGCTTACGCTGAAGGCGCGGAAGTTCCCGCTCCTCAGAAGGGCACTACTCCCACTCCCGCGACCTTTGACGCTGTTTCTTCCGTCGCTGTCGTCGCTGTCGCCGCTCTCGGCGTCGCGCTCGTCGCTTCCAAGAAGAGACACTGATTCATAACCGAATCACGATTCCGTAAAGGAATTATTGAAAAATCCGCCGTTTCGGCGGATTTTTCTTTTGGAAAAGGAAGAAAGCATTGACAGACAGGCAAGGGTGCATTATAATAAATATATTCCGAATGAATGGAGGATATCAAAAATGAAGAAACTTATTTCCGTTCTTCTTACGGTCATGCTGATCGCGACCCTTTTCGCCGTGAACGCCGCAGCGTGGGCGGAATGGGAGGATCCGGTCGAAAACGGCTGGACCCGTTATTCCATTTTCGATGAGACTTACGTGGAACTCATTGACAGATTCGGCTCCTATTATCCGATTCCCGCTTATTATGAAAACGGGCAGCACGACGATTATTTCCAGTTCTGGAGAGACGCCGTGCATCTCTACGAGGACAGAGGTCTGAACGTCTACAACGGCGCGCAGATCGCCATCACCTTCTCCGGCACCGGTATCCGGCTCTGCACCTGCTACCGCAACAACGGCGGATTTCAGGTTTCGGATATCGTCGCGTCCCTCGACGGCTATGACGTGACCGATCAGCTGACCGATCTCGTTGCGCCTACCGACAACAACACCGCGCACACGCCCATCCTGACCCTCACCGGACTTGACGAGGGGGAACACGTCCTGACCCTGACCTGCCTCAGTACGTCATACCGTTACTCGGTCGACTACTTTGAATTGGAAAATTTCATTCCCGGTGACCCCGAAACCGAGCCCGAGACCCTGCCCGAAACCGTTCCCGCAACGGAGCCCGCGAACGAAACCGAAGCAAAGCCCGAAACCGACGCACCTCAGACCGATCCTTCGGTGACCGATGAACCTGCGGCGGAAAAAAAGGATAACGTTCCTCTTGCACTCGGTATCATCGCTTTTTGCGCCGTGATCATCGTGCTTCTCGTCCTCCTGATTTCCAAAGACAGAAAGAGAATGATGTGATCGGCAGGGAAGAATCTTCCCGGTAAAGCGGCGCGTGAAGCCCTTGCCATGATGCCGGAAGGCGCACAAATTTCAAAATGCACTTGATTTTTTGCCCCGGATGTGGTATCATTATACCGTATGTAAAATACCAGATTTTCAGATAAAGGAGACTTATCATGAGCGAATGTCCATACGCATTAACGCGCGAAGTCCAGAATATGGCTTACGTCGCAAAGGGACCGAAGCACGGCCCCGCTCCCATTCCGGAAGAAGGAAATTGGGTCAAAGCCTTTGAGATCAAGGATATCAGCGGTCTCACCCACGGTATCGGCTGGTGCGCTCCCGAACAGGGCGCCTGCAAGCTGACCCTTAACGTCAAGAACGGTATCATCGAGGAAGCCCTCGTTGAGACCATCGGATGCTCCGGTATGACCCACTCCGCCGCTATGGCAGCAGAGATCCTGCAGGGCAAGACGCTTCTCGAAGCGCTGAACACCGACCTCGTCTGCGACGCGATCAACGTCGCGATGAGAGAGCTCTTCCTTCAGATCGTTTACGGCCGTTCCCAGACCGCGTTCTCCGAAGACGGTCTTCCGATCGGTTCCGGACTCGACGACCTCGGCAAGGGTCTGCGTTCTCAGGTCGGTACGATGTACGCCACCAAGGAAAAGGGCGTTCGCTACCTCGAAATGGCGGAAGGTTATATCCTCGAGCAGGCGCTTGACGCAAACAACGAGGTCATCGGCTATAAGTTCATCCACCTCGGCAAGATGCTCGAAGCCGTCAAGGCAGGCAAGTCCTACCAGGAAGCGTTCGAGAGCAACGTCAAGACCTACGGCAGATACAACGAGGGCGTCAAGTTCATTGACCCCAGAAAGAACTGAGAGAGGGGGAGCCAATCATGTCTAACGACGTCATTTTTGAAGGAAAAGAAAGAAGAATGGCGGGCATTATCGCCTGCATGCAGGAATACGGCATCAAGGACCTTGAAGACGCGCGTCAGATCTGCCTTGACAAGGGGATCGACGTTGACGCGATCGTCAAGGGCGTTCAGCCGATCGCCTTCGAGAACGCAAGCTGGGCTTACACCCTCGGCTGCGCCGTTGCACTGAAGAAGGGCGTCAAGGACGCCGCCGAAGCCGCAGAGGCGATCGGTATCGGTCTTCAGGCGTTCTGCGTTCCCGGTTCCGTCGCTCAGAACCGTAAAGTCGGTCTCGGTCACGGCAACCTCGGCGCTATGCTCCTCCGCGACAACACCAAGTGCTTCTGCTTCCTCGCCGGTCACGAGTCCTTCGCTGCCGCCGAAGGCGCGATCGGTATCGCGAGAACCGCGAACAAGGTCAGAAAAGAACCGCTCAAGGTCATCCTGAACGGTCTCGGCAAGGATGCCGCCTATATCATCTCCCGTATCAACGGCTTCACCTACGTTCAGACCGAATACGATTTCTACACCGACACCGTCAAGGTCGTCCGTGAGATCGCTTTCTCGAACGGCGAAAAGGCGAAGGTCCGCGTTTACGGCTGCAACGACGTCTGCGAAGGCGTTGCCATCATGCGTCTCGAGGACGTGGACGTTTCCATCACCGGCAACTCCACCAACCCGACCCGCTTCCAGCATCCCGTTGCCGGCACCTACAAGAAGTGGGCTGTCGAGAACGGCAAGAAGTATTTCTCCGTCGCTTCCGGCGGCGGCACCGGCCGTACGCTCCATCCCGATAACATGGCAGCGGGCCCCGCTTCCTACGGTATGACCGATACCATGGGTCGTATGCACTCCGACGCGCAGTTCGCAGGTTCTTCCTCCGTTCCCGCGCACGTCGAGATGATGGGTCTGATCGGCGCCGGCAACAACCCGATGGTCGGTATGACCGTCGCCTGCGCGGTTGCCGTTTCCGAAGCAATCAAGTAAGGGATGCGGAGACGCGATGTTCTTTCTCTGAGAGAAAGAACCAAAGAGGCATAATTTGTGTCTTTCTTAATCAAATAACGGACAACGTGACTGTCAGATCGGCAGTCACGTTGTTTTTTCTATTTGGAAAAATGCTCTTGCATTTTGCGAAAATGTATGCTATAATGATGCTACCACACAAATTAAATACACCTAATCGTATAAGGCGAAGTGTCTTTTTTTCCTTTTTGGTAAAAATGTATGCTCCGTCTCATGTGCTTTGCCTTTTCGGTTAGGTCATGATTTAATTTGTGTGGTAGCAAATGGAGCTGCGTTTTTCGTGCGTAGCTTCGGCTACGCACTTTTTTATTTTCGGAACAAAAAGGAATAATAAATGGCTGCTGAAATTACGGTTGTTGTTCCCGTTTATAATGCGGGAAAACTGATCACAAACTGCATTGAATCAGTTCTTAGGCAAACTAATCCTGATTGGAAACTGATTCTTGTTGACGATGGTTCAAAGGATAAAAGCAGTGCGATATGCGACCGTTATGCAGAAAAGGATAATCGTATTCAGGTTATTCATCAACATAATCAGGGCTGCGTCAACGCAAGAAAAAACGGAGTGTCGGCGGTTGAAACTGAATATTGCTGTTTCCTTGATGCGGATGACACTCTTCCCGAAAACGCGCTCAAAGTCTTGATGGATTGTATTCCCGAAAGTGATAAGTCTGCTATTATTATTGGGAAAACGGTTCGGACTGTTCGTGGGATAAAAATAAAATCCAAATATAATGCCCCTTGTTTTTCTTCAAATTCAAAAGCCGAATATTCCCAGAAAGAGTTTATTGAACAATTATATTGCAGTTGGTTTGGAAAGACGAACGTTCCGGTTTCTCTTTGGGGAAAAGTATATCCTACCTCAATGTTGAAAAAGACTTTTGACGATGTTCCTAACATAGTCAGATTTATGGGAGAGGATCTGATAATGACCTTGGATATTATGCCGAAAGCAGATAAGACCATCATCATTCCCGACGTTGTTTATAACTATCGTGTAGGAGGAGGCACTTCAAAATATCAGCCTGAACTAATGAACGATTGGTTGAGCCTTTATCGTTTCAAAAAAGGATATGCTGATCGATATCCTATGCCGCAGAATATTCAAAAAATGATGGATGTTGAATTAATCAATATGACATTTACTTATTTTTCAATGTTGAGCGATTATCATAAACTAACGGATGAAATAATATTGGAGGTGTGTCAGATAAACGAAGTTGTACAAGCTGCAAGCAATCCCGAACTGTCCCCATCCTCTTTGAAAGCAAAAGCGGTGCGTGAAAACAACATTCCGCAAATCAGACAGATACTGAAAAAAAGCCTGAAACAAAAAGCGTATGATGCGATGAAAAAAGTGTTATATAAACTTGCATAAGGTGTGAAAGTTCTCACATTGTCAACGTGACTGTCAGATCGGCAGTCACGTTGTTTTTTCGTTCTTCTCTTGCTTTTTTCGTGCAAAGGTGTTATAATAATTTTGTATGCAGTAAAACGGCGGAAAAAGCGCATTTTACACGGCGTTCCGTACATAAGAAAGGATACGAAATGAAAATCATCATTGCGGGCTGCGGCAAGATCGGTTCCACGATCCTCGCAAGTCTGGTCGCGGAGGGACACGAGGTCGTCGCCATCGATACCGATCCGGACGTGATCTCCGAAATGAACAATATTTACGACGTCATGGGCGCCGTCGGCAACTGCGCCGACAGCGACGTGCTGAAAGAGGCGGGGATCGAAACGACCAGCCTTTTCGTTGCGGTGACCGGATCGGACGAGCTGAATATGCTCTCCTGCTTCCTTGCCCGCCGGATGGGCGCGCATCACACGATCGCCCGCATCCGCAAGCCCGAATACAACGACGACAGCCTCGACCTTCTGAAAAAGGAGCTCCATCTTTCGATGGCGATCAACCCCGATCTGATGACGGCAAAGCAGCTTTACAATCTGCTGAAATTCCCGTCCGCAGTCAAGATCGAGACCTTCTCGGATCAGGCGTTCGAGCTCGTTGAGATCAAGCTGAAGGCGGATTCCGCGCTCGACGGGATGAAGCTTTCCGAAATGAGAGGAAAATATCAGGCGAAGGTGCTGATCTGCGTCGTGCAGAGAGGGGATGAAGTCTTCATCCCCGACGGCAATTTCGTGCTGAAGAGCGGCGACCGCGTCGGCATTTCGGCGGCGCCCGCGGAGATCACGAAATTCCTGCGCGATCTCGGCGTATTGCAGAAAAAGGCAAAGAACGTGATGATCCTCGGCGGCAGCCGCATCGCGTACTATCTGGCGACCCATCTGACCGGGGCGGGGAACACCGTCAAGATCATCGAGCGCGATCCCGAGATCGCGAAGGACCTTGCCGAGCTTCTGCCCAAGGCGCGCGTCATCCTCGGGGACGGGGCAAGGCAGGAGCTTTTAATGGAGGAGGGTCTTCCGGACAGCGACGCGTTCGTCGCTCTGACCGGAATGGACGAGGAAAACGTCCTGATGTCGATCTTCGCCTCCTCGCAGAACGTGCCTACCGTCATTTCCAAGATCAACCGTCCCGAAATGGCGGCACTTGCCGAGCGGCTGAACGTCGATACCGTCGTTTCGCCCCGCCGCTACACCGCCGAGGCGCTGCTTCGCTACGCGCGCGCCGTCCACAATTCGATGGGCTCGAAGGTGGAAACGCTCTATCAGATCCTCGACGGCTCCGCCGAGGCGCTGGAATTCACCGTTACGAACGACCCGAAGCTTGTGAATATCCCGCTGAAGGACCTGAAGCTCAAGCCCAATCTGCTGATCGCGGGCATCCTGCGCGACAGAAGACCGATCATCCCCGGCGGCGCCGATATGATGCTTCCCGACGACCGCGTCGTGGTCGTTTCCGCGGGACAGAAGCTCAGCGACCTCTCGGATATCCTGAGATGAGCCGGACGGCAGGAAAGACGGGTATACGATGAATCGGAAAATGGTATTCCGCACGGTCGGTATGATTGTGCTGCTCGAAGCGGCGCTTCTGCTTCTGCCGCTCGTGACCTCGCTGATCTACGGTGAGGCAAAGTCGGCGCTCGCGTTCCTCGAAACGATCGGGATCGCGGTTGTGTTCGGCGGAGCGCTCTGCCTCTTCTGCAAAACCGAAAAGACGACGATCTACGCAAAGGAAGGCTTCGTCGTCACGGCGCTGACGTGGATCCTCCTCTCGCTGATCGGCGCTTTGCCCTTCGTTTTCTCGGGGGACATCCCGAGCTATATCGACGCCGTTTTCGAGACGGCGAGCGGCTTCTCCACGACCGGCGCTACGATATTGGACGATCCCGCCGTTTGCTCGCACGGCATCCTCTTCTGGCGTTCCTTCACCCATTGGCTCGGCGGTATGGGCGTGCTCGTTCTGATGGTGGCGATCCTGCCTGCCGGAAACGAGGGACGTCCGATCCACATCCTCCGCGCCGAAATGCCCGGACCGACGATGGGCAAGCTCGTTCCCAAGCTGAAGGATACCGCGAAGATCCTTTACGTTCTTTATCTTGCGCTGACCGGCATCGAGGTGGTCTTCCTGCTCTGCGGCGGGATGAGCCTCTTTGAAGCGCTGACCCTTTCCTTCGGCACCGCGGGTACCGGCGGTCTGGCGCTCCGCGCGGACAGCATCGCGTTCTATTCTTCCTACGTCCAATGGACCATTACGGTCTTTATGTTCCTCTTCGGCGTCAACTTCAATCTGTACTATCTGATCCTGATCGGCAAAGCGAAGCAGATCTTCAAAAACGAGGAGCTGTGGACCTATACCGGCATCGTCGTCGCCGCGGCGCTGATGATCGCGGTAAACGTCCGCGATACCTTCGCCACCTTCGGGGAAGCGATCCGCGCCGGGTTCTTCCAGACCGTTGCCTTTATCACGACGACCGGTTATTCCACGGCGCCCTTCGATTCGTGGCCGGTCTTCTCCAAGACCATTCTCTTCACGCTGATGTTCATCGGCGGCTGCGCGGGCTCGACCGGCGGCGGTCTCAAGGTCGCGCGCATCCTGCTGATGTTCAAGACGGCAAAGCGCGATCTGACCAAGATGCTGCATCCCCGTTCGGTCCCGGTCGTGCGGATGGACGGAAGGATCGTGGAGGAGGACACGGTCCGCAATCTCGGCAGCTATCTGATGATCTACTTCATTTTCTTCCTCTTCTTCACCTTCGTGCTTTCGTTTGAAAAGGATTTCAACCTTCTTGAAAACATCACCGCCGTTTCCGCCTGCCTGAACAACATCGGGCCGGGCTTCGGCAAGGTCTCCTCGACCTGCGCGGGATATTCCGACGTTTCCAAGTGCTTCCTGTCGCTCGCGATGCTGCTCGGACGTTTGGAGATCTACCCGATCCTCTTCTGCTTCGTCCCCTCGACGTGGAGCAAAAAATAAGCGGAAAACGGTCGGAAAATGCCGGAAAACGGTTGACATTACGGGCAATCAATGCTATAATGAATCACGGTAAAGCTTTAAGCAGTCCAGAGAGACCGGCAAGAATACCGTGAACCGGGTGCGCCCGGAAAACAGAATGGTACGGTACCGCCTTCCGATCTCCGGAAGGCGGTTTTTTCTCGGAAAGGAGTGACGGGATGAAGGTCAAGGCAATGCTGATGGACGAAATGACCCTCAAAAGATCCCTGATGCGGATCTCGCACGAGATCCTCGAAAAGAACAAGGGCACCGACGGACTCGTGATTCTCGGCATCCGCCGCCGCGGCAAGGCGCTCGCCGGCATGATCCGGGACAACATCGAGAAGATCGAGGGCGTCCGGGTCCCCTGCGGGGAACTCGATATCAACTTTTACCGTGACGATCTGACCCGTGCCTCCGAGCAGCCGGTTCTGCGCAATACGCTGCTTGAGGTCCCGATCGCGGGACAGAAGGTGATCCTCGTGGACGACGTCCTCTATACCGGGCGCACGGTCCGCGCCGGGATCGAGGCGATCTTCTCGGTCGGCAGACCGAAGGAGATCCAGCTTGCCATCCTGATCGACCGCGGTCACCGCGAGCTTCCCATCCGCGCCGACTACGTCGGCAAGAGCATTCCCACCGCAAAGACCGAAACGGTCCGCGTCCTCGTTCCCGAGTTTGACGGCGAGACCGCCGCGCTCCTCTGCGAGCGGGAAGAAAACAACGGCACCAATTAAAAATCATATATAATATTGGAGGAAACAGCATGAAACTCACCTACAACGTGCAGGACAAGCCGAAAGTCGGCGAGATACTCATCTTCGCGCTTCAGCAGCTCCTCGCAATCCTCGCCGCGACCATCTGCGTTCCCGCGCAGGCAGGCATTCCCGGCGGCGAATCCGCGGCGCTTCTCGGCGCGGGCGTCGGTACCCTCGTTTATCTCGCGTTCACCAAGTTCAGAAGCCCGGTCTTCCTCGGCTCTTCCTTTGCTTTCATCAACTCTATGGCAGTCGCTTACGCCGGTGCGATGACCGCCGAGGTGTTCAATGAGGCGCTCGGCTTTGCCGGTATCATCATCGGCGCCCTTTTCGCGGGTCTCGTTTACGTCGTGATCGCGATCGCCGTCAAATTCTGCGGCGTCAAGTGGATCGATAAGATCATGCCGCCAACCGTCGTCGGTCCTACCGTCGCGATCATCGGTCTCGGTCTTGCCGGAACCGCCGTTACCGAGTGCTTCTCATGGGCTGCTCCCGAGCATATCGGCAACTCCGATTTCTATATTATGAACGCGAATGCCGGTGTTTCTATCATCTGTGCGCTGATCGCCCTCTTCACCGTTATGATCTGCTCGGTTTACGGTAAGAAGACGCTGAAACTGATCCCTTACGTTATCGGTATCGGCGCGGGCTATCTTGCCGCTACTGTCTTTACGCTGATCGGCAGATCGACCGGAAACGCGAGCCTGATCCTGATCGACTTCGACGCGTTCAAAACGATCCAGTGGATTCCCAACATCGCCTTTATCAAGGGCTTCAGTGGTCTGAAGGATTTGACCGGTGACTATATCGCTACCGTCGCGGTTGCGTACATCCCGGTCGCGTTCGTCGTCTTTGCGGAACACCTTGCCGACCACAAGAACCTCTCCTCCATCATCGAGCACGACCTGCTTGAGGATCCCGGTCTGCACCGCACCCTGCTCGGTGACGGTGTCGGTTCCTTCGTGGGCGCCCTCTTCGGCGGCTGCCCCAACACTACCTACGGTGAGTCCATCGCCTGCACCGCGGTCACCGGAAACGCGTCGGTCATCACGATCGCCGCGACCGCGATCCTCGCGATCGTCGCATCCTTCTTCGGTCCGTTCGTCACCTTCCTTGCTTCCATTCCTGCCTGCGTTATGGGCGGTGTCTGCTTCACGCTGTACGGCTTCATCGCCGTTTCCGGTCTGAAGATGATCCAGAAGGTCGACCTCGGCGACAACCGCAACCTCTTCGTCGTCTCGGTCATCCTGATCGCCGGTGTCGGCGGTCTCGCAATGGCATTCGGCAAGATCAAGCTGACCTCCGTTGCCTGCGCGCTGATTCTCGGCATCCTGACCAACCTGCTCGTCTCCAAAAAGAAAGACTGATCGGTTTTTTACCGTAAATGAGAAAAGGGGCTTTCGTAACCGGAAGCCCCTTCTTTTGAATCAATATGAAAACGACTTTTTTGGTATCGCTGAATCAGATGGGGATCTTTTTCCTCTTTATGCTGATCGGCTATTTCTTTCAGAAGAAAAAGGTCACGCCGGACAATGCCTCGGACACGCTTTCCAAGCTGCTCCTCTGGCTCTTTATGCCGGCGACCTGCTTCCGTACCTTTGCGGAAAACTGCACGCGGGAAACCGTGGTGACGAGGGCGCCGCTGCTCCTCATGTCTTTCGGGCTCCTGCTCGCCTCGATCGGGCTTGCGTGGGTGCTGTCCCGCGTCCTGACCCAAAACGAGCGCACCCGGGAGGTCTATCTCTTCGGGCTGATCGTCGCTAACTTCGGTTACCTCGGTTATTCGCTGATCGAGGCGGTCTACGGCGGGGAAATGCTCTTTGAGTTTATGGTCTTCGGGATGCCCTTCAATATGTTCATCTACTCCTTCGGGATGTTCATTTTCCGCCCGGACAAAAAGCTGAACCTGAATATTTTCACCAGCCCCACGATCGTGGCGATCTTCGTCGGGATCGCGGTCGGGCTGAGCGGGATTCCGCTCCCCGCGTTTTTCACCGGCGTCGTGTCGGGTGCGGCGGGATGTATGACCCCGGCAGCGATGCTGATCACCGGTATGGTCCTCGCGGGGATCCCGCTGAAGCAGGCGTTCGGCGGATGGCGTTCCTACGTCGTCGTGGCGCTGCGCCTGATCTTCCTCCCGGTCTTCTTCTCGGCGCTGATGTATTTCGTTACCCGCGATCCGAAGGCGTCCTTCTTCACCGCCGCGATGCTCTGCCTCCCCGTCGGGCTGAACAGCGTCGTCTTTTCCAAAGCCTACGGCGGCGACGCCGAATCGGGCGCAGCGGTCTGCTTCCTCTCCACCCTTTTCGGGCTCGTCACCATCCCCCTGATCTACGCCGCCGCAACGGCGGTCTTCGGGATCTGAAAGGGCGCTCTCTCCGAATCAAGCGCAGTGACGCATACCGCTTCCCGCTTCGTCTTTCGCTTTTCTTACCGCGGCGGGACACAAGGCCCCGCCCTACGACGTAACCGTTCGCGCAGGGTACGCTCCCGAAGCATAGACCGCTGCGCGGAATAATCAGGCGACCTTCGTAGGGCGGGGCCTTGTGTCCCGCCGCGACAGGAGAACGATAGGCGGAGCAGAGAGCATAATACGTCACGAACCGGGACACGAAGAGTAGTTCTTTTCTGAAACAAAAATGATTGCCGCGAGGTTTGAAATGTTTGATTACCCAAAGCGAAAACACCCAAGGCTGAAGCGGTACGATTACAGTACCCCGGGAGCGTATTTCGTTACGATTTGTACGGAAGGAAAACGACCACTGCTTTCGGCTGTCCGTCAAAACGAAACGGTATTGTCAAAATACGGACATTGTGTCGAAACGAATTTGCTTTCCCTTCCGGTCAGGTATCCGTTTTTGGAAATACGCAAATATGCGATTATGCCGAACCATATTCATGCGATTCTGGTAATGAAAAGCGGAACGGAATACGACGGGAAAAGGTTTCCCATTACCGCTATCATTTGCGCCTATAAATCTCTGACTGCGAACGATTGCCATCGATTTGGAATGAAAGAAAAACTTTTTCAAACCTCTTTTTACGAACACGTGATCCGCGACCGGGATGAATACGCCGACGTGGAAAAATACATTGCCGACAATCCGTTAAAATGGCGGGAAGATGAGTTTTATTCGGAATCATAAAAACACCGTGAGCATTGCTCACGGTGTTTTGCGTTTGACGCGGATTATTCGGAAAGGAGCGCGGTTTTCAGCTCGTCGGCGGTGTCGAAAAAGGCTTCGGCGCCGGCGGAACGGAGGATCTCCCGGTCCCGGAATCCCCACGTGACGGTGAGGCAGGGAAGGGAGGCGTTTTTCGCCGTTTCGACGTCCACCTCGGAATCCCCGACGTAAACGGTCGAGGCGGGATCGGCGTTCAGCTCCTTCATCGCGAGGAGGACCGAATCGGGCGCGGGCTTGCGGCTGACGCCCTCTTTTTCCCCGATCGCGACCGGGATGAGATCGCCGAAGTAGTGCACGTTCAGCGCTTTGACGGCGGCGTCGTACTTGTTCGAGACGATCGCGGTCCCGATTCCCTTTTCCTTCAGCACGCGGAGCAGCTCCGTGATGCCGGGGTAGGGAACGGTGAGAACGGCGTTGTGCTCGGAATAATATTTCTTGAAATCGGCGAAGACCTCGTTGAAATCGGGCGTTTCCGCGCCGTTCAGCGAGCGGAGGATCAGATTGCGAACGCCGTTGCCGACGAAGCGGCGCACCTCGTCCACCGTCCGTTCGGGATATCCGTGCGAGCGGAGCCCGAAGTTGACCGCCGCGGCGAGATCGCCGATCGTGTCGAGCAGGGTGCCGTCGAGATCGAAAATGACCGTTTTGATCTTCATCAGATGCCGACGACCTCGTCCTCCGGCTTTTCGGCGGGGGTCATTTCGTGGACGCGGAGAACGGGCAGCTTGGGTTCCGGCGGTTCGCCGTACACTCTGCCGTCGGCGGCGAGGACGGTCGCGTCGATGCGGACCCACGCCTCGTCCCCTTCAAAGGGCATATCGTTGACGCAGACCATGCCGAGGAAGCTCTGGTCGGCGGCACAGCAGGTCATTGCCACTCTTCCGACGAGGAAGCCCTCGCGGTCCTCCTGCCCGGTCTTGTCGATCCGGACCGCCTTGACGAGCGCCTTGATGCGCTTCCCGGCGTACTTGGAGACCTGATCCATCGCGTCAAAGTAGAAGACACCGAAATCGGTATCGGAAATTTCGATCTCGTCCTTCGAGAGATCGAAGGGGGAGGCGTCGAAATTGGAGTCGACCGTGCCGTCCTCATACTCGAAGATAACCTTCGCGGCGAGGTTCTGCGCCTTGACGGTGGCGCGGCAGTTGAACTTTTCGCCGTCCATATCGTGCGTGAAGCGATTGAAGACCACCATATCGGTGTAGCGGTACTGGAGCGCCATCATCGGCTTCATATTGCTCAGATACAGCTTGAAGGTCGAGGCGTCGACCGTGGTCATGATCTCGGCGATGCCGTAGCCCTTCGGATATTCGATATCGAGGAAGGCGTCTCCCTTCCACATACCGTTGTATTCGATAATGACGTAATCCGGCTTGAACTCCTTCTCGATCTTGCGGAAGGTCGTGGCGGTGAAGAGGGATTCGTCGTCGATCACCTTGAAGTGAACGTTCTTCGCGGCGAGGCCGGTGACGTCGTACTCTTCCTCACCCTCTTCGCAGAGGAGAATGAGGATCTTTCTGCCGTTGACGAGTTCCGGATTGTCGAGCAGGGTCTTGATCATTGAGGTCTTGCCGCTGTCGAGCATTCCGGTGAAGAAAAACATCGGGACTTCTCTCATGTTGAATACCTTTTCCTTTGATCAGTGCAGACCGAAGAGGGCTTCGAGCTTCTCTTCGTCCAGTCCGCTGCCGATGACGCAGAGGCGTCCGGTGTAGTCGGGAGCGCCGCGGCGGATCTCGTATTCGCCGGGGGTCAGGTCAAAGTGCAGCCAGCTTCCGTCGGTACAGGGAACGATGCCCTTTGCGCGCAGGATCGCGCCGCAGGTGTTCTCCTCGGCGGCGAGGACCTTCAGCGCGGCGTCAAGATCGCTCTCGGCGAACTTGTGCGGCGTTTCGACGCCCCAGCTCACGAAGACCTCGTCGGCGTCGTGACCGTGGTGGTGATGATGATGGTGATGGTGATGGTGGTGCTCGTGACCGTCCTCATCGTCGTCGTGGTGATGATGGCATTCGCACTCGGGATCGTCGCATTCGTCGTCATCGTCGTCGTGATGGTGGTGGTGATGATGCTCGTGTTCGTCGTCATCGTCATCGTCGTGGTGATGATGGTGATGCTCGTGCTCGTCGTCATCATCGTCATCGTGGTGATGATGGTGATGCTCGTGCTCGTCGTCATCATCGTCATCGTCGTGGTGATGATGGTGGTGATGATGCTCGTGTTCGTCATCGTCATCGTCGTGATGATGATGGCACTCGCAGTCGGGATCGTCGCATTCGTCGTCATCGTCATCATCGTCGTCGTCATGGTGATGGCGGCGGGCTTCCTTTGCCTCTTCCATCAGGTTGGCGAGCATATCGCTGTCGTGCTCCATCGCGGCGAGGATATCCTTCGCGCTCAGGTCGTCCCACGGGGTCGTGATGATGATCGCGTCCTTGTTGTGCTCGCGGATCAGCGCGACGGTCTCTTCGAGCTTCGCGTCGTTCATCTTCTGCGTGCGGGAGAGGACGACGGTATGGGCGTTTTCGATCTGGTCGTTGAAGAATTCACCGAAGTTCTTCATGTACATTTTGCACTTGGTGCCGTCGGCGACGGCGGTGAAGGAGTTGAGCTTCACGTTCTCGATATCGACCGATTCCACGGCGCGGATGATGTCGGAAAGCTTGCCGACGCCCGAGGGCTCGATCACGATGCGGTCGGGGCTCAGGTCTTCCACGACCTTGGTCAGCGCCTTCTTGAAGTCGCCGACGAGGGAGCAGCAGATGCAGCCCGAGTTGATCTCGCTGATCTCGATCCCGGCGTCCTTCAGAAAGCCGCCGTCGATGCCGATCTCGCCGAATTCGTTTTCGACCAGAACGACCTTTTCGCCCGAGAAGCACTCGGCAATGAGCTTTTTGATCAGCGTGGTTTTGCCTGCGCCGAGGAAGCCCGAGATGATGTCAATTTTCGTCATTTTGAAATTCCTTCCTTCTTTGGATGGGGTTTGATTTTTTCCATACATAATTATTATAGCGCGGCAGGACGGAAATTACAAGGGTTTTGCGCTTTTTTCGGAAAAATTCCGGAAAATTCAAAAAAACAAAAAAATCGTGTCACAAAATGGAAGAAACCGGGGTCTATACTGATAAAGAGGAAAGGAGGCAGACACATGGAAGACATGCAGATCCTCGATATGTATTTTTCCCGTGACGAAGACGCGATCGCCGAAACGAAAGGAAAGTACGGCGCCCATCTTCTGAACATCAGCGAAAACATTCTGAAGGACCGCGGCGAGGCGGAGGAGTGTGAAAACGACACTTATCTGCGCGCGTGGAACAGCATCCCGCCGACGCGTCCGCTGAATTTCTTCGCGTGGCTGATCCGGGTGGCGAGAAACCTTTCCCTGACCCGTCTCGAGGTCAAAAAGCGCGCCAAGCACAACGCCGTTCTCGTGGAGCTGTCCGAAGAGCTCGCGGACTGTCTCACCGACCCGAACGGTACTGTGGAAACCGCTGCGGAAGGACGCGAGGTCGAGCGGCTGATCGACGGCTGGCTCGATTCGCAGGATGAAATGAAGCGATTTATTTTCATGCGGCGCTATTTTTACGGGGACGATATTTCCGATATCGCCCGCTACGCCGGAAAAACGCAGGCGGCGGTCCGTCAGATCCTCTGCCGGATGCGCGGAGAGATCCGGGAACTACTGAATGAGAAAGGGGTCGAAGTGAAATGAAGGAGATCAACGAAAGCGGCTACGCGCTTTTCAAAAAGCTCGGAAATCTATCCGATACCCATATCACCGAGGCGAGCGTCTGCCCCGAAAGGAAGGGACTGCCTGCCTTCTGGAAATCGTTTGCCGGGATCGCCGGGCTCGCGGCGGCGCTTGCGCTCGTCGTCGGGCTGACGGTGCTGGTCAGACCGCCGAAGGCCGATCCGCCCGCCGGGGGCGAAACGGCGGAAAGCGAGTCGGAAAACGCCCCCGGCACGTGGAGCGGCGAGACCGAACCGGACCCCGAAGAGGAGAACGCCTGCTGGTTTCTGTACCGCGGTCACAAGGCGGTGACCGAGACCGGACTGTGGTGTATCTCTCAGTACTTCGACGATCCGGATAAGCCCGGGTTGGATGCCGACGGTAATGGATTGTCTTTCAAACTTACGGAAATGGAAGACGCGCCCACGATCCGGTACGATATTCACGGTTCCGACAAGATTACGTATTACGAGGCGGGCGTGGAGACCGAAAAAGCGTTCCGCCTGTGGGATTCGGACGGCTTTTCTACGCTTGATTTCGGCACCGACCTCTATGCCTATCTGAAAGAGCATCCCGGAGCCTATTATCTCTCCTGCGACCGCCACGTGGAGCGGAAGATCGACGGCGGCACGAAAACAACCGAATACTGTGAGGGCGTCCGGCTGATCGCGGGGGACGGCGTACCCGAAACGGCACCCGTAACCGAACCCGAAACGGAACCCGAAACCGAACCTGAAACCGAACCTGAAACCGAACCCGAAACGGAACCCGAAACCGAACCTGAAACGGAACCGGAAACCGAGCCTGTAACCGAGCCGGAGACGGAACCTGTGACCGAACCGGAGACGGAACCTGTGACCGAACCGGAGACGGAACCTGTTACGGAGCCCGTAACAGAGCCGGAACCGCCGGTCTTCGGTACCGGCGCGCTTCCCGCCGAGCCTTATACGCCGCTTGCGTTTCCTATGGAATTTCACCCGGCGACCGAGGAAGCGATTGCGGCAAGAGAGACATTTCTGATCCGCGACTGGATCACGCCGGACGTGATCCCGACGTATCAGGGGGAGCCGTATTCTCCCTGCCCGCGCGATTTGCTGCTCTGCGTTCAGATCACCAATCAGAGCGGTGTTCCGCTTCCTATCAAAAATGTGAAGCTGACCTTTACCGATTCCGAGACCGGAAAAATCATCGGCTATTCGTATTCCAACGCGGACGGGATCGCCATGATGACAATGGACATCGAGCCTTTCCAGTTTGACGTGACTGCAGAGCTTCCTGCCGGAACGACAGGCTATGAGCTGATGCCGGGGACGACGAAGATGCTCCAATGGGTCAGCATGATCCTTTCCAACCGCGAACGGTATTCCCTGATTACCTTATCAAAGAGCACAAAAGAACCAAATGCGCGCGGCGTCAAAGGCGACTGCACGTTCCAGATCATCGAAAAGGATCCCTACGCCTAAACGGTATTTGACGTGCGGTACGCGGATAACGGTGAGCCGGTGCGGGAAGGGATCCTTACCGTCGGCGATACCAAATTTGACCTTTCCGAAAACCCGGCGCCGAAGAAGGAGCTTTTCCGTCCCGACGCTTCCTGGAATACGAAATCAATTACCTACACGCCGGCGAGGTGCAGCATCAGCCTTGTTCCGGAAAAGGAGCGTTTTGATAACGGTACAAGGTGCATTGCCCGGGTCCTGAGGAACACGGAAAAGGAAGTAAAAGTCCTTGTCACCGAAAAGGGAACGGGAAAGGGTATTCCCCAAGTACAGGTGAATTTCCCGATCAGCGGAGCAAGTAAGCATCTGACCTTCCGAATGCCGAACTGGGACGTGAAATTGACGATTGAGGATCATTTCGTAGGGGAACAGTATTGATACGGCATGAAAATGCTTTGAACGACGAATCATCAAAAATGAGGCTTCCGCTGACGCGGAAGCCTTGGTGTTTTTATCGGTTTCTTTTCAGAAGTGAATGATAACCTCGTCCTGTTTGCCGTAGGCGTGGACGGTGGTCTCGTTCGTGACCGGGGAAACGTAGACGTTTTCGGGGGTGATATAGCGGGTGGTCAGCCCGGTTTCGTCAAGGTACACCTCGCGGAAGCCCCAGAAGGAGGAAGCGGGGTCCTTTTCCTTGCTGTACGAATAGTTCCCGGTATAGATCAGCTTCTTGTTCCCGCAGTCCTCGCCGAGATCAACGATACGGGAAAGATGGACGTGCCCGCCGAAGAGGCAGAGCAGACGGGGCTCGTTTTTCAGCAGTTCCCGGAAGGCTTCGCTCTCGTTCGCGGGATCGAAGTGGTGCGCGCAGAGGACGAGCTTTTTGTCGGGATATCCGGCAAGCAGCTCCTTCACGCGGGAAACGTCTGTCCCGGTGAAGGTGCCGTCGCTGTGGAAATCGGGGTCGAGGTTGGCGGCGAAGTTATCGAGGAGGACGAAAAGGACGTCCCCGGCGTCGTAAAGCCCGGTGCGGGAGTGCCCGACAAGGCGCTTGAAATTCTCCTCGCCGTACTGCTCGTGGTTGCCCGCGATCGCGCGGATCACAAAGGGGTATTTATCGAGCCTTGAAAGGAAGTCCTTCGCGAAGCGGTTCGCGTTGCTGATCCCCTCGCGGAGGTAGCAGCCCTTGATCGACCACTGCCAGAAGTCGAGCGCGTAGTCGCCGAGGAGGAGCAGGGCTTCAAAGGGTTCCTTTTCGTATTCGGCTTCGACGTCGGAGATGAATTTCGCGACCCTATCGTCGGTCTTGACCCCGTACCAGTCGATGTGGGCAAGATGGATATCGGACGCGATCAGGATTCTTTTCGGTTTCATGGCGTTCCCCCGTTTTTTCGTTTTTCCCATTATAGCACGGTTTTTGGGAAATGGCAATTCCTTCGTCGCTTTTTCTCCGAAAAAAGGTTGGAAGCGGCGAAACGGAGGAAAAACTTTTCAAAATCCCTTGACAACCTCCCCTTGTTCTGTTATAATATATCCGTTCGCAATGAACGCCCCTGTAGCTCAGATGGTAGAGCACTTGACTTTTAATCAAGGTGTCCGGAGTTCGAGTCTCCGCAGGAGCACCAAAATCCCCGATCGCGTCAGCGGTCGGGGATTTTACTTCTTCACTATTCACTCTTCACTTTTCACTCTTCTCCCGTTTCGTTATTGATTTTTTCACAAAAATGTGCTATCATAAAATCGGATGGATTTTAATACCATAAGAAAAGAGGAATGAATATGACTTTTACGATCACCCGCGGTGCGGGGCTGCCCGGGAACGTGGATTTCGTGCTTGATACCGAAAGCACGGAGCCGATCCGCATCCTTCAGCTCACCGACACCCAGACCATTGACCTTGACGCGGTCCGCAATCCCGTCCGCAACGAGCAGATCCGCGCGGTCTATTTCTACGACGAACGTTTTTCAATGGAGGAGCGCTGCTACGGGCAGGTGAAAAAGCTCGTTTCCGAGCTTTCCCCCGATCTCATCGTTCTGACCGGGGACAACGTCTACGGCGAATTTGACGACAAGGGCAGAATGATGAAGGAATTCGTCGCCCTGATGGATTCCTTCGGGATCCCGTGGGCGCCCGTCTTCGGCAATCACGACAACGAGTCCCGCCTCGGTGTCACCTGGCAGAAGGAGCAGTTCCTTGCGGCGAAGCATTGCCTTTTCGCCGATCAGCCTGTGACCGGCAACTGCAATTACAGCATTCTGATCCGTCAGAACGGGACCCCGACCCGTCTGCTCTTCTTCTTCGACGCCAACGGCTGCCGCGTGATCGGCAATCCCGGTGCACCCGAGGAAGGACTGCTCGTTGACAATCCCGACTACGATAAGATCGCCCAGCGCGCCGGGCTCTATCCCGATCAGACCGCGTGGTTCGTCCGCGTCGTCACTGGGCTCGAAAAGGAGACCGGACGCCGCGTCCCCTCCCTCGCGTTCCTGCACGCGCCCCTGCGCGCCTTCCGGGACACCCTGCTCGCGAAATACGGGCAGTTCGAGGAAACGCTCGATCTGACCGCGCCGGAGGACGAGGGTTGGCTCGACGAGGGGGATTTCTTCCCGATCGACCCCTTCAATTCCTTCTACGAGGTCGCCGAGGTCCTCGGGCTGAACGGCGTTTTTGTCGGTCATTACCACAACAACGCGGCAAAGATCACGGGCAAAAAAGCCGTCTTCGTCTTCGGTATGAAGACGGGAGACGTCACCTATCCGCCCAGACCCCGCCGTACCGGCGGCACGCTGATCACCGTCACCCCCGACGGCGCGGTTCCCGGCGTCGCCTTCGTTCCGGCTGATTGAGATCCGGTACGGATCGAAATCAGCGGCAGACTGATCACGCGGAACGAAAATCGTTTCCCTTGTTAAAAAACTGTTAATTCCGAAAAAAACTATTGATTTTTATTGCCCTCGCGGCTATAATATCAAATAGCGTCTGGCACTCAAACCATCCGAGTGCTAATTCCAATATCAAGAAACCATCATAAAGATCGGAGGATCACATAAAATGACTATCAAACCGCTTGCAGACAGAGTCGTCACCAAACTGGTGGAGGCTGAAGAAACCACGAAATCCGGCATCATCCTTTCCGGTGCCGCAAAAGAGAAACCCCAGGTCGCGGAAGTGATCGCGGTCGGCCCCGGCGGCGTCGTTGACGGCCACGAGGTCGTTATGACCGTGAAACCCGGCGACAAGGTCCTGACGAGCAAATATTCCGGTACCGAGGTCAAGTGCGACGGCACGGAGTACGTCATCGTCCGTCAGAGCGACATCCTCGCCATCGTGGAATAAGCAATCACAGCATAGAATTTTTGGAGGAAAAGCATTATGGCTAAACAGATCGTTTACGGTGCGGAAGCCCGCGCCGCTCTTCTCCGCGGCGTCGACAAGCTCGCGGACACCGTTAAAATCACCATCGGCCCGAAGGGCAGAAACGTCGTTCTCGAAAAGAAGTACGGTTCTCCCATGATCATCAACGACGGCGTTACCATCGCCAAGGAGATCGAGCTTGAGGATTCTCAGGAGAATCTCGGCGCGCAGCTTATGCGTGAGGTCGCTTCCAAGACCAACGACGCTGCCGGCGACGGTACTACCACTGCTACCGTTCTCGCGCAGAAGATGATCCACGAGGGCATGAAGAACGTCACCGCCGGTGCCAATCCGATGGATATCCGCCGCGGTATGGCAAAAGCGGTTGACAAGGCGGTCGCCGCTCTGCAGGCAAATTCCAAGAAGGTCAACGGCACCGAGGACATCACCAGAGTCGGCACCATTTCCGCCGGCGATCCCGTGATCGGTTCCCTCATTTCCGACGCGATGGCAAAGGTCTCCTCCGACGGCGTTATCACCGTTGAGGAATCCAAGTCCGCCGAGACCTACTGCGAGGTCGTGGAAGGTATGCAGTTCGACCGCGGCTATATCTCCCCCTATATGGTCACCGACACCGAGAAGATGGAAGCCGTCCTCGACGACGCTCTCATCCTCATCACCGATAAGAAGATCTCCAACATTCAGGAGATCCTCCCTCTGCTCGAGTCCATCGTGCAGTCGGGCAAGAAGCTGCTCATCATTGCCGAGGACGTCGAGGGTGACGCGCTCACCAACCTGATCCTCAACAAGCTCAAGGGCGTCTTCGTCTGCGTTGCCGTCAAGGCTCCCGGCTTCGGCGACAGAAGAAAGGAAATGCTCCGCGATATCGCCA
>JAKSPT010000023.1 GCA_024404495.1 Lachnospiraceae bacterium
CATTCTACCATAGGAGGTTCTTTTTTTCAATGTCCGTTTTTAACGGACCTGTTCACGAGCGGTATGCGGCTTTTCATGAAAAAAGCCGGGTTATCGTTGCAGAAATTGAAAAAATCACAAAATCTGCAACGATAACCCGACTTTTTCGGCTTTATGGCATTGTTGACTTACTTATGGATATAAAGCGTATAGCGTGCGTTCCATTCCTCTTTTACACCGCTCGTGACGAGGAGAGTCAGTTTTCCGGTGCTGACGGCGGGGGCGGGGAAGGAGAGCGAAGCGCCGGAGACGTTCGAGCGCGGCGCAGCTTCGGGAAGGGTGAAGGAATAGCGGGCGACGACGGTTTCCCCGTCGAGCAGAGTGACCGTCGCTTCTCCGGCGGGCGCCGCTTCGGCGCTGTCGTTGAGGAGATAGGGCTTGAGGGTCACGTTTTCGCCCGGTTTCCAAGAGAGCTTGCGGAAGCCGAGGGAAAGGTGGGTCGGACGGAGGGCTTCCTTCACGGCGTAATACGCCTCGCGCGGACGGGCGGGATAATAGACCAGCTCGTTTCCGGCGAGGGTCTCCCACGGCTCGTTGTAGTCCCAGTTGATCGCGAGGGAGGCGTGCGGCCACTTTTGTCTGACCGTCTCAAAGAGCGAACGGTAGCAGTTTGCCTGCACCTCGTTCGACGCCGCCGCCATTTCGGAAAGCGGCGCATTTTCGGGGATGCCGGTGATCTTCGAGGTCATCCAGAACGCCGCCCATCTTTCGCCGTGGCGTGCCTGCCAGATCGGATCGGCGGTGGGATTGGCAAGCTGCTCCTCGGTGAGGATCGCTTTCAGCGTATCGTAATCGGAAACGCTGCCGCAGCCGTACTCGGTGTAACCGAGGTAATCGGTGACGTAGAAGGTCTGAAGGATCTCGTCCTTGCCCGCCATGACCGAATACGCACCGTGCTTGATGCCCGGGAGCGGGGAGGAGTGCCAGTAGGGGACCTCGGGCTCGTTACGGAAGGTGACCGCATCGAGCAGGCGGAGCGCCTTGGACTGCATCGTCATGCAGCGGCTCCAGGAGCAGAGAAGCTCGTTGCCGCCGCAGAAGAGAACGACCGAGGGATGGGTGCGGAGCGCCTTGACGATCGCGGTCGCCTCCTGTTCGAGGACGGCGAGGTAGGAATCCTTTTCGCTGTAATGGGCGCAGGCAAGCGGAAATTCCTGCCACAGCATGATGCCGAGCTCGTCGCAGAGGTCGTAGAACCAGTCGGGCTGGATGAAGCTGCCGCCCCAGAGACGGAGGATGTTCATGTTCGCTTCCTTGGCGAGGGTGAGGAGCTTTTTAACGTGGCTGTATTCGACCTCGCTGTACGAGAGGGCGGAGGGGACCCAGTTGCTCCCCTGCCCGAAGCAGCGCTCGCGGTTGATCTCAAGGGTCGCGGGAAGATCGACGTGATCGCCGTTGTGGATGGTATTGCCGTTGTTGACCATACGGACGCGGCGGAAGCCGAGCTTTCTCGTCTTTTCGTCGGTCGTTTTTCCGTTCCGCTTCAATTCTGCACGGAGGAGGCAGAGCGGCTGTGCGCCGTGGTTGTGCGGGAACCAGAGCGGCGGGTTATCGAGGGTCAGCGTTTTACGGAAGGGAACGCCGCCCGGAACGGAAACGGTATCGGAAAGAAGCACCGTGCCGTCCGGACCGGTCAGGGTCAGGACCGCGTCGCCGGATGCTGCGGGAAGGAAGGAAACGGTGATCTCCGCGCGGTCAACGGTATCGTTCAGACGGTAGGAGACCTCAAATCCGGTCAGACGGGCTTCGGGACGGTATTCGATATAGGCGTCGCCGACGAGACCGAGAACGATGAAGCGGGGCGACCAGTCCCAGCCGTATTCAAAGGCGGGCATACAGCTTTCCGCGCTCTCCCAGCCGACGCCCTCGTTGATCGGTTCGCCGGGCAGCTTCTGCGCGGGCTCGATCACGACCTCGGCCGTGACCGTTTTTCCGCGGTATTCCTTCAGATCGACCTCGGTGCGGGTGAACATTCCTTCGTGCTCCGCCTTCTTCACACCGTCGATCAGGACCTCGTATTTGTATTCGACGCTTTCGAGAACGAGGAAGGGACATCCGTCCTCCTTCACCGTGAACGCCGTTTTGTAGTGCCAGAATTTGTCCTCCAGACCGTAGTAGGCTTTTTCGTTGTTGCCCTCGTGGATGGAGGGCAGACCGAATGCTTTTCTGCAATCCTCCTGAATATAGCCGGGGACGGAGGCGGGGATCGCTTCGGAAAGGGCGCCGTCTCTCGTTTCGGAGGAGGCAAGGGTCCAGTTCAGTCTGATTCTTTCGTCCATCGTATGGTTCTCCTTTTGTTTATCCGATGATGCTGCCCCAGAAGGGGAGAAGGGTAAGATCGGTGCCGCCGTCGATTTCCGCGCCGGCAAATTCGGCGTTCAGGTAGCTCTGAAAATCTTTTCCGTAAACGATCGTGTCGCTTCCGACCGAGGAAAGCACGGGCGGATCCTCCATTCCTTCAACGAGCGGCAGATACCGGTGCCCGAAAAACGGGAACAACTTCGGTCCTTCCGACGCTTTTTCGTCAAAGACGCGGACGGCTTCTTCTTCGGAAACCGGCTTTTTTCCCCACACGGGGTTCCAGTACCAGTCAAGCGCTTCCTTTTTCAGAAAACGGTAGGGCGCGGACATCCTTTTCCGGTTTTCCTTCACGGTTTCGGGCGAAAAATCGTACCAGTGCGGGAAGCCGGGGCGTCTGCCCTCGTTCCGCTCGCGCGGGAAGCCGTAGGTCAGGTAATACTCCTTCAGCGAAGCGGGAAGGGTAAAATTGTAAATCGTTTCGATCCGGTCGACGGTATTCTCATCGCAGAGGATGAAATCAACGGTGCCGTTGTCGGTACGGAACAGAGGATTCTTCCGGTCGCGGCGCGGGATCTCATCTTTTCCGACGAAAAGCTGCTTTGAGGTGATCATCAGCCCGTCCTCGGGGTCCTGCTCGGGATCCTCCATACAGATGATCTCGTTATTGTCAAGATCGACCGTGAACCAGAGGGAAAAGAGGGTCTCCGCGGCGGCAAGATCGGGGAGGGAAGCCCCGGTCACGTCGGTGAAGAGCAGGGAAACCGAACCGTCGTTCCCGTCCTCGTCGGAAACGGAGAGGGAAAGCGTCAGCTCGGCGCTGCCGTTTTGCCCCGCGTTTCTCGAAAACGAGACCTCGGTCACGGCGGCGTTTTCAAATCCGCAGTATTGCGAAAGGACCTTTTCCGCGTCTGAGGCGGTTTCGATCGGTTTGTATCGGATCATGGCGGCACCTTCTTTTTCTTGATCTCGGATCGGCTTCAGCCGACCTTTTCGGAAATGAACGCGGCGTACTTCGCGACCTTCGCGTCGGCAGCCTCTGCGGTCGCACCGGCGACGAGGTAGTAGAACTTGACCTTCGGCTCGGTGCCGGAGGGACGGATCACGATGACGTCGCCGCCCTCGGTCTCGTAATACAGCACGTCGGAGGAGGGAAGCCCGGTCTCGCTGACCGCGCCGGTCTTCAGCTCGGTGATTTTGCCCGAACGGTAGTCGCGCAGAGCCTTGACGGGCTCGCCGGCGATCTCGGTGAAGGGAGAAGAGCGGAAGCCTTCCATCAGCGCTTTCATTTTGTCCGCGGCGTCGAAGCCCTTGATCGTGAGGCTGACGACCTTTTCACGGCTGTAACCGTACTTTTCGCAGAGCGCGTCGAGCGCGTCGCAGAGCGTCATCCCGAGAGAGCGGTAATGTGCCGACATCTCGGCAATCAGCATCGAGGCAACGACGGCGTCCTTGTCGCGGGCGTAGGTGCCCTTCAGATAGCCGTAGCTTTCCTCAAAGCCGAAGAGGAAGCTGCCGTGCCCTGCCGCCTCGTGCTGCTTGATGACCTCACCGATGAACTTGAAGCCGGTGAGGACGTTGAACATCTTCACGCCGTTCGCCTCGCAGATGCGGGAGGCAAGCTCGGTGGAAACGATCGACTTGACGGCGTAGGGCTCGTCGGGCATCGTTCCGGTTTCGCGGAAGGCGGTGATGATATAGTCGAGGAGAAGGGCACCCGTCTGGTTGCCGGTGAGGCAGGTGAAGGAGCCGTCCTTTCTTCTCGCCATGATGCCCACGCGGTCGGCGTCGGGGTCGGTGGCGATCATCAGGTCACTGCCGTTTTCCTCGGCAAGCTTTTTGCCGAGCTCGAAGACCTCGGGAAATTCGGGGTTCGGGAAGGTGACGGTCGGGAAATTGCCGTCCGCCTCCATCTGCTCGGGAACGGTGATGATGTTTTCAAAACCGACGCGGCGGAGGATCTCGGGGACGAACTTCGCGCCCGTGCCGTGGAGGGCAGTATGGACCGTCTTCTGGTCGGAATTTGCCTTGATGGCGGCGGGATCGTCGATCTGATCGCCGACGCATTTCAGATACGCCTCGTCCACGTCCTTGCCGATGATCTCGATCCTGCCGTCGGCGATCGCCTCGCCGGGATTGCAGGTCTTCACGCCGGTGAGGATGTCGGTCGAACGGATGACCTCGGAGACCTCGTCCGCCTGCTCGGGCGCGAGCTGTGCGCCGTCTTCCCAATACGCCTTATAGCCGTTGTATTCCTTCGGGTTGTGGGAGGCGGTGATATTGATGCCCGCGATGCAGTTGAGATACCGGATCGCGAAGGAGAGGACGGGGGTGGGGCGGAGGGAATCGAAGAGATAGACTTTGATCCCGTTTGCCGCGAGGACGGCGGCGGACGCCTCCGCGAAGCGGCGGGAGTTGAGACGGTTGTCGTGCGCGATGACGACGCCGCGCGCCTCCAGACCGCGGCGAAGGATGTATTCGGCAAGCCCCTGAGTGGCGTGGGAAACGGTGTAGACGTTCATCATATTGGTCCCTGCGCCCATAATGCCGCGAAGCCCGGCGGTGCCGAAGGAAAGAAAGCCGGAGAAGCGGTAGGCAAGCTCTTCGTCTTTTCCTTCCAGCGAAAGAAGCTCGGCTTTGGTTTCCGCGTCAAGCAGCGGAAAATCGAGGTGGCGGCGGTATTCGGCGAGATAGGATTCCATAGATAATCTCCTTCAATTATTTGATAACGGAATACAGTCCGATCGGGGTAAAGCGGGGAGCGCAGAGAGAAAGGAAAACGCAGATCGCGCTGAGGTCGGCGTGATCCGCCTCCGCGGTGACGTCGTAGGTGAAATCGCGCTCGGCGTAGGGGAGCGGGACGGAATCGATCTTCCCGACCGGGGCGTTCAGCCTGCCGAGGGCGTAGAGCACGTCGGCAAGATCGCTGCTTTCGGTCGCGGGAAGGGAAAAGCGGAAGCGCACCGGATTGCTTTCCGGCAGAGAATACGCACCGAACGCCTTCTGACAGAGGGCGAATTCGGTCTCGGTCTCGTCCGGAGAGGGGACCGTGCAGGAAAACGCAAGCTTCAGCTCGTATTTTTCGATCAGCTTGCGGAAGCCTCCGAGCGTCCCCTCGCCGCTGTTCGCGACCGGGAGGATACAGAAGGAGGACGTTCCGTCGTACACGCTTTCGCAGACGGCGGAAAACGAGCTTTCGTACTCGACCGAGGGGTCGGGGAGCGCACGGCTGAACCGTCGGAAGGCGGTATCTGCGGCGGCGCTTTTCAGATAGGAGACGCGGCGGTTTTCCGGGAAGGAAAGCCGGAGATAGGAGGGGATCCCCTTGTCGCCGTGCCCGGCACAGCGGGCGAGGATGCGGCTGAGCTCCACCTTTTCGTCAAGGGAGAAGAGGGCGGGAAAGTTTTCCTTCTTGCTTCCGAAGAAGGAATCGCAGGTTTGTCGGAAGGCGTCGCTCACGAAAAAATCGGGGGTGAAGCCTTCTTTTTCCGAGATCACTCTGCCGAGCTCCCAAAGCCAGCCCTGCTTCCGTTCCCGCAGGCGGAGGGCGGAAACGTCGATGGCGTTCAGCGTGTCAAGCACGCGCCTTGCCGCCGCCTCCCGGTCCTTTTCTTTATCGGTCACGGTCAGTTTCCGAGCTTCTCTTCGAGCAGCGTATAGCTGTCGGCGAGGAAGTCACGCAGTTCTTCGGGGGTGAGCTGTCTCTGTCCGAGAAGCGCGAGGCGGTAGACCTGCTTTGCGATCCTTTCGGTCTCTTCGCCGTCAGCGGCGTCACCGAGACGGCGGACGAGGCTGTTCTTCGCGTTGAGAACGAGGGTGCTTTCGGTGGGGAAGGAGGCGGCTTCGGTGCCGTTCTCGATCGCGTACATTTTCATCATATCCTCAAAGCGGCGGCTCTCCTCGCTCACGTTCAGGATCGCGGGGGTCTTTTCGTCCTTGAGGTTCTCGAATTTCACGGTGAGCTTTTCGCTGCCCGAGACCTTTTTGAAGAGGTCGGCAAGCGTGTCGTTCTTGTATTCCTCGCCGTCGCCCTTCAGCGCGCCCGAGATATCGGCGTCCACGCGGCTGAATTTGATCTTGCGGTCGCTTTCCAGCATTGTGATGAACTGCGCGTCGAGGAGCTTGTCAAGATAGGCGACCTTCACGTTCTGATCGTTCAGCAGGGAAATATACTGCGCCTGCGTGACCTTGTCGGTCGCGTAATAAACGGTATTTTCGTGTCCGGCTTCCTTCGCCGCGTCGAGGTATTCGCCTACCGTGACGCTCGTGCCGTCGGTGACCGGGAGGAGAAGGGTATCCTTCACCTTGTCGTAGAACTTGCGGTCGCGGAGGCAGCCGTACTCGGCGAAGAGGCGGATGTCGCCCCAGAGCTTTTCGTAGTTTTCACGGTCGGTGTTGAAGAGAGAGTTCAGCTTGTCGGTGACCTTCTTGACGATGTGCGCCGAGATCTTGGCAACGTAGCCGCTGTTCTGGAGATAGCTTCTCGAGACGTTGAGGGGCAGCTCGGGGCAGTCCATCACGCCGCGGAGCATCAGAAGGTACTCGGGAATGACCTCCTTGATGTTGTCGGCAACGAAGACCTGATTGTAGAAGAGCTTGACCTGACCCTCAAGGCTTTCGTACTCGTGGTTGAGCTTCGGGAAATAGAGGATGCCGCGGAAGTTCAGCGGGTAGTCGGCGTTGATGTGGATCCAGAAGAGCGGATCGCGGTAATCGTGAAAGACCTTGTGATAAAATTCCCTGTATTCCTCCTCGGTGCAGTCGGAGGGATTCTTCTGCCAAAGGGGATGGGTGTCGTTGATCGGCTTCGGTGCCTCGGGCTCTTTCTTCTCGCCGTCGCCTTCCTCTTTTTTCTCCTCCTCGGCGCCGATCTCGGTGAAATAGATCTCGACCGGCATGAAGGAGCAGTATTTGTCGAGGGTCTCGCGGATCTTGCCCGCGTTCAGCCATTCGTCCTCGCCGTCGTTGATGTGCATCACGACGTCGGTGCCGCGGGCTTCTTTGTCATAGGGCTCGGTGATCTCGTAGTCGCCCGCCTCGGTGCAGACCCACTTGACGGCGGGAGCACCGGTATAGGACTTCGTGATGACGTCCACCGTGTCGCTGACCATGAAGGAGGAATAGAAGCCGAGACCGAAGTGACCGATGATCCCGGCGCCCGCGTCGTTTTCCTTGCCCTCGTATTTCTGAATGAAATCGAGCGCACCGGAAAGCGCCATCTCGCAGAGGTAGCGCTGCAGCTCGTCCGCGGTCATACCGATGCCGTTATCCGAGACGGTGAGCGTGCGTTCCTCCTTGTCGAGGGTGACCGTGATCTTATAGTCGGTGTCGGTCAGATCCTTCGCCTCGCCGAGCGATTCGAGCCGTTTCAGCTTGGTGACGGCGTCGCAGGCGTTCGAGACGATCTCACGGACGAAAATATCCTTTTCGGCGTAGAGCCACTTTTTGATGATCGGGAAAATGTGTTCCGTCTGGACGGAAATGCCGCCCTTTTTCGTTTCTGCCATGGGTAATATGCCTCCGATGATGATTTTATTCCGTGCCGGGAAAAAGCCCGGCGGTTGTTACTGAAAATAAACGGTTTTGCCGGTGCGTGCGCTCTCGTAGACCGCCTCCGCGATGCGGATCGCCTTCATAGCCTCGAGCGGGCAGACGGCGGGCTCGCGGTCGAATTTCACCGCGTCGATCATATCCTCGACCAGACGCGCGTGTCCGCATTTTTCTCCGGGACGCAGCTCCGCGAAGCGGGCGTTGCCGTCGCCGTAGTCCTCGAGCATATCGGCTTCCTCGTCGGGATCGTCAAGGAGCTTCCACCGTTTGAGACGGTCGCCGTCGATCTCCACCGAGCCGCCGGTGCCGTAAAGCTGGATGTCGGTCGAGATGCCCGGCCACGCGCAGGTCGTGGTCACGAAGGTGGCGACCGCGCCCGAGCGGAAGCGGATGACCGACGCCGTCATATCCTCTGTGTCCATCTTATGTCCGTAGATGCCGGTCTCGGAATGGACCGATTCCACGTCTCCCATCAGCCACTGCATCAGGTCGAGGGTGTGGATGCCCTGATTCATCAAGGATCCGCCGCCGTCCATTTCCCACGTTCCTCTCCAGCCGCCGTCCCCATCGTAATAGGACTGCGGGCGGTACCACTTGACCGCGAAGGTGCCGAGAACGAGCTTGCCGAGACGGTTTTCCGCGAGTGCTTCCTTCAGCGGGAACATCGGCAGATTGAAGCGGTTCTGGAAGATGAGCCCGACCTTTTTCCCGGTGCGGACGCGCGCCTCCTCGATCTTCATCGCCTTTTCGACGGTGGTTTCGATCGGCTTTTCGCAGAGAACGTGCTTGCCCGCCTCCAAAGCGCGGACGGTATATTCGGCGTGAAGACCGGAGGGAAGGCAGATCGAGACCGCTTCCACCTCGGGGTTCTTCATCAGTTCGTCGAAGGAATGGTAGAGAAGGACGTCCGGGTACTGTGCCTTGACCGCGTTCAGACGGTCGTCACGCAGGTCGCAGACCGCGACGAGTTTTCCGTTTTCGGATGCCGCCGCCGCGTCAACGTGGGTTCTTCCCACGCCGAGACCGACTACGGCGTAGCCGACTTTATGACTGATATCCATACTTGCGATACCTCGCGTTCGATAGTGTCGGGGGAACGGATTCCCTTCCTATATTATACCTCCGGAAAAGGGTTCTGTCAAGCGCCGGGAGACTCTTTCTTATTCAGAAATGGTGTATATATACAATATATTATGCATATAAAAGACAGTCAAAAAACGATATCTCCGATCCGAATTCGGGAATAATCCGCATAACACCGGACAGATTGTGCACTACGACGAAAAACAAAAGAAAGATTTATCTATTTTTTCTCCAATAATATGAATAAAAACACTTGACAATTGAATAAAAATAGATTATAATGTTTTCATTCATTCCAAATACATTACGGAGGAAAAAACCATGAAAAAGATCGTATCTCTTCTTCTCATCTGCGTCACCCTTCTTACCGTGCTGATGTTCACCGGCTGCGGCAAGGTCTACACCGTTGAGGATATCAAGAAAGAGGGCAAGCTCGTCGTCTACACCGAGGCAGGCTTCGCTCCTTACGAATTCATCTATGATAACAAGCTCGTCGGCGTCGACGTCGACGTCATGACGAAGGTCGCCGAAAAGCTCGGTGTCGAGCTTGATATCCACGACGTCAACTTCGATACCATCGTCGGTGCCGTTCAGTCCGGCAAGGCCATGGTCGGTGCCGCCGGCATCACCATCACCGAGGACCGCAAAAAGTCCGTCGATTTCTCTCACCCCTACACCAAGACCGAGCAGTACGTCATCGTCAAGGCCGACAAGGACATCCCCACCGTTGAGGACCTGAAGGGCAAGAACATCGGCGTCCAGCAGGGCACCACTTCCGATATCCTGGTCGACAACCTGATCAAGGACGGTACGCTCGATGGCACGACCCTGACCGGTTACAACACCCCCGCGCTTGCCGCCGCCGCTCTCGATAAGATCGACGCGGTCGTTACCGATAAGCTCACCGCCCAGATCATCGTCAAGGGTTCGAACGATTCCCTGAAGACCGATAAGCTCCTCAAGGCTGACGGCAACGTCGCCGCTGAGCCCGAGGCTTACGGCTACGCCGTTGCAAAGGGCAGCGAAGAGCTCCTTGCCGTTATCAACGAGGTCGTTGACGAAATGATCGCAAGCGGCGAGATCTCCGCACTCGAAGAAAAATACAACGATATGGCGAACTGATTTCCACAGCAAACCAAGCGGGGCTGTTGCGCGTTAGTGCAGCAACCCCCTTTTGAAGTATTAAGGAGTTTCCGATGAATTATATTGTCACAGCGTTTACGCGGACCTTTATTGAGGAAAACCGCTATCAGCTGTTTCTGAAGGGTATCGGCAACACGCTGATCATCGCGTTTTTCGCCACTCTGATCGGCGTCGTGATCGGCGCGCTCGTCGCGATCGTCAAGACCTATCATAAACAGACCGGGAAGCTGAAGATCCTGAACGCGGTCTGCGAGTTCTATACCACGCTGATCCGCGGCACGCCGGTCGTCGTTCAGCTTCTGATTTCCTATAACATCATTTTCGTCTGGTCCACCCACGCGGTGCTGATCGGCATCGCGTCGTTCGGCATCAACTCGGGCGCGTACGTTTCCGAGATCATCCGCGCCGGCATCAACGCCGTCGATATCGGACAGACCGAAGCGGGCAGATCGCTGGGTCTTTCCCGCGGGACTACGATGCGCTATATCATTCTGCCGCAGGCGATCAAGAACGTCCTGCCCGCGATCGGCAACGAGTTCATTTCGCTGCTGAAGGAGACCTCGGTCATCGGGTATCTCGGCGTCGTCGACCTCACCAAGGCTGCGGAGCGCGTCATTTCCCGTACCGCGGACGTGTATTTCCCCTATCTTTCGATCGCCGCGATCTACCTTGCGATCGTTCTCGTTCTCAACTACTTCGTGACGAAACTGGAAAAGAGGTTGGCTAAGAGTGACAGAGGCTGAAATGAATACTCCCGTGATCGAGATCAGAAACCTGCATAAGACCTTCGTCCCCGGCAAGCCGATCCTGAAGGGCATCGATCTCAAAATCATGAAGGGCGAAAAGATCGTCATCATCGGGCCGTCCGGCTCGGGCAAGAGCACGCTGCTCCGCTGTATGAATATGCTCGAAACGCCGACCGAGGGCGAGATCCTGATGAACGGAACGACGCTGACCCCCGATAACATCGACGAGGCGAGACGTCACCTCGGCATGGTGTTCCAGCACTTCAATCTGTTCCCGCACATGACCATCCGCAAGAATATCACCTTCGCTCCGATCCAACTCAAGCTGCAGACCGAGGAGGAGGCAAACGCAAACGCCGACCGTCTGCTGACCCGTATCGGTCTGATGGACAAAGCGGAAGCGTATCCGAGTCAGCTTTCGGGCGGTCAGAAGCAGCGCGTCGCCATCGTGCGCTCGCTCGCGATGAACCCCGAGGTCATGCTCTTCGACGAGCCGACTTCCGCGCTCGATCCCGAAATGGTCGGCGAGGTCCTCGACGTTATGACCGAGCTTGCGGAGGAGGGAATGACGATGGCTGTCGTCACCCACGAGATCGGCTTCGCCCGCAAGGTCGCGACCCGCGTCCTCTTCGTGGACGAGGGACAGATCCTCGAGGAGGGCGATCCCCGTACCTTCTTCGACAATCCGACCCATCCCCGCGCCAAGGAGTTCCTCTCCAAGGTCCTGATCTGAATCAAAAAAGAGCCTTCGGGCTCTTTTTTTGTCGGAAATCTATTGCAAACGGGCGAAAAATCGGTTATACTGACCTTGACCCGATAACGAAAAGGAGGGGTTTTCATGGGCTTTGAAAAACTGACGGCATATCTTGACGGATTGAAAGGTTTCGGCATTCCCGGCTGCGATCTCGTTATTATGCGGGACCACGAGGTGATCTACCGCCATTTCGCGGGCGCGCGTGACGAAAAGGGTACGCCGATGAACGGAAGGGAGACCTACCGCCTCTTTTCGGCGACCAAGGTGCAGGTCTCGACCGCGGCAAACCAACTGATCTCGGCGGGAAAGCTGTCGCTTGACGATCCGGTTTCCAAATATCTGCCGGAATACGCAAATCTGACCGTTATGGAGAACGGGACGGTGCGCCCCGCAAAGACCGTGATGACCGTCGGGCATCTGCTCACGATGACCGGCGGTCTCGATTACGATATGCCCGAGGGCTTTTCGTGGAAAACGAATCACGCCTCCACCCGTGAGGTCGCAAGACTCCTCGCAGGAAAACCGCTCAATTTCGATCCCGGGACCCGTTACCGTTACAGCTACTGCCTCGACGTGGTGGGTGCCGTGATCGAGGTCGTTTCGGGCGAAAAGCTCGGCGATTATATGAAAAACCATATCTGGGACCCGGTCGGCGCGACGAGCTCCTCCTTCCATGAGACGAAAGAGCAGGCGGCGGAGCGCATTTCCTGTTATTTCTATAACGACCGCGACCATACCTCCCGCTTCGTCGACGACCGGTACGACCGCGCGGGACAGGAGAATTTTGAAAGCGGAGGAGGCGGTCTCGTTTCCACCGTGGACGACTATATCCGCGTGATGGACGCGCTCGCCTGCGGCGGCGTAGCAAAGACCGGAAACCGCATCCTTGACGCGGCGGGCATCGAACGGATGCGGAAGCCGATGCTCGGCGAGGTGCAGAAACGCGATTTCGACCGGCTCGGCAAGATCGGCTACAGCTACGGGCTTGCCGTCCGTACCCTCGTCGATAAGGAGATAAGGAAGACCGGAGCGCCGATCGGCGAATTCGGCTGGGACGGCGCGGCGGGCGTCTTCACCGTCATCGACCCGGAGCATAAGCTTTCGATGTTCTACGCGCAGATGGTGCACGGCTGCGGTTACGCCTTCAACGTCGTCCATTACGACGTGAGAGACCTCATGTACGAGGGTCTCGGCATTCATTGATGGAAAGGATCGGAATCCATGAAAGCACTTGAAAAACGGATCATTCCGCGGATGGATCATACCGCGGTCACCTTCCTCGGGCTCGGCGGTCTTGAGATCGGCAGAAACTGGGGCATGGGGACCGATACCGAGCGCCCCGACGCCGAAACGGCGGGCGTCGTGCTGAATACCGCTCTTGACGCGGGCATCACACTCATCGACACGGCAAGCGCTTACCACAGGAGCGAGGAGCGCATCGGCGAATACGTCAGCGGGAGAAGAAACGAGTTCGTCCTCGCCTCCAAATGCGGTGAGCACAGCGACGAGCCGCGCACTTATTACGATTTCTCTTACGACGCGATCACAAAGTCGATCGACAGAAGTCTGAAGCTGCTCCGTACCGACGTCATCGACCTGATGCAGATCCATTTCGGTCCCGACCCGGTAAAGGTCCTTGACGACGGGGAAACCGTGCGCGCGATGAAGGACGCGAAAAAGGCGGGAAAGATCCGCTTCCTCGGCGCTTCGATCGACGGCGGACTCGCGGCAAGATGTATCGAAAGCGGCGATTTTGACGTCATGCAGATGGCGTATAACCTGAACGACCACGGCAATATGGGGAATATCAAACGCGCAAAGGAACTCGGCATCGGCGTTTTCGTACGGTGCGGGCTCGGCAACGGGCTCTTCACGCCCCGTTCTCTTTCTTGTCTCGATTCGCTCCGCCCCGAGGTGCGTGACCGCCTCATTCGCTCGCTCGAACGGATCGGCGGGGAACGGGAGGATGCGATGAAGACGCTGATGGCGATCGACCTCCGCTTCCTCTACGAGACCGAAGGGGCCAGCTCGGTCATCATCGGAACGAAAAAGCCCGGTAACATCGCAAAGAATATCGCGCTGATCGAGGAGCGGGTCCCCGACGGGCTTTATCGGGACGTGCTCGGGATTTGGAATATATAGTCTTAAGTCTTAAGCCTTAAGTCAAAAGACTTAAGCCGAAAGAAGAGAAAAGGTTTCCGAAAAACGAAAAATTTCCCCGTAACCGAAGCGAACGGTTACGGGGACGTTTTTTGTTCTGTCGGATACTTTTCTTTTGTCGTACGATAACGCCCAAAATTACGCGGACACGAAAGAAGAATAAGACACAAAACATCCCCGTGACGAATCACGGGGATGCCGATTATGTTGCTATTGAACCGACTGAATGAGGGCGGAGCGCTTCGGATAAAGCTGACGCAGCAGCGCGCAATGCGAAGACACCGAGGGAGGCTGATCGGGACGGGAAAAACAAATGATAATCTCCCCCAAGTACAGAGAAGCTATACTCGGAGAAATTAAATAATAGTTACCCCTTATGCCTCTTTGGTTCTTTCTCGGTCGAGAAAGAACATCGCGTCCCCCGCGTCCCCCGCATCCCCCGCGTCCCCCGCGTCCCCGTTACTCCTTCCCGGCGAGATGAGCGGCGAAGCGGGCGAGGGCGAGCTGATGAGATTCGACGCCGTCCTTGACGGAGGTTTCGAGGGAGACGGCGCCGGTAAAATTGATTTCGCGGAGCGCGGAAGCGAAGTCGTCCCAATCGATGACGCCGAGCCCGGGGAGGAGATGCTGATCGCGCTTCCCGTCGTTGTCGTGGACGTGAAGGACGCGGAGCAGATCGCGCCCGATCTCGCGGACGGCTGTGCCGGGCTGAACGCCGCAGATGATCGAGTGCCCGGTGTCGAGGCAGATGGCGAAGACGGAGGGGTCAAGCTCGGTCAGAAAGGCGAGGAGCTGATCGTGGCGGGCAAAGGGCAGGGCGGGCATCGGCATATTTTCAAGACAGACCGTGACGTTTTCCTGCTTTGCGACGGCGCCGAGGCGGGTGAAAAAGTCAAGATTCAGGGCGCGGAATTCGTCCGTGCGGTCGGAGCCGCAGCCGAAGGGCATGATCGGATGGATGACCATATTGTCACAGCCGAGCAGACGGGTGATCTTCAGACAGCGCGCCATTTTTTCAAAACGCTCGGCGCGGTCAGCCTCGGTCGCGTCCTGCGGCGGCCAACGCCACGGACCGTGGACCTGCGAGATCCCGATCCCCGCTTCGGAAAAAGCGTTTTTCAGACGGGAGGTTTCGGCTTCCAGCGCGGCACCGGAAAGGGAATAGAGCGGGTCGGCGGTGTCGGAGAGACTGAAATCGGCACAGTCGTAGCCGTGCGCTTTCATACGGAGGAGAGAGGCGACCGGGTCGTTCCGGTCAAAATAGGCGTTTGCTTCGATTCCGGTTTTCATTTGGTTTTTCCTTTGGATTTCTCTTTGCGGGGTGCTGCCTCGCTTTTTCGTTTCTTTCCGTGCAGGAGCGCGCAGACGGCGTAGCCCGCGATCAGAGAAAGGAGGACGGCGGGAAGGAGCCACAGCGCGCTGATCCCGCTCTTTTCGGGCTTTTCGGGGCCGGTGGGATCGGTGACGGCGTCTGTCTCGGGCGGATCGGTCACGGGATCGGTCTCGGGCACCGTTTCGGGGACGGTTTCGGGAACGGTCTCAGGCTCCGTTTCGGGTTCGGTTTCGGGAACGTAGATCGGGATGTCCTCAAGCTCGCCGAAGGCGGGATGGCGGACGGCGTAGAGCAGATACTCCGCTTTTGCCCCGTCCTCCGCTTTGACGGTGAAGGGGATCTCGTTGATGCCGACGGTAAGGTCGACGGTGATCGCTTCCGCGGAAGCCGTTTTGGAGGCGGGGACCGGAGTGACGGTCAGCTTGTCGGTCTCGAAGGGAAGATAAACGACGAAAGTGTCGGTTTTTTCACCGGGCTTCGGCGAAACCGTTCCGGAGGAAAGCCGGACGTCGGAAAGAGAGTTGTTTGCGTCGGGAATGTAGTTCGGGTCTTTTTGACGCGTGACGCTGAGCTTGTAGACCCAGACGATCCCGCTTTCGGAGGTGACCGTCACGGTGACGGTGTTGGAACCGACCTGAAGCGCGGTGCCGCTGACGCGGACGGTCGCTTTTTCATCGTTCGGGAGGGCGTTGACCTCGGCGTAACGGACCGAATAGGGGACCGTGACGCTGTAAATGAGAACGCCGGGATTGAAGGCGGGGGAAAGCTTCCCCTCGGAGACCGTTATCGAACGGAGAGAGGCGTCGTCCGAGCGGGGAGGCAGGACGTTCACGGCGAAAAGGGCGTCTTCGACCGGAAGGTCCTCGGTATTTTGGGGATCGCTCACGTTTTCCCAGTCGGTCGCGCGCGTGTCGTGAAAACGGATCACAGCCGTGTCGCCTTCGGTCAGATTTTCTCGGAGGAGGAACGTCACGGTGAAAACGCGGACCTCGGAGGTGACGGGAAGCTCAAAGTTTTCGTCGATGACGAGGATCGGCACCCCGGTTCCCTGGCTCAGCGTGCCGGCGTCAAGCTTCCATCCGTTGACGCAGGAAATATCGGAAAGGAGCATTTTTTCGGTGCTGTATTCCAGCTTGGTCTGGAGACCGCGCAGATACCGCTCGCTTCCGTTCAGCCAGACGTTCAGCGTTACGGTGTCTCCGGCGCAGGCGCTGTCGGGACCGGAGATCCGTATGGACGGGAGCTGCTTTTCGGCGGGCTCGGTTTCCGGCAGGGATTCGCTTTCGCCGATCTCCGCGGTTTCATCGGGACCGATCCCATCGGTCTCCACGGCGAGGATCGGTACGGCGCAGGATAAAAGAAGGAGCAATGCCGTGAAAACGGCGGTTTCTTTCAAATGCTTCATAATGGCCTTTCTTGGCAATCGGTCAGACTTTGGATTCTTCTTCGGTTTTTTCCGCTTCGGCGGCAGCGTCTGCGGCCGTGTCGGGCACGTCGGCTGTCGCGGCGGTGACGGGAATATCGGATGCGGCGGCTTCTGCGGCGGTTTCAGCCGCTGCCTTTTTCGCTTTCTTCTTTTTGATCCCGAGGATCACGGCGGTCACGATCCCGGCGAGGATCAGCGCACCGCCGACCGAGGAGAGAACGACGACCGTCGTTCCGTTCTTCTCCCAAAAGAGCTGCTTCAGATACGCTTCGGTCGGTTCGTAAACGGCGGTGACGACGTAGTCCTCGGTGACGTCGACTCCGGTGAGGTCGATATCCCAATGGGATCGTTCCATCACGGCGTTGGGGTTGTCGGGAAGGGAGGGGATCTCTTTCAGACGGCGCTCGTATTCAAGCTCGTAAACGATATCCTCCTGCCCCTCGGCACGGTAGGTGACGGTAAGAGGACGGCCCTGCCCGATCGGGATCGCGATCTCGTCGCTCGCGAGGACGCCGTTCTTCGCGCGGGTGCGGAAATAAACGGTGCGGGGCGGCAGATCGGTCAGACCCTTTTCGACCATTCCGGCGGTGACGGGCTCCCAGTTCTTGTGGTTGACCGTGTATTCCATACCGACGGCGATGCCGGAGATCTTTCCGTCGAATTTTCCCTTGACCGTCTCGTCGGTGGGGATCAGCCCGGCGGGAGGATCGGCTTTCGCGGGGATCGCGATTGCAAAGGTGACGCCGCCCTCCTTCGCGGTGGAGAGGGTGACGGTCTTTCCGTACCAATCCTTGCCGAAGGGGATCTCGCCGTTCTTGTTCGCGGTGACCTGCTTCCCGTCGATATAGTATTTCGCGTTCGCGTCGAGCCCGGTGACCGAAAGCGCGTCGAGGTTCAGCGCGTTTTCCGGATCGAAGCGGCAGACGACGATCGAAAGCGGTTCGCTTTCGGCTTTTCCGTCCTTCGCACGGACGCGGATCTCAAGATTCGTCCAGTTTTTCAGCGCGCGGAGACGTCCGATCGTGCCGACCGTCCAGCTTCCGCCGTTCAGACGGTATTCGTAATCGGGATTCAAGCCGTTTAAGGAAAGGGGCGCGGTGCCGATCATCGGACGGATGAGCGCAAAGTCGCTTTCCTTCGGCGCTTCGGCGCGGGAAAGAAGGGAAACGGACGCCGCTTCGCCTCCTTTGAGGCGGATCTCGTAGGTCCCGGCTTTCAGACCGGAGACGCCGTTTTCGGCTTCGGACTTGCTCACCGTCTTCCAGTTCTTCCCGTCGGAGGAATATTCCATTCCCTCGGTCAGCCCGGTAAGAACGCCGTCGTCTTTTCCGGCAGACGCGGGAAGGGCTTCGATGCCCGCCGTGTCGGGAGCGGGAAGGGAGCCCGCTTTCGCGGAGGGGATGACGGCGGTGCAGTCGTCACGCGGGGTGCCGGAAACGGTATAGGTGCCGTCGGCGTTTTTGTGATAGTTCAGCCCGGCGGGGAGAGTATGGGAATCGGGAAGGAGAAAACCGTCGGCGGGCGTAAGCGTGACCGCCTTCATCGGCGAGCCGGGCTTGACCTCCTGCACGCCGTCCGTGACCATGACGCCCTCTCCCGAGGTGATTTCGATTCCGTAATTCAATTCGCTCCAATGCGCGTATAGGATCTGCTTGCAGGAGGCGGTGACGACGTCGCTTTCGGTGACCCGCTTTCCACCCTCTTTTTCGGTGTACCAACCCTCAAAGCGGAGGACGGTCGAGGTCGGGGAGGGCAGATAACCGTAGGGCGAGCCCTCTTCGGCGTGGAGCGGGGTGGTATCGCAGGTGACCTTTTTTGCGGTGTTCAGGTCGAAGGTGACGTAAGTATGGTTTGCGGTGCGCTTGTCCATAAAGGAGAAGCTGAGGTCCACTCTGCCGCCGACGCCGCTCACCGAGCCGCTCGACGTGCATTGCCAGATATCAAAGCCGCCGTCGTATTTCAGATGGGGATTGAATTCTGCGACCCATTTCTGATAACCGTTCTTGTCGTATTCGATGGTGGAAAGCTTGCCGGTGAACCACGAGCGGCTGCTGTAAATGCCGACCTCGTAGCCGAGCGCCTGCAGATCGTCGCAGTATGCCTTCGAGATCGCCTTGTAGAAGGCGGCGTCCCGTTCGCCGACCGTGTTCGAGCCTTCGAGATCGTAATAGACCGGGTAGGAAAGGTTCCTTCCCTCAAGAAGCCGGATCGTGTGCTTTGCCTCGCTGTGTGCCATATCGACGTTCAGCGCGTAGGAGAAGAGATAAACGCCGTAGGGAATGCCGTATTTTTCGCAGGCGTCGGCGTTCGGGGCAAAGGTCTCGTCGTCCTGATCCTCGTAGTCGGAGCCGTAGCCGCAGCGCAGGATCACGAAATCAAGCTCGCCTCTTTGGTACAGATCGTTGATTTTTGCCCAATCGATCTTCCCCTGAAAGGTGCTGACGTCCATGCCGCGCGCGGTGACGTCGGGGATGACCTCACCCTCGCTGTTGTAATAAAAACCGTCGCTGTTTTTCGTCCACGCCGTCGCGGCGGAGACCGGAAGCGCGGAAACGAGAAGGGAGGTGAGAAGAATCATACAGATCAGAACAGTCCGCAGCCCGTTTTTCATACAAACAATCCCCCATAATATCGTTATATTCATTGTAACTCATTTTCATCCGCTTGTCAAGATTCCGTGCAGCCTCCCGCCCTTCTTTTCATAAAAAAAGAGGTGCCGCACGTAAGTGCGGCACCCCGGTTACAAAGGATCGACGGATCAGTTCAGCGCCTCGAACATTTCGATCGTGCGGTCGAGCGCGTCCTCGATTTTCTGACGGTTGGACTCAAAGGTGGAAACGAAGATGCTCATCCCGTCCTTTGCGTTCCAGATCTTGCCCGCGGAGGCACCCATACAGGAATCCCACCAGTAGGTCTGACCGAGATCGATGCGGCGGTATTTGATCGACATATCGAGCATATTCGCCGAATCGTCGTCGCGGGTCTGCTTGTAGGCGAGGACGACGTCAACGTAGTTCGGGATCGCGTACTTGTAGTAATAATAGTTGGAAGCCTCCATCACGGCGGAGGTGAATTCGGGATCCTTGGTCATGGAGGGAGCAAAGTGGGCGCAGATGCCGGTGATGTAGGAATAATACGGCGTTCCGGCTTCGACCGCCTCGGTCTTCGGGAAGGGAAGAATGCCGTAATCGGCTTTTTCACGGAGGAGGTAGAAGTAGAAAGGCGTCGTGCCGGTGAAGAGCGCCTTGTCGTCGGCAAACATCCTTACGGTGTTTTCGTAGACGTGACCCTCGTTGTAGACCTTGCTCCGGGTGATCGGGAAGGAGATGGAGGGATCGCTGAAATCGTTCAGGACGCGGTCGTAGATATCGTAGAGCTCCTCGCCCTCGAGGGCGGCGAAATACGGGAGATCGTCGTCGTCCTTGTCGATCACGTAGACGCCGTTGACCGCGCTGAAGGGATTGTACCAATAGGTGTCAATGTAGACGGCGCCCCAGCGGTCGTCGTCGTTCATGACCTGGTCGCCGTTGACGTCGTTCGCGGCGGACTGCATCATTTCGTAGAAGGCGTCGAAGGTCCACGTGCCGTCGTAAACCATCTGATAGGGATTGTCAAGCTGCAGGTCGGAGGCGATGGTCTTGTTGAAGAGCATCGTCGCCATACTGCCGAACAGACTGATATCGGAATAGCCCGCGGCGAGATAGAGTTTGTCCTCGATGCTTAAATATTGGTTCAGGGTGTCGTACCACCACGGGTTCGAGAGATCGACATAGTAGTCCGAGAGGTCGTTCACCGAATAGACCATGCCGTCCTCGGCGAGGGCGAGGGCGAAACGGTCGATCCAGATCGCGTAGTCGAAGGCGTCGTCGTCAGCGGCGACGTGCTGACGGTAGACCGAGGTATCGACGAGGCTGCCGGAGGTATCGGTCTCAAATTCGATGTTGAGGAAGGCTTCGGTACGGGTATTTGCAACGTAGAGACCGTCGTTCAGGTCATCCGCGTTCTGTTCCTCCACGTCGAAATGGAGGTGGTACATCTTTACCGTCTCGTTTTCGCCGGGGCAGGAGAGGACGGTGAAGGTACGTCCGTCGTAGTCGAGTTCCTCGGGAATGTTCAGCGCCGCCTCGGTCTCGGGATCGGTGGCGGGAGCGCCGGTGCCGCTTTCCTTCGGGTCCGGTTTCGTGTCGGCGCAGGAGAAGAAGACGGACAGAAGGGTGATCGCCGCGAGAAGCGCCGCGCAAAGTTTCTTTTTCATTGTGTTTCCTCCTTTTAGGTACGGGTACGTGATTATGCTTTTTTATAAAGGATCAGACGGGATTCCCGCGGATTTCCGATCCGCAGACGGAGCCCTTCGTCCGAAAGGAGCGCGCCGGAAAGCGTGAACCGTTCCCCGGTGTCCCGGTTTTCGACCGAATACTCCGCGTCCCGGTCGAGCCCGGAAAGCGGCAGGAGCATTTCTTCTTCCCCGCTGTCGGGACGGCGGAAGGCGAGAACGATCCCCGCGTTCTGTGCGGGATCGTGATACTGAGAGACCGACCAGACGTCGTTTTCTGCCGAAAAGGGAACGAGCGGGTAATAATCCTCGGCAAAATAGTGCCGGACCTCCAGAAATTCGGCAAAATAGGTCCTTGCCCAATCCAACGGTTCTCCCCGCGCGCCGACCTCCCAATCCGGGTCCGCGTGCTCCCACGTCCGGACGGTCAGCCCGTTGGAATAGGCGCTGCGGAAGCTGTAGACGTCGCCGAGGGTCGGACCGTATCCGACGCCGGAATACGGGTACCAGAACGAAAAACCGGCGGTCTGGATCTGATTTCCCTCGGGCGGGCAGTCCCACGCGCATTGATAGTCGCTCCTCCACATCGGGACCGAACGGGAAAGGAGCTCAACGTCGTTCCTGCGTCCTCCCGAGGAGCAGTTGTCGATCAGAAGATGCGGATATTTCTCGAGAAGCACGTCCCAGAAGCGGTAGAGATTGTTGACGTGACGGATCTCGGTCGTCCCGCGGCGTTCTTCTCCGTCGGGCTGTTCCCGGTCTGCCTTACGCCAGTATTCCAGCGGCGGGACGTTAAAATCCTGCCGGTAGACGTCAAGCGACATCGCGTCGATATTCCGCGTCACCGCGCCGATCACGTCGTTCAGCACGTTTTCCCTGTGCAGCGCGGTCAGCGCCTCGACCCTGCCCGGAAGCTCGGTCGATTCGGTCCACGGCGCGACCTTCGTGCGGATCCGTTCCGGTTCCATCCAGACGAGCATTTTGACGCCGTGCGCGTGGAGCGTGTCCACGACGTCGCGGTATGCCTTCGGATGATAGAACCGGTTGATCTCCCACGTTCCGGAGTTCGCCCATTCGGCGAACTGCTCCTTCATCGTCGTGCCGCGCAGCGGCTCGTACCAGCCGGCGTCGATCCAGCAGCTTTCAAAGGGAAGACGGTTTTCAAAGATCGCGTTCCAACGGCGCAGCAGCGCTTCGGAGGTCACGCCTCCCCAGAAAATGGCGGAAAAGGGGGCGTTGGTCCCGCGCTGACCGTGAAAACGTCCGATCGGGGAGACCTCGTTTTTCATAAAACGGCGCCATACGTTGTGGGCGCGGGTCACCCCGTCCGAATACCGCATCAGCGTCACCGATCCGGTGCGGAATTTCTCGCCGGGCAGCATCCGGAAGGAAGCCTCGGGCAGCCCCGTGCGGATCCGGACGCCCTCTTCCGTGCGGTCGAATACCGCGTTCCACTGTCCGCTCCAGCCGACGGCGAGGATTGCTCCCTCCTCTCCGAGGTTCAGATCAAAGAAGGGAAGGACGCCGTCCGCGCTTCTGCCGTCGGTGCAGGAGGTCTCGTACCGCCCGTTTTCGTCGGGCAGATGCTCCTCGATCCTGTAATCGTCGAAGGCGCTGACCGACCCCTTGGAGCCGATGATCTTCAGCTTTTCCCCTCCGGCGGGCAGAAGGATATCGCAGTCGTAAAGACCGGAGATCAGCCCGCTTTTCCGGTCGGTCGGGTTAGACCAATAGTTGGTCCAGCGGATGACGCCGTAAGCGTCAAAGCGTTCGATTCTGGTTTCGATTTCCACTCCGTCGGGCAGACGGTACCGGACGGAGGTCCCGCTTTCGGTGATTTCGGGATCCGCTTCCCGGAAGTCCGCTCCGTTCCAAAGGAAAGAAAGCCGGGGCGTTATCATGGCACGGTCCTCCTTTTTCGTTTATCGGTTTGCTGCTGACCGGATCAGTCGAGCGCCTCGAACATATCGATCGTGCGGTCGAGCGCGTCCTCGATCTTCGTCCGTCCCGCTTCAAAAACGGAGGTGAAAACGCCGATGCCGTTTTTGTTCGACCAGATCTGCCCGGCGGCGCCCTGCATGCTGACGTCCCACCAGTAGGTCTGACCGAGCTCGAGGCGGCGGTTTTTGATCGCCATATCGAGCATAAAAGCAGAATCGTCGTCGCGGGTCTGCTTGTAGGCAAGAACGACGTCAACGTAGTTCGGGATCGCGTACTTATAGTAGAAATAGTTGGAAGCCTCCATCACGGCGGAGGTGAATCCGGGATCCTTGGTCGTGGAGGGGGCAAAATGGGCTTTGGGTCCGGTGATGTAGGAATAATACGGCGTTCCGGCTTCGACGGCGTCGATCTTCGGGAAGGGAAGGATGCCGTAATCGGCTTTTTCACGGAGGAGATAGAAGTAGAAGGGTGTGATGCCGGTGAAGAGTGCCTTGTTGTCGGCGAACATCTTCACGGTGTTCTCGTAGATATGCCCCTGATTATATACCTTGCTGTTCTTGACGGGGAAGGAGAGGGCGGGATCGCAGAAATCGCTCAGGACGCGGTCGTAGACGTCGTAAAGCTTTTCGTCGTCAAGCGCCGCGAAATACGGGAGGTCGTTTTCGTCCTTGGCGATGATATACGCCTCGTTGACCGCGCTGAAGGGATTGTACCAGTAGGTATCGACGTAGACGGCGCCCCAACGGTCGTCGTCGTTCATGATCTGGTCGCCGTTGAGGTCGTCCGCGGCGGCGTTCAGCATTTGGTAAAAGGCGTCAAAGGTCCAGTTTCCGTCGTAGACGAGCTGATAGGGGTTTTCAAGCTGCAGGTCGGAGGCGATGGTCTTGTTGAAGAGCATGGAAACCATTCCGCCGAAGAGGGAAACGTCGGAGTAGCCGGCGGCGATATAAAGCTTGCCGTCGATGCTTAAAAATTTGTTCAGGGAATCGTACCACCACGGATTCGAGAGCTCGACGTAGTAATCCGAGAGATCGTTGACCGAAAAGACCATACCGTCCTCGGCGAGCGCGAGGGCAAAGCGATCGATCCAGATCGCGTAGTCAAAGGCGCCGTCGTCAGCAAGAACGTGCTGACGGTAGACCGAGGTATCGGTGAGGGCGCCGGAGGTGTCGGTCTCGAATTGGATATTGAGGAATTCCTCGGTACGGGAATTGGCGACGTAAACGCCGTCGTTCAGGTCGTCCGCGTTCATTTCCTCAACGCTGAAATGCAGATTGTACATTTTGGTCGTCTCGTTTTCACCGGGACAGGTCAGGACGGTGAAGGTGCGCCCGTCGTAATCAAGTTCTTCGGGGACGTTCAGCGTTGCCTCGGTGTCCTCCGGATCGGAGGCGGGGGCGGGAGTGGTCTCCCCGGAATTCGGGGTCGTGCCGGCGCAGGAGAAGAAAACGGACAGAAGGGTGATCGCCGCGAGAAGCGCCGCAAACAGTTTCTTTTTCATCGTGATTCCTCCGTTCAATGCATGGCTGCAGAAAGGCGGATCCGGGTTTTCCGAACCTTATTTTCATTATATCAGCGCGGTTTTCGTTTGTCAAGACAATCCTTGGGATCCTGCCCGAACGGACAGCGGAAAGAAGCCGCTTTTTGTACGGGTTGACGGACGGAAAACCGGGCAACCCCCTTGACAAGAACCCCTTCTGTGTGTATAATTGTATACAATTATGCAAAGCCCGGAAGGGCACCTGAAAGGACTACACGATCATGCTTGAAATTTCCCCGAAAACGAACCTGCTGGAGCAGAAATCCTACCGTTATCAGCTGCAGGACGTCGCCGACCCGAACCTTTACCGTGACGTTTACAGCTACGAAGAGGTGCCGAAGGTACCGTTCAACCACCGCCGCGTCCCGATGAATATGCCCGAGGAGATCTGGATCACCGATACCTCGATGCGTGACGGACAGCAGTCGGTCGAGCCCTATACCGTCGATCAGATCGTCGATCTCTATAAGCTCCTCTCCCGCCTCGGCGGACCGAAGGGCATCATCCGTCAGACCGAATTCTTCTGCTATTCCAAAAAGGACCGCGAGGCGCTCGAGCGCTGTCAGGACCTCGGGCTGCAGTTCCCCGAGATCACGACGTGGATCCGTGCGAACAAGGAGGACTTCAAGCTCGTGCGCGATCTCGGCATCCGCGAGACCGGCATCCTCGTTTCGGCTTCCGACTACCATATTTTCAAAAAACTGAAAATGACCCGCCGTCAGGCGATGGATATGTATCTTTCGGCGGTCGGCGAGGCGTTTGAGGCGGGCGTCCGTCCGAGATGTCACCTTGAGGATATCACCCGCGCCGATTTCTACGGCTTCGTCGTTCCCTTCGTCAACGAGCTGCAGAAGATGGCGGAGGACGCAGGCATCCCGGTGAAGATCCGCGCCTGCGATACGATGGGCTACGGCGTTCCCTATACCGAGGTCGCGATCCCGCGTTCGGTCGCGGGCATCGTGTACGGCTTACAGCATTATTCGGACGTTCCCTCCGAGATGCTCGAATGGCACGGGCACAACGACTTCTACAAGGCGGTCGCCAACGCCTCCACCGCGTGGCTCTACGGCGCCTGCGCGGTCAACTGCTCTCTCCTCGGCATCGGCGAACGCACCGGCAACATCCCGCTCGAGGCGATGGTCATGGAGTACGCCTCCCTGCGCGGCACGCTGGACGGGATGGACACCACCGCCATCACCGATATCGCCCGCTACTTCTCGGAGAACATGGGCTACCGCATCCCGCCGATGACCCCCTTCGTCGGCGAAAACTTCAATATGACCCGTGCGGGCATCCACGCCGACGGGCTTCTGAAGGACGAGGAGATCTACAATATTTTCGACACCAAGACCATTCTGAACCGCCCCGCGAGCGTGATGGTCACCAAGACCTCGGGCCTTGCCGGGATCGCCTACTGGATGAACGAGCACTACGGTCTGACCGGAGACAGGGTCGTGGACAAGAAGAGCGAGCTCGTCCGGCGGCTGAAGGAATGGATCGACGCCGAGTACGAAAACGGCAGATCGAATATGCTTTCCACCGGAGAGCTCGAGGCGAAGATCAACGAGTTCTCGGGCGGTCAGTACGGGAAACGCTGAAATGAGAATGGAAGAAAAGAACCCCTCCGTCACCTCCCGCGCCGACCTCGTGTTCCTCCGCCTTGAGGAGGAGATCGTTTCCGGACAGCTCTCGCCGGGGGAGGTCCTCACCGAGCTCCGCCTTTCGGAAAAACTCGGCGTCAGCAGAACGCCGGTCAGAGAGGCGATCCGCCGCCTTGAGCAGGAGGAGCTGGTCTACGAATCCGGAAAAGGGATCGTGGTCCGCGGGATCACCGCCGACGACGTGGAGGATATCTTTGAAATGCGCGTCGCGCTCGAAGGGATCGCCGCGAAAAAGTGCGCACAGCGGGTCACGCCCGAGGAGCTGGAGGAGATCCGGAAAACACTCGAGCTGCAGGAATTTTACACCGGGCTCGGCAAGGCAGACGCGATCCGCAACGCCGACAGCGATTTTCACGAGCTGCTCTACGCCTACTGCGGCAGCCGGACCCTCGGCTCGACCCTCTCCGCGCTCCACCGCAAGGTGAGCCGCTACCGCCGCGCCTCGGTGACCGACGGCACGCGCGCCGGAGATTCGTACCGGGAGCATTTCGCGATCTACGAGGCGCTGAAGGCGGGGGACGGAAAAGCGGCGGAAACGCTCGCCGTCCGCCACGTCGAAAACGCCGCGAAGCATATTCTGAAAGAACACCGAACGAAGGAAGAAAACTGAAATGGGTATGACATTAGCCGAAAAAATCATCAAAGCGCATCTGATCGAGGGGGACATGAGCGTCCCCGGATCGGACATTTCTCTGAAGATCGACCAGACGCTGACGCAGGACGCCACCGGAACGATGGCGTATCTCGAATTTGAATCCATGGGCGTCGAACGGGTGAAAACCGAGCGTTCGGTCGCCTATATCGACCACAACACCCTTCAATCCGGCTTTGAAAACGCCGACGACCACCGCTACATCCAGTCTGTCGCGAAAAAGCACGGCATCTGGTTCTCCCGTCCCGGCAACGGCATCTGCCATCAGGTCCACCTCGAGCGCTTCGGCAAGCCGGGCAAGACCCTGATCGGCTCGGACAGCCATACCCCCACGGGCGGCGGCATCGGGATGCTTGCCTTCGGCGCGGGCGGTCTTGACGTCGCGGTCGCGATGGGCGGCGGCGCTTACCATATCGCGATGCCGAAGATGATCAAGGTCGTTCTGACCGGAAAGCTGCGTCCGTTCGTGACCGCGAAGGACGTCAGCCTCGAGCTGCTCCGTTACCTCTCGGTCAAGGGCGGCGTCGGCTATATCGTCGAGTGGGGCGGTCCCGGGATCAAAACCCTCACCGTTCCCGAACGCGCGACCATCACCAATATGGGCACCGAGCTCGGCGCCACGACCTCGATCTTCCCGTCCGACGAGGTCACCCGAGATTTCCTCCGTGCCGAGGGCAGAGAAGAGGACTATACCCCGCTTGCCTCCGATCCCGACGCGAAATACGACCGCGTCATCGAGATCGACCTCGCCGCGCTCGAACCGATGATCGCCTGCCCGCACAGCCCGGACAACGTCGTTCCGGTCTCCTCGCTGAAGGGTGTGAAGGTCGATCAGGTCTGCATCGGCTCCTGCACCAACTCCTCGCTCCGCGATATGCTCAAGGCGGCGGCGATCCTGAAGGGAAAGACGATCGACCCCTCGGTCTCGATGTCGGTTTCCCCCGGCTCGAAGCAGGTCCTTTCGATGCTCGCCGATTCCGGCGCGCTGACCGATATCCTCGCCTCGGGCGCGCGTCTTCTCGAATGCGCCTGCGGTCCCTGCATCGGCATGGGCTTCTCCCCGAATTCCGCCGGCGTCAGCCTCCGCACCTTCAACCGCAATTTTGAGGGCAGAAGCGGCACCGCGGACGGAAAGGTCTACCTCGTTTCCCCCGAAACGGCGGTCGCCTCCGCGCTGACCGGATATATCACCGATCCCCGCACGCTCGGAACGATGCCCGGGATCACAATGCCCGATTCCTTCCGCATCGACGATTCCGCCGTCCTCGCGCCCGCCTCTCCCGAGGAGGCAAAGGATCTCGAGGTCCTGCGCGGACCGAACATCAAGCCCTTCCCGGAGAGCCGTCCGGTCACCGATACGATCTCCGCGCCCCTCGTGCTCAAGGTCGGGGACAATATCACGACCGACCACATCATGCCCGCGGGCGCAAAGATCCTCCCCTACCGCTCCAATATTCCCTATCTTTCTCAGTTCTGCTTCGGCGTCTGCGACAAGACCTTCCCGGAGCGTGCGAAGGAAGCGGGGCAGAGCATCGTCGTCGGCGGTTCCAACTACGGTCAGGGTTCCTCGCGTGAGCACGCCGCGCTCGTTCCGCTCTATCTCGGCGTGCGCTGCGTTATCGCAAAGAGCTTCGCCCGCATCCACGTCGCCAACCTCATCAACGCCGGTATCCTGCCGCTCACCTTTGAAGATCCCGCCGATTACGACCGGATCGATCAGGGCGACGCGCTCGAGCTGACCGGTATCTACGCCGGAATGGAAAACGGCACGGTCCTTCTCACCGATAAGACGAAGGGCTTTTCCGTCCCGCTTTCCTGCGCCTTCACCTCCCGTCAGACCGCAATGCTGAAGGCGGGCGGACTGCTTCCTTACACGAGGGAACAGGCACAGGGCTGAGGAAAGAGCATTCGGTTTTCAAAAATAAAATATTCCGCGGGCATACCGCGGAACGGATAATAGGAAAGGAACATCATAGTATGGAAAAGAATTCGATTGAAACCGCGGTGGAACAGTTCCGCCAGCTTCTGACCGAGCAGGTCGCACGCGCACGCCGGATGGAAGGCGAAAAAACCGTCACCGATTTTGCGTCGCTTGACCGCATCGTCATCGGTCTGATCGGCGGCGACGGCATCGGCCCGATCATCACGAAAGAGGCGGAAAAGGTTCTCCGCTGCCTTCTTGCCGACGATATTGAAGCCGGAAAGGTCGTTCTTCGTACGATCGACGGTCTGACGATCGAAAACCGTATGGCGCAGGGAAAGGCGATCCCGGACGACGTCCTCGCGGCGATCAAGAGCTGCGACGTGCTTCTGAAGGGTCCGACCACGACTCTGAAGGGCGGCACTCTCGAATCCGCGAACGTCACGATGCGCCGTGAGCTTGACCTTTACGCAAACGTCCGTCCCGTGTCCCTTCCCGAGCAGGGGATCGACTGGACCTTCTTCCGCGAGAACACCGAGGGCGAGTACGTGCTCGGCAGCCGGGGCGTCGAAATTCCGGATACCCTCGCGTTCGATTTCAAGGTAACGACCGACGCCGGTACCGAACGCATCGCGCGCGCCGCCTTCGAGTATGCGAGAAAGAACGGCAAAAAGAACGTTGCGATCGTGACCAAGGCTAATATTATGAAAAAAACCGACGGCAAATTCTCCGAGATCTGCCATAAGGTGGCGGAAAACTACCCGGAGATCACCGCCGAGGACTGGTATATCGACATTATGACCGCGAAACTCGTCAACGAGAAGGCACGCAGCCGCTTCGAGGTCTTCGTTCTGCCCAACCTGTACGGCGATATCATCACCGATGAGGCAGCGCAGATTCAGGGCGGCGTCGGCACGGCGGGTTCGGCGAACATCGGTGACCGCTGGGCGATGTTCGAGGCGATCCACGGTTCCGCGCCGAGAATGATCGAGGAGGGCCGCGGCGATTACGCCGATCCGACCAGTATGATCAAGGCGGCGGAAATGCTGCTTCGCCATATCGGAAAAGTGAAAGCCGCCGACCGTCTCGCCGCCGCCCTCGCGGTCTGCACCGGTCCCGAGGCAAAGCTGCGCGTTACCGGCAGTCCCGACGGCGCGACCGGCGCGGAATTTGCCGCGTATCTGATGGAGAATCTGTAAAATGCCTTTCGCGATTGACGCCTCCTGGATCAAGCTCGGCGCAGCCGCGCTGATGCCGGCCGTGCTCGCCGCGCTTTTGTATCTGGCGGAACAGAAAACGCCCTTCGGAAAAGGGAACGGAATCGTCCGGCAGGTGATTTACGGGGTCCTGTTCGGCGCGCTTGCCGTCGTCGGGACCGAGTGGGGGATCCCGTATCAGGGTGCCCAGCTCAACTGCCGCGACGCCGCCGTCCTGACCGCCGGGCTCTTCTTCGGCGCGCCCGCCGGGATCATCGCCGGTACGATTGGCGCCGTGGAACGCTGGTTCGCGGTTTATTGGGGCGTTGGGACCTTTACCCGTGTCGCCTGCGCCGTTTCCACGTTTCTTGCCGGACTGTATTCCGCGGGTCTGCGGAAATTCATGTTCGAGGACAAGAAGCCGGGATGGCTGATTTCCTTTGCGATCGGCGTCGTGATGGAGGTCGTCCACCTGACGATGGTCTTCCTCACGAATATGGCAACGCCGATCGAGGCGATGGCGGTGGTCCGCGCCTGCACGGTACCGATGGTGTTCGCAAACAGCATCTCGGTGATGCTTGCCTCCCTCCTCCTTTCGCTGCTCGCGGCGGAATGGAAAAAGAAGGAGAAAACGAAGGTGCGTATCTCGCAGACCGTGCAGCGCTGGCTGCTCGTCACGGTCATCCTCGCCTTCATCGCGACCACCGGCTTCGTTTTCAGCCTGCAGAACGAGATCGCGTCGGCGCAGACCGATTCTCTCCTCGACCTTGCGCTTTCGGGCGTCGTCTCGGATATCCGGGATACCTCCGACCAAAATATGATCCGCACCGCCCGCCTCGTTGCCGCCGACGTCGCGTCCGCCCCGCTTTCCGAGATCGCGAAGCACTATAAGGTGACCGAGATCAACGTCGTCGACCGTGACGGGATCATCACGGCGTCCACCGCCGCGAATTTCGTCGGGTACGATATGTCTGCCGGCGACCAGTCCGCCGAGTTTCTCTGTCTGCTGAACGGGCAGAGCGAATACGCGCAGGAATACCGCCGTATTTCGATCGACGGCACGCTCTGGCGCAAATACGCCGGGGTGAAATACGGAGACGGCTTCGTGCAGATCGGCTACGACGACGCGCTGATCCAAAAGGAGATGGAGGGTCAGCTCACCGGCATCACCAAGAACCGCAGCGTCGGCAATACGGGATTTATCCTGATCGTTGACGACGAGCTCCGGCTGGTCAGCAGCCCCGCCGGGATGGGTCCCGACGATTTCCGCCGTGAAAACGACGAGGTGCCGCTGACCGGCGAGACCTTCACGGTCACGGTGAACGGAGAGCCCTGCTTCGCCCGCTACGAAATGTCCGAGGGCTACTACGTCATCTCGGTCCTCCCCGAGGCGGAGGCGCTGCAGATGCGGAATATCGCCCTCTACGTCAACACCTTCCTTGAGGTCATGGTTTTCGCCATCCTCTTCGGTCTGATCTATCTGCTCATCAGGCGGGTCGTCGTCAGCCGGATCCATTCGGTCAACGAATCGCTTGCACGGATCACGGCGGGCAATCTTGACGAGGTCGTCAACGTCCGCTCCTCCGCCGAGTTCGAGTCGCTTTCCGACGATATCAACACGACGGTCGACACGCTGAAGCGCTACATCGCCGAGGCGTCGGCACGGATCGACAAGGAACTGGAATTCGCCCGCGAGATCCAGCGCTCCGCCCTCCCCGACGTCTTCCCCGACCGGAAGGAGTATGAGATCTGGGCGATGACCGACCCCGCCAAAGGGGTCGGCGGCGCCTTCTACGCTTTCTATACGACCGGGAACGACACGGTCCACTTCGTCGTTGCCGACGTTTCGGGCAAGGGGATCCCCGCCGCGATGTTCATGATGCGTGCCAAAACCGAGCTGAAATCGCGCACCGAGGCGGGAAAACCGGTTTCCGAGGTCTTTACCGAGGGCAACAACGCGCTTTGCGAGGGAAACGAAGCCGGAATGTTCGTCACCGCTTGGCAGGGCGGTCTTGACCTGAAAAACGGAAAGGTCACCTTTGCAAACGCGGGACACAATCCGCCGATCGTCCTTCACACGGACGGGACCTTTGCCTATCTGAAGAGCCGTGCGGGACTCGTTCTTGCCGGAATGGAGGATATGGTCTACCGCTCGCAGGAGTTGGAGCTGATCCCGGGCGACGTGATCTTCCTCTACACCGACGGCGTGACCGAGGCGCAGAACGCCGCGGGCGAGCTTTTCGGGGAACAGCGACTCGGCGAGGCGATCGGCAGAGAATCCTTTGCCGATATGCGTGAGCTTTGCGAGACGGTCCGCGACGCCGTTGCGGCTTTCGTCGGCGACGCGCCGCAGTTTGACGATATCACGATGCTCGCGATCCGGTATCACGGACCCGGTAAATGATGAACCTGAAAAAAGCACCCGTACGGGTGCTTTTTTCAGGTTCAGTTCGGGTCGAACGCAGTTCCGTTCAGGATGAACGCCTTCATGCGGACGTAGTCGGTGAGGGTCAGCTTGCCGTCGCCGTTGAGGTCGCCCGCCTCGGTGCAGCCCTCTCCGAGAGAGGTGCCGTTTAAGATGTAAGCTTTCATACGGACGTAGTCGGTCAGCGTGATTTTGCCGTCGCCGTTGACGTCTCCGGTCACGGTGACGGTCAGGGTCTCGACGATCTCGCTTTCGGTGCCGAGCACGACCTTCATGCCGCTGCCGAGCACGGTCCCGTCGGACAGGGCGGCGCCGTCGCGGTACACGGTGACGAATTCGCCGCCGTTCACGTTCTTTTTCAGGTCGCCCACCGTCGTTCCGGCGGGAAGTCTGCGGACGAGCCCGCCTTCGATCTTATAGACGTCCGAGGTCAGCCTGTCCGGGATCAGAACGGTGACCTTGAACTCCGCGGTAAAGTCGCGCGCTCCGGTCACGGTCATCCCTTCGGCATAGCCCCTCCAGCCGAGGAATTCGTAGGAATACCGCGTCGTCGCGGGGATCGAGGGGGAAGCGGGCGGGGTGATGCGGGTACCGTAGGGAAGGGTCTCGTCCTTCAGCACCGTGCCGTCCTCCGTGAGGAAGCGGACGCGGTAGCTGTTTTTCGTTTGGGAGAAGAGAGCCGTAAAGGTCAGGTCATCGGTGACCGTCGTTCCTTCGCTCCAACCGTTCCATCCGGTAAAGGTAAAGGTGAATTCGGCGGTCGGCGCCATCGTCGGCGCGGCGGGCGCCGGGATCGGATCCCCGAAGAAGAGCGTTTTTCTGTCGATCACCTTTCCGTCGGGCATCAGGAAGGAAACGGTATAGCCGAGCGGCGGGGTCTCGGTGTCGGTGTGGGAGTCGCCGCAGCGGGTGCAGGTGTGAACGGTATAGCCGCCGTCTCTCTTCGTCGGCGGGACTACGGTGTCGGCGTAGTCGTGCCCGAGCGCCGGGATCGCTTCCTCGTAGGAATCGCCGCAGTCGCGGCAGGTATAAACGCACTTGCCGGGGTGTGTGCAGTCTGCCCCGGTCGTAACGCATTCGTAATGATGTCCGGATTTCGGCAGGCTCTCGGTCTCGACGTATCCGCAGACCGAGCAGGTGCGTACCACGCTGCCCTCCCGGCTGCAGGTCGGTTCGGTGCGGACCTCGGTCATTTTGTGACCGGTTTTCGGGATGATCTCGGTTCTGGTCTCCTCACAGACCGTGCAGTAGTAAGAGCGGATGCCCTCTTCGGTGCAGGTCGCTTCTTTCGTGACCGTTGCGGTCTCGCGGTGCGCGGTCTCTTTTTTGACCGTGATCTCCGCGGGCTCTGTCAGGACGCGCAGGGGCTTGCCGTCGGCACGGAGGAGGGAACCCTCCTTCGGGATCAGCGTGATCTCCTGCGTTCCGATCTCCGCGCTGCGGAGAATCCTGAAGGTGAGGGTGAACAGGACGGTATCGGCGGTGATCTCACGGGTGAGATCGAGGGTGACGGTCCCGGTCCCGACGTTCAGCGAGACGCCGTTCATACTGTCGGGCGTCAGAGAGAGGAGGGAAAGCGCGGTTTTGTCGTACCCGAGCAGGAAGGAGCCCTTGCGGAGCCCTCTGCAGTCGGCGACGGTGACGCCGACCGAGACGGTGTCGTTCCAGAGCCCGGAGGCGGTGCCGCCGACGAGACGGGTGGGCGCGGGATCGGTGACCGTGACGGTGAAGGAAGCGGAGGCGCTGCCGCACGTGACGCTGACCGTCTGCTCGCCTTCGAGATTTTCGTCGTAACCCGTGACCGTCAGATCGGAAAGGGTGATATCGGCGTCGCTGCCGTCAGCCATCAGCGCGGTGAAGGTCAGCCCGGTGAGGTCGATCGGCTCTCTCGCACTGCAGTTCAGCTTATCGGGCGGGGTGAGAAGGGTGATCGAGGCAACGCGGTTGTCGGTGTATCTGAGGAACGTACCGGTCTCAAGGACGGTATGCCCGGGGAGCTCGTCCGGTGCCTCGCCCCCGGTCCATTCCGACCATCCGGTGTCGTAGTAGCGGTGAAGGACCTCGGTGCGCTCTCTTTCCTGATAAACGGTCTCAACGTAGGTTTCCTTCAGGAACCAGAAATCCGGGAAATCACAGAGCGGATCGCCGCGGTGGCGGTACGCCTGCTGCTCGCCCATATCGTGCAGAGTCGAGGTCTCCAGCTCGTAATTCAGCGTGATCTCGTCGTAGCCGACGGTCTTGCCGTACTCGATCGAGTCGACCATGTCGCCGCCGTTGTAAATATTGTGATAGTGGAAATAGACGTAGTATTTCGTGCGGGAGAGGACGCGGACGGTGTCCGATTCGGCGACATCTTCGGTCGACGTCTTTTCCTCGCCGTATTCGCCGTAGAGGTATTCGACCTCGGTCACGAGATTTTCCTCGGGATCGGGCTCGTCCTCCGCGAGCGCGTAACGGGTGCGGGTGCGGAAGAGGGAGGCTTCCTCGGTCGTGCGGATCGCGCCCGGTTCGGGGTCGGGCAGAACGGTCAGCCACGGGGAGGACGTGAGCGGCGCGGTCTTCGGCAGGACGACGACCTCTGCGGAGTCGGAAACGCCGTCGAGCGAAACGGTAAGCGTCGCTTTTCCGACCGCCTTCGCGGTCAGCATTCCGTTTGCGGCGGTAAAAACGTCGGGATCGGAGGAAAGGCAGGAGAGCATTTCCACCGTGGTGTCCTCCGGGGTGATCTCACAGGGGAAGGGAACGGCGCTCCCCTCCTCGACCACGATCGCGGGGGGAAGAACGATGCTTTCCGCGAGGACCGGGCGAAGGAAGCGGACGTAGCGGAGGGAGATCCATCCCTCGGTCCCGAGATACGTGACCTTGCCCCAATCGCCGCTGACCTCGCTGACACGGAGCTCTGTGTCGTGGGGAATGACGGCAAGCGGGGAGGCGTTCGACGCGGGGGCGCTTCTGAGGTTCAGACCGGAGGCGGAGGTGACCGCATAATATCCGGTCGAATAGTCGTCGCGCTCGTAGTTCGGGGTCGCGTAGCAGAGGATCTGCTGATCGGTCAGATCGTAGTATTTGTACCGGACGACGCCGGTTCCCGAGTTGCCCTCGATGGTATAGACTCTGTTGTTCCACACGCCGCATACGATGCCGATGTGGCTGAAGGTGGTCGTCATATTCTCGTAGGGCCAATCCCAATGGATGAAGATGAGGTCGCCGCGCTGCGGCGTATATTCGGTTCTTGAGCAGCGGATGCCGTACTGTCTCAGCACGTTCTGGTTTTCGCTGTTGAGCCACGGATCGAAGAAATAGTGAACGGTCGCGTTCTTCGCGTAGAACGGGACGTCAACGGTGGACTGCTTCGCGATGATGCTCGTCGGGATCCCTGCCTGATCGGCACACCAGGAGACGAACATCGCGCACCACGCGCCGTATTCCAGACCCGGTGCGTACCATGCGCCGAATTTGGTCCAGCCGCCCTGCGCGGCGTAGCCGAGTTCCCCCTCGGCGGCTGCGATCAGCCCCTCGATCTGCTTGTTGGACGTGACCGGCATCCCTTCGGGCAGTGAGGAGGGAATGCCCGCTCCGAAGGTGCGGACACCGTCCCGGACCTCGTCGGCGACAGGACCCGGAGTCTCGACTCCGGTGAGCGCCGCGGTCCCGAACGGCAGAGCGGAAACGGCAAGGAGAAGGGCTTCCGCCGCCGCGATGATTCTTGTTTTCAGGTTCATAATACCCTCCGTTCTGCGGGTAAAAAACAATTTCCGACCATACAAACACTTCTATACTTTAATTATAGCACGGGTATGGACAATTTTCAACAATTTCCGATAGGGAAAGGTGACGAATTTTTTCCTTTCCTTTTGCTCATTTCCACGAAAACCGCGGCGGCACCGGTCGCCGCTGCGACAGCACGAGCACTCATCTGCGAGAAAGAGAAAGGCTGTTGGTATGGGACACCTCATCCACCGCGTCAGCGGTGGATGAGGTGTCCCATAGAGAGAAAGGAAACGGAAGAGAACGAGGCGAAACTCTGTAGGGCAACGGCTGCGGGAAGAGGATCGGAGACAAACGCCGATAAGCCAAAAGATTGCGTTCCGCTCTTGCCTTCTTCAAAAAAGAATGCTATAATAGAAAAAAACGAAACGAGGATCCGAACGATGGAATCCGCCCTTTGCTGCCCCGTCTGCGGCAGACCCCTGACCTTTACGGAAAAGACCGCGTCCTGCGAAAACGGACACGGCTACGACCGCGCGAAAAGCGGCTATATCAACCTGCTCCTTTCCCAGCGCTCGGGGGAGCGCGTTCACGGCGACGATATCGGTATGGTGCGGGCAAGAAAGCGCTTTCTTGACGGGGGATGGTATCTTCCCCTTGCCGGAAAAGTGACGGAGCTGCTGCCCGGCGGTCTTCCTTCCGGTCTGCCCCTTCTCGACGCAGGCTGCGGCGAGGGATGGTACACCGAAAAGCTCCGTCTCGCCTCCGGGCGTGAGACTTACGGGATCGACGTTTCCAAAGAGGCGGTCAACCTCGCCTCCAAACGCGATAAGGGCAGCCTATACGCCGTCGCGAGCGTGTTTTCGCTCCCGTTCGCGTCCGGTTCGGTCGGGATCGTGACCAATCTTTTCGCCCCGCTCGCGGCGGCGGAATATCTCCGCGTGCTCGCGCCGGGCGGATATCTTCTCAAGGTGATGCCCGACAAACGGCATCTGTACGAGCTGAAAACGGCGATCTACGACAGCGTTTACGAGACCGAGACCGACGAAACGGTCCCCGCGGGCTTTTCGCTGATAACGAAGGAGCGCCTTTCGTTCCGCGTCTCCCTGCCCGATCACGAAACGGTCGCCGACCTGTTTTCCATGACGCCATACGCCCACAACACGACCTCCGCCGACCTGAAAAAGCTCGACGCGCTCGGCGGGATCGAAACCGAATGCGCCTTCGTTCTGATGCTGATGAAAAAGGACGGGGCTTGACCGGGAACGCGAGAAATTCACAAAATATCCCTTGCCAAGCGGCGGGAAACGTGCTATAATACAATGAATCCATACTTTTTATCTGTCAATGAGGTACTGAAATGAAATACGCTGTGATCGTTTACGACGGCGCCGCGGACTATCCGATCGAAGAGCTCGGCGGAAAGACCCCCTTTGCCGCAGCCAAAAAGCCGACGATGGACCTTCTTGCAAAGAAGGCGCTGATCGGCACCGTTTCCAACGTCCCTTCGGATATGGTCCCCGAGAGCGACACCGCCAATCTTGCCATCATGTCCTACGATCCGAAGATCCATTCCCACGGGCGCTCCCCCTTGGAAGCGGTCTCGATGGGGCTGACGATGAAGGAAGACGAGATCGCCTTCCGCTGCAACGTCGTCACGGTATCGGAGGATGACCTCCCCTATGAAGAAAAGACGATGATCGACCACAGCGCCGACGAGATCACCACCGCCGAGGCGAAGGAGCTGATCCTCGCCGTGGAGGAAGCCTTCGGAAACGAAGAGCGTCATTTCTACCCCGGCGTCAGCTACCGTCACTGCCTCCTTTGGACGAATCCCCCGAAATACAAGGAATTCATGCGTCCGCACGACATCCTCGGTCAGAAGGTGACCTCCTATCTGCCCGACGAGCCCTATCTCTCGCTCTACAAAAAGAGCTACGAGATCCTCAATCACCATCCGATCAACGAAGCGCGCCGTGCGAGAGGACTCCGCCCCGCGAACTCGATCTGGCTCTGGTCGCCCGGCGCGAAGCCCGCGCTCCCCTCGTTCTCCGAAAAGTGGGGACTGAAGAGTGCGGTCATCTCCGCCGTCGACCTCATCAAGGGCATCGGCCTCTGCGCCGGAATGACCTCGATCGACGTGGAGGGTGCGACCGGAAACGTCCACACCAACTACCGCGGCAAGGCGCAGGCGGGCATCGACGCCTTCAAAAACGGATACGACTACGTCTATATCCACGTCGAGGCGCCCGACGAATCGGGTCACCGCGCCGAGCTTGACAACAAGATCCTCTCGATCGAGAAGATCGACGCCGAGATCCTCACCCCCGTCTACGAATATCTGAAGAGCACGGGCGAGGACTTCCGCATCATGACCCTCCCCGACCATCCGACTCCGATCTGCCGCCGCACGCACACGATCGACCCCGTGCCCTTTATGCTCTACCGCTCCGACGCGGAGACCGACGGCGCGGATACCTTTACCGAGGAGACCGCGCGCGCGATGGGGCTCTACCTCCCTCACGGCTACGACCTGATGGATCTGATGATCGTAAAATAACCGTTCCGGCACAGCCGGGAAAGGAATCTCTATGGATCAGAATGAAGAAAAAACGACCGCTCCGGGCGATAATCCCGAAACGGATGCTCCCGTCGGAGAAAACGAGGAAAAGAAGTTCGATCTCCTTTCCGAGATCTTCGACGTCGTCGAGATTTTTGCCGTTGCCGTGGCGTTCACCTTCCTTTGCTTCAATTTCGTCTTCCGCGTCGCGATGGTGGACGGTTCCTCGATGAATCAGACGCTGATCGACAGGGAGCGCGTTCTCGTCTGGGAGCTCGGCTATCAGCCGAAAACCGGCGATATCGTCGTCTGCCAGTCCGAGCGGTACGGGTACGAGACCCCGCTCGTCAAGCGCGTGATCGCGACCGGGGGACAGACCGTTTCGATCGACTTTGAAAACTGGAAAGTGACGGTCGACGGAAAAACGCTCGACGAGCCCTACGTCTATCACAAAAACAACCGGAGCATGGACACCGAGGACTACTATGCGCAGTACACCCTTGACGAAAACGGGGCGTTCACCGTTCCCGCGGGCAAGGTCTTCGTCCTCGGCGACAACCGCAACGGTTCGAGCGACAGCCGCTACGGCGGGATCGGTCTGATCGACGAACAGCTCGTCACCGGACACGTGATCTTCCGTATCCTCCCGTTCGACAAAATAGGCGCGGTTTCCTGACTGACGGAGCCGGTGCCCCGTGCGGAGCCCGGCTCTTTTCTTATGAACTGACTGAAAGGCGGCGATTCTATGCCAACCGATATTATCCAATGGTTTCCCGGTCACATGGCGAAAACGCGCCGGATGATCGGCGAAATGCTGCCGCAGATCGACCTCGTGGTCGAACTGCTCGACGCGCGCATCCCCTCCTCCTCTGCCAACCCCGATCTGAAACGGATGGTGGGAGACAAGCCGATCCTCACGGTTCTGACCAAAAGCTCCCTTGCCGATCCGAATGCCTCCGCGATCTGGCGCTCGTATTTTGAAAAAGAGGGCCGTCACGTCCTCTTCCTCGATACCGTGACCGGAGAGGGCATGAACCGTCTGCTCCCCGCCGTCACCGAAGCGCTTGCCGATAAGATCGGGCGCAACGAGCAAAAAGGTATGGCGGGCAGAACGATGAAGCTGATGATCGCGGGGATCCCGAACGTGGGCAAATCCTCGCTCATCAACAAGCTGACCGGAGCGAAAAAAGCCAAAGTGGAGAACCGTCCGGGCGTCACCCGCGACAAGCAGTGGGTCCCCACCGGGCACGGCTTCGACCTGCTCGACACGCCCGGCGTCCTCTGGCCCAAATTCGAGGACAGACGGGTCGGCGAAAACCTCGCGATGACCGGCGCCATCAAGGACGACGTGGTCGAGACCGTTTCCCTCGCGGTGACCCTCGTCGGCAGGCTCCGTTCCCGCGCGCCCGCCCTCCTTTCTGCAAGATATAAGCTCGGCGAAATGGAAAAGTACGCCGAGCTGAACGACGGCGAGCTCTTTGAGGTCATCGCCCGCAAACGCGGCTTCCTCGTTTCGGGCGGGGAGATCGACGAGGAACGCTGTGCCTCGGTTCTGCTTGACGAATTCCGTTCGGCAAAGATCGGGCGCGTGACCCTCGAGCTTCCGTCCGACGCCGCCGAACCCGTAATTGAGGAGCAAAACGATGCTGACTTATGAAATCGAAACCGAATTCGCGGCAAAAGGCTACACCGTGATCTGCGGGACCGACGAAGCGGGCAGAGGTCCCCTTGCGGGACCGGTCTGCGCCGCCGCCGTGATCCTGCCCGAAGGGCTTGTGATCGAGGGGCTCAACGACTCCAAAAAGCTGACCGAAAAGAAGCGCGAAGCCCTTTTTGAAACCATCAAAAAAGAAGCGCTCTCCTACGGCATCGCGATGGCGACCGAAAAGGAGATCGACGGGATCAACATTCTCAACGCCTCGCTTCTCGCGATGCGCCGCGCGGTCGAACAGCTTTCCCCCGCGCCCTCCCTCGTTCTCGTGGACGGGAACAAGCCGGGCTCCTTCCCCTGCGACTCGGTCGCCGTCGTCAAGGGCGACGCGAAGAGCCCGAATATCGCCGCCGCCTCGATCCTCGCCAAGGTGACCCGTGACCGCTATATGACCGAACTGGATAAAACGTATCCGGGCTACGGCTTCGCGATCCACAAGGGCTATCCGACGAAGGCGCACTACATCGCCCTGAACCGTCTCGGTCCCTGCCCGGCGCACCGCCTGACGTTTCTGAAAAAGAAGCACGACTACACCGAGGAAGAGTGAAACCTATGACCGATCTTTCCGCTTTTCGCGATCTTACCGAACTGTCCCGTGTCCTTTCCGAAAAAGAGCTTTTCGTCTTCGATATGGACGGGACGGTCTATCTCGGGGGCAGGGTATTCCCGTTTGCCGTCTCGCTGATCAACAAGCTGCGCGCCTCCGGCAAAAAAGTGCTGTTCTTTACGAACAACGCCTCCCACAACCCCGATTTCTACGTGAAAAAACTGACGAAAATGGGCTTCGATCCGCGTCCGGGCGAGCTTCTGACCGCCGGGGACGTGACCGTCTCCTTCCTTCTTTCCCACCGCGCGGGAAAGAAGGTCTATCTCGTGGGTACGCCCGAGCTTGAGGAGCAGTTCCGCGAGGCGGGGATCGTTCTTTCCGAATCAGCCGATATCGTCGTGACGAGCTTCGACACCACCCTCACCTACGAAAAACTTCGCGTCGCCTGCGATCTGATCCGCGGCGGCGCGGAATATCTTTCTACCCATCCCGATTTCAACTGCCCGGTCGAGGGCGGCTTCATCCCCGACAGCGGCGCGATCGCGGCGCTTGTCACCGCCTCTACCGGTGTCTGCCCGACTTACTTCGGCAAGCCGTACGCCTCCGCCGCGAAAATGATGAGCGAAATGACCGCCGTCCCCTTTGAAAAGATGTGCGTCTTCGGCGACCGCCTTTACACCGATATCGCGATCGGCAAAAACAGCGGCGTGACCGCGACCCTCGTTCTGACCGGGGAAACCACCCTTTCCGACGTGGAACGCGCGGAGGAAAAAGCCCGTCCCGATTTCATCGTCGATTCCCTCGCCGACGTGGAGGAAGCGCTGTTCTCATGATCGCCGCGGCGGTTTCGACGGTGCTCGGCTATCTCGGCGCGAATATCGACGATATCCTTCTTCTGACGGTGTTTTACGCCGCCGCGAAGAACGGAAAGGAAAGGCGCGCCGTAACGCTCGGGCAGTTTCTGGGGATCGGGCTGCTTCTTCTGATCTCCCTTCTCGGCATCGTCTTTTCGTGGATCTTTTCCCCTCGCGTCCTTTCGCTGCTCGGTCTGATCCCGATCGCGCTCGGGATCCGTTCCGTCTTCCGGGGCGCGGAAAAGGAGGACGAAGGGACGGCAGCCCCCGGCACGGTC
>JAKSPT010000024.1 GCA_024404495.1 Lachnospiraceae bacterium
ACCTTCGGTCAACGGACGAGAACGAGGATAAAACACCAATATTTATGAAGAACCAAAAAATATGAAGAACCAAAAAACAGGAGGTGCCGCACCTGCGTGCAGTACCTCCTGTTATTTTGCGGAATGCTCCGTTACCACTTTGCCCCGGCGTTATGGAACGGGGTGCCGATGAAGCCGACCTGCGTGAAATCCTCCGGGTATTTGCGGACGTAATAGTCGATATAGGTGGCGATCATCTTCGCGGTGAGCAGATAGCCTGCCGGGTTCAGATGGCCGCCGAGGAAGAAGTTGCGGTAGAACTCCGCGTCGTAGACCGGCGCCTCTTTTTCGAGGTCGATAACGTAGGTCCACTCGAAGAGGTCCGCGATCTCATAGAGGAGCTTCGTGACCTCCGCTGCTTTGCGGTTTCTCGCCTCGTCGGTGCCGCGCGGCATCGTGACGAGGAAGAAGCGCGCCTTCGGCTGCATGGATTTCAGACGGGAGATGATCTTTCCGTAGTATCCTGCAAAGGTCGGGGCGTTTTTCGTGTGGTCTTCCGGGCAGATATCACCGGTAGTACCGAGGGGCTGATTCTGGTTCAGCACGTCGTTGACGCCGAGCGCGATGATATACGCCTGACAGAGCAGCTTTTCGTCCCAGAAGCCGTTCGCTTCCGCAAAGGAATTGCAGTATTCGCTCGCGGTCATGCCGCCTCTCGAAAAATTATAGACCTTTGCGCCGGTCATCCGGGCGATGTACTGTCCCCACGAATATTCAAAATAATCGTGGTAGCCCCGGTTGCCCGCCGCGTCCATCGACTCGAACTCGCCGGAGGAGAGGCTGTCGCCGATGCAGCCGATCGTGCGGAAGATGCCGCAGAAGCCGCCGTCCGGCAGGAGGCGGTCAAGGGGACGGGAGGATGGATCGAAATAATAGTCCTTGATGTTCATAATCACAATTCCTTTCCATAATAAAGGGGGCACTGCGTCGTGCAGCACCCCCGTGGGAGCGGATCAGAGGCTTCTCTGCTCGTCGATCTTATCGACTGCGGCGATGAATTTTTCAATATCGACCTGGATCTTGCTTTCCGCGGACTCGTAAGCGGAAACGATATTGTAGTTGCCCTTCACGCTCGGCCAGCGAAGCAGGGTGTTGGAAAACTCGCCGAACAGGCAGAGCTCGCCGAGGTCGAGGATGCGGTGCTTGAAAATGATATCGAGCATTTCCTGCGATTCGTCGTCGCGTGCGGCTTTGGTCTTCAGCGTGACGTCGTAGTAAGCGGTCTGCAGATCGTAGTAGGAAGCCGCCGCCATCGCTTCCAGGATATAGCTGACGGTTTCGGGCGCGGTCTCGGTGGAAAGGACGCTGGGAAGACCGGTCATGTGCTCGGAAAGCATACTCATGTATTCGGTCTGAGCTTCGTCGCGCTTCGGGGTCGGGAGGATGCCGAAGTCAATGGATTCCTCGCCGCGCATTCTGACGACGCCTTCCAGACGCGACCAGAAGAAGAGACCGTGACCGGCGATAAAGGCGTCGTTGAATTCAACGTTGACGACGTGACCGTTTGCGAATGCGGGATCGTACATGAGATCAAAGATCTCGTTCAAAAGGTCAATGTTCTCTTCGGTGTTAAAATCGTAAACAGGGAGGTCGAATTCGTCCTTGACCGTGAGGTGACCCTCGCCGCCGTAGAAGAGGCTCATCAGAACGTCGTCCTTGCCGAGATAACCCATAACGTCGTTTTCATAGTCGAGCTTGCCGTCGCCGTTCATATCGCCGTCAAAAGCGGTCATGTTCTCAAACAGGGCATCAATCGTCCAGTTGCCCTGCTTTACGATCGTATACAGGTCGGGAAGATTGTAATCGCGGGCGAGCGCTTTGTTGAAGAGGATCGAGTCGGTCGCGTTCTTGTCGGTGATGTTGAGTGCGGACGCTTCCATAAAGAGGTGATCGCCGAAGGAAAGCTGTTCTCTGACGCTCTGATCCCAGTACGGCTTGTCGAGATTGATATAGGGCAGGTCGTAGTTGTAATCGAGGAACGCGCCTTCGAGCAGTACGCTGTAAACGTCGGTCAGACGGGCGTAATAAATATCGTAGAAATCGTCGCCCGAGCGGACCGACTGACGGATCAGATTGACGACCTCGTCATGCGGCGATTCCATATACTCGAATTCGATCTTGAGGGAATCCGAGAGGCGGCTGTTGCGGACGAAGGCGGCGTCTTCGATCGGGTCTCCGGACTGTTCCTCGGCGTAGAGGTCAATGCCGTGGACTTCCCAGCCGTCAATGTACCAGTGGAGCATTCCGAAGGTGTAGCCGTCAAAGGTCATGGGCGGAAGATCGTGGGTGACGCGGGTCTCCTCCGCGTCGGATTCCTTCGGGGGAACGGTCTCGTTCCCCGGGTCCTTCGTTTCGGCGCAGGCGGCGAGGACGCCGACGACCGTCAGAAGTGCGAGGAGCAAGGCGAGAAGTCTGGATGCTTTCATGGATTATGCCTTTCTGTTTCTGACATTTGATGCCGCAAAGCGGCGAAATGAACCGATGCTGCTCGTACCGATGATTCCGGTGACCCGGGTAATCAGCTTCTCAGCGCGTCGATCTTTTCGACGGCGGCGGTAAACTGCTCGATGTCGGATTCGATCTTCTTTTCAAGGGACCGATAGCGGGACATGATGTTATAGTCGCCCATGCCGCTTGCCCAACGGAGCAGATTGGTGGAGAAGGTGCCGAAGTTGCAGAGCTCGCCGATATCGAGAATGCGGTTCTTGAAGATGAGGTCGAGCATTTCCAGCGATTCGTCGTCACGCGCCGACTTGGTTTTCAGCGTGATGTCGTAGTAAGCGCTCTGCAGATCGTAGTGTGAAGCCGCCGACATTGCTTCCATAATGTAGCTGACGGTTTCGGGATCGGTTTCGGAGGCGAGAACGGACGGAAGACCGGTGGTGTGCTCGGAAAGCATGCTCAGATACTCGGACTGATATTCGTCGCGCTTCGGGGTGGGGAGGATACCGAAATCGATGTTTTCCTCGCCGCGCAGACGGACGACCTTTTCCATACGGGACCAGTGGAAGAGCCCGGTGCCCGCAATAAAGCAGTTGGCGTTTGCTTCCTTGTGGATGTATTCGTTGATGAAGGCGGGGTCGTACATAATGTCGAGGATCTGCATCACGAGGTCCACGTTTTCCTCGGTATTGAAGTCGAAAAACGGGAGGTCATCGCTGTCCTTGAGGGTGAGATGACCGCCGCAGCCGTAGAAGAGACTCATCATGACGTCGTCCGCGCCGAGGTAGCCGAAGACGTCGGTGCCGGCTTCCATTTTGCCGTCGCCGTTCACGTCCCCGTCAAAAGCGGTCATATTGTCGTAAAGGGTCTCAAGGGTCCACGTGCCGTCGCGGACGAGCTGATAAAAATCAGGCATATTGAGGTCGCGGGCAAGCTGCTTGTTGAAGAGGACCCCGTCGGTCGCGTTCTTATCGGTGATGTTCATATCGGTCGCTTCCATGAAGAGGTGACCGCCGAAGGAAAGCTGTTCACGGACGCTCTGATCCCAGTAGGGCTTGTCAAGATTGACGTAGGGGAGGTCGTAGTTATAATCGAGGAAGGCTCCCTCAAGCAGAACGCCGTCCACGTCGGTCAGACGGGCGTAAACGAGATCGTAGAAGTCGTCGTTCGAGCGGACCGACTGGCGGATGGTGTTGACCACCTCGCTGTAAGTCTGTTCTTCCAGCTCGAATTCGATATCAAGGGTCTCGGAAAGGCGGGAATTGCGGGTGTAGACCGCGTCGTTTACCGGGTCCGAGTTCAGCTCCTCGGCGTACAGGTCGATCCCGTGCACCAGCCATCCGTCGATATACCAATGGAGCATACCGAAGGTATAGCCGTCAAAGGTCATGGGCGGGAGGTCGTGGGTGACGCGGGTCTCTTCCGCGTCGGATTCCTTCGGGGGAAGGGTCTCTTTTCCCGGATCCTTTGCTTCCGCGCAGGCGGCGAGAACGCCGACGACCGTCAGGAGCGCGAGGAACAGGGCGAGAAGTCTGGATGCTTTCATTGATTGTGCCTTTCTGTTTCTGATATTTGACGCCGCAAGCGGCAGGGATCACATACCTCTCTGCTCGTCGATCTTATCGACCGCTTCGATGAACTTTTCGATATCCGCTTCGATCTTGCTTTCGAGGGATTCGTACTTGGACACGATCGCGTAGTTGCCGACCTGATTCGGATAGTAAAGCAGGTTGTCGGCAAAGTTGCCGAACTGGCAGAGCTCGCCGAGGTCGAGAATGCGGTTCTTGAAGATGAGGTCGAGCATATCCTGCGATTCGTCGTCACGCGCGGACTTGGTCTTCAGCGTCACGTCGTAGTACGCCTTCTGGAGGTCGTAGTAGGAGTTCGCCGCCATTGCTTCCATAATATAGCTGACGGTCTCGGGTTCGGTCTCGGAGGAGAGGACGCCGGGCAGACCGGTCAAATGCTCGGAGATCATGCTCAGGTATTCGGGCTGCGCTTCGTCGCGCTTCGGGGTCGGGAGGATACCGAAATCGATGGAATCCTCACCGCGCATACTGACGACGCCCGCCAGACGGGACCAGTAGAACAGACCGTGACCGGCAATGAAGCTCTTTTCACCGCCGTAGTTGGTCTTATGGCCGTTGATGAAGGTCTCGTCGTACATGATGTCGAAGATGGCGGTGACGAGGTCAATGTTCTCTTCGGTGTTGAAATCGTAGACCGGGAGATCAAATTCGTCCTTGATGATGAGGTGACCGCCGCCGCCGTAGAAGAGGCTCATCGTGACGTCGGCGGAGCCGAGATAGCCCATGATATCGTCGTCGGGTTTGAGCTTGCCGTCACCGTTGACGTCGCCGTCGAATGCGGTCATGTTCTCGTAGAGGGTATCAAGGGTCCAGTTGCCCTGTCTGACGAGATCGTAGAAGCTCGGGAGGTTGAAGTCGCGGGCGAGCGCCTTGTTGAAGAGAACCGAGTCGGTCGCGTTCTTATCGGTGATGTTCATATCGGTCGCCTCAAGGAAGAGGTGTTCACCGAAGGAAAGCTGGCTGCGGACGCTCTGGTCCCAGTAGGGCTTGTCGAGGTCGATATAGGGAAGATCGTAGTTGTAATCGAGGAACGCGCCTTCCATCAGGACGCCGGCGCTGTCGGTCAGACGGGCGTAATAGAGGTCGAAGAAATCGTCCTGCGAGCGGATCGACTGACGGATGGTGTTGACGACCTCATTGTAGGGGCGTTCTTCGTACTCGTACCCGATGTCAAGGGATTCCTCAAGGCGGGAGTTGCGGGTGTAAACGGCGTCGTTGATCGGGTCGGAATTGATCTCCTCCGCGTAGAGGTCGATGCCGTGGACGGTCCAGCCGTCAATGTACCAGTGGAGCATACCGAAGATGTAACCGTCAAAAGTCTTGGGTGGAAGATCGTGGGTGACACGGGTCTCCTCCGCGGTTTCCTTCGGAGGGAGGGTCTCGTTCGTCGGATCCTTTGCTTCCGCGCAGGCGGCAAGCGCACCGACGACCGTCAGAAGCGCAAGGAGCAGCGCGGCAAGTTTGGATGCTTTCATGATTTTCCCCTTTCTTTTTTTGGTTTTTATTGATGACGCCGGGTCTCCGGCATGGGTTACATACCTCTCTGCTCGTCGATCTTGTCGACCGCTTCGATGAACTTTTCGATATCCTTCTGGATTTTGCTTTCCACGGACTCGTACTTGGAAACGATCGCGTAGTTGCCGACCTGATTCGGATAATAGAGGAGGTCGTTCGAGAACAGACCGAACTGGCAGAGCTCGCCGAGGTCGAGGATACGGTTCTTGAAAATGATATCGAGCATATCCTGCGATTCGTCGTCACGCGCGGACTTGGTCTTCAGGGTGACGTCGTAGTACGCCTTCTGGAGGTCGTAGTAGGAGCCCGCCGCCATTGCTTCCATGATATAGCTGACGGTGTCGGGATCGGTCTCGGAGGAGAGCACGGCGGGAAGACCGGTCATGTGCTCGGAAAGCATACTGAGATGCTCGGGCTGATATTCGTCGCGCTTCGGGGTCGGGAGGATACCGAAGTCGATCGCTTCCTCACCGCGGAGCTGAACGACCTTTTCCATACGGGACCAGTAGAAGAGGCCGTGACCGGCGATGAAGTTATTGTAATAGCTCGCGTTGTACTTGTGGGAATTGATGAAGGTTTCGTCGTACATGATGTCGAAGACCCGCGTGATGAGGTCGATGTTCTCCTCGGTGTTGAAAACGTATTCCGGCAGGTCGTATTCGTCCTTTTCGGTCAGCTTTCCGCCGCCGCCGTAGAAGAGGCTCATCGTGACGTCTGCGGAGCCGAGGTAGCCCATGATGTCGTCGTCGGGATTCAGCTTGCCGTCGCCGTTGACGTCGCCGTCAAAAGCGGTCATATTGTCGTAGAGGGCTTCGAGGGTCCAGGCGCCTTCCTTGACGAGATCGTAGAAGTTCGGGAGGTTGAAGTCGCGGGCGAGCTGCTTGTTGAAGAGAAGCCCGTCGGTCGCGTTCTTATCGGTGATGTTCAGATCGGATGCCTCAAGGAAGAGGTGACCGCCGAAGGAAAGCTGTTCTCTTACGCTCTGATCCCAGTAGGGCTTGTCGAGGTCGATATAGGGCAGGTCGTAGTTGTAATCGAGGAACGATCCCTCAAGCAGAACGGTGGAAACGTCGGTCAGACGGGCGTAGACGAGATCGTAATAGTCGTCGTTCGAGCGGACTGACTGACGGATGGTGTTGACGACCTCGTTATAGGCTTTTTCTTCGTATTCGAAGTTGATGTCGAGGGATTCCGAAAGGCGGGAGTTGCGGGTGTAAACGGCGTCGTTGATCGGGTCGGAATTGATCTCCTCCGCGTAAAGGTCAACGCCGTGGACCTGCCAGCCCTCGATGAACCAGTGGAGCATACCGAAGGTATAGCCGTCAAAGGTCTTCGGGGGAAGATCGTGGGTGACGCGGGTCTCTTCGTCGGTCACCTCGGGGGGCAGGGTCTCTTTCGTCGGGTCCTTCGCTTCCGCGCAGGCGGCAAGCGTTCCGATCACGGTCAAAACTGCGAGGAGAAGTGCTGCGATTCTCATTTTGTTCATGGCGGGTTCCTTTCCGTATCGCTGAATGTTTTATCTTATTTTTTTATATATCAGCTTATATCAGCGGTATTGCTCCATCGTTTCGATCTGATCGAGGAAGGAGTAGATATCGTCCTCGATCTTGGATTCGACGCTTGCGTAGGTGGACATGATGCCGTAGTTGTAGGGATTGCTCGTGAACGGGAACTCCGCGAGCTTGGTGGCAAAGCCGCCGAAATCGCAGACCTCGCCGATGTCGATGGCGCGGTGCGCGAAGATGATATCGAGCATATCCTGGCTTTCGTCGTCACGGGCGGATTTGGTCTTCAGGGTCGCGTCGTAGTAGGCGTTCTGCAGGTCGTAGTGGGAGCCCGCCGCCATCGCCTCGACGATATAGCCGACGGTATCGGGATCGGTCTCGACCGAGAGGACCGACATCAGCCCGGTGTAGCGCTTGGAAATGAGGGCGGGATAGTCTTCCTGCATTTCGTCGTATTTCGGGGGAGGCAGGATGCCGAAGTTGATCGCTTCCTCGCCGCGCATCCGGATGATGTGGACCATTCTCTGCCAGAAGAAGAGCCCGTGCTGACCGATGAAGTATTCGGTCTTGGTTTCGTTGTTGATAAAGCCGCCGTTCGCCTTGCTGAGCATCATCGGGTCGTAGATGATATCGAAGACGGCGGTGAGGATATCGTAGTGCTCGTCCTCGCTGAAGCAGGAGAAGGGCAGATCGAATTCGTCCTTGTCGGTCAGTCTGCCGCCCGCGCTGTAGAAGAAGGTGAGGGTGGTGTCCTGCGAGGCGATGTAGCCGTAGCAGTCGTCGGCGGGATTCATTTTCCCGTCGCCGTTGAGGTCGCCGTCAAAGCAGGTCATCGCGTCGAGGAAGGAAAACAGCGTCCACTCGCCGTTTCTTACCGCGGCGTAGAAATCGGGCATTTCGTAATCGCGGGCGAGGTCCTTGTTGAAGATGATCGACGCGGTGGCGTTCTTGTCGGTGATGCTCATATCCGAGCCGACGAGGAAGAGCCGCTGCGCGAAGGAAAGCTGATTTCTCAGCGACTGGTCGTAATAGGGCTTGTCGAGATCGACGTAGGGCAGTTCCTGCTCAAAATCGAGGAAGGAGCCCTCGAGCATCACGGGCGCGACGCTCGCGAGCGTGAGGAAGGTGATATCGTAAAAGTCCTCGTTGGAGCGGATGGCGGTGCGTACCTTGTTCGCGACCTCTGCGGGGGAATACTCCTCCAGCTCGAAGGAGATATCCAGCTCGCTTTCCAGTTTTGAATTGCGGTGGAACACGGCGTCCGCGATGAGATCGCCGTCCGATTCCTCCACGTAAAGATCGGTCGCGTGGACGTCAAATTCGGTCCAGTGGAGCATATTGAAGGTATAACCGTCAAAGGTCTTCGGCGGCAGGTCGTGGGTGACGCGGGTCTCCGCGGAGGTTTCTCTCGGCGGGAGAGTTTCCTTCGGCTTGTCTTCCGGCGCCTCGGCGCAGGAGACGGCGGCGGCGGTCAGTGCCGCGAGGAGAAGAAGCAGAGAGGTGAGTCTGACGAACGGACGGCGCATGATCAATCCTTCTTTCCGGAGATAATTATACATAATTTATCATATCACAACCGGAAGAAAAAATCAACTGCCGGGATCGGATAACCGCGGTTTTCATTATTCTACACAAGAGAAAAAGAACGGGATTGTGCAGGTTGCGAACCGACTTTTCCGGTTGACTTTTCCCGCCTGCCGTGCTATACTGAAAAAAACGAAAACAAAGGGTACTGACTGCTATGGAACAAACGGAAAAACGGAACCGCGCGGGGCTTTACGCGCTTGCGATCGGAAGCGTGTGCGTCGTCACATATCTGATGAGCTACTATATGCGGAGCATCCTCAGCGTCGTTTCGCCGACGCTCGTCGCGGGACCGGACTACACCGAGGAATCGGTCGCGCTGCTCTCTTCGGTCTATATGATCGTTTACGCGGCGGGACAGCTCGTAAACGGCTTCCTCGGCGATTATCTGCGCCCGAAATATATGGTGCTCGCCGGATTTCTCATGGGCGGTACGGCGCTTTCCGCGTTCCCCCTCGTCCCGACCGGACTGCCGCAGGTCCTCTGCTTCGGGCTGCTCGGCTTCGGCTTCTCGATGCTGCGCGGACCGCTGGTCAAGACGATCTCGGAGAATACCGAGCCGAAATACGCCCGCGTCTGCTGCGCGCTCCTTTCCTTTACCTGTTACGCCGGACCGCTCGCGGCGTCCCTGCTCGCGCTTTTCCTTGATCCGTTCCCGCTCTTCACGGTTTCGGGCATCGTCGCCTTCGCGGTCGCCGCGGGAGCGTTTCTCCTCCTGACCCTGCTCGAAAAGAAGGGGATCGTCCGTCCGCTCGAACGGAAGCCGGAGGCAAAAACGAAGAAAAAAGCCGGGGCGGCGGACTTTTTCGCGGTCTTCCGCATCCCGCGCTTTATCGGCTTCCTGTTTATCGGTATGATCGCCGAGATCATCGGGACCTCGGCTTCCTCGTGGGTGCCGATCTTTCTGAATCAGGCGCTGACCTTTTCGGATAAGACCTCGGGGCTGATCTATTCGGGGATGTCGATCCTCCGCTCCCTTGCCCCGATCCTCTGCATCCTGCTCTATCACCTCTTCGGGGAGAACGACGTGAAGCTGATGCGCATCATGTTCGTGACCGCGACCGCGTCCTTCCTTCTGACCGTTCTGATCCCGATCCGGATCGTGAGGATCGTTTTCGTGACCCTCGCCCTGATTACCAACTCCTGCGCCGCCTCGGCGCTCTGGACGATCTATATCCCCGGGCTTGCGAAGAGCGGCAAGGTCTCGGGCGCGAACGGCGTGATCGACTGCGCCGGATACGTCGGCGCCTCGGGCATGAACCTCGTGTTCGCGGCGGTCAGAAGGGCGGCGGGCTGGAACGGTCTCGTCGGAACGTGGGCGGCAGTCGAGCTGATCGGCGTCGCGATCACCTTCTTCGTCGGGGCGAACCGGAAAGAAGAAAACGCGGAAACGGCGGAATAAGCCGGAAAGGACAGCTTCGTTATGAGAAAACTGAAGATCTTCACGGATCACCACATGGACCTCGTCTGGCGGCGCTGCTTTCAGCGGGAACTGCGGGACGGCGGGAAGACCGTCTCCTCCTACGGCACGCTGGAGGAATATCAGATCCGGCAGATGCTCGATCTTGCCGAACGCGACGGAGTCGCTTTCGGGATCGAACAGATGCTTTCGGTGAAATCCTACCTTGAAAAGAACCCGGACGATCTGCCGCGCTTCCGTGAGCAGGTCAGAGCGGGAAAGATCGAGATCCTCGGGTGCGGGATGGCGGCGCTCGATACGAATATGATGAACGGCGAGACCCTGCTCCGCAACCACGTTGACGGCATCCGCGCCCGGGAAGAACTGTTCGGCGTCGGGCAGAAATGGGCGAACCTCTGCGATCTGTTCGGCTTTTCCGGGCAGCTTCCGCAGATCCTGTCGCTCTGCGGCTACCGGGGCATCTGCCAGTACAGCCGCGTGATGGAGGAACAGAAGCCCTTTTACCGCGGGATCGACGGCAGCACCCTCGTCCTCGGCAACAACGAGACCGACACCCTGCGCGTCCACTTCGGGCAGTACTGCGAGACCTGTCCGGTTTGCGGCGGAACGGGCTGCGAAGCCTGCGATTTTACCGGGATCGACTGGTCCTTCCTCGGAGAACCGGGTGTCAACGAGGCGGAGTTCCGCAAGGGGCTTGAGTCCGTCCGCGATACCGAAAACGAAACGACCTTCGTGATGATGTGGTCGGAGGAGGGCGCTTTCGACCCCGATCACGCCGAAAACTACCGCCGTATCGCCGCGGAATACGGCTTTGATGCCGAATTCGTGATCCCGGGAGAATACAACCGCGCCGTGCTCGATCCGCTCGCCGACCGCCTCGAAGCGGGGAATTATTCGCCCGACGATGTGGAGCCGGAACACGAGGCGAACCCGGTCGCGACCGGATGCTATACCTCCCGCATTGAACTTAAAAAAGAACTGCGCGAGGCGGAGGGGTGGTATTACGCCGCCGAAACGCTCGCCGCGCTTTCGGAAAAGCCCTATCCCGAAAAGAAGCTCGCGTCGCTTCGGGAAAAGCTCTATCTCTGCGGCTTCCACGACGCCGTGACCGGGTCCCATTCCGACGCGGCGAACGACGAGCTGCGCGACGAATGCCGCGCGGTGAAGCGGGGCGCGGCGCAGATCGTCCGCTCGGCGATCGGCGCGGGGGAAAGCGGCGGAAAGGACCTCTTTACCGTCTTCAATCCGACCGGAGGGGCGCTTGTCCGTCAGCCGGTGAAATACGTCTTCCATTCGACCGCCGCGCCCGCCTGCCCGAAGGTGATCGGGGAGGACGGAAACGAAATCCCGGTCGTCGGATTTACGATGAAAAAGCAGGCGTCCGGCTGGGCGGGGGAGGTCACCTTCCTTGCGGATATTCGCGCGTTCGGCTGTGCGGTCTTCCGCCTCGCCGGAGAGGGCGCACTGACGGAGGAAAAACCGGAATTTGCGATCACCGAAAAGGGGATCGGCTCCGCGATACCCCTGCCGTGTCTGACGCTCTCGGAGGATATCGGCGACCCGTGGGGCAGACAGGAACCGGAAAAGGGCAATACCGTCCTTCCGTTTGCCGGAAGCTCGTTCGGGAACGGCACCGCCCGTCTGACCGGAAAAACGGGGGAGACTTCGTACGAAATCGCGCTTTCCTCCTATCCGGGCTGTGACACGGTGTACGGAAAGGTCACGGTGGACTGGCACGAAAACGACCGTCAGCTTTATCTCGCGTTCCCGCTTCCGTTTGCCGGCGCAAAGGGGACCTACGGCATCCCGTTCGGCTCGATCGGAAGAGGGGCGTGTGACGGGGAGAAGGGACACCTCGGTCATAACGACCTCTGGCCCTTTTACGATTGGTTCGCCGCTTCCGACCCGTCCGGAGAAAACGGACTTCTGTTCCTTGCGCGCGGGATGCACGGGGCACGGATCCGGGACGGGATGGCGGAGATCAGCCTGCTCCGCTCGGTGCCGCTCCGTGCCGATCTGCACAATCACGGGGGCAGGGAAGCGGGACAGCACGTCTTTGAATTCGCGGTCGTTCCGGTGAAGGGAAGCCTTGCCGCCGCCGACCCGACCGGGCGCGGAACGCTCTTCTGCTCGCTCTTCCCGACGCGAGCGGGAGGTGTGAACGGAGAAAACCGCGTTTTGTTCGATATCGGAAAGACCGACGCCTCGGTCGCCGCGCTCTTCCGCGAGGGAGACCGTATCCTCTGCCGCCTCTTCGATCCCTACGGGAACGGCGCTTCGGTCGATCCGGAACGCTTCGCCTCCCGCACCGACGTTTTCGGCAGGGATATCGGCGGCGGCTATACGCTGAAACCGTTTGAGATCGGGACTTTCCTTCTCAAATAACCTTTGACCGCTCAAAAGCCGTGCTTTTGAGCGGTTTTTTATGGGGGAGGCTTTCGATCCCATTCCTCTTGCCCGCCCGCTTTCCTTTGGGAATACGTCGTAGGGCGGGGCCTTGTGTCCCGCCGCGGGATAATCAGCGAAAGGCGAAGCGGAAACCGATACGCGTCACGAAGCGAAATACGGAGAAATAACGGTTACGGAAACATAGAGTTCCGAGCGCGAAGTGACGCACAACGGCATAATAATATCGGTTCGGTCCTCTTCACGCGGCGGGACACGAGGCCCCGCCCTACGACACCGCCCGAAGAAACGCGGACGAGAACGAAGCAAAACGTTATCGGACAGCGGCTGCGGTTACGCGAGCAGAAGGCGGGCGACCCTACGGCGTGCCCTTTTGCTTTCCGAACGGCAGTGGTGACCGTTCCGATCGTTTCAAAAAACAGAAATTTTTGTCAGAAATATTCCCGAAAAGCGTCTTATAGGGCAGACGGGGAAAAACAAATAACCGCGAAAGGAGAAAGACCGTGACAGACAGCGAAATTCTTGCCCTGTTTCAGGCGCGGGACGAGCGCGCGATCGCCGGATGCAGAGAAAAATACGGAGATTACTGCATGGCGGTTGCGAAAAACGTCCTCGGGGACGGGCGGGACGCGGAGGAATGTGTGAACGACACCTGGATCCGGGCGTGGGAAGCCATTCCGCCGGCAGAGCCCGCTTCTCTCAAGCTGTTCCTCGCCCGGATCACGAGGAATGGCGCCTACGACGTTTACCGGCGCGAAAACCGCCGGAAAAGAGAGGGAGACAATTTCGCCGCGGCGCTGGAGGAAATCGAAGAATTCCTTCCCGGCGGCGACGATCCGCAGGTCCGGCTTGAGGAAAAAGAGCTGACCGACCGGATCAACCGGGGGCTTCTCCTGCTTCCCACCCGGGACCGGAACCTCTTCATCCGCCGATATTTCTTCGGGGAATCGGTCGAAACGATCGGAGAACGGTTCGGGCTGAAGGAGGACGCGGTTTATCAGAGCCTTTCCCGTTCGAGAAAAAAGCTGAAATCCTATCTGACAAAACACGGGTTTTCCGTCTGACGGAAAACAGAAAGGAAACGGTATGGAACAAAATGAAAAAAGCGGCTTTGCGCTGCTTTCGGGCATCCGGGACGATCTGATCGAAGAATCGGAAAAGGAAACCGGAGCCGCAAAAAAATCCCTGACGTTCAAATGGGCTGCGGCAATCGCCGCGTGCCTCGTGCTGATCGTGTGTGCCTTGCCGATCGCAGGAATGCTGAAAAAGAGCACTGAAAACCCGGAGAAAGAATTCGTTTATTACAACTTCTATGACGGTTCTGTTGGGGCGACTTTCCCCGTATTTTACACGCTTGACTTCATTACGGAGACCTCCTCCCAACTGATTGAATGTGAGGTGCTTTCACTCGACGATTGGTATCTTCTGAAGGATATGGGTGATTTCGTATTCACCTATTCGGTCAGGGTCAATCGGATCGTTTACGATTCTGCGGGCAGCATTCGGGTCGGGGATACGATCCGGGTGCAGTCCTCTGAGGGGATGCTTCCGGCATCGGAGGCAAGAGAGTGGTACGCTGAAGCGGAAGCGAAATACGGCACTCCGTTCCCGGAGGACGCTGAATACGGAGAACATCAGTATATGGCGCAGGCAAGTTTATCCTTTCCGATCGAGGTTGGAAAAACCTATCTGATGTTCCTTGACGATCCCTATGTGGAATCCGACGGGGTCTACGCCGAGACCGGAGAATATCTTCTGTACCTGATCGAGGACGGAAAGGTGTACGTCGGCGATCCGAACGGCAATCCGGAGCCCGTTCTTTCCGATCAGACCTATGAGGAGCTTCTTACGGAACTGACCGCCCACGCAGAAAAGAGGACCGGACTTGCAGACGAGATAGGTTTCTATCCGTACCGCGCACTGGTCGAGCAGGGAAAGGTGATGCCCGGGAAAGCAGAAGAATGATACGTTTCCGGCCGGAGCCTGATTTTTAGGCTCCGGCAAAACCTGCAATTATTACGCAATTTATACGACTATAGGTGAACAAAGTGAAAAAGATGACTGTCTTTTTTCTTGTGCTACTTCTCTGCGTCGGGTGTGACGGAAAGGCAGAACGGATTATTGTTAAGCAGTATGAGGTGAAAAGCGAACTGGAAGGCGTGGATGACATCATGACGCCCAAGGTCGTGACCGAAATTGCCACGCAGATCGTGAAGGGCAAGGTCCTTTCCCTGACGAAGACCGAACTGAATCCTTTGGGCGCTTTTACGTTTTCGTATCGGGTGCGCGTGGAGGAGATTCTCTTTGACGCGGAGGATCGGCTGAACGGCGGCGAAAAGATCGAGGTGATCTCCTCAAAAGGGCTCCTTCCGGTCTCCGATGCGGTCGGGCTGTTTGAAAGCAAGGGTTTGACGCACGACCTGCCGCTGACCGGGAGCAAGAAAAACGATTACGTTCTTCAAACGCAGGGAAACAGCATCCCTTTGGAGGCGGGCGGGACGTATTATCTGTATCTGAGAGCCGAGGGAAAAAACGGATACCGGGAGTGCGGATGGGATCTCCTTTACCGGTTGAAAGGGGATCAGGCGATCTCCGGCACGGCGGAGGGAGAACGGACCGAACCGGCTTCCGACGCGGAAAAACGGATCCGGGAGCTGATCGCTTCCAGAGAAGGACTTGACGACGGGTTTTATCTGTCGGATCTGATCGGCGCATACAAAAAAGAGCACGAAGAGGACCGCTGAACGGCGGTCCTTTTTTTCGGAAAGGCGGGAAAACGGTACGGGACAGAAAAAATAATTGACAAAATCCCCGTTCTGTGCTATACTGAAAACAGCGAAATACCCAAAAATCCGACTTAACGGAAAGGAAAACCGATATGAAAAACAAATCTCCGTTCCGCCTTCTTGCCGCGATCCTCGCGCTGCTGACGCTCTGCGGGCTTGTTGTTTCCTGTGCCAAGCCGGGCGATAATCCGGGCGATACCGGCAATTCGACCGCCTCGCAGACAGAAGAAGAAACCCGCGTCGTCAATCACCTCCCCGATATGGACCTCGACGGGTACGAATACGCCGTCGTCTGCTGGGAGATCACCTCGTGGGGCAACCACATCAATATGGACCTCTTTGCCGAGGAGCTCAACTCCGACCCGATCAACGACGCGGTCTATGAGCGCAACGAGCGTCTGAAGGAGAAATACAATTTCGATATCACCTTCGATTCGGTCGAATCCGCCGAGCTGACCGCCAAGATCAATCAGCTTTTCCGGGCGAACAACGACGTCTACGACCTGATCTACATCAACGCGAACGAGGTCTCCGGTCTCGTTCTTGACGGCGCCTTCCTTGATTTCGAGACGAACTTCGACTACTGCGACCTCGATCAGCCCTACTGGGATCAGGGCATCCGCGAGCAGCTTTCCTTCGCGGATCACACCTATCTGATGGCTTCTTCCTATAACATCTGCGACGAGGACGCGACCTCCTCCATCGTCTTCAACAAGAAGATCGCGGCGGACGAAGGGCTGGAAAGCTTCTACGATCTCGCCCGTACCGGCGCGTGGACCTTTGACTCCCTCTATGAGAATATGACCGCGTTTGACGGCGATATCAACGGCGACGGCAAGATGAAGCACGGCGACGACGTCTTCGGCTTCATCGGCGGCGACGACGTTGCGGTCACCTTCTTCTTCGGCGGCGGCGCTCGTCTGACCGAAAAGGACGACGACGACCTGCCGGTGGACGTGTTCAATACCGACCGTACCTTCGATATCTACGACGGTCTCGAAGCGATCATGTACGATCCGATGTTCCTCAACCATCATCACGAGCCGATCAGCGATATCGACACCAGACAGCTCTTCATCGCGGGCGACGGTCTCTTCTACTGGACGAGAATGGACGATATCCGCGAGATGCGCGGCGAAGAGGGCATCGACTTCGGTATCCTTCCCGTCCCGAAATACGACGAGGAGCAGGAAAACTACATCTGCCATATCTCCAAGTGGACCAACGGCTTTATGTCGGTCCTCAACTGTGAGGAAAACCCGGATACCGTCGGCTTCATCATGGAAGCGATGGCGTCCAACTCCTACTACACGCTGACCGAGGCTTACTACGATATCACGCTGAAATACAAAGCGACGAGAGACAACGAATCACAGGATATGCTCGATATCATCGTCAACAACCGCACCGTCGATATCGGCGATATCTTCGACTTCGGCGGCTTCTCCGAGCCCGTCCTCCGTTACGGTCATACCCCGGGCAAGCCCACCGAGATGGCGTCCACCTACGCGAAATATGAGGATAAGATCGACTCGGATATCTCCAAGTTCATCGACAAGGTCGAGCTTCTGGACTCCCTGAGCTGACCCGATAAGAAAGGATAAGTCATCATGCGTATTCTGTTTCAGGGTGATTCCATTACCGACGTCGGCAGAAATACCGAGCGCGGCAGTCTCGTTTCGGTCGGTCAGGGCTATCCCTGCCTCCTCACCGCGCGTCTGACCGCTTACAACCCGGGTTGGTTCGAGTGCATCAACCGCGGCATTTCGGGCAACCGCATCGTCGATCTCTACGCCCGCATCAAGTGCGATTTCTGGAACCTTGAGCCCGATCTTTGCAGCATCCTGCTCGGCGTCAACGACGTCTGGCACGAATTCGGCGGCAAAAACGGCGTCGACGCGAAGCGGTTCTACAACGTCTACAAAATGCTCGTGGACGACACGCTCGAACGTTTCCCGAAGATGAAATTCATTCTGATGGAGCCCTTCTGCCTGAAGGGTCCCGCGACGCAGGGCGTCTGGGACGACTTCCGCCGGGAGACCGATCTGCGCGGCGAGGCTGTCCGCAGGATCGCCGAAGATACGAAGCAGACCTTCCTTCCCTTGCAGAAGATGCTTGACGACGCCTGCGAAAAGGCGCCCGCCACCCATTGGCTGGGCGACGGCGTGCATCCCACTCCGGCAGGACATCAGCTCATCGCCGACGCGTGGATGGAAATCGCGAAGCCGCTGCTCTTCTGAACCGGACGTTTTCAACACAGTCAAAAAAAGATGAAGAAGCGGTTTTGCCCTTCTTCATCTTTTTTCCGAAAAAGAGGTGCTTTTCATTGTGAAAAAGAGAATGAACCGGAAGCTTCTGATCTCCGGTATTGCCCTTCTGCTTCTGCTCCCGCTCCTTTTCGCCTGCCGGGAGACCGGCGGGAAAACCGGGGAAACCGAGCCTCCGGAGACCGATGATCCCGAGGGCGCGTTCCTTCTGAAACACGAAGACGGGACGGCGGCGTTCCGGATCGTGCGCGGCGACAACGCGTCGAACGCGATCCTTTCCTGTGCCTCGACGGTGAGAAAAGAAACCGAACGGCTCTTCGGGATCTCTCCCGAGCTCGCCAGCGACTGGTCGATGGAAACGCTTCCGGAGGAGGAAAAAGCCGCGCTTCCCGAACTGCTGATCGGCGTGACCGACCGGGCGGAAAGCGAACGCGCTCTTGCGGAACTGTCTGAAAACGGATATCTGATCCGGGTGGACGGGAACAAGCTCGTCGTCATCGGGGCAAGCGAAAATCTGACGTCGGTCGCCGTCAGCAGACTGATGGGGGAACTCGGAAAAATGGGAAAAGACGAAAAAGCGATCCCCGCTTCCTTTGAGATCCGCGGGGAACGGCAGGGCGCTTATCAGCCGATCGCCGCCGAAAACGCGGCGGCAAAAACTCCCGTGCTGATCGACACGGTGTACGGCACCGACGAGCCGGTGATCGCCGCGGCAATCGTGACGGGCGCCGACCCTTCCGGCAAGACTGACTGCACCGCCGTGATCCAGAAGGCGCTTGACAACTGTTCGTCTGCCGGCGGCGGGATCGTTTTCCTGCCCGAAGGGACGTATCTGATCAAGGGCGCGCTGACGATCCCCTCCTTTGTAGTACTGCAAGGCGACTGGGAGGACCCGGAAGGGACGCCCGGTCCGTATTACGGCACCGTCCTCCTCGCCGAGCCGAAGGAACTGACCGGGAACGCGGTCAAGGACCCGACGGCAAGCCCTCTGATCACGCTGAACGCAAACTCCGGCGCGGTCGGACTGACGGTCTATTACCCGAAGCAGGACGCGGCGAAGCCGGTGCCCTACGGTTACACCTTCTTCTCGACCGAGGTCGAGATCGCGATGCTGAAAAACATCACGATCCTCAACGCTTACCGCGGGATCGGCATTTCCCCGGCGGACCCCGGTCAAAACAATCACGAGCTGATGCAGCTCGAGCATATCCGCGTCTGCGGGCTTGAGACCGCGATCCGGATGTACCGCTCCTCCGAGGTCGGTTTTTCGACCGACGTCCGCGTGTCGCCCTCTTACTGGATCGGCGCCGGGCGGGGCTTTGCGTGTGCCGACGAAGATTCCCTCCGTGCCGTGCTTCTGAAAGACGGCATCGGTCTGGACCTCGCCGCCCTCGACGATGAAATGTTTTCCGGCGTTTCGGTCGACGGGTACCATATCGGCATCCGCTATGCGGCCACCTCCGCGGTGCGCGGCGTATGGGGCACGGTCACCGAACTTTCCGTGACCGACTGTGAGATCGGCATCAAAGCGGACACCGTCAATACCGACGTCGGGATCGTGATCGCGAACAGCGTCATCGAGGGCTCGGAATACGCCATCCTCGGCGATCCGTCGACCGGACCGATCAAGCTCTGCGGCGTGAAAACGGTCGGCGAGGTCACGGGAAGGGTGCTCGTTGACAAAGAAAGCGACGTTTCTGCGCTTACCGTGAAGCACGGAACGGTACCCGGATACCCGCAGAAGCTCTTCCTCGTTCCCGTGACCGAAAAGAAAGCAGCGGCGGATATCACCGATCTTTTGCAGAGCACGCTGAACGAAGCGGGAAAGAGCGGCGGTATCGTCCTTCTGCCCGCCGGGGTCTACCGGATCGAAAAGCAGATCACGGTGCCCGGAAACGTCCTGCTCTGCGGCAGTACCGCCGGGATCTTCATCAAGGACACCCGCTGGGTCGCCGGCGGAACGGTGATCCTTTCCTACGTGGAAGGGAAGAACGCTCTGATCCTGAAAGCGGGGAGCGGTCTTGACGGTCTGCGCTTCTGGGCGCCGATGACCGATCCCGGGACGGTCATGAAACTCGCGGAGCAGAAAGGCGAATCGGCGCTTGCCGCGATCCCTGCGCTGATCAAGGGCGAGGGCAGCGGCATCACGATCCTCAATACCGTCGTCTGCTCGGCGGTGAACGGCGTCGATCTTTCGGACTGCGACGCGCACCTCGTCAAGCGGCTCTACGGCTGTGCCTATGCAACCTTCCTGACGGTCGGCGGCAAGGACGGGACCGTGGAGGAATGTCTTTCCAATCCCTCCTTCATTGACCGCAACGGTCTGACGCCCCTCTTTGATCCCGCCCGCACGAACCCGAAAAATTGGGAATACTATATCGGCAGCGAGGCGGGCGAGAGCTTCGCCGTCCTGCGCGACCGTGTGATGCACCGGTATTCGGTGATGATCCGCGTCGTGAACGCGCGGAACGAACGCATTCAGAACGTCTTTATGTACGCCTCCCACGATCACATCGTCTGCGAAAATTCCGACGCGCTTCTGATCAACACCTCCGCCGACTCGCTCAACCGGTATGAGATTCTGGTCAAAGGCGGCAGCGTCGTCTCGCTGAACTCCCTGCGCTCCTGCGGCGTTTCCTGTGAGGTCCAAAGCGGCAGACTTCTGATGTACAACCGCACCGCGGTCAGCTATTACGCCGAAAAGCCCTTTGATTCCGACCTCGGACCGGACGTCATTCGCTGGACCGAAAAGAAAACGGTCCTCAACTGCGACAGCGCGTCGGGGATCGGCGACGCAACCCTCACCAAAAAAGCCGAGTGGGTCGAGGAGGGAAAAGCGGCGCTTTACAAGCATCACAAAGGCTCCGGGATCGACGTGATCCTCTGGACGAAGCTCTCTCCGATCGACGTTTCCGATTTCGTTGACGGCGGTTACCTCCATCTCTCGGTCTGGATCACCGACGCCTCCCTCCTTACATGGGGCGGGCAGATCGAGCTGACGAGCAGCGGCACCTGCGATCAGCAGGAGCTCGCCTGGAGCCCCGCGGTCTTCATTACGCACGACGGCTGGAACGATATCTATCTCCCCTTCGAAACCGCTCTCGAAAACGGCGGCTCCTTCGATCCCACCCGCGCCAACTTCTTCCGCCTCTTCCTCAACTTCGGCGCCGCTTCCTCCGAATGCGACGTCGTGGTGGACAACGTATTCGTGTGCAGATAAGGAACGGGGACGCGGGGGACGCGGGGGACGCAGGGGACGCGGTGTTCTTTCTCTGAGAGAAAGAACCAAAGAGGCATAAGGGGTACATAATGTTTGGGTACTCCGAATACAGCTTCTTTGTTCCCGGGAGAAATCATCTTTGGTGATCTCCCGTCCCGATCCGCCTCCCCCGGTGTCTTCGCATTGCGCGCTGCTACCAAGTCTTTATCCGAAGCACTCCGCCCTCATTCAGTCGGTTCAAAAGTAACTGAAAAAGGCATCCCCGTGATTCGTCACGGGGATGTTTTCTGACTTTTTCTTTTTTCTCGTCCGCTTTCCATTGGTCGCCGCTCCTGCGTGTCCTCCCGCCATTCCCGTCAAAAACCAAAAAAATCCGGGCGCTCCGTTTTCACGGTGCGTCCGGATTCATTGATTGTTAAAGCGTTGCCGCCATGACCGCCTTGATGGTGTGCATCCGGTTTTCCGCCTCCCGGAAGACGCGGGATGCCGCCGACTCGAAGACGGCGTCCTCTACCTCCATGCAGTCGATGCCGAACGTTTCGCCTACCTTTTTGCCGACCGAGGTGTTCAGATCGTGGAAAGCGGGGAGGCAGTGCATGAAGATCGCGGTCTCCTTTGCCCCCGCCATCAGTTTTTCGGTGACGCGGTAGGGCGTGAGGAGCGGGACGCGCTCCCTCCAGACCTCCTCCGGCTCGCCCATCGAGACCCAGACGTCGGTATAGAGGACGTCTGCGTCCTTCACGGCCTTTTCGGGGTCGGTCTCGAAGATCAGCTTCGCGCCGGTCTCCTTTGCGATCTCTTCGCATTTTGTGCGAAGCGCGGTCGCGGGGAAGAATGCCTCGGGCGCGCAGGCGACGAAGGTCATCCCCATCTTCGCGCAGCCGATCATCAGGGAATTTCCCATATTGAAGCGGGCGTCGCCGAAATAGACGAGCTTCTTTCCCTTGAGGGAACCGAATTCTTCCCTTATCGTGAGCAGATCGGCCAAGATCTGCGTCGGATGGAAGTCGTCTGTCAGACCGTTCCACACCGGGACGCCGGAAAGGGAAGCGAGCGCTTCGACGTGCTTCTGGGAATATCCGCGGAACTCGATCCCGTCGAACATTCCGCCGAGGACGCGCGCGGTATCGGCAATGCTTTCCTTCTTTCCCATTTGGGAGCCGGTCGGGTCAAGGTAGACCGGGTGGATCCCGAGGTCCGCCGCCGCGACCTCAAAGGCGCAGCGGGTGCGGGTGGAGGTCTTCTCGAAGATGAGAGCGACGTTCTTTCCCTCGTGATCTCTGTGCGGGATGCGGTTTTTCTTTTTGAACTTATAGTCCGCGGCGAGGTCGAGAAGGTACCCGATCTCGTCCGGGGTGTAGTCGAGGAGCGTCAGAAGGCTCCTGCCTTTCAGGTCGATCACTTTGGTTTTTCCTTGTTATTTCAGTATTTCGCTTTTCAGCCACGTGATCTGCTTTTCCACCGAGGAGACCGAGGTGCCGCCCTCGCTGACGCGTCTGCGGACGCAGGCGTCGAGGTCGATCGCGTCGAAGACGTCTTCCCCGAACAGGTCGGAGAAGGATCGGTAATCGGCAAGCGTCATCGTTTCGAGGACGAGGTCGTTCTTCTGGCAGAAGGCGACGATCTGACCGGAGATCTTATAGGCGGTGCGGAAAGGGAGACCCTTTCCGACGAGGTAGTCCGCGAGGTCGGTCGCGTTGATGAATCCGGTCTGCGCCGCTTTTCTCATCCTTTCGGGATGCGCGGTCATTCCGGCGATCATCGGCGCGAAGACGTCGAGGCACTTTTTCACGGTGTCGCAGGCGTCGAATACGCTCTCCTTGTCCTCCTGCATATCCTTGTTATAGGCGAGGGGGATGCCCTTCATCACGGTGAGCAGCGCCACAAGGTCGCCGTAGACCCGTCCGGTCTTGCCGCGCACGAGCTCCGCCATATCGGGGTTCTTTTTCTGCGGCATGATCGAGGAGCCGGTCGTGAAGGCGTCCGAAAGGGTGATGAAGCCGAATTCGGAGCTCGACCAGAGGATGATCTCCTCCGAGAAGCGGGAGAGGTGGACCATGATCAGCGAGAGCGCCGAAAGCAGCTCGATTACGAAATCACGGTCGGAAACGCCGTCGAGGGAATTGAGGCAGATCCCGTCAAAATCCATCAGGGACGCCTCAAAACGCCTGTCGGTGGGATAGGTCGTGCCGGCGAGGGCGGCACTGCCGATCGGTGAGATATTGAGACGCTTTCTTGCGTCCGCAAGCCTTCCGAGGTCGCGGGTCAGCATCATCGCGTAGGCACAGAGGATATGACCGAAGACGACGGGCTGCGCGCGCTGAAGGTGGGTATAACCGGGCATGATCGCTTCCTTGTATTCCTCTGCCTTCTCTGTGACCGAGGCGATGAGGGCGGTCACCTTTTCGGTGATCGCGTCGGTCTCGTCGCGGAGGTACAGACGGAGGTCAAGGGCGACCTGGTCGTTGCGGCTTCTCGCGGTATGGAGCTTTTTGCCGGTATCGCCGACGCGCGCGGTCAGCTCCGCCTCCACGAAGGAGTGGATGTCTTCCGCTTTCATGTCGATCGCGAGCGCGCCGCTTTTCAGGTCGGAAAGGATACCCTTCAGACCGTCTGTCAGCACGTCCGCTTCCTCCGGCGTGATGATCCCCTGCTTCCCGAGCATCGCGGCGTGGGCGATACTGCCCGTGATATCCTGCACCGCCATGCGGGAGTCGAAGGAGATGGATGAATTGAAGTCGTCCGCGACGGGATCGGTGATCCCGCTTGCGCGGCCTGCCCAGATTTTTTCCACGGTATGACCCTTTCCTGCGATTACTTGCTGTTCTTCTTCATCACGGTCGCCTGCACCTTGGTGGGCAGACCGAAGAGGTTGATGAAGCCGGTGGCGTTCGCCTGATTGTAGACGTGGTCAACGCCGAAGGTGGCGAGTTCTTCGGAATAGAGGGCGTAATCGGACCAGACGCCCGCCTTGATCATATTGCCCTTATAGAGCTTGATGCGGACCTTACCGGTGACGTAACGCTGGGTGGATTCGACGAAGGCGGAAAGCGCTTCGCGCAGGGGAGTGAACCACTGACCGTTGTAAACGAGCTCCGCGAAGCAGACCGAAAGCTCCTGCTTCTTATGGGCGGTCATCTTGTCGAGGGTCATGGTTTCGAGATAGTTGTGCGCGAAGTAGAGGATGGCTCCGCCGGGAGTTTCGTAAACGCCGCGGCACTTCATGCCGACCAGACGGTTCTCGACGATATCGAGCAGACCGATACCGTTCTCGCCGCCGAGCTTGTTGAGGGCGAGGACGATTTCCTTTGCGGACATCTTTTCGCCGTTGAGCGCGGTGGGAACGCCCTGAACGAACTCAAGGTCGATATAGGTGGGCTTATCGGGCGCGTCGATCGGGGAAACGCCCATTTCAAGGAAGCCCTTCTTTTCGTACTGCGGCTCGTTGCCCGCGTCCTCGAGGTCGAGACCCTCGTGGGAAAGGTGCCACAGGTTCTTGTCCTTGGAGTAGTTGGTCTCACGGGTGATCTTCAGGGGGATATCGTGTGCCTCGGCGTAGTCGATCTCCTCCTCACGGGACTTGATGGACCATTCACGCCACGGCGCGATGATCGTCATATCGGGGCAGAAATGCTTGACGGCAAGCTCGAAGCGGACCTGGTCGTTGCCCTTGCCGGTGCAGCCGTGCGCGATGGCGTCGGCGCCCTCGGCGATCGCGATCTCGCAGAGTCTCTTTGCAATGACGGGACGCGCGAAGGAGGTGCCGAGCATATATTCCTCGTACAGAGCGCCTGCCTGCACGGTGGGGATGATGAAGTCGTCGACGAATTCGTCGGTGAGGTCTTCGATATAGAGCTTGGAGGCGCCGGTCTTCAGCGCTTTCTCCTCGAGCCCGTCGAGCTCGTCGCCCTGACCGACGTTGGCGGAGACGGCGATGACCTCGCAGTTATTGTAGTTTTCCTTCAGCCACGGGATGATGATAGAGGTGTCAAGACCTCCGGAATACGCAAGTACGACTTTCTTGATGTCTTTCTTTTCCATGACGGATCTCCTTTTGATAAGAACTTTTTTGAAGAATAAAGAGATTATACAACGATTCCGACCGTTTGTCAATAGAATAATGAAATTATCATCCGTCATTTTGCATAAAAAACGGGATTATACAGTACATGAATGAATATATTCACTTCACAACGCATATACGGGCGGGAAACGGATTGTTTACAAAAAGAAGAAAAAGATTGTGCCTTTTTGTGTTGACTTAAATGCCGTTTGTCTGTATAATATATCTGTATGATTATGTTCAGAATTCCCGGAGGCTTTTTGAAATGGCAGACGAAATGACACCGAAAAAGAAAAGGAGATTCGCGTTCGGCAGGGTGAACGTCCTCGTGACGGGGCTTGCCGCCGCTTTTATCGCGCTTTTCCTTCTGATCGCGAAACGCCCGGAGATCTCCGAGCTGGAAAAGAGAAGGCTCGCCGCGTTTCCCGAGTTTTCGGTGAAAACGCTGTTCAACGGTGAGTTCGCGTCGGGGCTGCACGAATGGTACGTCGATACCGTCCCGAACCGCGACGGACTGCAGCTTATCGGCGCCGATATCCTCGCCCTGCGCGGCTTCCATCCCGAAGAGGGCGTCATCCACGGCTACGTTCCCCGCAGCGAAGAAACGCAGTACGTCCCCTCGACCGATCCGGTCACCGATCCGCCCGAAACGGAGCCCGTCACCGAGCCGGAAACCGAAGCAGAGACCCTTCCCGAGGGGGAAACGGCGCCCGTAACCGAGCCCTCCTCCGAGCCTGTGACGGAACCCGTTACCGAACCCGTTACCGAGCCGGTCATTATTCCCGAAACGGAAGAGATCATCGACCGCGACAAGCTGCCCGATGAGGACGAGGGACTGCAGAACGGCATCCTCGTTTACAAAAAGCGCGCGATCAACTTCTACGGCGGCTCCCTCTACTACGCCGACCGCTACGTGAACGCGCTCGAACGCTTCTACAACGACCTCGGCGGCAAGGTCAACGTGTGGTCGATGACGGCACCGACCGGCGTTTCCTACTATCTCCCCGATAAATACGCCGGCTATACGCAGAATCAGAAGGAGCACGTCGATTATATCGCGGGCAAGCTGAACCACGCGAAGAACGTCGACGTTTACGGCGCGCTTGACAGACACAAGAACGAGGATATATATTTCCGCACCGACCACCATTGGGCACCGCTCGGCGCGTACTACGCGGCGCAGGAATTCGCGAAGACTGCGGGCGTTCCCTTTGCTCCTCTCTCGCAGATGCAGGAGTGCGTGATCCCGAACTACGTCGGCTCGATGTATATGTACACCAATTACGACCCGACGCTGAAAAAATATCCGGACGATATCGTCTACCACAAGCCGAAAAACAATTACGAGTGCTGGTTCTACGACACCAACATTCAGAACGGCTATCAGACGAGCTATTTCCGCAACGACAACACCTACTGCGTCTTCATCGGTACCGACCTGACGATGGTGCACCTCAAGACCGACGTGAAGAACGGCAGGAAGCTGATGATCATCAAGGACAGCTACGGCAACGCGCTCGCGCCCTATCTCGTCAACTCCTTTGAGGAGATCTGGGTCGTGGATATGCGCTATCTGAACGTCAATCCGGTCAAGATCATGAAGGAATACGGTACGACCGACCTTCTCTTCTGCACCAATCTGTTCTCCTGCTGCAGCGACGTCGAGCAGTATATCGACTATATCCGCTCGATCCCCTACACGCTGAACCTTCCCGAAACCGAGCCCGTTACGGAGCCGGTGACCGAACCGGTCACCGAGCCCGTCACCGAGCCGATTACCGAGCCGATTACCGAGCCTGTCACCGAATCTGTCACCGAACCCGTGACCGAGGGTCCCGGACCCGATCCGGACGAGACCGATCCCGGGGAGGACGAGACCTCCGGAGACGCGGAGGAAACGGAAGGAGGAGAGGAAGCATGATCTTTTCCGACCTTTTCTTCCTTTATCTCTTCCTGCCCCTCTGCCTGATCTGCTACTATGTGACGAAGAACCCGCGCTTCCGCAACGCGGTGCTGATCGTCTTCTCACTGATCTTCTACGCCTTCGGCGAGCCGAAATGGATCCTGCTCCTGCTCTTTATCTCGGTAAACGACTTCTTCCTTGCCAAGGGCATCGCGAAATACCGGGGAAAGACGGCGGGCAAGGTGCTCCTCGGCGCGGGGCTGATCTTCGATATCGTTCTGCTCCTCTTCTTCAAGTTCAGCGGACCGATCCTCGGCTTTACCGATAAGCTTTTCGGCGCCTCGACCGACGCGAGCAATTTTCTTCTTCCGGTCGGACTTTCCTTCTTCCTCTTCAAGTCGATCTCGTATCTGCTCGACGTGACGTGGGAAAAGGTCGAACCCGAAAAGAACTATTTCCGTTATCTTCTGTATATCTCGCTCTTCACGCAGGTGGTCGCCGGACCGATCGTCCGCTACGCCGACGTGGAGACCGAGCTGCTTGACCGCTCCGCGACCTCCGAGGATCTGAATCAGGGGGTCAACCGCATCGTCGCCGGTCTCGCGAAAAAGGTCATCATCGCCGACAACCTGCTCCCCGCCGCCGACGATCTGCTCGGGGAAGCGCTCCCCGACACCGCCGTGGTCGGCGTGTGGCTCGGCGTTCTGTTCTATACGCTCTACGTTTTCTACGATTTTGCCGGATATTCCGATATGGCGATCGGTATTTCCCGCCTCTTCGGCTTCCACATCAAGGAAAACTTCAATTATCCCTTCGTCTGCCGCACGATCGCCGAGTTCTGGCAGCGCTGGCATATCTCCCTCGGCAGCTTCTTCCGCGATTATCTGCTCTATGTCCCGATCTTCGGCGAGCCGAGAAAGTACGCGGGGCTCTTCCTCGTGTGGTTCTCGACCGGTCTCTGGCACGGCTCCCACTGGAACTATATCATCTGGGGTCTGTACTTCGGCGTGTTCATCCTGATCGAAACGCTGATCGGCAAAAAGAAGCTGAAAAAGGTCCCGACGTGGATCATGCATATCTATACCAAGCTCGTTCTGATCCTCGGCTTCGGTATCTTCCGCTTTGAAAAGCTCTCCGATCTCGGTCTCTTCTTCAAGGGGCTGGTCGGTCTGAACGGCAACGGATTCATCGACGAATTCGCCAAGAGCGCGTTCATCCAGAACGCCGTCCTGCTCGCACTCGGCATCCTCTTCTGCTTCCCGATCGTGCCGAAGCTGCAGGAAAAGTGCATGGAAAACGAAAAGCTCCGCCCGGTCTGCGGGACGCTGACGATCGTACTCAACGCCGTCCTGCTGATCGCGTGCAGCATCCTTCTGGTCAACGCCTCCTCGCATCCCTTCCTCTACGCCAATTACTGATTTCCGAAAAGGAGTTTTATCATTATGACAAGAACCGCTGTTTACGAAAAACTGAACAAAGTCTTCCGCGACGTGTTTGACGACGATTCGATCACCGTGAACGACGCCACCACCGCGAACGATATCGAGGACTGGGACAGCCTCGAGCACATCAACCTGATGACCTCCGTGCAGAAGGCGTTCAAGGTCAAGCTGACGATGGGTGAGATCTCCGGTCTGAAAAACGTCGGCGAGCTCGTCGATATTCTGGAAAAACGCGCATGATCCCGTCCTTCAACGAACTGAAAAAGGCGGCAAAGCAGAGCGGGGAAGGGATGAAGACCATCCGCTTTGCCGTCGTGGGCGACTGCGCGACGCAGCACGTCAGCACGGCGCTCCGCGGATACGCGCATACCGTGGGGTATCATTTCGATCTGTTCGACGCCGATTACAATCAGCTCGACGCGCAGACGATGGACCCGGGCTCCGAGCTTTACGCCCATTCCCCCGCCTTCACCCTTCTTTATAACTGCACCGAAAAGCTGTACGAAAGCTACGCCGCTCTCCCGATGGAGGGAAGGGGCGATTTTGCCGAGCGCGCCTACGCCGCGATCGCGGGCAGATGGGAGCGCATCTCCTCGGTCATTTCCACCCGCATCCTCCAGACCAACTTCCCGGAGGAGGACGACCGCGTTTTCGGTTCCTACGCCTTCAAGGTGCCCGGCGCCTTCATCAATCAGGTGAGAAAGCTGAACGTGCTTCTCGCCGAGGGCGCGCAGAGCCATAAAAACGTCTTCATCGCCGACGCAGCGGGGCTCCGGAACGAGCTCGGCAGGGAAGGCTTTTCCGATCCCGGTCTGTATTATCTCGCCAAGCTGCCGATGAAGACCGACGCGCTTCCGTATTTTGCGAAAGCGGTGCTCGATACGGTCAGCGCCGCCGAGGGAAGATTCCGCAAGTGCGCCGTACTCGACCTTGACAACACCCTTTGGGGCGGGGTCATCGGAGACGACGGACTCGAGGGGATCGCGATCGGCGAGCTCGGGACCGGGCACGCCTTCACCGACCTTCAGCGCTGGCTGAAGGAGCTGCGCGAGCGGGGCGTGATCCTCGCGGTGTGCAGCAAAAACAACGAAGATACGGCAAAGGAACCCTTCGAGAAGCATCCCGAAATGGTCCTGCACCTTTCGGATATCTCGATGTTCGTCGCCAACTGGGAAGACAAGGCGACAAACATCCGCCGCATCCAATCCACTCTCAATATCGGGATGGACAGCATGGTCTTCCTCGACGACAACCCCTTCGAGCGGAATCTCGTCCGATCCCTGATCCCCGAGATCACCGTTCCCGAGCTGCCGGAGGACCCGGCGGAATACCTCTCGTATCTGCGCTCGCTCAACCTCTTCGAGACCGCGTCCTATTCGGGCGAGGACCGGGAGCGGACGGCACAGTATCAGGCGGAGATCGGCAGAGCGGCGCTGATGGATCAGTTCGCCGACTTTGACGACTATCTGAAGAGCCTTGAAATGATCGCAAAAGCCGCTCCGTTCGATAAATTCAGCTATCCGCGCGTCTCACAGCTCACGCAGCGCTCGAACCAGTTCAATCTGCGTACCGTGCGCTATACCGAGGCGGAGATCGAAGAAATCGCGGAGAGCGATAAGTACCTGACCCTCTATTTCACCCTGCGCGACAAATTCGGCGATCACGGGCTGATCAGCGTCGTGATCCTCGAAAAGCGGGAAAACAAAACGCTCTTCATCCACGAATGGCTGATGAGCTGCCGCGTGCTCAAGCGCGGGATGGAGGAATTCATCGTCAATACCATTCTGGAAACCGCCGCGGAGCACGGCTTTGAGACCGTGACCGGCGAATATCTGAAAACGCCGAAAAACGCGATGGTGAAGGATATTTATTCCCGCCTTGGCTTCACGCTGACCGGGGAGGACGGGGAAAACCGGACCTATACCGCCTCCGTTTCCTCCTTCACGCCGAACAAGACGCTGATCGCGAGAGAAATCAACTGACAGGAGACAATTCATGAACGACGAACTGACGCAGATAGACATCGATCAGATGAAAAAAGAGATCGAGGAGCGCAGAAAGAAGATCCCCGAGCTTCGGGAAGAGATCCGCCGCACCCGCGAGTACGGCGACCTTTCGGAGAACGACGAATACCGCTCCGCGAAGAGAGAATACAACAAGAACAACAGCCGCATCCGCTACCTTGAGAGCATGATCAATACCGCGGTCATCATCACCACCGATTCCAAAGAGGACGAGGTCGGTCTTTTCGACACCGTGAAGATCTATTATCCCGAGGACGACGAGGAAGCGACCGTCCGCATCGTCACCACCCTCCGCAACGACGTCACGACCGACAATATCTCGAAGGAATCCCCCTTCGGCAAGGCGCTCCTCGGCGCGAAGGTCGGTCAGACCGTGACCGTTCAGGTCAACGAAAAGTTCAGCTATCCCGTGAGGGTGCTTGAGATCACCAAGGGAGAGGACGACCCCGATCTTCCGATCTCTTCGTTCTGAAAGAGGCAGACGATGAAGCTTTTTATCATCCGTCACGGCGATCCCGATTACGCGCACGATACCCTGACCGAGCGCGGCTGGGAAGAGGCAAGGCTGCTCGGCGAGCGGCTGATGAAGGAAAACATTACGAAGGTCTTCTGCTCTCCGCTCGGCAGGGCGCAGGCGACCGCGAAGCCCTTTCTCGAAGCGTCGGGAATGCGCGCCGACACGCGCGATTTCTTACGCGAGTTTCCCCGTCCGATCATCGAGCCGCTTCCCGCGCTCGGTCTCGGCGAAGAGGAGAGAAGGACCTGCCCGTGGGATATGAGCCCCGCCGTTTTCACGGCGTTCGCCGATACGCTGACCGATCCCGAAAAGTGGGACACCCTTCCGGTCAATACGAAGGGCGGCGTTGACGCCGGCGTGCGCGAGGTGAAGGAAAAATGGCTCGGTCTCCTTGCCGAGCTCGGTCTGGAGCGGGACGGTTATTTTTACCGCGTGAAGGAGGGCTTTTCATGGGAGGAGATCGACCGGGAAAACGTCGCGGTCTTCTGCCACATGGGGCTCGGCTCGCTGCTGCTTTCCGATCTTGCCCACGTCGCGCCTCCGCTTTTCTGGCAGATGTTCCGCGTGATGCCCACCTCGGTCTCGACCGTGCTGTTCCAGCGCCGTTCGGACGGGACCGTGCAGACCAAGATCTTTTCGCTCGGAGACACGACCCACCTCGCCCCCATCGGGCTGACCTACCGCGGATGAATTCCGTTTTCCGGAACGAACCGATGAAAGAACGATTCTGAAATGAAGTCTGAAAAGCTTTTGGACGCCGGCGGTTCCCCGACCGGCTTCCGGGCGGTATGGAAAAAATACCGCAATTATTTTACGCTCCTGTATCTGCCCTTCTATCTTGCCGCGTTTTTTCTGGTGGAGCGTATCGTGACCGACGACGTTCCCTTCCTCTCGACCGTGCTTCCGGTCGATGCGTACATCCCCTTCTGCGAATGGGCGATCGTGCCGTATATGCTCTGGTTCCCGCTGATGGTGATCGTCGGGCTCTATCTGCTCTTTACCGACGACAAGGCGCTCGCGCGGTATATGCGCTTTCTCGCGCTCGGGTTTTTCTCCACGATCCTTTTCTGCTTCCTCGTCCCGAACGGCACCGCGCCCGGCTTCCGTCCCGACCTCGAAGCGCTCGGGAGGAGCAATATCGCAACGAAGATGTGCGGCGCGATCTACGCGGCGGATACTTATACCAACGTCCTGCCCTCCATTCACGTCGTCGGCTCCTTCATGTCGCTTTTCGGCTTCCTTGACAGTAAGATCCGGAAAAACAAAACGCTCCTCGTGCTCATCAGCATCCTCGCGGCGCTGATCGTCGCCTCCACCGTGCTCGTCAAGCAGCACGCCGTGATCGACATCGTCGTCGGGATCGTGTGGAGCCTTGCCGACGGGGCGATCATCTACCTGCCCGGTCTCCTCAGAAAGAGAAAAGCAAAAAAGGAGGCGGAGGCGAATGGCTGAACCGCAGTACGGAAAAATGACCGACGGCGAATGCCTTGAAGCGCTCCGTTCTCTGGTCGCGGACGTCCCGCACCCGATCGCGAACCTTGCGAACGCGGCGTCCCTTCTGTATCTTCACACCGACCGGCTGAACTGGCTCGGGTTTTATCTGACCGAGGGGGAGACCCTCGTCCTCGGACCCTTTCAGGGCAAGCCCGCCTGCATTGAGATCCCCTTCGGGAAAGGGGTCTGCGGCACGGCGGCGAAGGAAAACCGCACCGTGCGCGTGGAGGACGTGCATCTTTTCCCGGGGCATATCGCCTGCGATTCCGCCTCGGCGTCGGAGCTGGTGATCCCGATCCGGAAGAACGGAAGGATCCTCGGCGTTCTCGATATCGACAGCCCGGAAAAGGGGCGTTTCGGGGACGGGGAGGAAGCCTTCTTCACCGAAGCCGTGAAGATCCTCGAAAAAGAACTGTAAAGAACCGGAAAGCCCGTTTCGTCATATCCTGTAAGGAGAGACGAAGCGGGCTTTTTTGCTTTGCACGGAAGAAAAGAGGATGAAAAATATGACTGTCGATCTGATCGTCGGGATCCTGACGCCCTTTCTCGGCACCGCGCTCGGTGCGTTCGGGGTGTTTTTTTTACGGGAACGGTTTTCTTTCCGCGCGGAACGGATGCTGAACGGGTTTGCCGCGGGGGTGATGACGGCGGCGTCGGTATGGAGCCTTCTGATCCCGGCGATCGAGCGGTCGGCGGGGCTCGGCAGGCTCGCGTTCCTGCCCGCGCTTTCGGGGATGGCGGCGGGCTTCTTCTTTCTTGCCATGACCGACAGGCTTCTCCCGGTCGGAGCGGAGGAGGAGGGAGGCAGACGGAAAAACCTGCTTCTCCTCGCGGTCACGATCCACAATCTGCCCGAGGGGATGGCGGTCGGCGCGGCGTACGCGGGGGCGCTCGCGGCGGGGGGATATCCGGTCTCCGCCGCCTTCGCGCTCTCACTCGGGATCGCGGTGCAGAACCTGCCCGAAGGGGCGATTGTTTCGATGCCGCTTGCTTCGCAGGGCAGGGGAAGGGCGTTTTTCATCGGGGTCCTGTCGGGCGCGGTCGAGCCGGTCGGCGCGGTCCTGACCCTGCTCGCGGCGGGGCTGATCACGCCCGCGCTCCCGCTTTTTCTCTCCTTCGCGGCGGGAACGATGCTCTACGTCGTGACCGAGGAGCTGCTTCCCGGCGACCGTCCGGACGCGAAAAAGCCGGGGATCGGAACCGTGTTCTTCTTCCTCGGCTTTCTGACGATGATGACGCTCGACGTCGCGCTCGGTTAACTCTCTTTCCGGTAAGCGGAAACGGCGCCCGCAAGCGACCGCACGGTCTCTTCCAGCAACAACGCGGGCTTTTCAAGGCATTCTTCAAGCGGATACCGGTCGGTGAGGGCGAAAAGCTCCGCAAGACCGAGCGAACGTTTCAGCTCCTCCCGGTCCCCCGCGATCCCGCCCGAAAGACAGAAAACGGGAACGCCGTATGCCGCTGCGCGGCGGGAAACGCCGAATACCGCTTTTCCGCATACGCTTTGCGCGTCGGTCCTTCCTTCCCCCGTGATGACGAGAAAAGCGTCCCGGAGCCGTTCGTCAAAGCCGACCGCGTCGAGAACGGCGTCGATCCCGGGCACGATCTTCGCCCCTGTCAGTGCGAGCAGAGGCGCCGCGATGCCGCCCGCCGCGCCCGCTCCGGGCAGGGAAGCGACCGGACGGGGAAGCAGAGAGGCATAGTGCGCCATACCCGCCTCGATCAGGTCAAAGGAACCGCCGCCCTTCTGCTTTCCGTAAACCGCCGTGGCGCCCGCCGGACCGAGGAGAGGGTTTCTGACGTCAGCCGCGACCGTGATCTCCGCCTCGAACAGCGCGGGCAGAACCGAGGAAAAATCGACCGAGGCGATCCTTCCGAGCGTGAATCCGGTCGGTACGAAGGAGCGTCCGCTTCCGTCGCGGAAGACCGCTCCGAGCGCCGCCATCATCCCGCAGCCGCCGTCGTTCGTCGCGCTCCCGCCGACCGTGAGGAGGAGCTTCCGGATCCCGCGCCCGAGCGCGTCGGCGATCAGCTCCCCGACGCCGTAGGTCGTGGTCATCCCGGCACAGCGCTCCTTTTCGGAAAGGAGCGTGAGCCCCGCCGCCCGCGCCGTTTCGATGACGGCGGTCGGTTCCTTTCCGGGCAGGATCCCGTATTCCGCGCCGATACGGCGGAACAGCGGATCGAAGACGATGCGGGTCGCCCTCGCGCCCCCGGCGCACAGCGCGTCGAGCGTGCCCTCGCCGCCGTCGGCGATCGGGATCACCTCGGTCGGAAAGCCGTCCAACCCTTTTGCGATCGCGCGCCCCGCTTCGGCTGCGGTTAGCGTGCCCTTGAAGGAATCCGGGCAGACGAGGATCTTTTTTTCGTTCATGCTTTTTTCGGCGCCTTTCGTTTTTTCTTCAGTATAGCACGATTTTATGGGATTGTAAAGGGAAACCCGATTGACTTTCCCGCAAAGCGTGCTATAATGAAGGAAAAAGAACGGAAAGGGACTTGCTTTATGAAAACCGTCAGGATTGCGCTGATCGGGCTCGGCTGCCGCGGGCTCGGACTGCTGACCGGCATTCTTCTGCCGCTCGGCAAAGAGGAAAATGGGGAAAAATACCGGGTGAACGCCGTATGCGACGTTTACGAAGATCGCACCGAGGCGGGCGCGAAGGCGGTTTTCGACGCGACGGGGGTCCGTCCCTTCGCCTCGACCGATTACAGAGAAACGCTGACGCGGGACGATGTCGACGCCGTGGTGATCGCCTGCTCGTGGGAGGATCATATCAAAGTCGCGACCGACGCGATGAAGGCGGGAAAAGCGGTCGCGATGGAGGTCGGCGGCGCGTACCGTCTTTCGGACTGCTTCGATCTCGTCCGCACGCAAGAGGAGACCGGGGCGCCCTTCATGTTCCTCGAAAACTGCTGCTACGGCAAGCGCGAGCTGACCGTGACGCGGATGGTACGGGCGGGAAAGCTCGGTAAGATCGTTCACTGCGCGGGCGGATATCAGCACGATTTGAGGCAGGAGATCTCCTACGGGAAGGAAAACCGCCACTACCGGCTCCGCAATTATCTTTCCCGCAACTGCGAAAACTACCCGACGCACGAGCTCGGTCCGATCGCCAAGCTGCTCGATATCAACAACGGCAACCGGATGGTCTCCCTGACCTCCGCGGCGTCGCTTTCGGCGGGCCTGCACGAATATATCCTCGACCGCAAGCCGGAGGATAAGGAGCTCGCTGAAGCGGAATTCGCGCAGGGGGACGTCGTGACGACGGTGATCCGCTGTGCGCGCGGGGAAACGATCGTGCTCACGCTCGATACCACCCTGCCGCGCTTCTATTCGAGAGGGTTCACCGTGCGCGGAACGAAGGGAAGCTATTTTGAGGATGCGGACGCCTTCTTCTTCGATCGGGAGCACGAAAAATACGAATGGGATCCCGCAGGGCTCCGCGGCAACGCGGCAGAGTACGAAAAGGACTGGCTCCACCCGCTCTGGGGCGAGAACAAGCCGAAGGGAAGCCACGGCGGGATGGACTGGCTGGTCTTCAGCGCCTTCGCGGAGGCGCTGATCGGCGGGTACCGGATGCCCGCGGACGTTTACGACGCAGCGAGCTGGATGGCGGTGACGGCGCTTTCCGAGGAGTCGATCCGGAACGGAAGCAAGCCGGTGGAGATCCCGGATTTCACGCACGGAAAATGGGAGCACCGCACCGACCTGCCCGACTTTCTCTATTCGCTCGACCGTCTTCCCGAAAAAAAGTGAAAAAACGGCGGAAAAAGCCGAAAAAAGAGGCAAAACAGCCTCTTTTTTTGCGTTTTGCGGAAAATAGTTTCTTGCATTTTCGGGCAAAGTGTGTTATACTGTAACTATGAATGCGAATTTTTTGAATCTCTCTCCGGAGGAGCTCGCGGCGGCGCTTTCGGAGATGGGAGAGCCCGCCTACCGCGCGGGACAGATCTTTTCGTGGATGCACAAGGGCGTAACGCTCTCCGGGATGTCGGACCTGCCGAAAAAGCTCCGCGCCTCGCTTGCCGAACGGGGAGAGGTCTTCTTTCCGGAGGTCGTCCGTAAGCTTGTCTCGAAGATCGACGGAACGACCAAATATCTCTTTTCCCTCGCCGACGGGCAGATGATAGAGAGCGTCGTGATGCGCTACAAATACGGCAATACGATCTGCATTTCCAGTCAGGTCGGCTGCCGGATGGGCTGCCGCTTCTGCGCCTCCACCCTCGGCGGCAAGGTGCGCGATCTGGAGCCGGGCGAAATGCTCGGGCAGATCATCGCGGCGGAAAAGGACCTCGGGGAACGCATCTCCCACGTCGTGATGATGGGCATCGGGGAACCGATGGACAACTACGACAACGTGGTGAAATTCCTCCGTCTGGTCAATCACGAAAAGGGACTGAACATCAGTTACCGCGCGATCTCGGTCTCGACCTGCGGCGTCGCGGAAAAGATCCGGAAGCTCGCGGAGGAGGATTTCCCGATCACCCTCTCGATCTCGCTGCACGCCTCGGACGACGAAACGCGCAGCGCGATCATGCCGGTCAACAACAAATACCCCCTCGACGTTCTGATGCCCGCCTGCCGGTATTATTTCGACAGAACGGGCAGAAGGATCTCGTTTGAATATACGCTGATCGCCGGGAAAAACGACGATACGGCGAGTGCCGGAAGGCTGGCGGAGCTTCTGCACCGCCACTTCGGCAGAAATTGCCCCGTCCACGTCAACCTGATCCCGCTCAACGAGGTCAAGGAACGCGGACTGAAGACCAGCACACCGAAAAGCGTCCGCGCTTTTCAGGAAAAGCTGGACAGTCTGGGGATCAACGCGACGGTACGCCGCACGCTCGGTCCCGATATCCAGGCGTCCTGCGGTCAGCTCCGCAGGAGAGAGCTGGACGGAGAGGCTCCCGTCACGGCGGAAAACGCCGGGGAAGAAGAACGCACGCCCGATTGAGACCTATCAGCCAAAGGAGACAGTATGTTTTTTTACGGATGCTCTGACGTCGGCAGAAAACGCCGCACCAATCAGGACAGCTTTGCCGCGGTCCGTCTTTACGACAACGCCTTTCTTGCCGTCGTATGCGACGGGATGGGCGGCGCGAACGGCGGCAACATCGCGAGCGCGCTCGCGGTGAAGGTGTTCGTCGAACAGGTGAAGAAACAGCTCGCGGCGATCAAGAACGAAGCCGCCGAGGGCAAAACGCCCGACGGTGCCGCGATCGTTTCCGTGCTCGTCCGCGCCGTCAGGCGCGCGAACGAGGCGGTTTATTTCCGCGCCGTGGAGGAGGAAGCCCTGAAGGGAATGGGGACCACCCTCGTCGCGGCACTCGTCGTGAACGGAGAGCTGTACGTTCTCAACGTCGGCGACAGCCGCCTGTACCGGATCGAGGACGGGAAGCTCCGCAAGATCACGAAGGACCACTCCTACGTCCAGTACCTGCTCGACCGCGGCGAGATCAGCGAAAGCGACGCCGAAAAGGCGGGGATACGGAACATCATCATCCGCTCGGTCGGAACCGAGGAAGAAGTGGAGCCCGACGCCTTTGCCGAGCCGCTGAACGGAGAGGGCTTCCTGCTTCTCTGTACCGACGGGCTGACCAATTACGTCTCCGAGGAGGAGTTACTGAAAACGGTGCTCGCCCCCTGCGAGATCGGAGACATCACCGAGACCGATTACGAGCTGGAGGACAAGACGAAGCGTCTGATCGAGCTTGCAAACGAGGGCGGCGGCGGAGACAACATCACCGCCGTGCTGATGAAATACGGTACCGAAAAGAAAGAAACACAGAAAGACCCGCAGAAACGACCGGAAGAAAAGCCGAAGGAACGGAACGGAAATAAGAGGAGACTTTGAAAATGGATTCTTACGAAAAGTACGTCGGTACCGTTCTTGATCGGCGCTACCGGATCGAAAAAGTGATCGGCATCGGCGGGATGGCGGTGGTCTTCGAGGCGACCGACCTCGCGATGAACCGCGTTGTCGCGATCAAGATGCTGAAAGAGGATATCTCCCGCGACAGCCAGTCGGTGAAGCGTTTCGTCAACGAGTCGAAGGCGGTCGCGATGCTTTCCCACCCCAACATCGTGCAGGTGTACGACGTCTCGGTGCGCGGCGACCTGAAATATATCGTGATGGAACGGGTGCAGGGCATCGTTCTGAAGACCTATATGCAGAAAAAGGGCGCGCTTTCCCTGCAGGAGATCTTAAGCTATTCCGAGCAGATCCTCCGCGCGCTCGATCACGCGCATTCCAAGGGGATCATCCACCGCGATATCAAGCCCCAGAACATCATGCTGCTGAAAAACGGCAAGATCAAGGTCACCGACTTCGGCATCGCCAAGCTGCCGAACGCCGAGACCGTGACGATGACCGACAAGGCGATCGGCACCGTGTACTATATCAGCCCGGAGCAGGCGAGCGGCAAGCCGATCGACCCGCGCTCCGACCTCTATTCGCTCGGCGTCTGTATGTACGAGATGGCGACGGGAACGCTCCCCTTCCAGGCGGACAGCCCGGTCTCGGTCGCGCTGATGCAGGTCAACGAGCAGCCGCGCAGACCGCGCGACATCGTGCCCGATATCGTGCCCGGTCTCGAGCAGATCATCCTCGCCGCGATGGACAAGGATCCCGAGCGCCGCTTCCAGAGCGCCTCGCAGATGCTCCGCCACGTCGAGCAGCTCAAAGCCGACCCGAATTTCGTTTTCCGTACCAAGCGTGCCCCGAAGGCGGCGGTCGCGCCCTCCCCGATCCGTTCGGTGGAGGAGGTGGCGAAAAGTCGGCAGACCGACCGTACCCTTTCCCGCATCGTGGACGCGAAGGCAGTCTCCAAAACACCGATGAAACAGAAAAAGCAGAGCCGCACGATGTTCCCGATCGTCGTCGGCGTTACCGTCGCTTTCCTCCTCGTGATGGGGGTCTGCGGCTACTGGCTGTTCAGCAGATTTCTGAAGCAGCAGGATAAGAATCAGGCGAAGACGCTCACGATCCCGAACGTGATCGGCGAGATCTGCGGGGACGACCTGATCGCGCAGAATTTCGACAGCCGGTATTATACCGTCAAGTACGAATACACCACCGACGATTCCTATCCGGAAAACACGATCCTCGACCAGATCCCGAAGGCGGGAGAGACCCGTAAGATCCAGCCGAACAAGACCAAATGCACGGTGACCCTTACGGTCAGCACCGCGCAGCTGACGCTGAAGATCCCGGAATGCTTCATTCAGGAGCACCGCGGGGTCAAGCAGATGCTGACCGATCTCGGGCTGAGCGTTACCGAACAGAAGGAATACAATCCCAATATCGACCTCGGTCTCGTGATCCGCACCGAGCCGATCGCGGGGACCAGCGTCAAGCACGGCAGCAAGGTCACGGTCTATTACAGCCGCGGCGCCGAGGTCGTGAACGTGCAGGTGCCCGAATTCGTCGGGCTGCAGGCGGCGGACGCTTACCGCATGATGCAGAACGAGGACGGGGAAATGATCTTCAATCTCGGTACGGTCACCGAGGTGTACGACGAGGAGGCTCCCGAGGGCGAGATCCTTTGGCAGAGCCGTTCCGCGTGGTCGCTCGTCGTGGAAGGAACCTATATCGACTTCCGCGTGAGCCTCGGACCGGAACCGGTCGAAACCGAGCCCGAGACCGAGCCGGAGACCGAACCCGAAGAGACGGAGCCCGAGGAAACCGAGCCCGACTTTGAAGAAGAACCGTCTGATTCTTCCGATTCCGA
>JAKSPT010000025.1 GCA_024404495.1 Lachnospiraceae bacterium
GCGAAATTTGTGCTATTTGGTTGCGCTAAACGGTGAAAACAAGTATTGCTGAAATATCCCTGTAAACCTCAATTTTTATGCCAAATACCCCTTGTGCTATTTCGTAGTATAATCACAAAAGAAAACACCGAAGCAATCGCTTCGGTGTTTTCTTTTGGCTTCCCTTTCACTGTACTTGAATTCGGGTTTGCGGGCGCGCTTTCGCTAAAACTTCTCAAACGGCAAACCCGTACGGTTCCGCTTCCGCGGAACCGGCAAGTCCAACGCCCCGCGAATTTGCAGGCGCGCTTTCGCTAAAACTTCTCAAACGGCAAACCCGTACGGTTCCGCTCTGCGGAACCGGCAAGTCCAACGCCCCGCGAATTTGCGGGCGCGCTTTCGCTGCAACCCCGCAAACGGCAAACCCGTACGGTTCCGCTCCGCGGAACCGGCAAGTCCAACGACATCGTCCCGGCAAAAGGACATAGTTCGGTGTCCTTTTTCGTGTCTCCCCTTTATATTGCACTTCAATTCGGGTTTGCCGCTCCGCGTGACCGATAATTTCGACTGCGACACCCTTAAAAACCCGAAAACCGCCGAAGCACGTTCGCTTCGGCGGTTTCCGTTATTCATTATTGTACCTGATATTGCTTCGCCTTATAATACAGAAAGACGTGCTTCGTCTTTTCATTCAAAAACACAAGGTAGTACGCGCTTCCGATCGCGACGTCGTCGACGGGGATATTTTTGCCGACGAGGAAGGAATAAGCTCCGGCGCGGAGCTCGGTTTCGTATTTGCCGCGGACGATCTCACGGACGTTTTCCTTTCTGACCGTCAGCTTGCCGCGGCGCGTCCCTCTGACCCGGAGTATATACAGAACGACGCAGAGGATCACCACGGCGGCGAGCAGGGCAAACGCGATGACGCCGTAGGGCTTCGGAATGAGAAGAAAGGCAAGAAAGGCGACGGGAAGCCCGGGGAAGAGGATCAGGATCAGATCGCGCTTCAGTCCTTCTTTCAGATAATAAAGGACCGTTTCTGTCAGTTTTTCGCGGGAGATCACCGTTTTTTCCGCTTTTTGCGTTTCCTTTGCCATTGCCATCACCTCAACAGCAGTATAGCATACCCCTTTCACTCTGTCAAGAAGGGAAGGAAAACGCGGCGGGGTTCTTTTTTCAAAAACCGCTTGCAATCGGCGGCGGGGTATGGTAAAATGAGAAAAAAGCGGATCCGGAACGGACCCGCGGGCGGAGGAGAAAGCCATGTATCAGTTAAAAAAGAATATTGAAATCGGCGCGGGATGGGACGCCGTCAGTCAGACGCATCTTGACTGCGTTTCCGTCAAGCCGACCCTTACCGTGATGAAAAATCTGCCGGAAGGCGGAAACGGACTGCATCCGTTCTGCTTCTTCTCGGACGGCATGGTTCTGCAGCGCAACGCCTGCACCCGTGTTTTCGGTACCGCCGATTACGAGGGCGGCGCGGCGGCGGAGATCGACGGCGTTCTCTATTACGGCAAAGCCGAGGGCGGCAAATTCGAGATCTGGCTCCCTCCGATGAAGGAAGGAACCGGGAAAACTCTCGTCATTTACGGCGAGACCAACCGCGTTACCGTCCGTGACGTCTGCGTCGGCGAGGTGATCCTTTTCTCCGGGCAGTCGAATATGGAATATCCGACGCTCGCGACCGCGATTTCCTGGTGGCCGAGCAACCTCTGCAAGCAGTTTCTCCCTTACTACAAGGTGACCGAGACGCCCTATATCCCCGACGAGGAGCACGATCCGGAGACCTATCCGCAGTACGTTCCGAACGAGGCGCTGAGCGAGCAGTACAAGGCAGACGCGAACGCCGAGCTTTCCTACGACCCGATGATCCGTCTGATGCTCGTGCGCGATCAGTATCCCGATCCCAAGGATATCGCGAAGAACGACGAGGCGATGACGTACTATGAAAAGCCGATGACGTGGAAAAAGGGCGACGACAAGGACGCCGTGATGCACGCCTCGATGGTCGGTTATCTCTTCTCGCAGTATCTCCGCAGGGTCGTTGACGTGCCGGTCGGCGCCGTGATGGTCGCGGTCGGCGCGACCGAGACCGGGACCTGGGTCTCCCGCGAGACCTATTTCAAGGACCGTTCGATCTACTCGGTGCAGACCGAGAGCCATGAGGCGGCAAACTCGATCTCCTCCTGCTACAATACCCTCGTCGCGCCGCTGATCCCCTATACCTTCGGTTCCTTCATCTGGTATCAGGGCGAGGGCGAATGCGCGTCGCCGAATTACGTCAAGGCGTTCAAGTCGATGGTGGACAGCTACCGTGCCGATATGGACAATCCCGATATGAAGGCGCTCGTGATCTCCCTCCCGCGCTTCTGCATGAACGCGAAATATCCGGAGGGGTACGATCAGTCGAACTACGGCTCCGCCGATCCCTATCTCGCGATGACCTGCTCCTGCTCCGATTTCGGCAGAGCCAATCAGCGTAAGATCCCGGACGCGGTCGGAAACTGCGCCGTTTCGGTCAGCGTCAACGCCGGTGACTTCGACGATATCCATCCTCCCGTCAAGCAGCCGATCGCGATGCAGGCGCTCTGCACCTATCTCACCGCGTTCTACGGCTTTACCGATCCGTCTCTCTTCTATCCCGAGGTCACGGACGTAAGGAAGGAAAACGGCGACCTCGTGATCACGCTGAAAAACGTCGGCGAGGGGATCTCGGTCGAAAACCGCGGCGTCGGCTTCGAGGTCTCGGACGACGGAGAGCATTACCGTCAGTATTTCGGCGAGAAGGACGGAACGGATACCGTCCGCGTCCGGAACGTCGGCAGCGGCGCGAAATACCTCCGCTACGGCTGGCTCGAATTCCCGCGCGTGACCCGCGTCGATATGACGAAGTACGTCTCGGTCTTCAATTCCTACGGTCTGCCGCTCGACCAGTTTGAGCGGACGCTGGAGGACTGAACCATGCCGTTTACCGTGATCCGGGGGGACATTACGAAGCTGACCTGCGACGCGATCGTCAACGCCGCGAATTCCTCGCTGCTCGGCGGCGGGGGCGTGGACGGGGCGATCCACCGCGCGGCGGGCCCCGGGCTCCTCGCGGAATGCAGAACGCTCGGCGGCTGCAGGACCGGGGAAGCGAAGATCACCGGTGCCTACCGTCTCCCCTGCAAATACGTGATCCACACGGTCGGTCCCGTCTGGCAGGGCGGGGACCGGGGAGAAGAAGCCCTGCTGACCTCCTGCTACCGTGCCTCGCTTGCACTTGCCGCCGAAAAGGGCTGTGAAAGCGTCGCGTTCCCGCTGATCTCCTCGGGCGTCTACGGCTATCCGAAGGAGGAGGCGCTCCGCGTTGCCGAGGAGACGATCCGCGCCTTCCTCGAAACGCACGAAATGAACGTCATTCTCACGGTTTTCGATAAGGATTCCTTCCGCATCGGGGAGGAACGCTTCCGTGAGATCACCGCCTATATCGACGATCACTACGCGGAAGAGAAAAAGGCGCAGTTTGCGTACCGGAGGAACGAAGCGTACGGTGCGATGCCGACGGCGGCGCTTTCTGCTTGTCAGGCTGCTCCGAAACCGGCGAAAAAGGCAAAAAAGCCGCTTTTCGGCGGAAAAAAAGCCGAAGCGGAAAGGGAAGACGGGCTCTTCTCCGACGAATGCTTTCTCTGCGATAAAGACGAAGCCGTTCCCGAGGGGATCAGCGGCGACCTTGCCGACCGTCTGAAGCATCTTGACGAAAGCTTTTCGCAGTCCCTGCTCCGTCTGATCGACGAAAAGGGAATGACCGACGCCGCCTGCTACAAAAAGGCGAACATCGACCGCAAGCATTTTTCCAAGATCCGCAGCGATCCCGATTACCGTCCCGGCAAGCGGACGGTGCTTTCGCTCGCCGTCGCGCTCGAATTGAATCTTGCGGAGACCGAAGCGCTGCTCTCAAAGGCGGGCTTCGCCCTTTCGGCAAGCAGCAAGGCGGACGTGATCCTGCGTTATTTCATCGAGAGGAAGAACTACGATCTGTTCGAGATCAATAACGCTCTCTTTGCCTTCGACCAGGAGCTTTTAGGCGCCTGAAATAATGACAAATGTCGCCTGCCCGGCGACCATAACCATCCGGTTTTGCGGTATGATAGAGTCACAAGGTACAGAGTACCGGATTTTATGATACGGAGGAAAAACCGAATGAACGAAAAACTTACCGAACTTGTGATGATCCTTGACCGCAGCGGCTCGATGTCCGGGCTGGAGGGCGATACCATCGGCGGCTTCAATTCCATGATCCGCGAGCAGAAGGAGGGCGAGGGCGAAGTGCTCGTCTCCACCGTCCTCTTCTCGAACGATTCCGAGGTCATCCACGACCGCGTGCCGATCTCGAAGATCGAGCCGATGACCGCAAAGGACTACCGCGTCGGCGGCTGCACCGCGCTGATCGACGCGATCGGCGGCGCGATCAGGCACGTCAGAAACGTCCACAAGTATATCCGTCCCGAGGACGTCCCCGCGCACACCATGTTCATCATCACCACCGACGGCATGGAAAACGCCAGCCGGAAGTATTCGAGCAGGGAAGTCAAAAAGATGATTGAAGAGCAGAAGAAGGCGGGATGGGAGTTCCTCTTCCTCGGCGCCAACATCGACGCGGTCGAGACCGCGGCGTCCTTCGGCATCGAAAGAGACAACGCCGTCAATTACTGCGCCGACAGCGTCGGCACCGGCGTGATCTTCGGCGCGATGGCGGCGCCGATCAGAGAGATGCGCGCGAACAAAAAGGTGTCCGCCGGGTGGAAGGAAAGCATCGACGCGGATATGAACCGGAGAAAGTAAGCCGCTATCGGCGGAAGCGGGGGCTGTCGGAGAAGGGCAGCCCCTTCTTTGAGGTTTCCGGATCTCCGTGAAAGGAAAAAAGATATGAAAGACAAAGCAGCCCTGATCGCGAAAATCGCGAAAAACGAGGAGGAACGTCTCCTTCTTTCCCTGATCGCCGACCGGGCGGATCACGCGGAAAACCGGAACGTTTTGACGACGACGCCCTTTCTTTCGGAGCACGAGCAGGCGATCGCCGTGATGCTGCTGAAAAGCGCGCTCGTACGGAATTACGTTCTCCTCGGCGGCATTCCGGAGGCGGAGCGGAAGGTGATCGCTTTCCTTCCCGATTATTACGGGGAGAGCGATATCGACGGGACGCTCGCCGGACTGTCCTGCGTCCGGGTGGAAAAAAGCCGCTTCGACCGGGAAAAGGTGCTTTCTCACCGGGATTTTCTCGGCTCGCTCCTCGGGCTCGGGATCAAGCGGGAGCTGACCGGCGATATCGTCGTGACCGAAACCGGCGCGGATATCGTCGTGAAGGAGGAGATCGTCCGGTTCCTCACCGAATCGGTGTGCAAGGTCGGTTCGCTGACCGTGACCTGCGCGGAGATCCCGCTTTCCGACTGCGCCGAAAAGAAGCAGGAATACGAGGAGATCTCCGATACCCTCGCCTCTCTCCGCCTTGACGCGGGGGTCGCCGCGGGCTTCCGTGTCCGCCGCGAAGCGGCAGCAGACGCGATCCGGTGCGGGAAGGTCGAGGTCAACGGGATGACGGTCGAAAAGCCGGACGCCGAGTTTCACGAGGGGGACCGTATCTCTCTGCGCGGCGGCGGAAAGCTTGTCGTTTCCGGGGTCGGCGGGCTCTCCAAAAAGGGAAGGATCCGCGTGACCTTTCATAAATTCAAATAACTGCCCGGAAAACGGAACAAATGCCGTCCCTTTGCCGTCTAATAATTTACGAACGGCAATATCCCAAAGAGGGGGAACGTGAACATTGTATTTTAAGAAAATGAAAAAGACTATATCGGTCCTGCTCCTTTTGACGGCACTGCTTACTGCCGTGATGACCGGCTGCGCTTCGGGCGCGGGTCAGCCGAAGGGCGAAAACGTGACCGTTTCGGTCAGAACGGACGCGGTACAGAGCAGAAGCGAATATTACGCCGAGCTTTCCTACGAGATCTGGGTGTCTTTTGACGCGATCGACGTCCCCGCGTCCGATAAAAACTGCGTTTTGCTGAACGGCGACCGCGTTTCCTTCCGCTCCGACGCTTTTGCGTCGGATACTCCCGGCTCCGAGCGTATCCACGCGGGAAAGGTCAACGTGAAGCGGCAGGTCGGGCAGACCGTCCTCTTCCCGATCGAGGTGAACTGGTGCCGTATCGGGGAGAAAAATCCCGAACGGTATTTTCAGACCTTTACCGTTACGGTGACGCTTGACGACGATTCCGTGACCTATTACGAGGGCAGCGCCGAGACCAAGCCCGCCGAAACCAAGCCCGCGGAGAGCGAAACGGTCCCTCCCGAAACGAACGCGCCCGAAACGGGGGTGCCCGAGACCCTTCCGCCCGAAACGAAGCCCGCGGAGACCGATCCTCCCGAAACCAAGCCGACCGAGCCGGTAAACCCCGGTCCGACCGACGTCGATCCCGACGCCTTCACGTCGTGGGAGATCCGCAGCGACACCGGAACCTATCTGAATCTGCTCGCGAGGTGCAGCGCGGCAGACGCGCCCGGCGGTTACCGGATCCGCGTCACGCTGTATCTGGAGCACAGCTCGATCTTCGTCGGCTCCCGCACGGGCGGCGCCCTGAAGGTCGCCGGGCAATCCTTCCCTTATACCACGCCCACGATTGAGCAGTCGGATGACGATACCGTCCTGACGTATCTGACCTCCGCCGAGGTGACCGTGAAGCGGGGCGAGGTCTTTACCGTGTCGGCAAACTATCCCTTCAACGGCGTTTACGGCGGGGTTCCGATCTCCGAGATCCTGCTCGAAGGCAAATACGTATTTGAATAAAAAACGGACCTCTTCCGCGCAAAAACGGCGTAAGAGGTCCGTTTTTCGGTTGACAAATCGCTTTCCGAAAGCTATAATTGAAATAACGAATCGCCGAAAGGACTGTTTCAGTATGGCAAAAGAAATCAAACCGTTTGATACCGTGAAAAAACCGAACGTGCCCAATCCCCTGCTGATGCCGATCGAATGGGGCGGGACCGTAGGACTGACGCTTCCGGTCGGGGGCAAGGTGACGAAGGTGAACTGCGAGGGACTGGAGCCTCCCTACCTCCTTCTCTCGAATCACGCTTCCTTCATCGACTTTGCGCTCGCGGTCAAGGCGACCTATCCGCACCGAACCTCGTGGCTGATCTCCATTGAGGAATTCGTCGGCAGGGAATGGCTGATGCGCGGCGTAGGCGGGACCTATAAACGGAAATTCACCTCCGATCTGACCGTTGTCCGCAATCTGCTGCACATTCTGAAGACACAGAAGCGGATCTGCACCCTTTATCCCGAGGCGCGCTTCTCGATCTGCGGCGTCAACGAGCGGCTCGATCCTTCGATCGGAAAGCTGGTCAAGGTCGCAAAGTGCCCGGTCGCCGTGATGATCGAACGGGGCAGCTTCCTCCGTTCGCCCCAATGGTGCAAGCACCCCTACCGTGACGTTCCGGTCAGCGCCGAAATGACGCAGATCGTCACCCGCGAGGAGGCTTTGACGCTGACCGCGGATGAAATTCAGGAGCGCATCGAAAAGGCGTTCGTCTACGACGAATACCGCTGGCAGTACGAAAACCGCATCGTCATCGACTCGCCCAAGCGCGCGCAGGGACTGCACCGCGTGCTCTATCAGTGCCCGCACTGCGGCACCGAGTTCCGGATGAACAGCGAAGGCACGAAGCTTTTCTGCGAGGAATGCGGCAGCAGCTGGGAAATGGACGTTTACGGGCAGCTCCGCTGTGAAAACGGCGAGGACACCTTTACGATGGCGCCCGATTGGTACCGCTGGGAGCGGGAAAACGTCCGCCGCGAGGTCGAAGAGGGCAGATACCGCTTCGAGGACGACGTCCGCGTGGAATTTCTGCAGAACGCGAAGCAGGGCTTCAAGGCGATCGGCACGATGAAGCTGACGCACGACGAAAACGGTTTCGTCCTCGAAGGGAAAAAGGACGACGGCGAGGGCTTCCGCCTCCACCGCACGACCCTTTCGATGTACTCCTGTCATATCGAGTACGATTTCAAGGGCAGAGGCGACGCGCTCGAGCTCGCGACGCTCAACGAAACCTATTTCGTCTTCCCGCAGAACGCAAAGAACGTTCTGACCAAGCTGCATTTTGCTACCGAGGAACTGCACGACAAATTCGTGCGGGAAGAGGAAGCGAAAAAGGCTGCCGAAAAGGCGGAAAAAGCGGAAGGAAAACGGACAGTAACGGAAAAAAACGGAACTCTTTCAGTGAGGGACACTATGATTCTGAAGAAAAAGAATGAAATCGTCACGGAAAGGCTCGTTCTGAAGTTCTTTTCGGAAGACGACCGTGACCGTCTGGCGGAATTTATGATGAACGAACAGATCACGAAATACTTCATGGTCCCGTCATACGACACCGCAGAGCAGTATTCGGAGCTTGCCGGAAAACTGATTGAATTCAGCAAACCGGAAGACGGGAAACATCTGGAGTACGGCATTTATCTGGACGGGACCCTGATCGGCTTCGTGAACGACTGCGGGTTTGACGACGAAGCGATCGAGATCGGTTACGTCATCCATCCGGATTACTGGAACCGGGGATATGCGACCGAGGCTGTGAAAGCCGTGATCGGTGCGCTGTGGGAGATGGGCTTCCGCCGGGTCATTGCGGGCTTTTTTGAAGAAAACACCGGCAGCTTCCGCGTCATGGAAAAATGCGGCATGAAGCTGAACGGGGAATATGACTACGAGGAATACCGCGGCGTTCGTCGGAAGTGCCTGTACTGCGAGATCAGAAAGCCTTAAGCCTTAAGCCTTAAGCCTTAAGCCTTAAGCATAAAGACAGAGCCATAAGTTAAAAGCTTCCTGCTGATAACTTATGGCTCATTTTCTTAAGACTTAAGACTTAAGACTTAAGACTTAATTACCACCGTTCCGATCGCAAATTTTCCGACCGGGACGGTTTTCGTTTCCCTGCCGTCCGGCTCTTCGAGGACCGTCACCGGCGTGACGGGAGCGGGGAAGGAAAGGGTTTCCGGGTGATCGGTGCCGAGATAACGTAGCACGATGCCGTTTCCGTCCTCCGCGCCCTTGAGAGTGAGGAGAGGCAGGGTGTCCGGAATATCAAGCAGGGTGGAAGAGGCGGGAAGCGTGCCCGCGTGAGGTCTGACAAGGTATGCGGGGAAGAAGGTGTTCAGCGTCATTCCCTCGCCGAAGGAGGAGCGGGCGCCGTGATCGGCGGACAGCGAGAAGACGAAGCGGTGCTCGCCCGGATCGACCGCGTCCTCACAGCCGAAGCCGCACATGAGCTGCGTCGGGTTGCGGAGGAGGGAGACCGTCAGTTTCCTGCCCGCGATCGCGGTGCCGGGCGTTCCGGTGTTGCAGACGGTCAGTCCGCCCTCGCGGAAATAGCGGAGCGCGGGCCATTCGTCGGCGTGTCCGAGCTGACCGTCGTAAACGTCCGCCTGCCCCTCTCTTATCTCGCCGAGCGGGATTTCTCTCGTGAAGCATCCGTCCGAGGGTTCTTCCGGCAGCATGATCATCGCCGAAAGCTTGAGGTCGCGCGCGTCGAAGGAGGTCCTGATCTCTGCGCGGAGACGGGGCGAGCCGTCGGGCAGGATCAGGGTCAGCTCCCAGTCGAGGTTTTTCAGTTGGCGCTCCGGACGGTCGTAGGTGACGCGGATGACGGCGATCTGATTGGTTCCTTCCCGTCTGCACGAGGAGGAAACCGAGTATTTGCGCGAGGGGAGCATATTTTCGTTGTTGTTCGGATGATCGGCTTTTTCGTGATAGGAGACGCTGTTCATCCGCCCCCACAGGTTGCCGCCGTCGTCGGTGATCCACGGGGCAAAGGTACCCGAAGCGGCGATCACGCGGTTTTCTTTTTTATCGTAGATTTCATCGACCGAGCCCCTGCCGACCGTGACGCGGAGATATTCGTTTTCGATCACGTTTCCGAGCGGTTCGGATTCCTTTTTGCCGGGGAAGAAGCGGAAGAGGGAATAGCCCATCGCGGGCAGATCGCCGAATAAGGAGACGACGCCGGTCTTCTGCTCCGGACCCATCGGCTTTTTCACCGTGAGGACGCTGACCCTTCTGCCGTCCGGGCAGAGAATTTCGCCGCCTTCGGTATCTTCGTCAAGCGGCACGGGCGCTTCGATATAACCGCATTTCACCGTTTCTGCAAGCGGGTTCCAGACGAGGAAGGGCACGCCCTCCCCGGCGGGGACGGCAATCTTTTCCGCGAGACTTTCGGCGGCGAGCGCGGAAAGACGGTTCGCCGACGCCGTGATCTGACGGAAGGTCTCGGCAAGCTCCTTCGCCGCGTCGTCGCTGTGGGAAGCGGTGATCGCGTCGTGGAAGTGGCAGAACGCCATCCTCCTCCAGAGGACGGCAAAGGTCTTCGGGGCGTAGTTCCCGTTCAGCACGGTCAGCGCCTCGGCGCAGCGGAGCGCCGATTCGGCGCGGCGGTTCATCTGTTTCAGATGAATACGCGTGGTATAACAGCCCGCACCCATCGGATTTCCCTCGGCACGGGGGTCGGTCTCTTCCTCCGTCGGCTCGTGGGAAAGACGTTCCCGGTACTTTTCAAGCGCAAGCTCCTCCAGCCCGACGAAACGGATGTCCACGCCGCAGTCGGCGGCGAGCTTTTTCAGCGCCTCGGCGGTGTGCTTCGGCGCGCCGGTCTCCTCACCCGAAAGAATGAGGGTCGCGTCCTCTCCGCGCGCCGCGCGGTTTTTTACCTCGTCGGCAAGACGGCAGACCTCCTCCGGCTCTCCGGGGACCCTGACGGTGAGAAAACCGCTGCCCTCGCAGGCGGGACAGCCCGTCCCCTCGCAGACCGTGCAGACACGGCTCTTGACGAAGGAACCCATCCCGAAGGCGCCGGCAAGCGCGTCGGCGGTCTCAAAAAGGACGGTATCGCCCGATACGCCCCGGAAATAGGGCTTTCTGCCCGGGAAAACCCGGTGATACTGCAATATCCCCCGGTAACCGAAGGCGTTCCACAGGGTCGGCATTCCGCCCGAAATACCGAAGATATCGGGAATCTCGGCGAGCGACGGTGTGACGCCGAAGGTGTCTTTCAGCCAAAGACGGGAGTAAAAATGGTTTCTGATCAGGCTTTCCCCGTCCGGCAGATTGCTGTCGGTGACCGATTCTCCGCCGCCGAGCAGCCCGAGCCTCCCGTCGCCGACCATTTCCTTCACCTCGGGGAGCAGGTCGGGGTTCCGTTCAAGGTATTCCCGCAGCGACGCGGTCTGCTCGATATCGTAGTGCCCGCCCTCTCTCGCGAAGGCGAGCCCGGCGTCGAGCTGCTTTTCCTGTATCTCGGCGTAGGGGGCGATCGTGAAACCGTCCCGGTGTCCGGCGGTATAGCGCGGGCGGCGCCACGTCAGGTCGATGTGGTTCAGATAAACGATATTCAGAACGTTCATAGAGGAGACCTCCGCTCTTTATTTCTGCGTTCATTATAGCACACTTTTCGGAAAAGAGCAATACGTCGGGGGCACGGCAGGGCTGTTTTTTTGAAGATACTTGACAAAGGGAAGGGAGTATGGTATTATAGATTTGTATAAATATGTGCCCGGATCAAACGGGCCCGCAATCTGAAAGGAGATTATTTTCATGGGACTTATCAAAGCAATTTCCGGTGCGATCGGCGGCGTGCTTGCCGACCAATGGAAGGAATTTTTCTACTGTGACGCGATTTCTGCGGACACGCTCGTCGTCCGCGGTCAGAAGCAGATCACCGGACGTTCCTCCAATACCAAGGGCAACGACAACATCATTTCCAACGGCTCCGTGATCGCGGTCGCGGACGGTCAGGCGATGGCGATCGTTGAGCAGGGCAAGGTCGTGGAATTCTGCGCCGAGCCCGGCGAATTCAAGTGGGATTCCTCCACCGAGCCCTCGATCTTCGCGGGTTCTCTCGGTACCTCCATCCTTGACACCTTCAAGGCGATCGGCAGACGTATTTCCTACGGCGGCGACACCGGCAAGGATCAGCGCGTCTACTACTTCAACCTGAAGGAGATCACCGACAACAAGTTCGGCACCGCCAATCCGATCCCCTTCCGCATCGTGATCAACGAAGAGCTCGGCTTCAAGCTTTCCGCCGATCTCCGCGTCAGCGGCGTTTACTCCTACAAGATCGTTGACCCGATCCTGTTCTATACCAACGTCTGCGCGAACGTTACGACCGAGTACAGAAAGAACGAGATCGACTCGATGATGAAGGGCGAGCTTCTTACCGCCCTCCAGCCCGCTCTTTCCCGCATCGCGGCAAAGGGCATCCAGTATTACGAGATCGGCGCACACTCCACCGAGGTGCGTGACGAGCTTTCCGCCGAGCTGAACACTCTCTGGAGAGAGAAGCGCGGTATCGAGATCTGGTCCTTCAACCCGTCCAGCCTGACCATTCCGGACGAGCAGAAGAAGAAGATCACCGAGTGGGAAGAAAACGCGATGACGCTGAATCCCAACGTCGGTGCCGCCCGCATCGTCGGCGCGACCTCCGACGCGATGCGTACCGCTGCCGGCAACGAGGGCGGCGCGATGAACGGCTTCATCGGCATGAATATGGCTCAGGGCGTCGGCGGCGCGACCGCGACGAACCTCTACGCCATGGGCGCCGATCAGCCCGTCGTTCCCGCGAACGCGTGGACCTGCCCGACCTGCGGCAAGTCCTCCACCGGCAAATTCTGCGCCGAGTGCGGTACGAAGAAGCCCGAGGCAAAGCCCGCGAACGCGTGGACCTGCCCGACCTGCGGCACGGTCGCGACCGGCAATTTCTGCCCCGAATGCGGCACGAAGAAGCCCGCGGCCGACGGCGCGTGGACCTGCTCCTGCGGTCAGGTGAACACCGGTAAGTTCTGCTCCGCCTGCGGCGCGAAGAAGCCCGAAGCGGACGAGAGCTGGACCTGCGCCTGCGGTCAGGTAAACAAGGGCAAGTTCTGCTCCGCCTGCGGTGCGAAAAAGGCTTAATGACTCTGTACGGGGGCTGCCGGGCAAAAAGCGCGGCACCCCCGTTTCCCCGTGATAAGGAGTTGATAATTTGGCGTCACTATTAGAATACAAATGTCCGTGCTGCGGGGGAACCATTGAATTCAACAGCGATCTCCAGAAAATGAAGTGCCCGTACTGCGATACGGAGTTCGCGCTTGAGACCCTTGCCGCCTACGACGAGGAGCTCAAGGGTGAAAAGGCGGATGACATTTCCTGGCAGACACCGGACGAAACCTGGGCAGAGAACGAGTACGTCGCCGAGGGCATGAAGCTCTACGTCTGCGAATCCTGCGGCGGCGAGGTCGTTACCGAGGAAACTACGGCGGCGATGCGCTGCCCGTGGTGCGACAATCCCATCGTGATGAAGGGAAACGTCGCGGGCTCGCTCCTCCCCGATTACGTGCTGCCCTTCAAGCTGGACAAAGAGATGGCGAAGGAAAAGCTGCGCAGTCATTTTTCCGGCAAAAAGTTCCTCCCCGCGGTTTTCAAGGACGAAAACCATATTGACGAGATCAAAGGGATCTACGTCCCCTTCTGGCTGTTCGACGCAGACGCGGAAGCCGATATCCGTTACCGCGGTACGAAAACGCGGAGCTGGATCAGCGGCAGCTACCAATGCACCGAGACCAGTTATTATTCTCTGACCAGAGGCGGTAAGATCGGCTTCTGTGACGTTCCGGTCGACGGCTCCAAAAAGATGGCGGACGACCTGATGGAATCTCTCGAACCCTTCGACTGCTCCGAGCTGGTCGACTTTCAGACCGCGTATCTTTCCGGTTATCTCGCAGACAAATACGACGTTCCGGCGGATACCTCCAAGGAACGCGCCAACGCCCGCGTGAAGAAAAGCGTGGAGGAGGCGTTCCTTTCGACCACGAAGGGCTTCTCCGGGGTCACGACGGAATCCAGCAGCGTGAAGATCGACAACGGCAGCGCAAAATACGCCCTGCTTCCGGTGTGGATCCTGAACACGACGTGGAACGGAACGAAATTCATCTTTGCCATGAACGGACAGACCGGAAAATTCGTCGGCAACCTTCCGCTTGACAAGAGCGCGAAGAACAGATACTTTTGGAAACGTTTTTTCCTCACGGCGGTGATCTCCTTCCTCGCGATCCTTGCCGTCTGGCTGATCGGCGGACTGTGAGGTGCGGAATGAAAAGAACTCTGTCATTTCTTCTTCTCGCGGTTTTCCTGACACTCGCCGTTCCGTTTTCCGCGGCGGCATCCTCGCCCCGCCTTGACGACGGCGCGGATCTGCTCTCCTACGAGGAGGAGCGGAACCTGCTCTATCAGCTCGATACGCTCAGCGCCGAACGCGGCGTGGATTACGTCGTCGTGACGGTGCCGTCAATGGGCGGCAAGACCGAGATGCAGTACGCGGACGATTATTACGATACCCACGGATACCGTGAGGACGGCATTCTCCTCCTCATCGATATGGAGACCCGCGCGTATTACGAATCGACGGCGGGCTCGCTTCAGGATTACTTCGAGTATTATTACGAATATCTGGAAGACGATTTCGTCAGTTATCTGTCCTACGGCGACTACTACGGCGCGTTTACCCGCTTTGCGCGCAGCGCGGACGACCGCGTTGACGAGTGTCGGCGTGAGGAAGCGTACAACAGAATGCCGACCGGGGAAAAGATCAAATACCGTCTGCGGTCCATTCCGACTTCCGTGATTCTGATCCCGCTGATCATCGGTCTGATCGCCGCCGCGATCATGACCTCGAAGGAAAAAGCCAAGCTCACCTCGGTCAGAATGCAGAACGACGCGGCAAACTACGTCCGGAAAAACAGTATGGACCTGACGTCCTCGCGCGATACCTTCCTGTATTCCCACGTCACCCGCGTCCGCATCGAGACCGAAAGCAGCTCCGGCGGACGTTCGGGCGGAGGCAGCAGCATTCATTTCTCCTCCGGCGGCGTTTCCCACGGTGGTCACGGCGGTCATTTCTGATCCCTGCAAACCAATGAAAGGATGCTTTCCGAAAGGAAGCGAAAGAAAGCTTATGATGAAAAAACTATCGGCACTGCTTCTTGCGCTCGTGATGGTACTCGGTACCGTCGTCGCCTGCACGAAGCCCGGCACTACCGATCCCGGAACGACGCAAACGAGCGATCCCTCCGATCTCTCCTCTCTCCCCGCGGATCAGGTTCTTGAGCTTGTCGCGGGCGGCGCCAGCGAATATCTGCTCGTGCGCGGCGATATGGCGGAATCCAACGAGAAAACCGCGGTTTCCCGTCTCAAGGCGGCGGTCAAGGAACTGACCGGCTTCGAGATGAAGCTTGCTACCGACTGGGTCAACCCCGGGGAAGAGATCCCCGTGAAGGAGGTCCTCATCGGCAAAACCACCCGTGAAGAGACCAAGACGGTTCTCGCTTCCCTGAAGGAGAGCGAATTTGCGATCCGCGTTGTCGGCGAAAAGCTGGTCATCGTCGGTTCCGACGGGCTCGGCACGCTGAAGGCGGTCGAGTATTTCATTGCGAATTACGTCAAGACCTACAAGGCGGGCAATTCCCTCCGCGTGCTCCGTACCGCAGCGGAAACGAAAGGATTCGATACCTCCGTTCCGCATACCATCGTCAGGATATCGAAGGAAGCAGCCTTCGGGCTCGGCGGAAGCCAGTCGGATTCCACCCGTCTGTGCGTCTGTCTGCAGGGTCTGCTCAACCGCCGCTTCAAGGAGACCGATATGCTCGTTTACGTCATTTATGACCAGAACGGCAGTCAGGATACCTTCTGGCTCAATTATATGGTTGAAAAGGACTCCGCATTTGAGGGTTATGAGATCTTCGACATCAAGGATGCCAAGGCGTTTTACGATTTCTTCCTCCCCTTCATCAAGCAGTCGGGCATCGTCCTGTGGGATCCCGACGTTCCCGCGACCTCGAACGTTGCCACCACTATCTGCGGCGTTGACGGTTACCTCCCGGTCGTTGCCGGAAAGGGCGCAAACGATCTGCAGAAAATTCTTGAGGACAAGGGCGTCGAGGTGAAGATGAACCTCGTCAACAAGTTCGGCGGCTTCGGCACGATCGAAGACACCGACATCGAGTCCACCGGTTCCACCAAGTGCGACGCTTATCTGTGGGCGCTTGAGAAATATATGGATAAGTGCTCGGACGAGCTGATCGGCTACGTCCTCGACGGTGCCGGCACGATCCCCTCCAACGTCATCGGCGCAGGCATCGACAACGGACCCTTCAACAATCAGGTCTTCAACCACGACTACCTCGTTATGAAGAAGGCGTTCTGCTTCGACCTGACCCCGAACGCCACCGAGACCCCCTGCGACGATAAGGAGCAGCCGAAGGGCGCCGACCGCGCGACCCTGATCAAGATCCTGAACGCCGCGTACGAAAAGGCGGACGGCGGCTTTACGCAGGTTCTGGGCTTCCCGCCCTGGTGGGTCAAGTACACCCGTGACTTCCAGAACAGAGGCAACAAGGGCGGCGTCGAGCTCGAATGGGAGTTCGCACAGCTCGCTTCCACCTATAACTGCGCGATGGAAGCCGACTGCGCACATCCGTGCTGCATGGTCAACGGCTCCGCGTACACCAATTACCCGATCGCCGATCACTTTGAGAACAACAAGGAATACGACGATACCCTCGAATTCGACAGCAAGACCCGTTACTTCACGGTCTACATCGGCGACTACGATTCCGGCGCGTGGATGCGGCAGGAGGTCCCGAACTTCTGGAAGGATCCCGCCCGCGGAACCTACCCGCTCGCGTGGGGCTTCAACCCGCAGCTTTCGGTCCGTATGCCCGTTATGTTCGAGTACATTTACAAGTACAAGACGCCGTACGATTATTTCATCACCGGCGACAGCGGCTGCGGCTACGTCAATCCGGCGGCGCTGATCGAGGGGCAGGGCGGCAGAACGCTTCCCACCGCGCTTGAGGAATGGATCGAGTACAACGAGCCTTATCTGAAGAAATTCGATATGGACATCTGCGGCTTCATCCTCAACGGCGCGCTCACCTTCAACAACAAGGTGTTTGACACTTACAGCCAGATGACCCCGACGGGGTGCTTCTCCAACAACGGCTCCAACCGTCTCATCGTGTGCAACGGCACGCCGATCACCGGTATGTGGGACTACCAGAATCCGGAGCAGGCGTACAACTATATGAAGGACGGCGGCAAGATCAACTTCTCCAGCTTCCGTACCGTTCGCTATACGCCCACCAAGATCGTGGAAACGATCGAGGCGATCGAGAATTACGCAAACGGCAGAAACGACGGCTATACCTATCAGTACGTCGGACCTTACGAATTCTTCGATCTGATCCAGCAGTCCGGTCAGGGTAAGATCATCGATACCTGATACGCAAAACGGGGTTCCCGGTTTTTCCGGGAGCCCCGTTTTTTGACTTGCAAAGCGCCGCGTTTTGTGGTATAATGGAAAAAAACGCGGAGGAACGCTTCTTATGAAATTCGGATGCTGCGTTCAGGCGACTGCCGAAAACCTGAAAATGCTTGCCCGCTGCGGGTGCGGCTGCTACGAGACCTCGCTCGTCACGATGCCGGGGACCCCGGAGGAAAAACTGCGCGAGGTGCGGCGCGTTTCGGACGCGCTCGGTCTGCCCTGCGCCGCCTATAACTGTATGTTTCCCGGCGATTTCCGTCTGCTCGCCGGCGAGGCGGAATACGAAAGGATCGGACAATACCTTGACGGGGCGCTTGCCAAGGCGGAGATCCTCGGCGGAAATTTCGTTTCTCTCGGCTCGGGAAAGGCAAGGGATATTCCCGAAGGGATGGACAAAGAAACCGCAAAGAAGCGTTTTTCGGCGCTCGTACGCGAGGTGATCGCCCCCGTGATGAAGAAGCACGGCTTCCGCGTCGCGGTCGAGCCGCTCTCGGCGGACGAGACCTCGTTTCTCAATAACTGCCGCGAGGTCATGGAGATCGTGAAAATGACCGACCTTCCCGAGCTCGGTCTGCTCTACGATTCCTATCACGCCGAACGCGGCGGGGATCTGCTTTCCGATATGAAGGAATACGGTTCCTCGATCCTTCACGCGCATATCGCTTCGGTGCCGAGGGAACGGAAATTCCCGGCGGAAAGCGATCTTTCCTCCTGCCGCGACCTGTTCGCCGCTTTGAAGGGCATCGGCTATTCCGGCGCCGTTGACATCGAGGGCTTTGCCGACGGAGACTTCGAGACCTCGCTGAAAAACGCGATCTCCGTGATGAAACGCGCCGCGGAAATGTGAGAAAACAAAAATCGGAGGTACCGCACCATCGTGCGGTACCTCCTGTTTTTTGATTATACGGTATAACGGATGCCTTCGTATCCGCCCCTGCGGGTGAGCGAGAAGGTGCCGTCTTCAGACGAGGTCAGGGTCACGTCGTTCCGCTTGCCGCCGAGGAAGTCGAAGGTCTCGCCGTCGTCCTCGGTGAGCGTGCAGGTCAGCGTTCCCTCGCCGAAGCGCTTCGGTACGAGGATGAAAACGGTGTCGGCGGTCACGTTCGTCACGGGAAGCGCGGTCGGGATCAGCGCGCCCTCCTTCGCGAAGAGCAGGATATCGTCCTCACCGACCGTGAACGCCGTTTTCTTTCCGCCCTCGATCTTTTCCCCGGTGAAGTAGTTGTACCAGTTTCCTGCGGGGAAATAAACCTCGCGTCCGGATCTGCCGCAGAGCATCGGGGCGTACATCAGGTCGTTTCCGATCATGTACTGATCGTCGATCTCGTAGGTCGCGGGATCGGAGGTGTAATCAACGGCGAGCGAGCGGAAGGGAGGAAGACCGGTCTGACGGTATTCGTCGTAGGCACGGTAGAGATAGGGCAGGAGGGTCATGCGAAGCTCGAAGATCGCTTTGACGCGCTTCGTGAGGGTGTCATCCTCCGAAAGCTCGCCGTTTTTGTTCTTTGCCTCGTCAAACTGCTTCCAGACCGGATGCGGGATCATCCAGCCGTTGATCATCGAGAGCGGGGAAAGAACGACGGTCTGCAGACGGCGGATCAGCTCCTCCTCGGTGCTGCTCTGACGGACCTCGGGACACCACAGAAGCCCGGAGAACCCGGCGGTGATGACGCCGCGGATGAAATCCTTCAGATCGTAGAGGTCGCTGTAAAGGACGTAGGGCATCGGCGCGGCGAGGGCGCCGGAGGAACGGATCAGGCTGAAGGTGCGGCGGTTGACGGCACGGTAGGCGGGCTCCAGCGTTCTCTCGAACAGTCTGCCCATCAGGTTGTGGGTCTGCTCGCCGTCAAGCCCGGACGGGAAATCGGTCGCCTCGGGGTAGGACCACGGGAAGCGGATGTAATCCGACCCGTCGCATTCGTCTACCTTGAAGCCCGAAATTCCGGCTTCAAGGAAGGTTTTTTCATAGTAGCGGCGGAAGGACTCCCTTGCCTCCGGAACGCTCAGATCGGGCACGAGACCGCCCCACACGCGGTAATCTCCGGCAAAGGGAAGCTGCTCGCGGTAGATCGGGGAATCGGGATGAACGTAGAGGTGCGTCCACAGATTCATGCGGAAGCCGTCGTCCTTCATTTTTGCGATCATGCCCTCGACGTCGGGATATTTTTCTTTGTTCCAGACGTAGGTGCAGGAATAGGCGTGGGTCTGCCAGCCGGGTTCGAGACCGAAGACGTCGCAGGGGATGCCGTCCTCACGGATTGACTTCGCCTGCGCGAGCACGTCGCTTTCGGTCGAGGAGGTCCACGTGCGGTACCAGTTGCCGAGACCCCACATCGGGGGCAGGACGCCTCCGCCCGAGAAGAGGTTATATCGCATCAGCGCGTCCTTCATCGTCGGACCGGCGAAGAAGATAAGGTCGACGCCCCCGACCGCGGGGATCTCAATGCAGATATGCGCGCCGCCGGTCAGCTCTCTTTCGGCGTAAAGGTCGGAGGTGTTGTCCGCAAGGGAGGCGTCTTTTTTGTCGGCAAAGCTGTCCTTGACGTGGGTGGCGATCGAAAGGATCACGTCGCGCGAGGTGTCGATGAACAGACCGTAGCCCGCCGTGGAAAGCAGGAAGGGGACCGGCGCGTGGCTGTCGCCGAGGTCAAGGGTGGGGTCGCTGTTGACGCGAAGGTGCTTTTTCTTTCCTCTCTGCGCGACCGATTTCAGTTGGAGACCGAGCCCGAAGAACTGCTCGCCGTCCCGCACGGGAACGGTCAGCAGAATGCCTCTTTTCCTCAGGCGGAAGGTGATCTCCTCTTTTGCAAAGGGAGCGGGAACGTCCTTCGGCAGACAGACGTCGTCTGCGGGCGTCGTGCCGTACAGACGGAGAGGCGATGCCTCGTCGGGGGTCCCGAAGGAGTAGCAATAGACCGAATTCATAGTGATTACCTCGTTTCTCTCATTGTGATGATCAGAGTCCCGCCCTTCATCATTTCGGTGACGGGAAGTTCAAAGTCGGGGAGCAAAGTGCCGTTCCATTCGGCTTTTTCGGGATAAATGCCCTCTCCGGTCTTCACGATCCGGAAATCGGCGTTTTTCAGGTGCAGGACGGCTTCGGGATAGCGCGGGGAGCCGATGATCATCCGGTTCTGCCCGCTGACCGGGAAGAGACCGATGACGTTCCAGAGATAGCAGGCGTTCAGCCCGCCCGAATCGGCGTTGCCGGGGACGCCGCCCGAGCCCGTCGTGAACATACTGTTCATACCAGAGACGATGACCTCGCACATCCGGTCACGGAGCCCGAGCTCGTGCAGGAAGAGCGGCGCCTCCATATCGGTCTCGTTGTTGAAGCCCTCGAAGCGGGAGGAAAGGTCGGCAGGGTCAAGGAAGCCGAAGAACCGTTCCGCCTCGCGGATCAGATTCTCTTTTCCGGCGAGCGCGATGCGCGCTTCTCTGTCAAAAAGCGGGCGGAAGGAGTAGTTATAGCGGTTCCCCTCGTAATAATCCGAGTCGGGACGCATCATCCCGTCTTCTCCGAAGGCGTCGGCAAAGCGCTTTCCGTATTCCGCGTACCGTCCGGCGGTTTCCTTCATCCCGAGTTCGTTTGCGATCGGGGCGAGGCAGGAGAACGCCTCCGCCATATCGAGGATATGGGAAGCGTAGAAGCCGGAGGTCGTTTTCAGCGGACGCTCTCCGAAAAACGCGGGGGTGCGGCGGGCGTCCTTTTCCGCCCCTTCGACGAGGGCGTGGTAGTCGGCGTTGATCCCGCGGTAATAGGCGTCGCAGACCGTGTATTCGGCGAGGCTGCGCGCCTGCTTGTTTTCGATATCCAGTCTGCCCGAGGCGAGGAGACAGTGGGGGTAATACCCGTATTCCTCCCCGAACGCGGCAAACGAGGCAAGGATCTTTTCGGAAATATCGGGATAGAGGGTGTAGAGAAGGGGGAGCTGGGTCTTGCAGATATCCCACATCGTCGCGAGATCGGTGACCATCCTGCGGTTCTTATCCCGGAAGAAGAACGCTTCCCCCGAGTAGTCGCAGGGCTTGGTCAGCGCGTGATAGAGATTGGAATAGAAGATTTCCTTTTCTCTTTCATCATCGGTATTAATCTCGATTTTCGAGAGGGCTTCCTCCCATTCGGCTTCGGCTGCTTTCCTTGCTTCGTCAAAGGAACGCGGCTCTGCCTCAAAGGGAGAACGGTCCGGGATCCCGGCAAAGGAGATGACGAGCCTTACCTCCGCCTCGTTTCCGGTCAGAGCGAAGATACCGCCCATCCGGGTATCGGAGGAGGGGACGTCAAGCGAGACGGCGTTTTCGGGGACGGTCTCGCTTCCGCGGTAAAGGGAAACGAGCGACGCGCCCCGGATCTCAAAGTCGAAGACGATCTCCGCCTTCTGGATCAGCATCACGGCGCGGAGACGGGTTTCCGAAAGGACTTCGACCGTTCCGGTGACCTTGCCGCGCATCCCCCATTCGTCGGAATGCAGTCCGTCGTTGGCGAAATCCACGGCGACGCGGTGATCGCCGCTTCCTTTGAACCGATAGCGGTGCAGGGCGGCGGAGCGCGTGACGGTCGCCTCTGCGGTCACGGTGTCGGTTTCGGCAAGATAATACCCCGGCGCTGCCTCCTCACGGAGGATCGGGAACGGCTGAAACGACGGAAAACCGCCGTCGAAGGGGCAGGTGAGGGCGTAATTGTAGTAGACGCCGATCGCCCCGGTGCCGTCGTGGTGGAGGTGGGAAATGCCGATGAAGTGCGGGCGGTCGAAGAGCTTGCGGATCGGGCCGCCGCAGTTCATATCGTTGATGCCGCTCCCGCAGGGATAGGCGCCGTCGTAGCCTCCCGCGGTATATTTGCCGAAGGGAAGGGCGGCGGCGGGGGAGGTATTGCCCGAAAGCCCCTTGATGAAGTGCCACGTCGAGGCGGGAAAGGAGGGCTCGGGCAGGGCGATCTCCCCGTTTCCGAGGAAGGGATCGGCGTATTTCGTGTATTTCATTTTTTATTCGTTGACGATCTCAAGATTCGGCACCGTGCCGTTGACGAGGCGCGGGTCTGCGGCGTTTTCCCGGAAGGAGACCGTGCAGTTACGGAAAATCATCCGGAGCGGGAACTCCTGCTTCGTCGGGTTGATGACCATCGGGATATTCAGTCCGGTGAATTTCACGTTTTCAAAGGTCAGCTCGGCAAGCGGCGTTCCGACCTGAAGGACGTTCCAGTCAAACTCATAGTGGAGCAGAGTCTCGATCGTGTCGATCTCGCAGTTCCGGAAGACGATATCGTGCGAGGGCTCGTCCATCGGATGCGTGATGCTTGAAAAATAGTCGATCAGGAAAAGGGTGTTGTGCCGTCCCTCGTTCTGCGGAAGGACGTCGTTCTTTCCTCTCACGACGGTCATGCGGTGCGGGTAGATGCCCGGTCCCTTCATTCTGCAGTTCTCCACGAGGATCCCTTTCCCGCCGATGCGGAAAAGGTTGCAGGAGGTGTTCAGCGAGCAGTTTACGACGTGCAGGTCTTCGATGTTGATGCCCGCGATGCAGTCGTCCCCGGTCTCGAAGACGCAGTCGCGGATCTCGGTGTGTACGCAGCAGTGCAGATGGATGCCGTCGTGACCGGCGATATTCTTCACGTTTTCCATCAGGAGATTTTTGCAGTTATCGACCTGATGCATGAAGTTGCCGCAGGAGCGGATCGTATAGCCGCGCAGAACGACGTTTTCGCAGTTCGTGAGGAAGATGCCGTGCGGGCCGCGGAAGCCCTCCTCCCCGTCGGGATCGTAGCAGTCGGAGCCGTCGATGAGAGAGCCTTCTTCGCCGATAATCGAGACATTCTTCTCACCGTATGCCGAAAGGATCGCGCGGCGGTATTCCTTCCACGGCCCCTGCGTATAGTAACCGGTGATCATCTCCATATCGGTGCGGAGCTCGACGCCCTCGGGAACGGGAAAAACGGGATAATCGGTGCGCTCGTCGCTGCCGACGAGCACGGCACCCGATTTCAGAAGGATCGTGGTATCGGAACGGATCAGCAGCCCGCCCGTGCGGTAGGTGCCCGCCGGGAAGACGACGGTGCCGGGGCAGAGATCGAAAATCTTCTGCAGCGCTTCGGTCTGAAGGGAGGGGAGATCCGCTTTGACGCCGTAATCGGTGACGATGAATTCGTTCATATCGGTTCCGCCTTTCGGTTTTAGTTGCCTTCATTATACCATAAATATCGGGAAAAGCAAGAGAAAAAGCAAAACCCGCCGCCGCAAAATTGCGGCAGCGGGTTTGATTCGCTTTTTACTTACGGCGATATTCCGGTGATCGGAGATCAGTCGGCGATATCAGCGTACATGAAGTACCAGTAGCCGTAAGGAGAATGCCAGGAACCGGTGATCTTGGCGCTCTGGAGATAGAAGTCGGTGTAGTAAGCGACCGGGATGCAGCCTGCCTCAGCCATGAGGATGTCCTCAGCCTGATGCATATAACCGAAACGGGTCTTGGGATCGGTCTCGGCAGCGGCCTTCGCCATCAGTTCGTCATACTGAGCGTTGTTGAACTTACCGTCGTTGTTGCCGTTGGTGGAAATGAAGAGCTCGAGCATGTTGGAAGGATCGTTGTAGTCCATGACCCAACCGTTACGGGAGATCTCGTAGTCACCGGCGCGGCGGAGAGGAGTGAAGGAAGCCCATTCAACGACCTTGACGTCGAGGTTGATGCCGAGTTCCTTCCAAGCCTGCTGGAGGTACTGAGCGACGACCTTGTGGTAACCTGCGTCGTTGGTGGAGTAGGTGATGGTGGGCAGACCTTCGCCGTTCGGGTAGCCTGCTTCGGCAAGGAGAGCCTTTGCCTTGGCAACGTTGCCCGCGTGATCGTCTACGTCGATGTAGGGCTTGCCGCCGTTGGCGTTGTCATAGAAGTTGGAACCGTCCCAGTCGGCGATGCCCGGGCCCATGAAGTTAGGAGCGGCGATGTAGGTGCCGTCCATCAGGGTGCCTGCAACGTAGTTACGGTCGATCGCGAGGGAGAGAGCCTGACGGACCTTGGGGTTCGTGAAGGGCTCCTTCTGGTCGTTGAGGGAGATGTAGTAGGTGCCGAGGATGGTGTCGATGAAGAACTCGGGGTTCTTGTTCTCGAGGAAGCCCTTGATCTCAGCCGTAGGAACGTCCTTGATCATCTGCGCCTCACCGGAGGTGAATGCGGCGTAAGCGGCGTTGGAGTCCTCGATGAGGAGGCACTTGATGTGGTCGAGCTTGACGCGGCCGGCATCACGGTAGTTGGGGTTCTTGGTGAAGAGGATGTAGGAAGAGGGAACCCACTTCTCGATGTAGAACGGACCGTTGCAGATGTAGGTTTCCGGCTTGGTCGCCCACTCGTCACCGTTCGCCTCGATGGTGGCCTTCTGGACAGGGCTCAGGGTCGCGAAAGCGGCGAGCTTGTCGAAGTAAGCGCAGGGATGATCGAGAGTGACGACGAGGGTCTTCGCGTCGGCTGCCTTGACGTCAAGAGCGTCGAGGTTGCCGTTGGCGGCATCGGCGTAGCCCTTGACCATGCCGAGAACGGTTTCACCGTAGGGGGCAGCAGTCTTGGGGTCGACAACGCGCTTCCAGCTGTAGACGAAGTCTTCAGCGGTAAGAGCGGAGCCGTCGGACCACTTCAGACCGTCACGAAGGGTGAAGGTCCAGGTCAGACCGTCAGCGGAGGTTTCCCACTTTTCAGCGGCGCCGGCAACGACGTTGTTCTTTTCGTCGATGTTGAGGAGGCAGTCGTATGCGAACAGAAGCATATTACCGCCGTCAACTGCGCTGTTCAGAGCGGGGTCGAGGGTTTCGGGGTTCGGGCCGAGCTGAACGGTCAGGGTCTTGCCGTCATTCTTCGCTGCGGGAGAGCAGGCAGCGAGAAGAGAAGCAAGCATCATGACAGCCAGCAGGCATGCAAGAATTCTTTTCATGGTTTTTTCTCCTTATTTTATTTGGCTTTCGCCATTTTTTTCTATTTCAAGCGCTTTCGCGCAGGAATAGCGGGAAGGGAATCACTGCACCTTGTCGATGTGGTGGCAGGCGACGAAATGTCCGGGGGAAACTTCCTTCCACTCGGGTTCGCACTCCTCACAGCACTTGTCGGCGTAGGGGCATCTGGTCCGGAAGCGGCATCCGGACGGGGGATTGACCGGGCTCGGAACGTCGCCCTGCAGGACGAAACGCTTGGCGGCACGGTTTTTGATCGGGTCTGCGATCGGGATCGCCGAAACGAGGCTTCTCGTATAGGGATGGACGCTGTGGAAGGTCAGCTCGTTTGCTTCGGCGAGCTCCACAAGCTTTCCGAGGTACATGACGCCGATGCGATTGGAGATGTGCTTGACCACGCTCAGGTTGTGCGCGATGAAGAGGTAGGTCAGACCGAGCTGATCCTGCAGGTCCTCGAACATATTGACGACCTGCGCCTGAATCGAAACGTCAAGCGCGGAGATCGGCTCGTCGCAGACGATGAATTCGGGATTGACGGCGAGGGCGCGGGCGATGCCGACGCGCTGACGCTGACCGCCCGAGAATTCGTGGGGGTAGCGGTTGGCGTGCTCGGAGTTCAGACCGACGAGGCTGAGCAGCTCGATGATGCGTGCGCGGCGTTCCTCCTTGCTCGCGGCAAGATGATGGATGTCGATCGCCTCACCGACGATGTCGCCGACCGTCATACGGGGATCCAGACTTGCGTAGGGGTCCTGAAAGACGATCTGCATCTTTTTGCGGTAGGGCTTCATATCGGCGTGGGTGATATCGACGCCGTCGTAGATGATCTTGCCTTCGGTCGGCTCGTAGAGGCGGAGAATGGTGCGTCCGGTCGTCGTTTTGCCGCAGCCGGATTCGCCGACGAGACCGAGGGTCTCGCCCTTGTTGATGAAGAAGGAAACGTCGTCAACGGCCTTGACGACCCTGCGCTCGAAAAGCTTACCGCCGGAAACACGGAAGTACTGTTTCAGATGTTCGACTTCCAGAAGCTTTTTGTCTTCCATCAGTTTTCAGCCTTCCTTTCCGCTTCCCATTTTGCCTTGTCAAGAAGCCAGCACTTGGAAATATGCGTGTCGGAGATTTCGGTGAACGCGGGCTGACGGTCAAGGCAGACCTTCATACAGTTCACGCAGCGGGGGGCGAAGGGACAGCCCTTCGGCGGGTTCAGAAGGTCGACCGGGGTGCCCTCGATCGGAACGAGGCGGGTATGCTCCTCCTCGTGCAGCTTCGGGATGCTCGCGATGAGCCCCTTCGTGTACTCGTGAGAGGGATGGTAGAAGATCTCTTCGGTCGTGCCGCTTTCGACGATCTGACCGGCGTACATAACGGCGATGCGGTCGCAGGTCCCGGCAACGACGCCGAGGTCATGCGTGATCAGGATGATCGCCATATCGAGCTTCTTTTTCAGATCCATCATCAGCTCGAGGATCTGTGCCTGAATGGTAACGTCAAGCGCGGTCGTCGGCTCGTCGGCGATCAGCAGCTTCGGCTCGCAGGCGAGACCGATCGCGATCATGACGCGCTGACGCATACCGCCCGAAAGCTCGTGCGGATACTGCTTCAGACGTTTTTCGGGTTCGTTGATGCCGACAAGCTCAAGCAGCTCGAGCGCTCTTGCCTTTGCCTGCTTTCTGTTCTTGTCGGTGTGAAGACGGATGACCTCTTCGATCTGATTGCCGATCGTGTAGACCGGGTTCAGGCTGGTCATCGGGTCCTGGAAGATGATCGAGACCTCGTTTCCGCGCATCTTGCAGAAATCGCGTTCGGTCATATCGTTGACGTAGTGCCCGTTGAACCAGAGATCGCCGCCGAGGAGCTTTCCGGGATAGGCGGTCAGACCCATCAGGCTGTACGCCGTGACCGATTTGCCGGAGCCGGATTCGCCCACGATACCGAGGATCTCGCCGGGCTTGACGCTGAGGGAGACGTCGTTCAGCGCCTTGACCTCACCCGCGGGGGTGAAAAAGGAAAGACGCTCGTGATAGATGTCAACAAGGCGGTCGGGTTTGGCGGAGATGATCTCTCTTGCTTCCGTTTCCTTGTTCTGTTTCTTTTTCATACCGTTTCTCCCCCTTTCAGTTCTTCATCTTCGGGTCAAACGCGTCGCGCAGACCGTCACCGAACAGGTTGAAGCTGAGGATGATCAGGCTGATGAGCAGCGCGGGAGCCAGAAGCAGATAGGGGTGGGATTCGAGACCGTTCAATCCGTCGCTCGCGAGCGAGCCGAGGGACGGCATCGGGACCTTGACGCCGAGACCGAGGAAGGAAAGAAAGCTCTCGGTAAAGATCGAGGACGGGATCTGCAGGGTGGTGGTGACGACCAGCGTACCGATGCAGTTGGTGAGGAGGTGCTTGCGGATGATGCGTCCGCTGCCGGCGCCGAGTGCGCGTGCCGCGGTGACGTATTCACTGTTCTTCAGGGTGAGGACCTGGCTGCGGACGATACGCGCCATACCGACCCAATAGAGCAGAGCGAAAACGACGAAAATGCTGATCAGACCGGTTCCGACGGTATTGAGCCATTTGAAGCCGGGGACGTTCGCGAGGTTCCGGATCGGATCTTCCAGCGCGAAGGACAGAAGGACGATCAGAAGAACGTCGGGGATGGTATAGATGATATCGACGATACGCATCATCACGAGGTCGACCCAACCGCCGAAGAAACCGGAGATCGAGCCGTAGACCGAGCCGATGACGAGAATGATGGCGGAGGCGATCAGACCGACGAGCAGGGAAACGCGGCTGCCGACCATCACGCGGACGGCGTAGTCACGGCCGAGGTTGTCGGTGCCGAGGATGTGGGGGAAGAGCTTTTCGCCCGCGTCGATGCGTGCCTGCTCGACCTCGGAGAACTCAAAGGGAGCGAGATAGGTGGAATATTTGATCTGCTCTTCATACTTGTACGGATAGAATTCCGGAACGATGAAGGCAAGGATCATAATGACGACGATGATCCAGAAGCAGACCATTGCGACCGGGTTCTTTCTGAGGCGGCGCATTGCGTCCTTCCAGAAGCCGATTGAGGGGCGCATCTGGGAGAGGCTTTCCTTCTCCTCCTTGGAGGCGGGGAGAAAATCGTCGACGTTCAGCTGAAAGCTGAGAGGATTTTTCATATTCATTCTGCGTTCTCCTCCTTATTTCAGCTCGATCCGCGGGTCGATGAGCTTATAGAGGATATCGACCAGAAGGATCATGACGATGACGAGCGCGGCGTAGAAGATCGTGGTGCCCATGATGACGGTGTAGTCACGGTTCGTGATCGAACTGACGAACTGACCGCCGAGCCCCGGGATACGGAAGATCTTTTCCACGATGAAGGAACCGGAAAGCGTGCCGGCGATCATCGGACCGAGGTAGGTGACGACCGGGAGGATGGCGTTGCGGAGCGCGTGCTTGAAGAGGCAGACCGACTGGGAAAGCCCCTTTGCCTTCGCGGTACGCATATAATCCTGACCGACGACGTCGAGCATCGAGGAGCGCATCAGGCGGGTGATGTACGCCATCGGATAGAAAGCAAGCGAGAAGACCGGGAGGATATAGCTCGTCCCGAGGTCAAGACCGCCCGAGGGAAGGATGCCGAGCTTCATGCTGAACAAGTACATCGTGACCGTGCAGACGACGAAGCTCGGGAAGGCGATACCGCAGGTCGTGAAGACCAGAATGACGTTATCCGCCCATTTTCCGCGATTCAGCGCGGCGATACTGCCGAGCGGGATCCCGACGACGAGAGCAAGCAGGATCGCGAGTCCGCCGACCTTCGCGGAGACCGGGAACTTCGTGGTGATGATACGGGAAACGGTGAAGCCGCGCTGCTTCAGGCTGAGGCTGAAGTCGCCGCGGATGACGCCGCCCTCGATTTTGCCGGTTTCCTCGTTGCGGGAACCGAACATATAGGTCATATACTGCTCGGGGAGACTCTTGTCCATACCGAACTTTTTGTTCAGCGCCTCGATCGCCTGCGGGCTGATCGATTTCTCGGCAACGAACGGTCCGCCGGGAACGGCGTGCATCAGGAAGAAAGTGAGCGTCGCGACGAGCCATATCGTCAGGATCGCGAGGATCACGCGTTTGATGATATACTTGAGCATGATGATTTACCTTTCGTCTTGGTTCCGGTACCGGACCGGGGGGAAGAAAAAACGGGTGCGTCTTCCGATCTTTCCGAAAAAACGGAGCGGGCACTCTTACCCAAAATAAAGATTAAACTATTATACCATAAATCCGGGAAGGTCGTCAATTCTATATTTGTCGAATATCATGGTAGCAAGCTAAAGTAATTGTATATTTTTTACAGTATTAAGCCGGAGGCGGTCTCAACATTTTCCAAAGCAAGGTAGGCGTCGCGGTCCGTACGGCTGACCGTGAGCGGCGTGACCGAGACGTAACCGGCGGTCACGGCGTCGGTATCGAGGGTAAGATCCCCGCGGTTTTTGTAAACGAAAGCGCCGTCGGCACGGTAAAGCCCGGCTCCGGCAGGGACGAGGTTGTCCATATAGTACCCGCCGCCCTGCTTCGTCACGCGCAGCCCGCACGGGGAGAGGGGAAAATTGACGTTGAGGCAGGCGGCAAGGCTTTTTTCACGGATCGTTTCCAATGCTTTCCATACCTTCCCGAGGGTGTCCGCGTCCGGAAACCCGGCGGGGTCGGCGGAAAAGGCGATGCCGGGAACGCCCCGTTCCGCTGCCTCGAAGACGGCGGCGCAGGTTCCCGAATAGGCGATGTCGTTCCCGAGGTTGAAGCCCCGGTTGATCCCCGAAAGCACGAGGTCGAATTCTTTTCCGAGCGCGGTCAGACCGAAGCGCACGCAGTCCGCGGGGGTGGAGCCGACCGCGTAGATCTCCGTTCCGTCCTCTTCGACCGTCTTTTCGACCGGGATGGGGGAACGCAGACAGATCGACTGGCTTTTCGCGCTCTGCTCGGTCATCGGCGCCGCGACCGTGACCTCACCGACCGTCTTCGCAAACGCGGTGAGAAGGGCGATCCCCGGTGCGCCGACGCCGTCGTCGTTCGTCAGCAGGATCTTCATACCCAACCCTCGTTGTTCTTTTTGTATTCCCCGAGCAGCTCGTCCGCCTCGGCGATCAGCGCTTCCATTTCGTCAAGGGAATACACCGTCGCGCCCGAGGCGCGGTCGTGACCGCCGCCGCGATAGCGGGAGGCGAGCCCGTTCACCGTCACGAAGCGGGAACGGAGACGGACGCGGATCGTGCCGTCTTCGTTTTCGATAAAGGCGAGCCAGATCAGGCAGTCACGGATGCCCTCCATATACAGGAGACCGTCCGACGCCTGCTCGCGGGAGAGCCCGAGCTCCTTCTGCGTTTTCTGATCGATATAGAACGAAAGCACGCCGTTTTCGGTTTTTCTGACGTTCCCGCAGACGTAGGCACGGTAGGGCATCGTGCCGAAATCGTCGAGGAAGAGGCGGGAATAGATCGGTTCGGTCTCAATGCCGAAGTCCATCAGCCTTCCGGCGATCCGCATCGTTTCGCCCGAGGTGCAGGAATAACGGAATCTGCCCGAATCGGTGACGATGCCGACGAAAAGGTCGGTCGCCGCTTCAAGGTCGATCTTATAAGTATCCGGATCGGAAAAGAGCAGATCGGCGATCATCTCGCTCGTCGCGGAGCGTTCGGGCTCGACCCATTGGAGCGAGCCGTAGGGAGTCACGTCTTCGTGGTGGTCGATCTTGACGATATCCTTCGCGGTAAACGCGAAGGGGTTTGCCGCGCGGTCGGGCGTGGCGGTATCGAGCAGAATCACGAGGGCGTTTTCGTACGCCTCCTCCGGGAGCGCCGGATCGTCGGAACCGAGGAACCCGACGTAATCGGAAGCGTCGGTGCCGATCGAATAAATCTCCTTTTCGGGGAAGGAGAGCCGCAGGGCGCGGCGGAAGCCGAGCGAGGAGCCGACGGCGTCCCCGTCGGGACGGACGTGGCGGCAGAGGATCACGCGGTCGGCGGAACGGATCTTTTCCGTGATCGCTCTTTTGATTTCTTCGTTCATTTGCGTATCCTTTCTTAACGGCAATCGGAGGCGGTCCCGGCGGCGAGGAGGTCGAGATCGTTCAGCAGCGCCATCGCCTCTTCGCGGTCCTTCAGGGTCGCGCCGCTTGCCTTCGGATGACCGCCGCCGCCGTATTTCGCGGCGATCCCGTTGACGTTGTATTTTGCGGAGCGCAGCTCGGCGTAAACGCCGTCGGGCGCTTCGGTGAAGTTGACCCAGATATCGGAGTCGCGGATGTCTGCCATCGTGCCGACCATCCCGCGGGAAACGGTCGGGATATCGGTCCCGAGCTCCTCGATCTCTTCCTTCGTGGTGTAGATGTACGCGACGCGGTGAGCGGTGAAGGCGATCTTCAGCGTGTATTTCGCGCGGAGCACCATCAGATCGTAATCCTGCAGATACAGATCGGAATAGAGGGAGGTCAGGTCGAACTGCCCTTTTTCGATCAGAGCCGCCGCGAGCCGCAGCGTGCGCGGGGAGGTGCAGTCGTAACGGAAACGCCCGGTATCGGTGACCATCCCGACGTAAAGCGCCTTTGCCGCAGCCTTCGGGATCTTCCATCCCGTTTCGAGCGCGAACGCGGCGATCAGCCCGGAGCAGCTTTCAAAGGAGGGATCGGTCAGCTCCACGTTCGCGATCCGCTCGGAATAGAGATGGTGGTCAAGGCGGAGCGAACGGGGCGCGGACGCCCATCTGCCGTCCGAGATCATCGACTTCTGGGAGGTGTCGAGGACGACCGAAAGCGCGTTTTCGTACGCTTCGTCGGGGATCTCGTCGGGTTCAGCCCCTTCGAGGAAGGAGAAGCGGGGATTGACGTCCCCGACCGCGTAAACCTTCTTTTCCGGGAAGGCGGCGGCAAGGATCAGCTTCAGTCCGGTCTGCGCCCCGATGGCGTCGCCGTCCGGCGCTTTGTGACGGTGGATGACGATCGTTCCGTATTTCGCGATTTCTTCGACCGCGGATTCAAACATGACGGTTCCTCCGATGTGATTACTGAATAAATCATTATATCATAATTCCTCATTTTTTGCAAGCCCCCGTGCGTGATTTGCCCGGAAAGGAGCGCCGAACGCCCGGCGGACGCGCTGAAGGCTCCCTTGGTTTCAGACCCTTCGGACCTGCGGGAGCCGGCGCGGAGCGCCTGAGGGATTGTACTTCGGACTCGTACAGAGTGCGAACGGAAGAGAACGAGGCAAATGCTTTCTGCCCCTGTTTCGGTTTCCGGAATTGGTTGACAGCCTGCCCGGACGGTGCTATAATCATATAAAAGGAAAGAAAAAGGAGGAACCCGCCATGTGGCTTTCCAATCTGTCGGTTCCCGCGTATCCGTTAAAAGAGAACCTGACCTTTTCGCCCGACCGCACGACCTCGGGGCGGCTCCCCTGCCGCGATCCCTTCATTCTCCGCGCCGGGGAGAAGTATTATCTTTATCACAGCGGGGGCAGGCGGGGCATCCTCTGCTCGGTGAGCGACGATCTCGAGCACTGGTCCGACCCGGTCACCGTATTCGCGGCGCCGGAGGATTTCCACGGGACGAAGGACTTTTTCTGGGCGCCCGAGTGCCATTATTATAAAGGAAACTTTTATATCTTCACGTCGGTCTTTTCCTCCCTGACCGGGCACCGTTCGATCTCTGTTTACCGTGCCTCCGACCCGCTCGGTCCCTTTGCCGATATCGCGGGCGGGTGCATTTCTCCCCGTGACTGGGACGCGATCGACGGTACGCTGTATCTTGACGAGGCGGGCGACCCGTGGATGATTTTCGTACACGAGTGGACCTCGATGCCCGAGGGCAACGGCGGGATGGCGGCGGCAAGGCTCGCTCCGGATTTTTCTCACTTGATCTCCGAGCCGATCGAGCTCTTCCGTGCCCGCGAGCTTCCTTTTGCGGTGACCGGCGTGACCGACGGACCCTTTGCCTACCGCTCGGACGGGGGACGGCTGTTCCTTCTCTGGTCGAATTTCTCGGCGGACGGGTATATCGTCACGGTCGCCGAATCGGAAAACGGCAGGCTTGACGGTAAGTGGGAGCAGAGCAGCGCGCCGCTGTACAAAAAAGGCGGCAAGCCGGAATGGATCTACGACGGCGGCCACGCGATGATCTTCCCACGCGGCGAGGGCAGCTTCCTGCTTTCCCTCCATACGCCGAATCACCGCGATACGACGTACGAGCATCTTTCGCTTCTTCCGGTCACGCTTGCCGGGGACGGAATATTCCTGTAATCAAAAAACGGTGTCCGGAGGTTCGGCGCGTGCTGATAAGGATGTTTTTTGAAGCACCTACCCACGCGCCGAAACGATGTGTTCCACTGCGTGGAACGATATGTGCACTCCGTGCGTGATGTTTGACTTTGTCAAGTGATGTGCCTGCGGGCGTGGGTGGAACACATCACATCACTTTGCGATTTTGTCGCAAAACATCACTATGCCGTAAGACATAACATCACTTGCCCGATAGGGCAAACATCACTTCTTCGAAATGTAGATTTTGTACGGCAAAATCCGATGCTCGTTATGGGTGTAGACAAATTCGGATCTGTCAAGTTGAAAAAGTAACCCGCCGAAAGAGATTTTTTTCTCTTTCAGCGGGTTGTTTCTTTTAGTTCAACAAACCGGGATTTGTCAGTCAAATCATCGCGTTGTCCGGTGAAATCTTGTATATCATATTTACCTCGTGGCAATCTTCTTCATCAACCACGTCGGTTTCAACAAAACCAACTTTTTCATATATGTACTTGGCATGAGTATTTCCCACCAAGTAGGTCGTCGATATTTCTCTTGCCCCGTAGGCGGTTTTCATATATTCGATCAGATTTTGTAATGCTTTTTGACCGTAGTGTCTATTCTGATACTCTTTATCAATTGCATAGTTCCATAAAAACCAACCGTGATCTTCATATTTTCTAAGCATGGCAAATCCAACCAGTATATCTGAATCATACATATCCAAGCCGATAACATTATCTTGAGTGAATGCTTCGGCCATTCTTTTTGAAGAAGAAATCTGCTTCCATTGATCTCGATGCAACTGTATTTTTATGGAGTTTGAATCAACGAATGATATTTTCATACGCACTCCTGCAATTTCTGATTT
>JAKSPT010000026.1 GCA_024404495.1 Lachnospiraceae bacterium
TCGCAAAAAACGCAGGAAACGCGAGATTACGAGAGAAAATCGGAGATTTCGCGACCGGGCAAGTGATGAACCTAATCAAATTTCAAGACCTCATATTTTCCCGTAAACGGGAAAATGTGCTATGACCGCTTCGATAGTTCTCCATAACTTTAACCATAATACCACACCCAGCCAAGGTTGTCAATCGTTATTTTGCAAAAAAATTCCGAAAAATGCAAAATACATCTTGCATTTCTCGGAACTTTGTGATATGATAGTACTACTGATGTAAAATAAGTGCCGGTCGGCGGCTTTTTCGCCGCCGCGAAACGCAGGAGGATATTATGGATATCGTACTTTCTATCATTCTTTTCGTCGCCGCTATTTTTCTGATCGTTGCCGTTCTGATGCAGTCCGGTAAGTCCCACGGTCTGTCCGGTTCCATCGCCGGCGGCGCAGAGACCTTCTTCGGCAAGACCAAGGGCAAGACCTTCGACAAGGTCCTTTCCCGTCTGACCACCATCGTCTCGATCGTCTTCGTCGTTCTCGTTCTTGCCGTTTACATCGCGCAGGACAACAAGGAGCTCGAATACGTCAAGGGCAACACCAAGGCTGCCGAAACCACCGCTGCCGTCACAGAAGCAACGACCGACGCGGAATAATTTCCGATCACAATCAAAAAACGATGCCCGCAGGCATCGTTTTTTTGTTTTGTTCGGAAATGAGTGCGCGAAACGGGTCTGCCCGGCGGGATCCTTGACACGCAGAAGCAATCCGTCTGAAGGGCCTTCCTCAGGCTTTTTTCTTTCTCTTTCCCGCCTCGCCGGAGATCGCCGCACCGATGACGGTGGCAAAGCCCGCGTTTTCCGGGATCGTGAAATTCACGTCGAAAAGCTGATTCAGCCCGTCGAAGGTCTTCTTCGCCTGCGGGACCGCCGAAAGGTTCCCGGTGAGGACGATATCCCTGACGCCGAACTGGCGGGAAGCAAAGACCGCGAGCATCCCGATGCTCTCGAAGACCATATTGAAGATACCGAGCGCGAGATCCTCCTTCGAGGCGAGGTCGCTGACCTTGCCGAAGTTGGAGGCGGTCATATCCATCGCCATCCCGGGCATCAGGTCCGGGCGTGTGATATCCGAGATCATCAGGTCGATATTGCCGAGATCGCCGCCCGAGGCAAGCTCGATGATGCTGTCCATCGAATCCACGCCGAGCAGCTTTTTGGAAAGTCCCATCAGCGTACCGCCGCCGACGCCGGTACCGCCGAGGTAACGCATTTCCTTCCCTCTCTGCGCGTAGATCAGCGCGGTGCCGGTTCCCATCGAAACGACGATCGCGCGGTCAAGTCCGGTGGAATAGAGTCCGCCGAGACCGGCGCAGGTGAATTCCGAGACCGGGACGCAGGGGACGCCGTAGATCGGCGGATTGATGTAGGCGGAGCCGACGCCGGTCATCCGCACGCACTCGATATCCGAAAGCGCGATCCCGTTTTCCGAAGTGAATTTTCCGAAGGCGCCGTACGCCGAGGTGAGCGGATCGGTCGCGCTGACGAACATCGGCGCGATCAGTTCCTTCCCGGTCCAGCCGACGATCTTGGTCGTGCTGCCTCCGATATCCAGACCGATAACCGTTTTTTTCATAAAAGAACCTTCCTTTCCGGTTCAGCTCACGAAATCAAAGCTGAAATCGTAGATCGTGACGGTATCGCCGTCCTTGACCCCCGCCTCGACGAGCTTGTCGATGACGCCGCTTCTGCGGAGGACGCGCTGGAAATAGTTCAGCGAATCGCGGTCCTCGAAGTTGACCGAGCCGACGAGCCGCCACAGCCATTCCGCCTCGACGATATATTCGCCCTTTTCGACCGTGATGGTGACCTCGTGATCGTTCCGGTCGATGACGGTCTCGGGCTTGACGTAGGTCGTTTCGTAAACGAGGACCGGCGGGAGCGTTTCAAGCACCTTTGCCGTCTCGCGGATCATTTCGTTCATGCCCTCTCCGGTCAGCGCCGAAACGGAGACGAAGCCGAGCGTTCCCGCCGACGCAGCCTTCAGCGCGGCGATCTGTTCCTCCGAGGCAAGCTCGGATTTGTTCGCGACGATGATCTGCGGGCGCTTCGCAAGCTCGGGGCTGTATTTTTCAAGCTCGGCGTTGATCGTTTTCAGATCCTCGACCGGGTCTCTTCCCTCGGTGCCCGCCGCGTCCACGACGTGTAGGAGCAGGCGGCAGCGCTCGATGTGACGGAGGAAGTCGTGACCGAGCCCGGCGCCCTCCGAGGCGCCCTCGATCAGTCCGGGGATATCGGCGGCGACGAAGCCCTTCCCCTCCCCGGTCGAAACGACGCCGAGGTTCGGCGAAAGGGTCGTGAAGTGATAGTCCGCGATCTTCGGTCTCGCCGCCGAGATCGCCGCGAGGATCGAGGATTTGCCGACGCTCGGGAGCCCGATCAGACCGACGTCCGCGATCATTTTCAGTTCGAGGATGACCTCTTTTTCCTCTCCCTGCGTTCCGCTCTTGGCGAAGCGGGGGATCTGACGGGTCGGGGTCGCGAAATGACGGTTGCCCCATCCGCCTCTGCCGCCGTGGCAAAGGATGAAGGAATCCCTGCCCGACATATCGACGATGACCTCGCCGCTCTCCGCGTCCTTGACGACCGTTCCCTCCGGCACGGGAAGGATCGTATCGTCGGCGTTTGCGCCGTGGAACTTGCGGTTCGCGCCGTCCCCGCCGTTCGCGGCGACGAACTTATGACGGTATTTGTAATCCAGAAGGGTGTTCGTTCCCTTGTCGATGGTCAGAACGATATTGCCGCCGTTGCCGCCGTCGCCGCCGTCCGGGCCGCCGTGGGAAACGTATTTTTCGCGGTGGAAGGCGACACAGCCGTTGCCGCCGTTGCCCGCCTTCACGTATAATTTCACATGGTCAATTAACATCTTTTCTACCTGAGCTTTCAGTTTTGTCCGAGCAGCGAGAGAAGTCCCGCCTCGTCGATGATCGCGACGCCGAGCTGCTCCGCTTTCGTCAGTTTGGAGCCTGCCTTTTCCCCGGCGACGACGTAATCGGTTTTCTTTGAGACAGAGGAGGAGACCTTGCCTCCCTGCGCCTCGATCATATCCCCCGCCTCGTCGCGGGTCAGATGCGGCAGCGTCCCGGTCAGAACGAAGGTCTTTCCCTCGAGTAGCTCGCCCTTCTTTTCAACCGTTTCGGTCATCACGACGCCCTTTTCCTTCAGACGGCCGACCGTTTCCCGCGTCTGCGGATGGGCGAAGAAGTTGACGATATATTCCGCCGTGACCGCGCCGACGTCGGGGATCACGGTAAGCTCCTCCGCCGTCACGGTAAAGAAGCTTTCGATATCGGGATAGGCTTTGGCGAGCGTTTTTGCCGCCTTTTCCCCGACCTGACGGATGCCGAGCGCGTAGAGCACGCGGGAAAGCCCTCTCGTTTTCGAGACCCCGATCGCGTCTATCAGTTTTTCCGCCGACTTTTCACCCATTCTTTCGAGCGGGATCAGATCGGAGGCGGTCAGCGAATAGAGATCGGCGACGTTTTTCACGAGACCCTCGCCGCAGAGCGTTCCGACCAGCGCCTCGCCGAGCCCTTCAATATCCATCGCGTCACGCGAGGAGAAGTGCATCACGCTGCGGACGAGCTGCGCCGGGCAGGCGCCGTTCGTACATCTGACCGCCGCCTCCTCGTCCCGGAAGACCGGCTCCCCGCAGGAGGGGCAGACCTTCGGCATTTCGTAGGGCACAGAATCCGGCTTCCGCTTCGACGCGACGACGCCGACGATCTCGGGGATGATGTCCCCCGCCTTCTGCACCGTCACGGTATCGCCGATGCGGATATCCTTTTCGCGGATCTGGTCGATATTGTGAAGGGTCGCACGGCTGACCGTCGTTCCGGCGAGGCGGACCGGAGAGAGCACCGCGTTCGGCGTCAGCACTCCCGTCCTGCCGACCTGGATCAGAATATCGAGCAGTTCGGTTTCCTTTCTCTCGGGCGGATATTTGAAGGCGACCGCCCAGCGCGGCGTGTTTGAGGTCATGCCCATCACGTCGCGGAGCTTCAGATCGTTGACCTTGACGACCGCGCCGTCGATATCATAAGGGAGCGATTCCCGCTTTTCCCCGATCCCGGCGATCATTTCCACCGCCTCGTCCACCGTTTTCACGGTTTTCCGCAGCTCGATCACGTGGAAGCCCTGTTCCTTCAGGAAGTCCATCGTCTCGTCGTGCTTCGTAAAGGTTCTGTCGCAATATTGGAGATTGAAAACGAAGATATCGAGCTTCCTTTCCGCCGTGACCTTCGGGTCAAGCTGACGGAGCGAGCCTGCCGCCGCGTTGCGCGGATTGGCGAAAAGCGGCTTGCCCTCGGCGCTTCTCTTATCGTTCAGCTTTTCAAACGCCTTATGCGGCATATAGACCTCGCCGCGCACCTCAAGCGTTCCCTCGTAGGGGATGCGGAGCGGAATGCCGTTTATCGTTTTCACGTTGCCGGTGATATCCTCGCCGACCGTGCCGTCCCCGCGCGTCGCGCCCCGGACGAGAAGACCGTTTTCGTAACGGAGAGCGACCGAAAGACCGTCGATCTTCGCCTCCACCGAGTATTCGTCGGCTTCGCCCGCGCGGCGGAGAAAGTCGCGCAACTCCTCAAAGGAGAAAACGTCCTGCAGGCTGCCCATAATCACGGTATGGGTCACTTTCCCGAATTTGTCGAGCACGGCGCCGCCGATGCGGTGGGTCTGGGAGGCGGGATCGGCGTATTCCGGGTACTTCGCCTCAAGCTCCTGCAATTCGCGGAAGAGAGCGTCGTATTCGTAATCGGAGATTTCGGGCGCGTCCTCTTCGTAATATTTTTTCGCGTGCCAGGCGATTGTTTTCGTCAGCTCCGCCATCCGCTGCTTTACGTTTTCCATACCGTTTCCTCCGATCGCATATTCATCCAATATACCATATTATTATAACACACATTCAGGGAAAAACGCAATACCCTTTTCGTTTTTCACACGCTTTTCACAGAAAAAAAGAGCGTTTTCTCTTGCAATCCGGGTCATTTTATGCTATACTGTATCCGTATCGAACGATTTTTTCCGATTATACAGAAAGGTCCCCGATTTATGAAACGTCATTTTCTCCCGGTCCTGCTCCTCGCGGTGCTCCTCGTCACCTCTTTCTTCTCCGTTTTCCCCCTTTCGGCGGCAAAGGAGATCCTGACCGAGCCCGTCGACCTCTCGACCGTAAAACAGAACGCCCGCGGCTCGGGCTACGAATGGGCGAACCGGACCAATATCCTGACCTTTGACGGGCTTCACATCGAAACCGAAGAGGAATACGGCTTCCGCATCCCGAACAACGCCACCCTCGTGCTGAAGGGCGACAACTACATCTCCGCCTCCCGCATCGCGCTCACCGCGATCGGTACGCTGACCGTGCAGGGCTCCGGTACCCTTCATCTCGTCGCGGGCGAGGTCGGCTGGAAGATGATGAGCGTCGACCGCACCGCGTCGGTCAAGTTCAACAGCGGTAAGATCACGATCGAGGCGGGCGATATGGGTATCTATTCCGAATATCCGACCGTCGTCTTCGGCGGCGACTGCGACATGACGATCACCGTAAAAAACGAGGGCGCCTATGCGATTAACGGCGCCGTCGTCCAGATCAACAACGGCAAGCTGACCGCGAACGCGCCGATCTACAGCCCCGGTTCCCTTTCGGTCGCCTCCTGCGATCTGAAGATCACCGCTTCGACGGCGGCGCTTTCCTCCCCGTCTCTGAAAATCAAGGAAAACAACGTCATCAAGGCGGGCGCGAACGAAGGCTCGCTTGCCGAGGTGAAGGAATACGCCGGCGAAAACGCGATCCTCCTGATCCCGACCCGCACGCAGAAAACCAGCCTCATCCTCGCGGCACTCTTCGATAAGGAGGCGCCCCGCTTCGTCGATTATCTCATCTTCGTCTTCGTGATCCTGCTCTTTGCCGCGGCGATCGGTCTTCCGATCCTGCACCAATACCGCAAGAATCAGAAGAAAAAGGAAGAGGTCGAAGCCCGGCGCGCCGCCGCCCTCGCCGAAAAGAAGCGTCTGAAGGAAGAAGCGAAAAAGTAAACCATAACGGGAAACCCGCACAAACGGCGTTTCCCGTTTTTACGAGGAAAATGAACCGAAACGAAAAAACCGCGCTGATCCGCGAAAACGTCCCGTCCCTCCTCTACTGGTACCGCGCGAACGCGAGGGTACTGCCGTGGCGCTCCGATCCGACGCCCTATCACGTCTGGATCTCGGAGATCATGCTGCAGCAGACGAGAGTTGAGGCGGTGAAGCCGTATTATCTTGCTTTTATCGGGGAATTGCCCGATATCCCTTCCCTCGCCGCCGTCGACGACGGGAGGCTGATGAAAAAATGGGAGGGGCTCGGCTATTATTCCCGCGCGCGGAATCTGAAAAAGGCGGCGGTCGCCGTCACGCAGACGATGGGCGGAAGCCTCCCCGCCGATTACGAAAGGCTCCTTTCCCTCCCCGGCATCGGGGAATACACGGCGGGCGCGATCTCCTCGATCGCCTTCGGTCTGCCGAAGCCCGCGGTCGACGGAAACGTCCTGCGCGTCCTGACCCGCCTCCTCGCCGATGAGAGAGAGGTCACCGATCCCGCCGTGAAAAAAGACCTGACCGCGCTCCTTGAAGAGGTCTATCTTGCCTTTCCCGGTGACTCCTCCGCGCTGACGCAGAGCCTGATGGAGCTCGGCGCGACGGTCTGCCTGCCGAACGGTGTCCCGAAATGCGAAGACTGTCCGTGGGCGGACGCCTGCGAGGCAAGGAAAGCGGGAAGAGCCGAAGAATTCCCCTTCAAAGCGCCGAAAAAGCCGCGCAGGATCGAAGAGCGGACCGTGCTTCTGCTCCGTCACGGCGGAAAATACGCCGTAAGGAAGCGTCCCGAACGCGGGCTGCTCGCGGGACTTTACGAGTTTCCGTCCCTTGACGGGCACCTGAACGAAGAAGAGGTCAGGCGTGCCGCCGGGGCGGCTTTCGGAGAGATCGCATCGGTCACGCCGCTTCCCGACGCGATCCATATCTTCACCCACGTTGAGTGGAAGATGCGCGGGTATCTCATTGACTGCGGAACCGCGTCTGCCGAGCTGATCTGGGCAACACCCGAAGAAATCAAAAACGAATACGCGGTCGCCTCCGCGTTCCGGACTTATAAAAATACCGTATTACAGGGAGAATGAAAAATGAATCAGACGATCAAAGACCTTTTTTCCTTTATTCAAGCCGCAAAAACGCCCTTTCACGCCGTCGCGGAAGCGAAAAAGCTGCTTCTTGAAGCCGGTTTTGCCGCGCTGAACGAGGCGGACGAATGGAATCTGCTTCCCGGTCACGCCTATTTCACCGACCGCAACGGATCGGCGCTGATCGCCTTCCGTCTGCCCGAAAACGAGCCGGACGGTTTCCAAATCGTCGCCTCCCACAGCGATTCCCCTTCCTTCAAGATCAAGGAAAACGCCGAGCTTGCCTCCGACGTCTACGTCCGTCTGAACGTCGAACCCTACGGCGGTATGATCTGCTCCTCGTGGTTCGACCGCCCGCTTTCGGTCGCGGGGCGCGTTCTCGTGAAAACGGAAACCGGCGTCGAAACGCGGCTGATCTCCTTTGACAAAGACCTTCTGATGATCCCGAACGTGGCGATCCATATGAACCGGAGCGTCAACTCGGGTTACGCCTACAATATGGCGGTCGATATGATGCCGCTTTTCGGCGACGGAAACGCGAAGGGCGCTTTCAAAAAGCTCGTCGCGGAGGAAGCGGGCTGTGCCGCCGACGATATCCTCGGGAACGATCTCTTCCTCTATAACCGGATGCCCGGGACCGAGTGGGGCGAAGCGAACGAATTCATCTCCGCGCCCCGTCTCGACGACCTCGAATGCGCCTTCTCTTCCCTCTCCGCGCTGATCTCGGCGGATAATCCCCGTTCTGTCGCGGTCGCGGCGATCCTCGACAACGAGGAGGTCGGCTCGGGCACCAAGCAGGGCGCCGATTCCGACTTTCTTCCTTCGGTCCTGCACCGCGTTGCCGCCGCACTCGGAAAGGAAGCGGATTTCACCCGTATGACCGCAAACAGCTTCATGGTCTCCGCCGACAACGCGCACGCCGTCCATCCGAACCACCCCGAATACGCCGACCCGACCCACCGTCCGGCGATGAACGGCGGCATCGTCATCAAGTTCAACGCCAATCAGAAATACACGACCGACGGCGTTTCAAACGCGCTCTTTGAAATCCTCTGCAAGCGCGCCTGCGTTCCCTATCAGTTTTTCGCTAACCGCTCCGACCTTCCCGGCGGCAGTACGCTCGGCAACATTTCGAACACGCACGTTTCGATGAACACCGTGGATATCGGTCTGCCCCAGCTCGCGATGCACTCCGCTTACGAAACGGCGGGCGCAAAGGATCCCGATTTCCTGATCGCCGCGCTGAAAGAGGTCTTCCTTGCCTCGGTCAAGGCGAAAGGAAACGGTTCCTATACCCTGCTCTGACCGGCGTTTTCCGGGTCTTTCCCGCGAAAAAACGCCCGGATCCGGCTGATTCTACGTTTTGTAGAGTGATTTCCGGTTCGTCGGATGGCATTTCCGGTCTTCGCAATGTAGAATAGCATCAATAAAGCACCGGGGGCGGTGCCGACGAAAGGAAGCAATCAATATGGCAAAACAAACGATCGGAGAATTTCTTGCGGTTCTGCGGAAAGCCAGAGGTATGACGCAGGAGGAGGCAGCAGAAAAGCTGCAGGTGTCGTCAAAGACGGTTTCCTCCTGGGAAAACGACCGTACCTATCCCGATATTCTTCTGCTTCCCGCGATCGCCGAGCTATACGGGGTCAGCGTGGATGAACTTGTCCGCGGGGAACGCAATACGCACGACGAATGCGCGGAACAGACAAAAGAAATCAATGAAACGGCGCTGAACAAAATGCGCAGGAACAAGCTGGTACGCTACGAGCAAAAGCGCAGCGTCCTCACTGTGACGGCGATCATAGGGCTCATTTTGTCTCCGATCGGTATCGCTTTTCAGGTCGATTGGGTCGCGATCCTCTTTATCATCATCGGCTTGTTCACCTCTCTCCTCTGCACCCTTCTGCTGCTGCATCATACCAAAAGCTACCTTGCCTCGGAGGGTATCGCATTCACGGAGGATATTACGCCCGAAAACGGACAGTTTTACCTTTCGGTCAATCACGAAATGATCGTCCGCATCAAACATATTCTTTTTCTGCCGTTTCTGCTCATCTTTTTCTGCGTGAGATTATCCGGAACAGCGTGTATTCTCATTACGCTTGTCATGCTCTTCGGTCTGTCTTTATGGCAGCGTCATATCGTCGTTAAGCACGGAACGGAGAAACAGATCGAATGCGAAATAAACAACCTTAAGATTATCGTAGGATTCGCGGTTTTGACCATAATCGCAGCAGGTATCGTAGAATTCGCGGTTTTGACCATAATCGCAGCAGGTATCGCAGGATTCGCGGTTCCGGTCAAATCAATTACCTTTTTTGTCATTGAAGCGATCCTCGGTTTCATATTGCGAAAAAGGAACTGCTTCGCGCCGATCCAAGAAACGCTTTAACATCAAAAACACCGCGGCTGACGTACCAAAGCAAGTCAGCCGCGGTGTTTTGATTGTATCAGCCGTGATAATGTCTGTATTTCTCGACCGCGTCGAGGACGGAAGCCATATTTTCAAGCGGGATCTCGTAGTTGAATTCCACGTTCAGTCCGAGACCGCCCTCCGGCATCCAGAGCGATTCGACGCATTCTCCGACGTGATCAAAGATGCGGGAGCGGGAACCGAACGGGAAAAGCTGACGGTCGAGGTCGAGGTGGATCGGAATGATCTGCTCCCTGCGGCAGACGCGGACGAGATTGTCGATCCCGTTCGCGCGGAACTGCGGGTTGATCATATCGACGCCGCACTCCACGAGGTCGGGCATGATCTCCCAGATACAGCCGTCGGTATGCATATAGATCAGCTCACTCGGCTTATACGCCTTGATCATCCCGTAGAGCTTGCGGTAGCAGGGCTTGAGGTATTTGCGCCATTTTTCGGCGCCGATGGCGAGTCCTCTCTGCATTCCGAGGTCGTCGCCGAACATAATCATCTCGCCCATGTGCGGCAGGACCGCCGCGATCTGATAGGTATTGTATTCGACGACCTTGTCGATCAGCACGCGGAGCGCCTCGTTTTCCTCGGCGAAAAGGATCATCGCGTTTTCAAAGCCGACGAGATCGAGCAGACGGAGGTACATGAAGCCGTGCGGCAGTCTGCCGTCGCGGTTCTTCGGGATCGGGAGGGAGAAGATATCCTCCTCGTCCGTGACCGGATGCCCGGTGACGAGCGCCTGCATCCCGTCCACAAGACCGGACCACACGCAGCCCCATTCGTCCGTGCTGCTTCCCTGCCGGTACTGGGTCACGAGATTGTCCTTCACGTGTGAAAGGTCCATTTGGTTCCCGCCGAAGAACTGCGGGTACTGGTCGGTCAGCCTTTGCAGCTCCTCGCCGTATTTCAGCCAAGCGGCGGGAAGAATGCTGACGGTAACGGGGATCGTATCCGGATGCTGCATCCGGATTGCCTGAATCAGATCGGACATAGTCGTGTCCTCCTTTTTTTATTGCCGGAGAAGCCTTGCTGTTACTGTCCTTGTTATTTCAGAAATCCGTTGACGATCTGCTCCTCGGCTTCCTTTTCGGAAAGACCGAGCGTCATCAGCTTGACGAGCTGTTCGCCCGCGATCTTGCCGATCGCCGCCTCGTGGATCAGCGCGGCGTCGATATTGTTCGCGGTCAGCTCGGGGATCGCGCAGACGCTTGCCTCGTCCATGATGATCGCGTCGCACTCGGTATGACCGGAGCAGGCGGTGTTGCCGTTGACGCGGGAGAGGAATTTCTGCTTCGAGTGATCCTTGGCGACCGAGCGGGAAACGACGTTCGCGGAGGAGCCTTCCCCATTCAGATCGACCGTGAAGTCGGTCTCGGCGTACTGGTTCCCGTGGGTCATGATCTTTTCGCGGATGACGAGCGACGCGCCCGCGGCAAGGGCCGCGCGGGTGACGCGCTTCGTGGAGTCGATGCCCTTGATCTGGGTGGTCTCCATCTCCATGTGCGCCTTTTCGCCGAGCTCGACGACGGTGGTCGGGTTCATGATGTTTTCTCCGGTCCCGTCCCCCTCGCCGTAGTGCTTCTCGACGTAGCGGAGCTTCGCGTTTTTGCCGAGATGGAAGGAATGGATGCCGTCGTGCGCGGTCTCCTGCGTGCCGCAGTTATGGATGCCGCAGCCCGCGATGATCGTGACGTCGCAATCGTCGCCGACGTAGAAATCGTTATAGACGAGGTCGTGCAGACCCGTTTCGCTGAGGATGACCGGGATATGAACGCTTTCGTTCTTCGTGCCGGGCTTGATGATGATGTCGATGCCGCTGCCGTCCGCCTTCGTGACGATATCGACGTTCGCCGTCGTATTGCGCGCGGCGAGCTTGCCGTTTTCACGGATATTATAGGCGCCGTCCGGCATCGTGTGGAGGTCGGCGACCGCTTCGAGAAGATTCTTTTCGATCTGATCCATCGTATTCCCTCCTTACAGCTTCGAGGTCAGAACGGAGCAGGCTTCGTTTCCGTTCATCACGTTCGGAAGGACCTTTTCTCTCGTTCCGTCCTCGCGCACCTCTCCGTCGGCAATGACGATGATGCGGTCGGCGATATTCAGGATGCGCTCCTGATGCGAAATGATGAGGATCGAGCCCTGCACCTTTTCGTACATATTGCGGAAGACGTTGATGAGGTTATTGAACGACCAGAGGTCGATGCCCGCCTCGGGCTCGTCGAAGACCGAAAGCTTCGTGCCGCGGGCGAGGATCATCGCGATCTCGATGCGCTTCAGCTCGCCGCCCGAAAGGGAGGCGTTCAGTTCTCTGTCGATATAATCTCTCGCGCAGAGACCGACCTCGGAAAGATAGCCGCAGGCGGTGGTCATATCGATCTTTTTCCCGGCGGCAAGCGTGATCAGATCGCGCACGGTCAGCCCCTTGAAGCGGACGGGCTGCTGAAACGCGAAGCTGATGCCGAGGCGCGCGCGCTCGGTGATCGGCATATCGGTGATATCGGTCCCGTCAAAAAGGATCCTGCCCCCGGTCGGCTGATAGACGCCGGAGATCAGCTTGGCAAGGGAGGATTTGCCCCCGCCGTTCGGTCCCGTGATCGCGACGAAGCGCTCGTCGATCTTCAGGGAAACGTTTTTGACGATATCCTTCTTTTCCCCCTTTTCGGTCGTAACGGAAAAGGAGACGTTCTGTAATTCAAGCATTCTTTTACTCCGTGATGATTGGTTTCTGTCTTATTATAACACATCCGTCGGAAAAAAACAAGCGGACGGCGCGTTTTCGCCATTCAATTTTCCTCGGACATATCCGACGGATTCCTTGCCGCGATGATCGCGTCCTCGAGCTTTTCAAGTTCTTCCTTCGTCAGCGCCTCCTTGCGGAGCATCAGCGCGTCGTCCGGGGAGAAGCAGAGGCAGAGCGAATCGCCGAGCTCGGCAACGAACCAGAGGGAGAGATAGTCGCATCTGCGCTCCCCCGCCGAGCCGTCCCCGTATTCAACGGACGCCGTAAAGCCGTAGCGCATAAAATGATACGAGGCGCGCACCGGAACGGTTTTGTCCTTCCCTTTCGCTTTCCGGTATTTCAGATACGGGGAAAGGAAACGGAGATACAGCACGGTAATGAGCATCAGCACCGAAACGATCAGCGCCGCGAGCATCATCGGGTCAAAGCCCCAGAGAACGAAGAAAACGACCGAGGCGGCAACGATCAGCGAAGAAAGCACGATCCATACGACCGGCTTTTTCGTTTCCCCGCGGAATACCTGATATTTGTAAAATGCGTACAGCATTTCGGGCGTGATCCTTGAAGTGACGCTGATATCCATCAGTTTCCTCCGATATGAAATTTCTGTTCCTCGGTCAGACCGAGCAGATCAAAGATTTTTTCCGCCCTGCTCTTCGCTTTCAGAAGATCCGCCGGGTGATGGGCGTCGCTGCCGAAATAGAACCGGCAGCCGCATTCCGACGCGATGCGGTAGGGGCGCAGCATCGTTTCCAGCTCGTCCCCCTCGTAGCGGAAGGGGTCGAAATTCAGCTCGATCCCGAGCCCTTTCTTCGCGGAGCGGTCAAAAAGCTCACGGAAGACACCGTCCGACACGCCGTTCAGGACCTTCAGATGGCTTTTCGGCGGATCGGACGCCATCAGCTCGCAGGTCAGATGCGCGATGCCGACCTTGTGAAAGGGGAGATCGGCGTTCAGGAGCGTGTCAAACCTGACGATATACAGCTCCGTCCTGCGTTCGATCTCATCGGGTGCGTCCACGATCTCCTGCTCAAAGGTGAACCCTTTCATGTGCAGATGGGTCGTCGGCACGATGATGAAATCCATTTTTTCAACGGTTTCCGGGGCGATCCCGATCGTTCCGTGCTTGTCCATATCGGTTTCGCAGCCGAAATAAAACCGTATCCCCTCTTTTTCGGGGAGCGGAAGTTCCTCCGTGATATGCGGATAGTTCTGAGGGGCGTACCAGCCGGACGCGCCCGGCACTTTTTCGTCCCAGAAGTGGTCGGTCACGCAGAGGGAGGAGAGCCCGTTTTCCGCCGCGTACTCAAGCAGCCGCGCCGCGGTCTGCTCCGGATCGCGCGAGCAGGAGGAAAGCCGGGTATGGATATGGTAATCCTGATCGAAAATCATTTTCATGGTTCGTTTTTCCCGTTCATTGGTCTTTGGCGATCTCACCCGCTGCCTTGAGCGAAAGCTTCGTCACGGCGGGTCCGATCAGCTCGTAGATCAGCGTGCCGCAGAGGATGATCGCGCGGATCGTCGCGCCGTATTCGGGAACGACGACGGTCGCGGCGAGCGACAGACCGATCGCGACGCCTGCCTGCGGGCAGAGCGCCGGACCGAGGAATCTGCGTACCTTTTTATCCGCCTTGCAGAGCGTACCGCCGAGCCACGCGCCGAAGATCTTGCCGCAGACGCGGAGCACGATGTAGATCACGCCGACAACGCCGACCGTAGGCAGGACCGAAATTTTCAGATCCGCACCGGAAGCGACGAAGAACAGCATGAAGATCGGGGGCGTCACCCCGTCGCAGAGACGCATGATATGGTCGAGATCCTGCGAAAGATTGGCGATCACGGCGCCCATCGACATACAGAGCAGCAGCGAGGAGAACCCGCAGAGCTCGGAAATGCCGATGCCGAAGAAGAGGAACGCCGCGATGAGCGAGAGGCGGTTGCCGTCCTTTTTGAACCAGCGGAGCGGGATCACGAAGAGGAACCCGAGAAGCCCGCCGACGACGATCGCGCCGCCGATCTCGATCAGAGGAGAAAGCAGAGACGAGGCGGCGGGACCCGCAGACGGATTGACGAGCGCCTGCGCGATCGCGACGAAGACCGAGAAGAGCATCAGCGCCGTCGCGTCGTCGATCGCGACGACCGAAAGCAGGGTCTCGGTGACCGGTCCCTTCGCCTTATACTGCTTGATGACCATAATGGTCGCGGCGGGTGCGGTCGCGGCGGCGATCGCAGAAAGGACGAGCGAGAACGGAAGCTCCTTTCCGGCGAGCAGCAGCCCGGTAAGGACGAAGAGCACCGCAAAGAGCGATTCGAGGCAGGCGATGACGATCGGCGTCACGCCCACCCGTTTGAAATAGGAGATCTTGAACTCGTTGCCGATCGAAAAGGCGATGAAGCCGAGGGCAACGTCCGAGATCAGCGAGATCGAGGAAAGGAAATCCTCGGAGAGAAGACCGAACACCGAGGGTCCGATCAGAAGTCCGGCGATGAGGTAGCCGGTCACGTTCGGAAGCTTGACCAGCTTCACCAGACGTCCGCACGCCATCCCGGCAAAAATCATAATGGCAAGGTCTGTCAGCGTATTGAGAGTCATTGCTTTTTATTGAGTCCTTCCGCATAGGATACCGGCACGGTGAAGAGAATGCCGGTGTCGGGCTTGTCGAACCCGCCGTTGATCTTATTGACGATCGAGGAGACCAGCGCGACCTTCTCGTCCTCCACGACCATGAAAATGGTCTTGTTCTGCTTGTGCTCGGGATTGAGCATCAGGCGAAGGGACGCGATGATGCGGAACTCGTCGTGATCGTATAGCTCGGAAGCCATGCCCTTGCTGTCGATAATGGTCGCGCCGCGGACGCCGTTTTCTTCAAGCGCCTCCAGCACCTCTTCGAGCAGCTCCGTTTTGTTCAGGACGATGATAAGTAACTGCATATTTGACCATCCTTTTCCCGCCGGTCCGAAACCGAACCGACTTTTTTCTTCTATTTTATCACATTTCGCGCGAAATGCAAGGGAAAACATCAACAGTTTTTCCGTAAACCGCGTTCTTTTTTTCGGCAAAGGACGGGAACGGTCTCCGTTTCGCGGAAAACGGCGCGTACTCTCCCGCTTCCCGGATCGGTTTCGGCGCGGTAACGGAAGAACGTGACGCCGTCCTCCCCGGGATACCATCCGCCGTTCCCCTCCCTCTCCGCTCTTTTCACCGTCTTTTTCCCGATCAGCCTTTCGGGCGGCACGGCGTTTCCCGCTTCATCCCACGTCACGGCGTCCGAAAAGCAGAGGGCGAGGCGGTTTTCCCGGTAAAAGCGGTACAGCAGGAGAACGGTGACCGTTCCGTCCGGTCCCGGGATCACGCGCCCGGACCCTGTCACCGAGGTTAAGCCCGTGCGCTCCGGGGAAAGAGAGGAAAGGAGGGCGGTCAGCTTCCGGTAATAGTCCCCGAACCGTTTCCCGCCCTCCGCGTCTTCGGGAACGGGGACGCGGAAGAAAAAGCCTCCGTTCCGTCCCCGCTCCTCCCGGAATGTGACCGTCCTCATCCGAGGAGCGGGAAGCCGCCCCGCCCGGTGAAAAAGAGCACGCCGAGGAGGATCAGCAGCACGAGCTGCTCCTTTACCTCCTCCGCGGAGCCGGTCAGAAAGAGGAAGATCAGCCCGAGCAGCAGCCAGTCGTCCGATCCGAACGAGGAAAGCTCCTTCCTTATCGCGGAAACCGGTTTTTCCGCCGCCGGAGCGGGAAGTTCCCCGGACGATGAAGTCTGCGCCGGGAACGCGGCCGTCTCCGTTTCCTCCTCCCGCTCCGCGGACGCCGGAGCGGGAGGGGGCACCGCCGCGTCAGAAAGCGCCGTGCCCGAATAATCGGGCGGGGGGACCGGGGAAACGGGTCTGCGATAGCTTCTTACGTACATCAGTCGTTTCCTCCCTTCGGCGCCCCGTCAAGGCGCATGACCCGCATCACCGAGAGGACGCGGATCAGCGATTCCGCCGCTTCCCTTCTCGATCTGCTGAGAAAGGGGCAGAGGGCTTTGATGAGCCTGATCCGCTCGGCGTCGTGCTCCGGATCGCGCGCGAGGAGAGAAAGCGGCGCGGACCGCGTTTCCTCGGCTCCGTTTTCGGCGTTCCCCTCTGCGGTTTCCGCGTTTTCCTCCGCGCCCTGCGCCTCGCCGACCGCACCCATCACGTTTTTTGCCGCGTCGAGCACCTTTCCCATCATATCGGGATCGGAAAGGAGCTGATTCAGACGGTCGGAAAGATCATTTTCCATGCTTCTTCAGTACCTCCATCAGCTCCGCGGTATTCTTTTCCCCGAGCTTTTCAAGCGCCCTTCCGATCTCGCGCGGCGTCGCCCGGTCCAGCCTGCTCCGCACCGCGGGAAGGTGCCGCAGCGCCGCGTTCTTTTCCTTTTCCGAAAGTCCGACGGCTTCCGCCGCCCTCGAAATCAGCTCGGAAAGCGTTTTGTCGTCGAGACCCTTCAGCTTTCCGTTCAGTTCCTCAAACCGTTCCATATCCGTTCCTCCCGTCGTCACCCGTTTTTCCGGAGAAATTTTTATCTTTTTTTCGGAAAAACCGTTTTTTGCTATGGATTTCATTATCATTTTATGTTATAATAGTCTGGATTGTTACCGAAGAAAGCGGAAAGGAGTGGGATCGGGATGGATATGCTGGTCTTTTCGGACTCGCACGGTTACCGTAAGAACATGGAGACCGTTCTTGCGAGGTGGAAAAAGCTGCCCGAATTCGTGGTCCATCTCGGCGACGGCTGCGAGGAATTCGAGGCGCTCGCGGAAGCGTACCGCGGCGGAACGACGGTATTTGCCTCGGTCGCCGGAAACTTCGAGGACTATTCGGTCCCTTCCGCCCTCCGTCCCCCCGCCTTCCGCGTCGTCACCTTCGGGAAATACCGCGTCTTTCTCTGCCACGGACACCGCTTCGGCGTCAAATCCGGCACCGAGCCCTTCCTCCCTTACGCGCGTGACAACGATCTCGACGTCGTTCTTTACGGGCACACGCATATTCCGTACGAGGAAACGGTCAGCGCCCCGGAAATGGGCAGAGACCGCCCGCTGAAAATCTTCTGCCCCGGCAGTATCTCCCTTCCCGCCTCGGGAAGCCCATCCTTCGGCGTGGTGACCGAAAAAAACGGCGTGCTGCTTTTCAGCCACGGAACCGTCTGACGGAGGAAAAGATATGAGAGACACTCCGCAGAAAAACAACCTTCACGCCGTCACGGCGCTTTCCCTCCTTCTCGTCATCGTCTTTCTCGGTATGATCGGCAGCAGCGTCCGCCCGGAGGTCCGCGTCGTTTTCCGCGTGATCGCCTTCGCCGCGTTCCTGCTTTCCGTGCAGCTTACCTCGCGCTATCTGCTGACGACCTACGAATACTACCTGACCCCCGACGCGGAGCTTGCCGAGCGGAACGATTTTACCGTCGTCCGCGCACAGGGAAAAACGCGGGTCCCGGTCGCCTTCCTTCCGATCTCCGATCTCATCGGCGTGGAATTCTGCCCCGAGAAAAAGGAACTGAAGGAAAAATACGGGCAGATTTCGAAAAAGGTCAATTTCTGTCCCACCCTCTTCCCCTCCGCGTATTTCGTATTTCTCTTCCGGTTCGAGGAGCAGATCATCGCGATCTCCCTCGAATGTGCCGACGCCTTTGCGCTTGCCGCTCTTACCCGGGCGCCGATCGTGCCCGATCATTGCGATTCATGAAAGGAATCAAACCGATATGAAAGAAATGCTTCTCTGCAAGTACGGAGAGCTCATCCTCAAGGGGCTCAACAAGAATTATTTTGAAACGAACCTGCTCCGCACCATCCGTCACCGCCTCCGCACGGTGGGCGATTTTGAAGTGACCAACGCACAGAGCACGATCTACGTCGAGCCGCTCTCCGAAAACGAGGATATCGACGAGGCGGAAGACGTTTTGTGCAAAATCTTCGGTCTGATCGCGGTCAGCCGCGCCATCGTCGTCGAGAAGGATATCGAAAAAATCGTGGAGGCGGCAAAAAGCTACATCCCGAAGTTTCTCGTCGGTGCGAAATCCTTCAAGGCGGATTCCCGCCGCTCGGACAAGCGCTTCCCGCTGACCTCGCCGCAGATCTCTGCACGGGTCGGCGACGCCGTGGGCGATATGTGCCCGGACATTGAGATCGACATGAAACACCCGGAGATCACGGTCATGACCGAGATCCGGGAAAAGTACGCCTTCATCCACGCCGGCGCGAAAAAGGGCGCGGGCGGAATGCCGATGGGCACCGGCGGACGCGCGCTGCTGCTCCTTTCGGGCGGGATCGACAGCCCTGTCGCCGGGTTCATGATGGCAAAGCGCGGCGTCACGGTCGACGCGCTCCACTTTGAAAGCTATCCCTATACCTCCGAGCAGGCGAGAGACAAGGTCCTTGAGCTCGCCAGACTGCTCACCGCCTATACCGGAAAGATCAACGTCCACGTCGTTTCGGTCACCCGTCTGCAGGAGGAGCTGCGCGACCGCTGCGACGAGGAATACTTTACCCTTCTTCTCCGCCGCTCGATGATGCGTATCGCCTGCCGCCTCGCGGCACAGTACGACGAAGCCGCGCTGATCACCGGAGAATCGCTCGGTCAGGTCGCTTCCCAGACGCTCCCCGCGCTCGTCGTCACCGATCACGAGGCGGACCGTCCGGTCTTCCGTCCGCTGATCGGCATGGACAAGGAGGAGATCGTGCAGATCGCGCGCCGCATCGGCACCTTCGAGACCTCGATCCTCCCCTACGAGGACTGCTGCACCGTCTTCACGCCCCGCCACCCGAAAACCAAGCCCGAGCTTGAAAAGGTGGAAGCCGAGGAGAGAAAGCTCGACCTCGCCGCGCTCGAGGACGAGGCGGTCGCTTCGGTCGTCCATTACCCGGTGGAATCCTACCGATAACGATTGCGAAAACATTTTGTGTTGATTCGGTAAACTTTTTTCACATTTCCCTTAATCTGCTTGACAAGATATAATATTTAGTGTAGAATAACGATATTATGAGCTTTCCTGACGGCTCCCCCGCCGCTTCTGCACCGCGGCGCGCCGCCGTCTTCACTCATCATAAAATAATCATCATCAAACAAGGAGGTGTACATGGATAAATACATCTACATCATCATCGGTGCCGTTATCGCAGTTCTCGGCATTGCTGCCGGAATCATTCTCTACGCCGTCGGCAAAAAGAAGTTCGAGAAGAAGTTCGTAGCCGATTACGAAAAGGAAGTCGGTTCCGCGAGCGACCGTGCAAAGCAGATCGTTGACGAAGGGATCAAGGAAGCCGAGACAAGGAGAAAAGAAGCTCTGATCGAGGCGAAGGAACAGATCCTGCAGCAGAAGAACGAAGCGGAACGCGAGCTGAAGGAGCGCCGCAACGAAGTCGCGCGCACCGAAAGACGCCTTTCCGCCAAGGAAGAATCGCTCGACCGCAAGACCGAAAACATCGAGCGCAAGGAAGAGACCCTGAACAGGAAGATCCACGAGAACGAAGAACTGAACGCGCAGATCGAAGAGCTCCGTGCCAAAGAGGTCACCAAGCTCGAAGAGGTCGCGGGTCTGACCGCCGAAGAGGCGAAGGATCAGCTCATCGCCGGAATGGAGGAGGAGATCCGCCACGAGACCGCGATGAAGATCGTTGAGATCGAATCCCAGCTCAAGGAAGACGCCGACCAGAAGGCGCGCGAGATCCTCGCGCTTGCCATTCAGCGCTGCGCTTCCGATCAGGTCTCCGAGACCACCGTATCGGTCGTACCGCTTCCCAACGACGATATGAAGGGCCGCATCATCGGCCGTGAAGGCAGAAACATCCGCACCATCGAAACGCTGACCGGCGTCGAGCTCATCATCGACGACACGCCCGAGGCGATCACCATTTCCGGATTTGACCCGATCCGCCGCGAGATCGCGCGTCTCGCGCTCGAAAAACTCATTTCCGACGGACGAATCCATCCCACGAGAATCGAGGAGACCGTCGAAAAGGCGCGCAAGGACGTGGAAAGCATGATCAAGCAGGCAGGCGAACGCGCCACCTTCGAGGTCGGTATCCACGGTATCAACAACGATCTCGTCCGTATGCTCGGCCGTCTGCGTTTCCGTACCTCCTACGGTCAGAACGTTCTTCAGCACTCGATCGAGGTCGCCCATATCTCCGGCATCATCGCCGACGAGCTCGGCGTTGACAGTACCCTCGCGAAGCGCGCGGGACTTCTCCACGATATCGGTAAGGCAATGACCCAGGAAGTCGAAGGCTCCCACGTGCAGTTGGGCGTTGACATTGCCAAGAAATTCAAGGAAAGCCGCGACGTGATCCACGCGATCGAGGCGCACCACAACGACGTGGAGCCTCAGACCATCATCGCCATGATCGTGCAGGCGGCGGACGCCGTTTCGGCAGCCCGTCCCGGTGCGAGACGTGAGGACCTTGAGAACTACCTCAAGAGACTTCAGAAGCTCGAGGAGATCGCGAACTCCTTCCCCGGTATCGACAAGTCCTACGCGATTCAGGCGGGCAGAGAGATCCGCGTCATGGTCAAGCCCGAAGAGGTCAACGACGATCAGATGATCATCACCGCACGCGAGATCGTCAAGAAGATCGAAAGCAGCATGGAATATCCCGGACAGATCAAGATCTCCCTCATCCGCGAGTCCCGTGCCGTCGATTACGCAAAATAATCAAAAATACAGACCGGAAAAGGCAGATGCCGATTCCGGTCTTGTTTTTTGCTTTATTCGGTTTTTGCCGTAATGACGTAACGACCGCAGTTGTCCGGGGAGACCGTGAGCGAAAGGAAGGAGGAAGGGATCTCGAGCGCTTCCCCGCTCTGCCTTGAAATCAGATATCCCCCGGAGGAATACCAGACGCCCGGTGCAAGGGAGGAGAGGTAGGCTTCCAGCGTCATCCGGTTTCCCATGATAATACCGGCGTGAGGATGACCGACGTATCGGACGTGCCACGGTTCAAAGGAAAATCCGGTCTCCTTTTCGCCCCAGAACGGATAGCGGATGATGAAGCCGTACCGGCTGCATTCCCGGTTCACGGTTTTACCGGCTTCCGTCCTGATAAACGACGGTCCGCCGTAGCCCCGGACCGCGAGATCGAGCGCAAGACCCGCCTGATGCTCGCTTTCTCCAACGGCGGCGGCGACCTCGCCCTCGCTGTCCTTCACCGCCTCCTGCTCTTCTTCCGTGCGGTAGGACGCGATGACGTACAGCTTCGTGCCGCAGTCCGAAAGGATCGCGTCGGAAAGGGCACCGTAAGCTTCTGCGGTATTCGTTTCCATCAGCACCCCGGTATCACGGTAATCGGAAAGCTCCGGAACGAATCCGTCGGGAAGCGGATGGCCGGGGGAGATCATAAGAAGGGAGGTGTCAAACGTGACGTTTTCCTTTCCTTTCAGACCGTCAAGCGTCACGGACACGGTCTCCGGGTGCGCTTCGGTCACGGTCACCCGTTCCTTTTTCGCAGACAGCGCCCGCTCCAGACGGAACGGCAGCGTGGTCCGCGTCACGAGAAAGAAGCCCGACGCCGCAAGCACGGCAGCGGCGGCGGAACGCAATATCAGGGTTCTTTTTTTCATATCTTATAAAATGAGGGCCGTCCGGAAAGCGGGCAGCCCTTTCGCGTCATTTTCAAAGCGCGTACTTTTTCGTGAAGTTTTCGTACAGACCGTTGAATTCGGCAACGTCGCCCTGCTTGATCCGGCGCAGATATTCGTGGATATCCATATTGTCGTGCTCCATTTCAAGCATACAGCCCGCGATGTTGGAGCAGTGGTCGGAAATTCTTTCGAGGTTGGTCAGAAGGTCGGTGAGAACGAAGCCGAGCTCGATCGTGCACTCGCCCCTCTGCAGACGGGCGATGTGCTGCTTTTTCAGCATATCGCGCAGATCGTCGACCACCTGCTCAAGCGGCTCGACCATCACGGCGCTCTTCAGGTCGGTATCCTCGTAGGAGGAGAGCGCGAGATCGAGGATCTCGGAGACCGCGGAGATCAGCACCGAAAGCTCGTGCTTCGCGTCATCCGAGAAGGAAAGCTTCTTTTCGTGGACCTCCTCGGCGGATTCGAGAATGTTGACCGCGTGGTCGGATATGCGCTCGAAGTCCCCGAGCAGATGCAGCATCTTCGTGATCTCGGCGCTGTCTGATTCGGAAAGGCGCGGCTGCGAGGCGAGCTTGACGAGATAAGTACCGAGAGCGTCCTCGAACTTGTCCACCTGCTCCTCTTCCCCGCGGATCTCGGCGGCGTCCTTTTCGTCGAAAGCGTCAAGCTGACGGAACGCCATCTTCATCGAATTGACGGCAAGCTCGCCCATATCGGTCAGAACGGTCTTGCAGCGCAGGATCGCGGCGGAGGGGGTACCGAGCAGACGGTCGTCGAGCAGGACGGCGTCCTCCTCGCCCTTTCCGTCGCGGACGAGCAGTTTGGAGAGAGAGACCAGCTTTTTGTTGAAAGGGATCAGGATCGCGAGCGCGATCAGCTTGAAGGCGGTATGTACGACGGCGATGCCGAGCGGGGTTGCATTTGAAGAGAAGAATGCCTTCACAACGGGGACGGTAAGAAGCAGATACCAAGCGGGAAGCAGGATCAGCGTTGCGATCAGGTTGAACGAGAGGTGGATCACGGCGGCACGGCGCGCGTTCTTGCCGGTGCCGATGCAGGAGATCATCGCGGTCACGCAGGTACCGATGTTCTGACCCATGATGATCGGGACGGCGGTCAAGTACGGGACCATGCCGGTCAGCGTCAGCGCCTGCAGGATACCGACCGAAGCACCCGATGACTGGATGATCGCCGTAAAGACGAGACCGACGAGAACGCCGAGAACCGGGTTCTGGAGAGTTTTGATAACACCCTCGAAGTTTCCCGTTTCTGCAAGCACCGAGACCGCGCCCGACATCGTTTCCATTCCGAACATCAGAACGGCGAAGCCGAGAAGGATCATACCGGTGTCCTTCTTTTTCTGATTCTTCGTGAACATAAAGAGCACGATACCGATCAGAGCAAGCACCGGGGTGAACGACGAGGGCTTGAGAAGCTGCATCACGAGCGAGTCGCCGGAGATACCGGAGGTCGAGAGCAGCCACGAGGTCACCGAGGCGCCGAGATTGGCGCCCATGATGACGCCGACCGACTGTTCGAGCGTCATGACGCCCGAGTTGACAAAGCCGACGACCATGACCGTCGTCGCCGAGGACGACTGGATCACGACCGTAACGCCGAGACCGAGAAGCAGACCCTTGAACAGGCTGCCCGTCATATTGCCGAGGATGGATTTCAGACGGTTGCCCGCGCGCTTTTCAAGCGAGCTGGACATAAGCGACATGCCGAACAGGAACAGGGCAAGTCCGCCGATCATCGTCAGAAGATCAAATACTGTCATACAGGATTATGTCCTTCCCGCGCCGGGCTCTCCGGCGCGTATCTATTATTTCGGAACGAAAGTCCCGATTATTCCTCATCCAGCTTGAGGACCGCCATGAACGCCTCGGGAGAGACCTCGACCGAGCCGAGCTGACGCATCTTCTTTTTGCCTTCCTTCTGCTTTTCGAGCAGCTTCTTCTTTCTCGTGATATCGCCGCCGTAGCACTTGGCAAGGACGTCCTTGCGCATCGCCTTGACGGTCTCGCGGGCGATGACCTTGCCGCCGATCGCCGCCTGGATCGGGATCTCGAAAAGCTGACGCGGGATATTGTCCTTCAGTTTTTCGGCGATCCTTCTGCCTCTCGCGTACGCTCTTTCCTCAAAGACGATGAAGGAGAGCGCGTCCACCATTTCCCCGTTCAGGAGGAAGTCGAGCTTGACGAGCTTGCTCTGCTGATAGCCCGAAAGCTCGTAGTCGAGCGAGGCGTAGCCCTTGCTGCGCGATTTCAATGCGTCGAAGAAATCGTAAACGATCTCGTTCAGCGGCAGCTCGTAGTGCAGCTCGGTCCTCGTGGGATCGAGATACTTCATATCCGAGAAGACACCGCGGCGGTCCTGACAAAGCTCCATGATCGAGCCGACGTATTCGACCGGCGTGATGATGTTCGCCTTGATGAAGGGCTCCTCCGCCATTTCGATCTCGTCGGGAGAAGGATAGTTCGAGGGGTTGTCGATATAAACGACCTCGCCGCTCCGCTTGGTGACGCGGTAAATGACGCTCGGCGCCGTGGTGATCAGGTCGAGATTGAATTCCCGTTCCAATCTCTCCTCGATGATCTCCATGTGCAGAAGACCGAGGAAGCCGCAGCGGAAGCCGAAGCCGAGTGCCGCGGAGGTCTCGGGCTCGTAGGAAAGCGCCGCGTCGTTGAGCTGAAGCTTTTCGAGTGCGTCGCGCAGATCCCCGTAGCGCGCGCCGTCGGCGGGATAAATACCCGAGAAAACCATCGGGAGCGCCTGCTTGAAGCCGGGAAGCGGCTCGGAGACGCCGTTTTCCGCCGTGGTGATCGTATCGCCGACGCGGGTATCCGAAACGGTCTTGATCGACGCGGTCAGATAACCGACGTCGCCCGCCTCCAGCTTTCCGGTCGCTTTCAGACCGAAGGGCGCCATTTTGCCGACCTCAACGACGTCGAATTCGGCGCCGGTGGACATCAGCCGGATGCGGTCGCCCGCTTTCACCGTGCCGTCCTTGACGCGGATCAGAACGACGACGCCGAGGTAGGAATCGTAATAGGAATCGAAGATCAGACATTTCAGCGGCGCGTCGGGATCGCCCGCGGGCGCGGGGATCTGATTCACGACCGCTTCGAGCACGTCGCCGATGTTGAGACCGGTCTTTGCCGAGACGGCGGGGGAGCCCTCCGCGGGAACGCCGATGATGTTCTCGATCTCGGGCCCGGTGATCGAGCCGTGCTCATCGGAAGCGTTTTCCACGTCCGCCGACGGCAGGTCGATCTTGTTGACGACCGGAACGATCTCAAGGTCGGATTCGATCGCGAGGTAGGCGTTGGCAAGCGTCTGCGCCTCGACGCCCTGCGTGGCGTCCACGATCAGAAGCGCGCCCTCGCAGGCTTCGAGCGAACGGGAGACCTCGTAATTGAAGTCGACGTGCCCGGGGGTGTCGATCAGATTGAATTCGTAGGTCTTTCCGCCCTGCGCGTGATAGTTGAGGTTGACGGCGCGCGCCTTGATCGTGATCCCGCGTTCACGCTCCAGATCCATATTGTCGAGGAGCTGCTCCTCCATATCCCTCGTCGCGACGGTATCGGTATTTTCGAGGATACGGTCGGCAAGGGTGGATTTTCCGTGGTCGATGTGCGCGATGATACAGAAATTGCGGATGAGTTCTTTTGACATATATTCTCTCCGGTAAAGGATTTCAGGGATTCATAAGTGATACGCCGAACGCGGCAAGCTCCCGTTCAAGCGCGGCGCAGGGCAGACCGACGACGTTCAGATATTCGCCCTCGATCGAGGAGACGAGCAGCGAGCCGATGCCCTGAATGCCGTACGCGCCCGCCTTGTCGAGCGGTTCCCCGGTCTTCACGTAGGCGCGGACGAAATCTTCGGTCAGCGGGTAGAAGGTCACCTTCGTCGTCACGCGAAAGACGCGCGTTCTTCCCTGCCCGATCAGACAGACGCCGGTATGGACGAAATGCTCCTTTCCCGAAAGGGAGAGCAGCATCGCGACCGCGTCCTCCCCGTCCTTCGGCTTGCCGAGGGCGATCCCGTCCCGCTCTACGAGGGTGTCGGCGGCGATGACGAGCGTTTCGGTTTCCTCCGTCAGGAGCGCGGCGGTCGCCTCCGCCTTTGCCCGCGCGATCGCCTCCACGCGCGTGACGGGCGGGAGCGAATCAAACGCGTGCTCGTCGACTTTCGCGGGGAGGATCACCGGGTCGAGCCCGTACATCCGGAGCAGCTCGATCCGGCGGGGGGATTTTGACGCAAGTACGATCTTAACCACGGCAGAGCCTCCTCGTGACGAGTACGGAGACGACCGTGAAGATCACGACCGAAATATTCAGATTCAGCGTGATGCCGAAGGTCAGCTTAATCACCGAAAGATCGAGTACGAAAGGCGTCGTGAGACCGAAGTCCATTCCGTACGCGAGCCACCAGAGCAGCTCGCTCGAAGCGGCAAGATTGGCGACGAGCGTACCGATCACGATCCCGCAGCAGATGCCGATCAGATAAATAAGCGTTTTTTTCATATCGATCCTCTTTATTCGTCGGTTTTATTTCGTGCCGGAAACGCCGGTGGAGCCGAAGCCGCCCTCGCCGCGCTCGGTCTCGTCGAGTTCTTCGGCCGGAACGAAGGAGGCAAGCTCGATCGGAACGAACATGATCTGCGCGATCCGGTCGCCGTGATGAACGGTGATCGGCTCCTCGCCGTGGTTGATGAGGCAGACGCGGATCTCGCCGCGGTAATCGCTGTCGACGACGCCGACCGAATTGGCGAGCGTCACGCCCTTCTTCACGCCGAGCCCGCTCCGTCCGAAGATCAGAGCGACGGTATCGGTGCGTTCGGGTGAGATCGCGATCCCGGTCGGGATCGGCGCGCGCTCCCCGGGCGTCAGGGTCACGTCGTTTTCAAGGCAGGCGAACAGGTCAGCCGCCGCAGCGCCGGGCGTCATATACAGCGGAAGGATCGCGGTTTCCTTCAGTTTTTTGATTTTTACGTTCATATCGGAATCCTCTTACGGTTATTTCATACGGCGGATCGGATCCTTCGGGATCACGCCGTGCTGATAGGCGTAGACGGCGCGGAGCACCGCCGCGCGGTCCTCGGTCGTAAAGAAGAAGTGGCGCTCGGTGATCCCGACCTCGTCCAGCTTTTTGAGCTGATCCGCCATATAGGTCGGCACGGAATTGACGAGAAGATCGCGCTTCCTTTCCTTGATCACCGGGAATGCCGCTCCGGTACGGTCGCGCAGCAGAGGCGCGTCGACCGGCTTTTCAAGCAGCATCAGCGGGATGCGCCCGTAGGCGATCACGCCCTTCGTGACACCCTCCGGCAGAAGCATGTCGCGGATCTGCGGCAGGATCAGCTCGGGAGACAGCAATATGCCGCGCAGGTCTCCGGCGGAAACGAGCTCCGCCGCCGTGCGGGAATTGAAGCAGTTCAGACGGGTATCGCCGTAGGGGCTCAGCCCGCTCTCCCTTGCGAGGGAAAGCTGACCCATATTCGTGACGAGCAGGTACTGCGCGCCCTTATCCTTTGCCTCGGCAAGACGGCGGCGCACCCACGGCAGGTCCGCTTCCCGGATCACGGGGGGCAGAAAGACGCCGTTTGCCTTCGGGTCGAATTTATCGACCGGAAGATAGATACGGCTGAAAACATTCGTTTCGGGGATCTGCGAGGGAGAACGGAAGCGCGCCGTAAAGGTCGGTTTGCCGCTCTGCTTTTTTCCTGTGAACGTGATCTTTGCCGGCGTTTCGGGCGCTTTGCGTTCGGTGAGTTCGATTTTCGGCAGACGGTCGGCGGGCTTGTCCGGGATCTGCAGATGGCTTGCGCGGGAGTCGCCGATGTCCTTTTCACTCCGGACGCCGAGCATTTCCTTCCCGATTTTTCCGGTATAATAGCCGTCGGTGAAGCCGCCGCGCGAGAAGAGCCGCGCAAGCTCGTCGATATCGGCTTTTTCCGCCGCGCGTCCCTCGTCGATCAGACGGCGGTAAACGCGGGTGACGCCGTAAACGTAGGAGGGGTGCTTCATTCTCCCCTCGATCTTCAGCGATTCGACGCCAGAGGCAAGGATCTCCGGGATATGGGGAGCGAGGCACATATCCTTCAGGCTGAGCGGATAGGTGCCGTTATAGGAGAGACGGCAGGGCTGCGCGCATTCGCCGCGGTTGCCGCTTCTGCCGCCCATGACGGCGCTGAGCATACATTGACCGGAACAGCTCACGCAGATCGCGCCGTGAATGAACATTTCAATGCCGATCGGGGAGGCTTTCACCAGAGCGGCGATCTCCTCCGCCGACATTTCCCTGCCGCAGACCATCCGGTCAAAGCCGAGCGAGGCGAAAAGCTTCGCGGCGTCGGCGCTCTGCCCGGTCATCTGGGTACTTGCGTGAAGACGGAATTCCGGGATATGCTCGTGCAGAAGCGAGGCAAGACCGAGGTCCGCCGTGATCAGCGCGTCGACCCCGGCGCCGTAGAGAAAAGACGCGTAGGAAAGCGCTCCGGCAAGCTCGCGGTCGAAAAGCTGGGTGTTCATCGTAACGTAGAGGCGCACCCCGGCGTCGTGGCATTTTTTCACCGCTTCGACCATCGCGTCACGGTCAAAGTTCTTCGCGTTCATCCGCGCGTTGAACTGCGTTCCGCCGAGATATACCGCGTCCGCTCCGCCGGCAAGCGCGGCGTCGAGCGACTCCGGAGAGCCCGCGGGGGAAAGCAGCTCCGGCTTTTTTCTTTTTTCTTCTGACAAGGGATTCGACCTTTCCGAAAAAGAGGCATTTTTTCCGGATCATTTTCACAAAACTCTTGCAAAACCCGGACTTTTCCATTATAATATCATTATAGTATATTTTCCGCGAAAAGAAAAGACCTTTCGGCAAATTTTTTCGGGAAAATCCAAAAAATAATCAGGAGATGATCGTTATGTCTATTCCGCGTCCCGAATATCCCCGTCCGCTGCTGCGCAGAGGGGAGAAAAGCTGGCTGAATCTGAACGGAACCTGGGAATTTGAGATCGACGGCGGCAAGTCCGGCATCGAGAGAAGGCTGTTTGAAGCGCCCTCCCTCTCCGGCAAGATCACCGTTCCCTTCTGCCCCGAGTCCCCGCTCTCCGGCGTAGAACATTTTGATTTTATGCCGCAGGTGTGGTACCGCCGTACCTTCACGCTGCCCGAAAAGAAGAACGGCAGGATCCTCCTCCATTTCGGCGCGGTGGACTATCAGACCGAAACGTGGGTCAACGGCGTTCACGCCGGACATCACTGCGGCGGCTACACTCCTTTTACCTTTGATATCACGGCACTCGTGAAGGAGGGCGAAAACGTCCTCTCCGTCACCGCCATCGACGACACGAAGAGCCCTCTGCAGCCCACCGGCAAGCAGTCCCAGCAGTACGACCGCTACTCCTGCCTCTACACCCGCACGACCGGTATCTGGCAGACCGTGTGGCTCGAATTCGTGCCCGAGACCTATATTGATTTCGTGAAGGTCACGCCCGATCCCGACAACCGCACCCTCTACGGTGAGATCCGCATCAAAGGCAACGCCGTCGGCAAAACGCTGACCGCCGTCGCCTCCTTTGAAGGAAAGGAAGCCGTCCGCACGACCGTCCGTACCGGCGGCAATCACGCCCTCTTTACCCTTGTTTTCCCGGAAGACGCCGAAATGAAGATCTGGGACCTCGAGACCCCGAATCTCTATCAGCTCACCCTTACCCTCGGCGAAGATACCGTCGAGACCCATTTCGGTATGCGTAAGGTCGCGCTCAACGGCAGAGCCTTTGAGCTGAACGGCAGACCGGTCTTCATGCGCCTCGTGCTCGATCAGGGCTTCTATCCCGACGGCATCTATACCGCGAAGACCGAGGACGAGATCAGAAACGACATCGTTCTTTCCAAGAAGGCGGGCTTCAACGGCGCGCGTCTGCACATGAAGATCTTCGAGCCCGCCGCGATCTATTGGGCGGATAAGCTCGGCTACCTCCTCTGGGGCGAATTCCCGAACTGGGGCATGAGCGACAGCGATCCCGCCGCCTTCCAGTCGATCCAGACCGAATTCCTCGCCGAAATGGAACGCGACTACAACTCTCCCGCCATCATCGGCTGGTGCCCCTACAACGAGACCGGCGCGGGCAGAAACGCCGACACCTTCCGCGCGATGTATCACGATATCCGCGCGTTTGACGCCGTCCGTCCGATCATCGACACCTCGGGCTACGTCCACACCCTCACCGATATCTACGACGTCCACGATTACGATCAGAACGTCGATTCCTTCCGCCGCCGCTATCACGAGGAGTTCGCCGCAGGCAAGCCCTTCGTCAACCATCCGAGATTTGAACATTACGACGACGGTATGCCCTATTTCGTCTCCGAGTTCGGCGGCATCCATTGGGTCATCGACAACGACAGAAGCGGCAGCTGGGGCTACGGCAAGTCGCCGGAGGATATGGAGGAGTTCTATACCCGTTTTGAGGGTCTGGTCTCCGCCCTGCTCGAATCCCCCTACGTCTGCGGCTTCTGCTACACGCAGCTCACCGACGTCTTCCAGGAAAAGAACGGCATCTACGCCTTCGACCGCAGAGAAAAGTTCGACAGTGAACGGCTCTCGGCGATCATGAAGAAAAAAGCGGCGATCGAAAAGTAAAAAGGCAAGCGGGCTTCCGACAGTATCCCGAATCATCGTACAAAGCAAAAAACCGGCGGGCAGTTCATTGTGAGCTGCCCGCCGGGAATTTTTATGAATGAGGGAATAGGGTTATCCTTGTTTTTTGCTTTCCCAATCCGATTTCAGAATACCGTACATACAGGCGTCAACGATTCCTTTGTTGCTGAAATCCGCCTGACGCAGCGTTCCTTCATACGTAAGACCGCATTTTTTCATCACGCCGCCCGAGTGGGGATTGTCCGGATCGTGCTGAGACTCGATCCGGTTCGCGCCGACTTCTTCAAACAAATACGGAATGATCGCCGAAAACGCCTCGGTCGTGATCCCTCTATGCCACCATCTGCTTCCGATACAATAGCCGATATGCAAGATATCCAGAAATTCGTTTCTGTCAACGACGCCGATGGAGCCGATCGGTTCCCCGATCTCCTTCAATACGATCGCCCACTGATAGAAGTCCGGCTTTTCGCTTTCCTTCACCCAGTTTCCGATGACCGTTTCCGTGACCGTGATATCGGAATGGGTTTGCCACCTTAAAAACTCGGTAACCTTGTTGTCCGAAGTCCAGTTCCGGTATGCTGCTGCGGCATCTCCGGGGCGGAACGGTCTTAAGATCAGCCGCTCGGTTTCGATTCGTTTCGTTCCTTTGTGTTCCATTCTTTATCCCACCCGGAAGATGAATTCGGTCGCGCTTCCGGTCAGTTCCTTCGTGCTGACCGTCGCGCCGGGGGCGTATTCCTTTCCGTTCAGCGTGAAGGAGGCGATCGCTTTTCCATTCCCGGGATAACGGGCGGGAAGCGTTTCGGTCGGGAGAATGAAGGAAGAATCTCCGACCGGGACGGTCAGCGAAGCGAGATATTCCTTTCCTTCCGCGTCGCGGAAATTCACGGCGTAGGCGAGTCCGCTTTCGACCAGTACCGACTGCGGCAGGAAAAGCGTTCCGCTCGTCGCGGTCTTCATATCGGTGCCGGAGGTCACGTCGAGCACGTAGAGGACGCGGGGCTGGCAGTTTCCGATTTTCGTGATGGGTTTTCCGTTATAAGTGATCGTATTGCGCGAGGTACTGACCGGACCGAGGGTGAAATCCATCGGGAAATACCACGAATACCGCGTCTTTTTATTCGCGATATCGATTTCGACCGTGCCCTCTCCGAAGGGACCGGAAAACGTTCCCGAGGCGCCGGACATTCCGTTATAAAAGCTGCCGACCGGCACGAAAAGGACCGAGGTCGCGGCGTCAAGGTTCCCGAGCCCCGCCGCAGCGGCGATCGCGGGGGCGATCACGGTATTTTCAACGATATACTCCCCGTTCAGCGCGGAGGAGCGGTACTGCGGGATACCGTAAGCATCGGTCAGCGGGATATCGTATTTCCCCACGTTTTCGTTCGGAACGTAGTACAGCGACGTCCCCCTGCGGACCGTTTCCTCGCTTCCGCCCTTTTTCAGTCCGGACGCGGTATAGAAAATATCTTCAATTTCCGCCGGGCAGTAGAGCGAGATCGGCACGCACATATCGGTGTGGCTGTCGTGTCTGCCCACCGTCTTTTTCACGGTATAGCCGGCTTTTTTCAGTTTGGTATTCCATTCGCCGGAGGAGCCGAGACCGTACTCTTGGGCGATGGTCTGATCCTTACCGGTCGAGCCGGGCTTTGCCTTGATTTTTCCGGTGATGATCGCGTCGACGATCGGATCCAGAAGATCTTCAAAGCCGTAAATGCCGCCCGAATCGTGGTCCGGGCAGGCGATAACGAGCGTGTCGTCTCCGTGATCCTTTGCCCACTGCACGCAGAACGCGAAGGTTTCGTCAAAGGCAAGATATTCGCCGGTCGCCTCGCGGAGACACCCGCCCTCGGCGGAATTGTCGAGGCATCCGCCCTCGACCATCAGGAAGAAACCGTTTTCGTTTGCTCCGTTTTCAAGGACCTTCAGCGCCGTCTGCGCCATCAGAAGGAGAGAGGGCTGGTTTGCGATGGCGGGGTTTTTGTCTTCCCCGTAGATATCGTAGCTGATGAGGTCGGCGGCGGTATCGTAGGATGCGACCCTGTCGGAATCATCGTTGCTGATGCCGAGCATCGGTCCCCAGAGCTTCGTGACCTTTCTTGACCCGTCCATAATGGCTTCGAGGCGCGACTTCGCCCCGATCTCACCGATCGCGGTCAGCCCCGCGGCGGAGGTCCTGCCGTCGAGCAGCTCGTACCCCATCCGAAAAATGAGGTCAGCCCCGTGAGCGGACTTTGCCGAATCGGTCGTCTGATAAAGGTCGCCGTAATAGGTTCCCTCAAACAGCGCTACGTCGGCGTCGGCAAGGACCGCCTGCAGCGCGTTATCGTGATATTCGTAGCGGAAAATCGAATGAGCGGTCAGGAAAGCGAGCGGCGTCGCGTCGGCGTAGCTCTTGTTGGAAACGATCCCGACCGATTTTCCGTTCATTTTCGCAAGCTCGGTCAGCGAGGCGCGGGGGTCCTGATTGCTGTCCACGCCGGAATAGCAATACGTCGTCTTATATCCGCCGGAAAGTGCGGTTCCCGCCGCGGAGGAGTCGGTGATATAGGCGGCGTGATTGTTTTTCCCGTCGCTGTAAACGACCGTACCGTGCGTGGTCGGGAGCATCGTGTTCGCGGAGCCGACGAGATAATCGAGCAGATAGGTCCCGGTGTGGGTCTCGCCTTTGATGCCGTTCACGGAAACGGACGTCTTCGCCCCGGCGATCCGGTCAAGACCGCGTCTGACGAGCTCCTCCTTTACCTGATCGGCGAGGGTGAGGTTGTCGTAGCCGCCGCCGTCCGCGATCAGGAAGATGACGTTTTTGACCGAGGGTGCCGGCGGATCGGGCTCAACGATCGGCTCGGTTTCGGGTTCCGTCTCGGGCTCGGTTTCGGGTTCGGTCTCGGGTTCCGTTTCCGGCTCTGTCTCGGGCTCGGTTTCGGGTTTCGTC
>JAKSPT010000027.1 GCA_024404495.1 Lachnospiraceae bacterium
ATTGCTAATATTTGATACGGTGCTCTCATCATTTTCTCCTACAAATTCTGATTTGTCTACACGTTTAACGAGCATCGGATTTTGCCGTACAAAATCCATCATCTGAAAATACTTCCTTATCTATCCGAAAGCATCCGCAGGCGGTTTTTGTGTGAATAACGGGGGGATCAGAACGCCCATTCGCCGTTTCGGAAGATCGGGTATTCCTTTCCGTCCTCCGCGATGCCGGTGATCGAGAGGTCCTCGGTACCGATCATAAAGTCCTCGTGGATCATCGAATCATTGATGCCCTTGGCTCTGCATTCCTCGTTCGTGTACTTTTCGTAGTCCTTCAGACAGTTCGTAAAGCCGTGACCGAGCGCGAGGTGGCAGACGGCGTTTTCGTCGTAAAGGGTATTGCAGAAGAGGACGCCGCAGCGGTTGATCGGACCCGACCACGGAACGAGCGCGCATTCGCCGAGCATCGCGGCGCCCTCGTCCATCGAGATCATGGTTTTCAGCAGCTCCTCGTTCTTTTCCGCCCTGACTTCGACCGCTTTTCCGTTCTCAAACCGGACGGAGAAGTTCTCGATCAGCTCACCGCGGAACGAGAAGGGCTTGGAGGAATAGACGATACCTTCTGCTTTTCCCGCCATCGGAGAAACGAAGACCTCCTCGGAGGGAATATTCGGATTGAAGAAGATGCCGCTTCCGAGCGCGGTCTCGCCGCCGCCGAGGAAGAGCGCGTCCGGGATCAGACCGACGCGGAGGTCGGTTCCGTTCGACGCCTTGTAAACGAGCTCCTTCAAATGCAGTCCGTTCAGATACGCGCATCTCTTTTCAAGATCGGCGTTGTGATCCTTCCACGCCTGAATGGGATCGGGACCGTCGGCGCGGGAGGTCTTGAGGATCGCCTCCCACAATAGCTCTACCGCCTTCGCGGGGCGCTCGCCCGGGAAGAGCTTCTTTGCCCACGCCTTGCCCGGAACGCCCGCGATGCACCACTGATACTTGTTTTCCATCGCGTCGCGGTAGGGCTTGATGATGCCGAAGCGCTTTCTCGCCGCCTTCGCGTACTTTTCCTGATCCATTCCGGCAGAGCCGTCGGGATCCTCGGAGAGCAGATAGATCATGCAGGGAAGCGCCTCCACGCGGTGCTTCCATTTTTCCTCTTCCCATTTTTCGACGGTGGAGAGGGTCTTCAGACTGCGGTACTTCACGTTGATCTTTTCAAGCGGCTGATACGACCAATCGACGGTGACCTTTCCGGCGCCCGCCTTATAGCACTCCTCGACGACCGTTTTCACGAATTCGGGCTGATCGAGATCGGCGACGATGATGACCTCCTGCCCCTTCTGTACGTTGACGCCCGTTTTGGCGATCAGCCTCGCGTAATTTCTCAATACCGTTTTTTTCATATCCTTATCCTTTCATTTTTTCCGCGATATAGACGCGGGAATCAAGTGCGTTTTCGATCCTTGCCGTAATGCCGTATTCAACGAGCTCCCAGCCGCGTAAAACGCCCATAAAGCGGTCGTTGCAGGAGACGCGGAATTCCCCATCTGGGTCGATCCCGCGGAATCTGACGCGGATTTCGGGGTTCTCGGGGCGCGTCAGCGTAAAGACGCCGAGCATCGAGAAGTCACGCTCCGCCGAGCCGAGCTCAAGGATGCCGACCGAATCGGGCGACGTTTCATAAATCTCCGGCGTGTGATGATAGACGCGGCAGCCGGGCAGATGCGGACGGACGACGTTTTTATAGGTGTCGAGCATATTCCGTATCGCTGCAAGCTGACGGTCGTTCAGAGAGAGCCAGACAGGCGTATTATAGGAGCAGACCGGATTACCGAAGCGGGCGACGTTGAGCTGAAAATCGAGCGAAGCCGCGACCTGCACGTTCTGTCCGCCGACACCGCGCACGAAATATTCGCAGGGAAGGAGCATCGAAACGCCGTTCAGCACGCGGTAGGACGTCGGGGCGATCTGCTGATCGGTGATCCACGTATTGGACATCGGCGCCACCATTCCGGTGTCGATCCGCGCGCCGCCGCCCGCGCAGTTCTGAAAGATCACGTCGGGGTAATCGGCGCGGAGCTTCCGGAAGATCTTATACCACGCATCGTAGTAACGGAGATCGCGGTTTTCGGAATAGCCGTAAGAATCCATAACGGCGGTAAAGGCGTAGGAACCGGAATCAAGGCGGAAGAAATCGAGCCGATAGCGGTCGATGATCGAGCGGATCGTTTCGTCGAGCCACTTTGCGCCCTCGGGGACCGAGGCGTCAACGATGCGGCAGTTTCCGTCGAGGACGGGAGCGCCGTTACGGTCGTGCAGACGGGCAGGTACCTCGGCGTCCCATATCTCGCTCCTGTAACCGATCTTTTCGGGATCCGCCCACAGACCGAATTTCAGCCCCTTGTTCTTCGCGTATTCCCGGATATCGAGCATCGAACGGTTGTAGCGGAAGGGCTTAGGGTCCCAGTTTCCGCAGTGACTCGGCCAATCGCGCTCGCCGTGCTCCTCTGCGTACCAGCTCGCGTCGATGAAGAAGACCTCGGCACCGAGCTTTTCGGCAGTGTCGATCGCGTGGAGGATCATCTCCTCAGACATATCGGTTTCCGGACCGATCCCCGACTCGAGAAGACCTTCCTTTTTGAAGGGAGCGGCATACAAACGGATATGGTCATTCATTTCGTTGATCGCGTCGTCGGTGCTGCCCGCCGCCGCACAAAAATGGAAGACCGGGGTCGTAAAGGTTTCGCCGGGCTTCAGAACGAGCGGATAGGGTCCCGCGCCGATCTCACAGCGGAAGGAAAGAGCGGCTGTCCCGTAATAGTTTTCGTGGGAGAAGCGCATCCGATACGCGCCGGAATGGGCAAGCGAGCCGACGAAAACGATGCCGTTCGGCTTGCTTTCGAGCGTGAAGAAGGGAATGCGGAAGCGGTCGGAATAGCGCTGTCTCGAGAAGACGAATTCTCCGCGCGCAAGCCCCTCGGTATGATAATCGCCCTCGTTCGCGCCCCAGCTGTTGTGCATATATCCGAGACGGAAGAGATCGTTTTCCTTTCCTTTGAAACGCCCCTGGGTCAGCCCTCCGCCGAAGACGGCAATCTTCGTGAAGGGGACAGGACGGTCGGTATCGTTTTTCAGGATCAGGGAGCGCGTCAGAGTATTCGTGCCGTCAAGCTCGGTCACGACGGTGACGGTAAGTCCCGCGCCTTCGTTTTTCAGCTTCAGCTCGGTACGGCAGACGCCGTTTGTGACCGGGGAATCATAGCTTACGAAGGAATAACCGTCCTCGATCCCGACGCCGTTTACCTCGAGGAAAAACGCCTGCGGGAGAAGATACGCCTCGGTGCCGGGTCTCGGAACAGAGGGGACGGTGGAGGTTTCGACCGGATAACCCGAAATGCCGAGCGCCGAGGAGGTCAGGACGCCGCCGAACAGTTTTTCCTCGTAATTCAGCATACCGCTGCGGTAGGAAACGTAAATGCCGTCTTTTTCCTTCGTCAGATAGGAATTGCAGAACCTTTTCGTCATGATCCGGATCCTCTTTTCATATTTCGTTACGCCGCGATTCCTTCGGGAAGCAGCAGGGAAGAATTGAATACCTCGACCGCGTTGCCGATCACGCCGTTCACCGTTGCGACGGCTTCCGCGGGATAATAATCGTTGTCAAGTCCGTATGCGGAGGGATCCTTCGCCGCTTTTTCCGCGGGAAGGATGCGGTAATCGAAAAAGCCGTCGGCGCAGAGATACCGGTGGACCCACGTCGTCATCGTATCGACCCCCGAGATCATACATTCCCCGGTGGAATATTTCCTGATCGTCAGCGTGACGGTAAGACCCATTTCGGTGTTCTTGTTGTTTCCGTGGCAGTAGTCGGAGGAGAGGGTCTCGCGGCACTGATTGGAAACGTAGTTGCCGAGCGAATAGAAGCAGATCGTTTTTCTTTCGGGATCGACCGTGGAATTCAGCACCTCGACCGGCTGTACGACGTGCGGGTGGGAGCCGATGATCGCGTCGACGCCGAGATCGCAGAGCTTCTGCGCGATCTCCTTCTGTTCGTCGTTCGGGGTGATGTAGTATTCGTCGCCCCAATGGATGAAGAAGAGGACGAGATCGGCGCCGTTTTCCTTCAGCGCGCTGATCCTGCTTTCCGCCTCCGCGTAAAACGCTTCGTGCAGATAGCGGTTGAAAAGGTCGATATACTGAAGATCGTTTGCGGAGATCGGGATGCCATTGATCGTTCTGTTGACCGCGTCCCAGCCGAGATCGTGCGCGAAATTGATCATACCGAGCTTCACGCCGCCGACCTCAACGATGCCGTAGGTCGGGTCCTCGGGCTTTTCTCTCGCGCCGAGCCACGAAAGACCGTATTCCTTGAATTTGGAGACCGTGCGCTGCACGCCGTATAGACCGTTATCATAGGTATGGTTGTTGGCGTAAAGCATCAGGTCGAATCCCGCGCCTTTCACCGCGTCAAGAACGGAATCGGGGGAAACAAAGGTCGGGTAACTCTGATAGGGATAAGCGGGATCGCCGAGCGTCGTCTCAAAATTGAGGATCGCGAGGTCGGCGGCACTCATTTCCTTGCCGATATACTGAAAGACGTCGGTAAAATCATAGGTTCCGGTATCGGCACGGTACGCGGTATTGACCTGCGGCATATGGAACATCAGATCTCCCGCCGTGCTGACCGTGATCTCTTCGTAGGTAACCGGCGGCTCGGTTTCGGGTTCGGTCTCGGGAACCGTTTCCGGCTCGGTCACGGGTTCGGTAATGGGCTCCGTCTGTGGATCAGTCTCCGGCGGAAGCGTTGCGGGCGGATCGGTCTGCGGGAGCGTGATCTCCTCCGTCGGCGCTTCGGTTTCGTTCGGATCACCGAACCTTCCTGTCTTCGCCATCACGTAGATCAGGGTCCCGAGAAAAATGAGAAGAGCGATCAGCAATACGACCGGAACGTAGGGAAAGGTTTTTTTCCTCCCGGAACGTTTTACCGTTTTTTTGTTTGCGTTCTGATTTCTGTTCATCTGTAAATCCTTATCCAAAAGAAGGCGTCTGCCGTTTTGACAGACGCCGTGCTTTCATCAATTGTGGAGGGCTGCCATTTTCTTCTTTTTGAGGTTGTACTCGGAGCGGGGATTCGCGATCTCACGCCAGTCGAGGTCACCGCGGTCAAGCGCGCGGACAAGGACCTCGGCGGTCGCGATGTTCGTCGCGATCGGAATATTGTGGAGATCGCAGAGGCGGAGCAGGGTGGTTCCGAAATCCTCGCTCTCCTCGCTGCCCGCAGCCTGATCGCGGAAATAGATCACCATATCGATCTCGTCGAACGAGATACGGGAAGCGATCTGCTGCATTCCGCCGTGTGCGCCGGAAAGGAGGCGGTCGATATCAAGACCTGTGGCTTCGGAAATATACTTACCGGTAATCCCGGTCGCGTAAATATTGTGTTTGGTAAGAATACCACAGTACGCAATGCAGAACTGAGTAAGCAGTTCCTTTTTTCTGTCGTCCGCTATGAGTGCTATTTCCATGCCGATTCATCCTTTCGGTTTTTCTGTTGGTTATCTTAACTGATTCATCAGTTGTTTACGGTTGATGTGACGGAATCCCGTGAAAAGGGGAAGCTGAATGCCGTTCAGCCGCTGCGCGATATTGCGGTAGGCGGCGGGGACGTTGGAATCCTTCAGGGAAAAGACGAGTTCTCTCCTCGACTGCGCTTCCATCACGCGGATATCGAAGGGAATGATGCCGATAAGCTGAATGCAGGTCTCGTCGATCAGCCCGGTGAGGCTGTGATCGGCAGAGAAGGCGACCCTTCCGGTATCAAAGCAATTGATGACAAGCTTTCTCGATCCGACGCCCTTTTCGGCAAGCAGCGCACCCGTCCGTTCCGCGGCGCGGAGGGAGGTGGGCTGATTGGTGGAAACGACGAGCGCGGAATCGGAAACGGAAGCCGCCATCTGAAAGCTCTTTCCGATATCCCCGGGCGTATCGAGAATGATATAATCAAAGCCGCCCTCCATCGCGTAATGAAGGATGAGGGAACCGAAGCGTTCCTCCTCGATCATTTCCTCCGTTTTTCCGTAGGGCGCGCAGAGGAAGAATAGCTTTTCGTACCGGGGATCGTTGATCAGCGCCTTTTCGGGCGGAACGGAACCGGAAAGCACGTCGTAAACGTCATAGATCGCGCGGTCCTCGAGCCCGAGGATGAGGTCGAGAGAACGCACCGTGAAATCGCAGTCAACGAGGAGAACGCGGTACCCGATCTCTGCAAGTGCCGCGGACAGATTCGCGGCGATCGTCGATTTCCCGACGCCGCCCTTGCAGGAGGTGACGGTCATAATGTTGCAGTTTTCCAACGTACGCTCTCCCATCTTCCCATGATGGTGTTATTATACCAATTTTTCTCTTGTTTGTCAAGATGGATTCTATAAATATCGCACAAAAAATCAGATTTATTTCCTTTCCGATATGGTGTTATTTGCGGAATTCCGGTTGACAAAGCAATTTGCAGGAGGTATAATAGAATAAGAAATAAATGAATATAAGTATGCGAGGTTTTTTTACGAAATGAAACGCCGGTTTTGTCTGATTCTTATCTTTCTTTTCATCTTTGCCGTTCTTTCTTCCGTGTCGCTGCTTCCGGTCTATGCCGCAACGGAGCCCGCGCACGCCCCGGGAGGGACCGTACGCAGCGCGGAGGATTTTGCCGCTGCGCTTGGCGGGGAAACGAACGTAAGGATCGAAAGTCTGTCCCTTCGCCGCGACCTGACGCTGGATTCCCCCATCGTGATCGAGGAAGGAAGCTACGTTCTGAACGGTGCGGGATGTGAGATCAGGCGCGGCTTTGACGAGGGAGATATGATCGTCGTGAAGCACGGCGCTTCTCTTGATCTCGGCAAGACGGGCGCGATCGGTTCCGACGCGTCGCTGATCCTCACCGGAAACGATAAAGGGAAAGCCGCTTCGCTGATACGCGTGGAGGGAGACCTGAATCTTTACGGCGGGACCGTTCTTTCGGGGCAGGGTTCTTCCGGAAGGGGCGCTTGCTTCTGCGTGAAAGAAAACGGGATGCTGAATATTTACGGCGGTGAGATCACCGACTGCGTCAGTACCGTATCCGGCGGCGCGATCTTCACGGAAGAAGGCGGGATTCTGAATATCGCCGACGTGACAATTAAGAACTGTACCGCTCCGGAGGGCGGCGCGATCAGCATCAACGGCAGAGGGGCGCTTCTCGGCGGAACGGTCGAGAACTGCACGGCGGACACTTACGGCGGCGGTATCTTCGTACACAGCGCGAAGGTGACCCTCGGCGGGATTCTCTGCAAAAACTGCACGGCTTCGCTCGGCGGCGGTGCTTACGTTACCGATGCCACCGTTCTGAACGGTTTTTCCGCAAACGGCTGCTCCGCGGAAAGGGGCGGCGGGCTATATCTGATGAAGGATGCCGTTTCCGCAGGCTTTTCGATCAGCTCCTGTCATGCCGACGACGGCGCGGGGATCTATACCGAAGGTCAACTGACGCTTGAGGCAGGTTACTTTTCCGAAAACACAGCGGCGAACCGCGGCGGATGTATTTATATTTCCGGATCGGGTTCCGTGATCCATCACGACTGTACCTTCATTTCAGGAACCGCGAAATATGGCGGCGGCATCTATAACCGAGGCACGCTCGATATGTCGGGCGGCGGCTTCATGATGAACAAGGCGGACTGCGGCTCTGCGGTATGCAGCGAGGGGACTGTCATTCTCCGGAAATCGGTCATCGTTTCCAAGGGAAGCCATATCGCGCTCGTTCGCGGTGATCTTGGCGGCACGATCCGCGTGGAAGGCAAGCTGACCGCTCCCGCCGTTTCCGAGCTCGTTCCCGCCGTGATGGAGAACGACGTGATCCGCCCCGATTACACCGTCGGTACGGTGATTCTTGAAGGAACCGAGGAAGATGTGAAGGATGCCGCTGGACGCTTTTCGATGACAGACGCGAACGGAAAGGAATACGCCGTTTCGGAGAAGGGTGAGCTGAAAAAGAAGGTCACCGTCCCCGTATCGGACTTCCTTTACGTCGGGATCGGGATCCTGCTGTTAGCCGGCATCGGTACCGGCGTGTTCCTTCGTGAGAAATAGAAAACAAAAGGAGAAAACGGCAAATGAACTACAAGAAACTACTGAGCTTTCTTCTCGTCCTTTTGTCTGCAGTTCTTTTCCTTTCGGGCTGCGGTGAAAAAGAAAAGCCAAGCCTCCCGGTGCTGAAGGAGGACGGCGGCTTCCTCTATACGGTCGTCCGTTCCGATACAGCTTCAGGGGATGTGACGCAGGCGGCGCAGACGCTGAAAAAAGCGATCGTGACCATCTCAGGTCTTTCAGCGGATCAGGTCGGTCTCGACTCCGACTGGATCCGGAACGAAACCGAGGAGGAGATCAACGGCAGATACGAGATCCTCGTCGGTAAAACCAACCGCGCGGCAAGCACAGCGGCGCTCGGTGAGCTCGGAGAAGAGGAATACCTGATCCGCCTCTCGGAAGACAAAAAGAAGATCCTATTGCTCGGCATCGACGACGAGCATACCGTTCTCGCCGTCCGCGCTTTTCTGACCGATTATCTTGGCTACCGATTCTTTGCGGAAAACGGAAAAGCGGAGAAAGGAATCGTGCTTCCCATGGAATTCAATGAAAAAAAGACCGGGACCTTCGTTCCGATCGATTACTCCTCGTCGGCGATCCTCGTTGATTCACCCGAGCCCTTTGTTGCGGACGTTATCGCTTCCGAAGAAAAATACGCCGTTGACCCGACCGGAGAAACCGACAGCACGGCGGGCATCGGAAAAGCGCTGAACGACTGCGCGAAGATGGGCGGCGGTACGGTCTATCTGCCGGAAGGGAAATATCTCGTGAAGGACACCGTTTCGGTCCCCGCCTTCGTGTCTCTTCACGGCGCGCGGAACGAGAAGGGAGAAAACCTCACGCTGATCCTCGCCGCGCCCGACGCCTCCGGCGCGACCGGTACCGGGCTTTTCCGTATCGGCGGCTCTGCCGGGATCGACGGCATTGACGTACTGTACACCGATCAGAACGCAAAGGACCCGAAGCAATACCCGCCGACCTTCTATATCCCGGGCGGCAGCGGCGCCGATTATATGGTACAGACGGTCAGAAACGTGACGGTCTATAACGGTTATATCGGCATTGCCTCGACCACCGACGGCAGCGTTCACGAGCAGCTCTATATCGAAAATTTCAGGGGCACGTTTCTGAAAACGGCGCTTCTTCTCCACAATTCCGCCGACGTCGGCACCTGCAAGGGAATCCGCGTTTCGCCGGAATACTGGCTCTCCCTTCCCGAACACCCCGACGAAAGCGAACTGAAGACCTATCTGAAAAAGAACGCGGTCGGACTGACCCTTGCCGACCTCGACTGGTCGATGTTCACCGATATCAGTATCACCTGCTGCAGGACCGGCGTGAAGACCGTACAGGGCAAGCGCTCCTCCTTTACCGGGACCTTCTACGGTCTGAACGTGACCGATTCCTTGACCGCCGTGGAGATCGGCTATACCGACGTCCGCTGGGGCGTTGAGATCGCCGCCTCCCATCTGGAAGGCGAGGAATATTCGGTCGTCAACAAGACCTCCGGCGTCGTCCGCCTCGCGGGCGTGGAGGCGGCAGGCAAGCTGACCGGAACGATCCTTTATAACGAAGAATCGCTCGCGGCGTATCCTCCCGCGGTTTCGGTCTTACGTTATCAGCCCGCAAAGAACCTTTATCCGTTTACGGAGGGCAAGGGAAAAGGGACCGATATCTCCGCCCCGCTGCAGCTCGTTCTCGACGAAGCGGGAAAGAAGGGCGGCATCGTTTATCTTCCCGCCGGGGTCTACACGCTGAAAAAGCCGGTCAAGGTTCCCGAAGGGGTCGAGCTTCGCGGCGCTTCCGACGTCGCGACCCGCGTCGAGGACGGGAAATCGGGCGGTACGGTGCTGCTCGTCCGCTGCGGCGTCAACGGTTCTCCTGCCGATCAGGCGGCGATCACGCTCGGGAAGAACGCCGGCATCACCGGGATGTCGGTCTGCTATCCGGATAACGGCGCCACTGTAGGGAAATCCTCCTATGCGATCAGGGGAGAGGGAAGCGGCTGCTACGCCGAGAACCTCTGTCTGATGTGTCCCGGTTACGGCATAGATTTCTCGGGCTGTGACGGGCATTTCGTGAAGATGATCTCCTCGTTCTGCTACTATAATGATCTGAAGCTCGGCGGGAAAAACGGTTACGTTTCCGATTTCCTTCATAACGCAACGATTCCCGTTCGTCGTGATACCGCACTGTTCTCCTTCCCGGACGGTTCTGATTTCGGATCTTTTCTGAACAGTTCTCTGAAAAACAACGTTTCGATCATTCTTGACGGCGCGGAAAACGAAACCCTGCTCCATATCTTCTCCTACGGCGTGAACGAAATGATCCGTTCCTCGAACAGCACCGGAACGCTCGTTCAACACGTCGGTACCGACGGAATGACCGACGGATATCAGTTTCATCTGATCGACGGCGATCTCCGTGCGATCAACGCGATGCGCTGCGGCGGCAATTCGGTGATGCAGGAGGGCGGCACGCTGAACGTCCATAACCGTATGAAGCTGTCCGATCCCTACGAGGGCGAGATCCGCGGAAAAGAGATCCCGAAATCGACTGAACTTACCGAGACCGATCCCGTGATGATCCTGAACTGCGACAACGGTCTGAACGGGCTTTCCGCCGACAAAAACGAAAAAACGCAGGGAAGCGGCAGCGCGTATTATAAGCTCGGTTCCTCCGCGAATATGATGTCGGTCAACGTTCTCTCCAAAAAGGTCGACTGTTCCACCTGCGACACCCTCGCGATCGACCTGTGGATCAGCGATCCGAAGACCGTGAAAACGGGCGCCTTCATCGTGGAGATGACATCCTCCGGTCAATGCGACGTGAAGGAATACGAATGGGAATTCCAGTTCGGACACTACGAGCCGCTTCACAACGGCTGGAATACCTTCTATTTCCTCTTCGACGAGGCAAAATGCACCGGCGGTGATATCGACCTGCGTGCGGTCAACTTCATCCGCATCTTCGATTTCTACGACGCTGCGCTGAACGGCAACGAGTTCCGCATCGACAATATCCGCGCCTGCACGACGGGCGGGATGGACCTTGACGCGATGGGCGTCGGACTGATCCACGGAAACGAAACGCTTCCCGGTCTCAGCGTAAAATAACAAATACAAACAATGCCGGAGTCCCGATCGGGTCTCCGGCATTGTTTTATGGGATTTCCACGGTATCGTTCAGACCGAAGGAATAAACGAGCGTTCTGTCTACGGGCCTGAGCAGGATCTTTTCGAGCGCCCGGCGATAATAGGTAAGCTGCAGGGTATGGCGTTCCTTCAGCAGGGCTTCCGCTTTCCTTCTGTCACCCGGCACCCTGTCGGTCTTGTAATCGACGAGGATGACTTTGCCGTCTTCGGTGAGAAAATAGCAGTCGATGACGCCTTGTACGAGAACGGTCTCGTTTTCAAGCGCTTTTGCTTTCTCCGGATCGGAGGTGAATTTCCCGGCGGGAAGACGCACGTTGAAGCGCGTCTCCCTTTTCAGTTCGCGCGCGTTTTTCATCTCCGCGTAGAGCGGGGAGGAAAGGAAGGCACGGATCGCATCCTTATCGACGAGCGCCGCCATGGATTCCGGCATAAAACGCTTTTCGGTCAGCCGCTTCACCTCCGCGTCCACGCCGTTCCTTTCGGTTTCTTCAAACGAGCAGAACTGCATGAAGACGTGGGTCGCGGTGCCGATCTCGGCGGCGACCGCGTGCGGCGTTCCGTTTTCGTTCTGTAAAAACAGCGGCTTTTTCGGCTTGACGCCCATCCCGGGCGCAGACAGCGTTCCGGTCCCGTCGTATTCCCCCTCGTCGAGTATCTCGGGATAAAGGTCGGATACCGAAAGCTTTGCGGGGATCTTCGTCGATTCGGGATAGGGATACCGGAAAGCAAACGCCTCCCGGAAGGCTTCCTTCATTTTCTCCTCTTCCTCGGTCAGCGCCGCCGGTTCTTCCTCCGTTTTCGCGTCGGGTTCGGAAAAAAGGGTGAGCGGCTGATTTCCGGTTTGATCGGTAATGACCTTTAACTCCGCGCAGTCCGGCTCGTCCCTCAGCGACAGAAGGATCCATTTGAGATAGGAAGGGGATTCGGAAAATGCTGCGTTCTTCTCGTCTGCCGAGGCAAAGGGCTGTCCTTTCAAAAGGGAAAGGACGTTTTCCAACGTCTGTTCATCCTTATAGATGCCGCTGACGAACAGTTTTTCCTTCGCTCTCGTCAGCGCGACGTAGAGCACACGCATTTCCTCCGCGTTGCGCCCGGCATTGAGAGCGGCGAGCTCGCCCCGCCAAAACGGGGTGGTCAGCCGTACCGAGTCGGTGGAATCGGTCGGTTTGAAGCAGATCCCGGTTTCCCGGCTGAAGGCGATCAGGCTCATGGCGTCTGCTTTGGAAAACTCGGAATTGGCGCGGGCAAGGAAGACGACCGGAAATTCCAGACCCTTCGATTTGTGGATCGACATGATCTTTACGGTGTTCATGCCTTCGCCGAAGGGCTGCGCCGATTCGAGCTTTTCTCCCGCTTTGGATTCGAGCATCTGCGCGAGATACCGGATGAAGGGATAAAGTCCCCGGAAGGAATCGCTCTCGAATTTCCGCGCGTTTTCGTAAAGGAGCATCAGGTTCGCGCGTCTGACCGTGATATCGTCTCCCGTCGCCTTTTCGTCGGCGTAGATCAGCGAGAGGATCTCGTTATCGGTATAGAGCTTCCATATCAGCTTATCGACCGGTACCGAAGCAGCGGCTTTGCGGTATTCCTTCAGTTTATCAAGGAAGCGGCGCGCCTTGGTGAACCCGGGATGCGCGTCCGAATAGGAAACGAGGGCTTCGTAAAGGCTTCCGCCCGAAGCGTCCGCACGGATGTTCAGCAGCTCGTCAAGCGTGAAGCCGAAGAGCGGGCTGCGGAGGATACCGCTCAGATAGATATCGTTCGTTGGATTGTCGATGACGTTTAAGATGCAGAGCATCATCAGAATCTCGGGATTTTCAAAAAACTCGTGGGAAAGCTGCGAATAGACAGGGATGCCGCGCTTCGTCAGCGAGGTCTCGTAAAAGAACGCGTGATTGCAGGAACGGAGCAGGATGACGAAATCGGAGGGCTTTCTCCCCTCGTCCTTCATCATCTGCGCGATCCTTTCCGCGATGAATTCCGATTCCGCCGTGATCGAATTGATCCTGTCCTCCTCGCCGGTCATCAGAATGACCTCTGGCTTTACGCCATCGGGCGCGTCGTCCGCTCCGGCGACGAGATCGTCACCCGCGTCGTAGGTGAAGCCGGAGCCCTTTGCGGTGAAAGTACTGCCGGAAACGCGGTTCACGAAACGGATGATAGACCTGCTGCAGCGGAAATTGTGCTGCAGATAGACCTTGCCGACCTCTGCGTTTTCACGGTAGCCGCTGAAAAGCGACGGGGAAGCGCCGCGGAAGGCATAGATACTCTGCTTGATATCGCCGACCATAAAGCGCTCGGTCGTACCGGAGATCGCGGTGAAGATCCGGTCCTGCAGCTCGTTTACGTCCTGATATTCGTCTATGCAGATCTCCTTGTAATTGCGGGAGATCTCCATCGCCGTTTCGGTCGGCTTTCCGTCCTTTTCGAGCAGCTCGAAGGCGTAGGTCTCGATATCGCCGAAATCGAGGATGCCGCGCTTCCTTTTTTCCGCGCGGAGCACGCGGTCAAGGCGAAGCAGAAGCCTTGAAAGGTCCCGGCTGATCGTGGCGAAATCGGACGCGAGCGTTCTGATCTCTTCCTCATTGAAGAGAAAGAGGTCGCTTTTCAGCTTATTGACGCGGGCACGGTAGGCGTTTCTTGCCGCCTTGACCGCCTTGATCTCCTCGCAGGTATCCTTTACGGTTTTGGAATCCGCGAAAATCTTCGCGTTGTTCTTCTTTGCGTCGTAATTTGGCGTATTGACGGTCATCCTGTCGTAGAGACCGGCGTAAGTGCCGTCGGCGCGCAGGAGCTCGTCCATCGCGTCGGCGTCGCTTTGCAGCAGACCGATCATATAATTCCTCGTATCCTCGGGAAACGCGGGATCAATGATCGAAGTTACGGCGCGTATCTGACTTTCCGCTGCGCACTTGACCGAAAGAAGGGTATTCCGGATATCGGAGCGAAGGCAGGCGCCCCACGGAGATGCAAAGAAATCGTGCTTTGCCGCTTCATCGTAATCCGCGGCGGATTTCGTGACGAGGGAAAAGCCGTCGGGAAGACCGCGCAGCCTGTCGTAGAGCTTCAGCAGTTCTTCCGAGAAGGCGTCGTCCTTGATATCGACGAATCGGTCGATAAAGGCAGGGAAATCGCCGATCCTTTCGTCCTCCGCGATCTCCGGGCTCTTTTCGTAATAATCGTCAAGCACGTTTTTCACGATCTCGTTCGTGAAAAGCGTTTTTTCGTCGTCGTCGATCACGCGGACGTTCGGGTCGAGCCCGAGGTCTTCAAAATGCCTTCTGATCAGATCGAGGCAGAAGGAATGGATGGTCGAGATCTTCGCGTGAGAAAGGGAAACGAGCTGCCTCGAAAGCGCACGGTTGCCGGGATTCTTCGCAAGCGCCTTGGAGAGGGCGTCCGAAATACGGTTTTTCAGTTCGTCGGCTGCAGCCTTCGTGAAGGTGACGACGATGACCTCGTTCACGTCGAGCGGGTCCTCGCAGGTCAGCTTCCGGATCAGACGCTCGGTCAGCACCGTCGTTTTTCCGGTGCCGGCGGAAGCGGAAACGAGGATGCGGGGATGCGAGATTTCTATGGCTTCCAGCTGCGGCTTTTTCCATTGTTTTTCACTCATCGCCGTTTTCCTCCTCGTCTTCTCCGGTCGCCTTCGATACCTTTCTGCATACCGGCTTCAGACCGCAGTATCTGCACGGGTTATCGTTTGCGTCCTTTTCATATTTCGGGTCGATATCTGCCCTGCCGGAAACGATGCTTTCCGCCGTGCTGCGGATCACGGTGTGGACGGTATCGCGGATCCCGTCGAATTCGGCTGCGTCTTCTACCGTCTGCGACCGTTTATCCAAAGATCCGCTCATGGTTTTCTTTGCGGGGATGAATTTCCCGCCAAGCCCCGGTTCCATCGCTTCAAGCACGTCAAGGTCGTTCGTCAGAAGCCCGTTGTATCGGAAAACGTCCTTTGCCGCCTCTTCGGGCGGGACCTCGGAGAATTTCTTTTCGTTTTTCGTTTTCGTCAGCTTCGCGTTGTAATAAAGGATCCCCGCGGGCTTCAGACTGCCGTTTTCCGGCACGCCGAACGCCTTTTTCAGCGATTCGTCGCTGCTGTCGCAGATGCAGAACAGATAGAGCGGCATCTGAATGAATTTCCCTTCGGGAAGGCGCTCTTTTTTGAAGCTCTTTTTCCCGGTCTTGTAATCCACGACGCGGACGTAAACGTCCTTTCCGTCGGTATAAAGGTCGGTACGGTCGACAGAGCCGGTAATGCGGATCGGAAGACCGCTTTCCGTACGGAGATCGGGCGGGGGAACGGCGAGCGCGTCGGCTCCGGTCGGCTTTCCGATGCGGAGTTCAAAGAAAGAAGGCTCGAAGCGGCTGACCGAAAATTCCTCGGTCAGGTTGTCAAGCATCCTTCTCGTCGATCTTCTGACGCGGTCAAAGAGGAAACGGCAGGAATCGGGCGTTTTCCCGTCCGCCGCGGAACCGAAGACCGCGGTGAAATAATCGTCCGTGATCCTCGTGAGGATCGCGTCCGCTTCCTCCCGATTGAGAGCGGTAAAGGAACCGAATTTCTCCCTTACCTCGCGCAGATAGTTTTCGAGGATATGGTGAACGAGCGTACCGGTATCGGCGGCGTCGAAGGAATACACGTTCTTTTCCCGGAGACCGAGAGGATACTGCCCCCAGAAGGAGAAGGGACAGCCGAGGAACTTGTCCATCCGGGACTGGGAAAGGTAAATCTCGTCCCCGTAGAAGCGCCGGACGGTGCTTTCCGAAACCGAGGCTTCGGGATCGCTGATCGGCATTTTCAGCGCTTCCGCCCGTTCGGCATAGCCCTCCGTTTCCCGGTACAGAGCGTTCAGCGCTCTTCCTTCGGAGGTATGACGGAAGCGGATGGCGGATTCAAAGGACGATTCCGCCGAGAAAACGCGCGCGGATACCGGTCTTTTTTCCTCCGTCTCCTCATTCAGCTTTGGGAAGAGCGCCTTCAGACGGTAAACGGCAAGAGAAGGCTTCAGCGCGTTTCCGGCAGGATCGGAAACGGGATAAGAGAAGATGACCCCATCGGAAGCACAGGAAGCCGCGCGGAGAAAGCCGTACAGCTCCTCACTCTCAAGGCGGGAGGTGCGCGGCGGCATGGAAAGACCGCATTCGTTTTCGAGATACAGCTTTTCGCTGTCGGTGAAAAGGGAATCCTCCGGGATCGCGGCGGGGAAGATCCCTTCGTTGACACCCATCAGAAAGACGTATCGGATGCCGTCGTTTCTTACGGTCGCCGAGGAGCCGACCGTGACGCAGTCGCTCCCCTTCGGAATATTGCCGATATCGGCGTCGGCGGTCAGCATCAGAAACAGCTTCCGGTAGAGATCCGCCGTGACCTTGGTCAGCGGCATCACGGCAACGAGCTGATCGAGCGCGTCGCAGACGGCGTTGAACACGCGTACGTCCTCGTCGGAGGCGTTTTCGCCCGGCAGCTTCAGCCCGGTGAGAAAACGATACAGGGCGGCGCTGACCGAATAGACCGTGGATTCCGCCTCAAAGCATTCAAAGAAGGCGTGGAGGGGATCGGCGATCCTTCTGCGGATCGCGTTGATCCTGTCAAGCTCTCCTGCCGCCTTTTCGGAGAGCGTACTGTCATAGCCGTCGGGATTCATCGTCCAGTCGTGCTCGTCCCAGAAGCGTCTGCCCCGGATCGACCAACGGTTGACGTAGGTCTCAAACAGATCGATATCCTCCGTCGGGATATCGGTAAGCCCGGTCTTCAGATACCCGATGACGTCGTCTGCGCGCCACGAATCGGCGCGGATCGCGAGCGCGGAAAGAATGAGCCGGATCAGGGGCTTCGCCGTAAGCGGCTCTCTTACCGAAAGGAAATAGGGAATGCCGTATTTTTCAAGATACGCGTCGAGGATCCCCTCGTAGCTTCCGGTATCGCGGACGGTCACGGCGATCTCACGGTATCGTACGCCCTTTCTTACGAGTGCGGCGATCTTCTGCGCGATCGCCTCGGATTCCGCGTAGCGGTCGGAGGCTGCCATCAGCGTGACGGACGCGGGCTCTTCGGGATAGGTTCCGGTTTTGTCAAAGCTCCAGAGATTTTCGGAAAGGAAGGCAAGGTCGGCGCCTGCGAATCTTTTGGAGCCGGAAAGAGAGGTCTCCTTCACCGTTTTTCCGGCGTCGGCGGCAAACCGCTTCAGATCGGAGGCGGTCTTTTTTATCCCGTCACAGGCGAGCGATTTCGAGGACGGAAGGAACCCGAACGTGACGGTCACGTTCTCCGCGTCACGGAAAATGCGGCGGATGACGGCGTATTCCTGTTCTGTGAAGCCGTGGAAGGAATCGATATAGACGGTAAGACCGTGAAGCGCGTCTCTGTGTTCGTCAAGCAGAAGCACGAGATTGTCAAGGTCGTCCTTCGGGTCATCGCAGCCTTCCTTCAGCTTCTTCTCATAGGCGCCGTAGACGAGCGCAAGGTCGCGCAGCCGCGAGGCAAAGCGCGGATCGGACATTTCCGCCTTTTGAGCGGCTTCATCGAGCTGCTTCGGGGTGATCCTGTAGGTACGGAAGTCGTCGACCGCCTTCAGCATCAGAGGCACCATACGGCGGATGCCGTCCCGCGCCGAACGGTATTCCTTAAGAGACGGGTTCTGCTCGTCGAGGGTCATCCACATGATGAGGGCTTTCGCGCCCTTTCCGACGTAGTGATAGGAAAGGAGACCGTATTCGCGGAAAATACGGTTTGCAAGCCGGCGGAAGCTGAGTACTTCAAGCCGGTCGGTCGGGATGTTTTCTTTTTCGGTCAAAACAGAAATGCGCGCCTCTGCGGCGACCGTTTCCTGCTCCGGAACGAGAAGAAGCGCCCGCCGTCCTTCCTTCAGATCCTTCAGGATCGAATCGGCAGCGAAGGTGCTTTTTCCCGCACCGGCTTCTCCGTAAAGAAAGTGGATCATAGCGTGCGCTCCTTATTGGATTATCTTCCCGTCAATCGGCGTCGAGATCGGCGTCGTTCGCGTATTTCCCGCCGTACATGGCGATGAATTCCTTACGCGCCTGCAGATTGTCGCCGAGGAGGGTATCAAACATTTCAAAGGTCTTTTCCGCGTCGGACGGACAGACGCGGATGAGGCGTCTCGTCGCGGGAGACATCGTGGTCAGGTTCATCATATCGGGCTCGTTTTCGCCGAGACCCTTGGAACGCTGAATGGAATACTTCGTCCCCTCGAGCTTGGCGAGGATCTCCGCCTTTTCCTTTTCGTCGTAGGCAAAATAGGTCTGATCCTTCGCGCGGATCTCGTAAAGCGGCGATTCCGCGATATAGATCTTGCCCATATCAATGAGGGAGGGAAGGAGACGGTAGAACATCGTGAGCAGCAGGGTGCGGATCTGATAGCCGTCCTTATCGGCATCGGTACAGATGATGATCTTGCTCCAGCGGAGAGCATCCTTGTCGAAGGGCGTGATATCTCCCTTGACCTTGCCCTTGATCTCCACGCCGCAGCCGACGACCTTGAGAAGGTCGGTGATGATCTCGTTCTTGAAGATCTTTTCATAGGGTGCCTTGAGGCAGTTCAGCGTCTTGCCGCGCACAGGGATGATCGCCTGGAATTCCGCCATTCTCGCAAGCTTGCAGGAGGTCAGCGCGGAATCGCCCTCAACGATATAGAGCTCGCGCACCTCGGGGTCCTTGGAGCGGCAGTTGACGAATTTCTCGACGCGGTTCGCGATATCCATCGTACCGGTCAGCTTCTTCTTCATCGCGATACGGGTATTTTCCGCCGTTTCGCGGGAACGCTTGTTCAGAAGGACCTGCGCGATGATCTTGTCCGCCTCCATCGGTTTTTCGGCGAAATAAACCTCGAGATTGTGCTTGAGAAATTCGGTCATCGCGTCGGCAATGAAGGAGTTCGTGATCGCCTTCTTGGTCTGGTTCTCGTAGGAGGTCTGCGTCGAAAGGGAAGAGGAGACGAAAACGAGGCAGTCGTCGATATCCTGATAGGTGATCTTCGACTCGTTCTTGTTGTATTTTCCGGTCTGCTTGATATATTTGTCGATCCCGTAAAGGAACGCGCTGCGAAGCGCCTTATCGGGGGAGCCGCCGTGCTCCAGAAAGCTGGAGTTGTGGTAGTATTCGGTCACCTGCACCTGATTGGAGAAGCAGAAGGCGACCTCCACGCGCAGCTTGTAATCGCTCTTGTCCTCGCGGTCACGCCCCTGCGTCTCGGTCTTCCAGAAGACGGGCGCGGTAAGAGTGTTTTCCCCGGCAAGCTCGGAAACGTAGTCGATGATGCCGTTCGGATAGGCGTACTCGGTCTCGTCAAAGGTCTTATCCTCGTTTTCAAAGCGAAGCACGAAGGTGGTGCCCGCGTTGACGACAGACTGCTTCTTCATCATTTCGGTGAAGTATTCGCGTGGGATGGCGATATCGGTGAAGACCTCGAGGTCGGGCAGCCAGCGCACGATCGTGCCGGTGCGCTTTTCCTTTCTGGAAAGCTCTTCCTTCATCAGCTCGCCGTCCGGCTCGCCCTTTTTGAAGTTGATCTCGTAACGGTAACCGTTGTTGTAGGAGACGACCTTCATATAAGCGGAGCTGTACTGGGTCGCGCAGGCGCCGAGGCCGTTCAGACCGAGGGAATACTCGTAGGCTGCGCCGCTCTCGTTGTTGTCGTATTTGCCGCCGGCGTAAAGCTCGCAGTAAACGAGCTCCCAGTTGTATCTGCCTTCTTTTTCGTTGTAGTCAAGCGGAACGCCGCGTCCGAAATCCTCGACCTCCATCGAATGGTCGCGGAAGACGGTGAGGATGATGCGGTCGCCGTAGCCTTCCTTCGCCTCGTCGACCGAGTTGGAAAGGATCTCAAAGGCGGAATGCTCGCAGCCCTCGAGACCGTCGGAACCGAAAATGACCGCCGGGCGTTTTCTGACGCGGTCCGCGCCCTTCAGGGAAGAAATGCTCTGATTACCGTACTGCGCTTCTTTTTTTGTCATTTTTTCAAATTTATCCTTGTCTTTTTCAAGTATTTGCGGTATGATGAAGAAAAGCCGGAAGAAAAGGAGGCGTAAAAGGAAATGATCCCGGAGCTTGAACGATTTTTTGCCGCGGAACCGATCACCGAGGTCGGCTGTCTTTCCCGCGATCAATGGAAGATCACCTATCCCGCGCTGCTCGAACGGAACGTCCCCGACGCGGTCAGCGCCGCCTTCTTTCTGATCCCGTATTATTCGGGAGAACGTGCGGAAAGGAATATCTCGCTTTACGCGGTGCCGCGGGATTATCACCTTTACGTGAAATCGCTCGGGGAAAGGCTTCTGCCCGTACTGCGTGCCGCCTATCCCGGTCACCGCTTCGTGCTCTTTACCGACCATTCCCCCTTTGACGAGAGGGAAGCCGCCGCGCGTGCCGGACTCGGGATGCTCGGGGAAAACGGGCTCCTGATCCATAAAAAATACGGTTCCTACGTCTTTATCGCCGAGGTGGTATCGGATATGCCGCTCGGGGAGGATACCGGAACCGAGATCGCACGCTGCCCGGGCTGCGGCGCGTGCCGACGCGCGTGTCCCGGAAAAGAAGAATGCCTGTCCGCGATCACGCAGAAAAAAGGCGTCCTTTCGGAAAGCGAAACGGAAGCGATCCGTAAAAACGGCAGCGCGTGGGGATGCGACCTCTGTCAAAGCGTCTGTCCCTTCAGCAAGGGAGCCGCAGAGACGCCGATTGCTTTCTTCCGTGAGGAAAGGATATGGCGGCTCTCGACCGATCTGATTGACGGGATGGACCCCGATTCCTTCGCTTCCCGCGCGTATTCGTGGAGAAAACGGGAAACGGTTCTGCGGAACCTTTCGATTCTTGAAGAAAAGAAGAACGGGAACTGAACCCCTTCTGCAAACAGTATATCACAGAGATTGCTTTTTGTCAACCGGAACGACAGAATCCGATGAGACGAAAACAGCCCATCGGTTTTCTCCCGACGGGCTGTTTTTACATTACGTTCAATAAATACCGTACCGCGATCTCCGATTTACGGAAGCATTCCTCGCTGCTCTCCGCGCCGAGCAGGACGACGGCTCCGGTTTTTCCGTTTTTTTGTACGGTGGTAATCAGACAGCTTCCCGCCCTATTCGTACTGCCCGTCTTGAAGCCGTTGACCTCTTCGAGATTGTAAAGCAGCGAATTCGTTGAGCGGACGGTGCGTCCGAGAGAAGGAAGAAACGTTTCCTTTGCCGAGGTGAAGGTGAAAATCTCCGGGTGCTTTTCGGTCAGCGCTTCCGTCAGCGTGACGAGATCGCGCGCCGAAACGCGGTTCTGGATCTTTGCCGCCGCCCAGCTTTTCGTATAGAACGGCAGACCGTGGCAGTTGACGAAATCCGCCGTTTTCATCCCGAGCGCAGCCGCTTTTTCTCTCATCCGTTTCACGAAATCCGCTTCGCTTCCCGCGATGTTTTCCGCGAGAACGAGCGCGCATTCGTTGCTTGAGCAGACGAGCGTCGCGTAAAGCAGCTCGGAGACCGGGATGCGTTTCCCGGCGTAAAGGCGTATCACCGCGTCCTCTCCGACCGAGAGCGTCTCGGCGTTTACCGAGACCGGGATCGTGTCGGTCATCCTTAACCTGCCGGACCCGATTTCATCCAGAACGATGAAAACCGTCATCAGCTTGGAGATCGACGCGATGGGAAAGGGAAGAGACGCGTCCTTTTCGTAATAAACGGTACCTTCTGTCAGATCGGTGACCGAAAGCGCGTTCAGGTTCTGAAAGAAACCGTCCTTCTCCAGCGCGGTGAGATCGGGAAAGAAGCGTTTTCCGGTCTGAAAGGAGATCACGTCCCCCTCTGCAGAGATCCCGCAGTCAAGCGCCATCGCAAGATCGGCGGGAGACAGAAAGATATCCCGTTCGCCGCTTCCGTTTTCGGCAGCGGTCACCGGGTACCGTACCCGTTTCCCGTTCACAATCAGCTTGATCCGTTCCCCCGTTTCATCCGTATCGACCGAAAAGGACTTGTCCGTATCGGCAAAAGAACGGGAAAGCTGCGAAGCGGAGATACGGATATTATTCGGATAATACTCATACAAAGCGTCGGCGTCAAAGGTCTTCCCGTTGACGGATACCGTGATTCCATAAATCACGCCCGGCATAACCGGGCGTGAAATGTTTTCGTTTGTCTGAATCCGCTTTTCTTTTGCGGTTTGACAGGCGTTCATCGTATCAGTCGCTGACGAGCTCGACCTGCTTGGTCACCCAATCGGTAAAGCGCTTCAGATCCTCTTCCTTGATCGAGGACATGAAGGGAAGCGTGAAACCGGGCTCGTAGTAGAAGACGTCCTCCATGACGTGAGCGCCCGCCTCGGTGACCTGCGCCATCAGCATTTCGGCGACCGGCTTGGGGGCGTCAAAGAAGAACGCTACGTTCTGCGCGCGGCTCTTATTGATCTCGCGAAGGAATCTGCGGAGCAGATCGGGCGCTTCCTTTTTCGCGGAAATGCCGATAAAGACGAGCTTTTCCTTCTCGGGGTTGTATGCCGGGGGAATGGACTCGCCGTTGATCCCGTACATATTGCAGATCTTGTTGCCGAGCTTGATCATCTTCGCGTTCCCGGTGTACCAAAGAACTCTCATTTTTCCAAGTGCCATAATCGTAATCCGTTTCTCCGGCGCGGCTGTATTACCCGTCCGTTTTCCCCGGGATGCGCCGGCATTTCCCGAACGGTACGGTCATTCCGTTACCGTTATTATAACATAAGAAATCAAAAAATCAAACTGTTTTCCCGAATTTCCGTTAATCTTGTAGGATGATACAAAAAAGAGGCCGCTCTTTTGTTGATAAGAGCGACCGCTTTTGTATTACAGAATGCCGGTTCCGTCAAATGCGGGGATAAAGCTCTCGGTCACCGTACCGCCCTCCTGAATATAGGCGTTTTCGATCCCGAGCTCTTCGGCAAAGAAAACGAGCGCTTCGTATTCCTCCTCCGTGACGGGACGCTTCAGCTCGGGGAATATCACCTCCGGCATCGGGGTGTACTGATTCATGATGCTCAGGATGATCCGGTCCCCGTACTCGTCGGAAAGGTATTCAAGGATCTTTTTTGATTCCTCAAGATGCCCCGGGAGCAGCAGATGTCTGACGATGACGCCGCGCTGAAGGATCCCCTTTTCATTGAAGACCGGCTTTCCGGTCTGTCTGACCATTTCCCGGATCGCTTTTTTGGCGTAATCGCGGTATTCGGGTGCCGAGGAATAGCGGATCGCCGTTTCGTCCTCCCAGTATTTGAAATCGGGAAGATAGACCGAGACCGACCCTTCGAGAAGACGCAGGGTCTCGGCGCGCTCATACCCGCCGCAGTTCATTAAGAAGGGAACGGTGACTCCCGCCTCTCTCGCAAGCGGGATCCCCTCAAGGATCATCGGCAGGAAGTGGGTCGGCGTGACGAGATTGATGTTGTTCGCGCCCTGCTTTTCAAGAGAAAGACAGATCTTCGCAAAACGTTCGGGCGTGACCGGGAACCCTACCTCGCCGCGGCTGAGGGAGCGGTTCTGACAGTAATCGCACCGCATCGTGCAGCCCGAAAAGAAAATCGTTCCCGAACCCGTTTCGCCCGAAACGCAGGGTTCTTCCCAAAGATGCAGTCCCGCTCTCGCGGCGCGCGGATAGCGTCCGGTTTCGCCGCAGAAGCCTTTTTGCCCGTGGAGACGGTCTGCTCCGCATTTTCTCGGGCACAGCTCGCAGGAGGTAAGGATGGTTTCCGAAAGAGACATATCGTTCTCGCTTTCTCGATTATTCGCGCGCTTCCGTATCCTTCTCGTTCTTTTCGATCAGCGCGCCGAAGCCGAAGGAGAGGGAAAGGCAGATACAGACGCTCTGCATCAGGAGGGAAAGCTCCGCTTCCTCCGTAAGCCCGATCCCGGGCATCGCGGCGATCGCACGGCATAATAACAAAACAGTCTGGATCGCGGTCAGGATCAGGGCGGGTCTCAGAAAAGATACCGTTTTTCTATGTAGGTTACGTCCGTCGTTTTTCATAAATATCGTCTGCTCCTTTTGACGTGATATCACTGCCCTTATCATATCATAAACGCTAAGGAGCGTCAAAGCACAATGTTTTGCTGTTTTTCCTGCCGTTTCCTGCATAAAGAAGCGGGAAGGAGAATATATATGCAATTCGGGGCGCTGTTTCATGAAAAACAATGCTTTTTCCGACAAAATATCCGTATATCCGCGTATATCGTCCGGACAGCGGAATGTAAAGATTCAAAAATGGTATTTTATGGTACGGGGATCAGCCGTTATTTGAAAGCTTCGTGCGGAATCCCGGATTGCGGTTCCGTCTCCGCGGTGCTATAATATCCCGGAAAAGGAGGTTTACCGTATGAAAGAACCGGACCGACCGAAAACCGCTGAACTGAACGGAAATACCGTTCTGACCTACCGGCTGATGAAAACCGATTACGCCGATATCAACGGGGACCGGAAATCGCTTCGCCCGTCCTATTCGATCCTGCTGGTCGAATCAAGAAGGAACGACGAGGCAAGACAGAAGCTACTCTTCGATCTTTCCCCCGAGGAGGAACGCGCGGCGCGGCTGTTGGATACCATCGCTGACGCCGGCGTTTCGACCGAGGAGATCGAAGAGCTCCTCTCGGAGCTGCTCTGAAAAGAATGCGCCGGGGACGAAAGAAAACGTCTCCGGCGTATTATTATCTTTCGTTCTGTTCGATCATGCCCATCAGCTTTTTTTCAAATTCCAAAGCGGTGTTGTAGCCCATCTTCTTCTGACGGTTGTTCATCGCGGCGATCTCAAGAATGACGGCGAGGTTTCGTCCGGGCTTGACCGGGATGGTCGTCGTCGACACCTGAATCCCCATGATATCGGTATATTCTGCGTCAAGACCGAAGCGGTCGTACATTTTCCCCTGTTCCCATGCCTCGAACTTGACGATCATATCGATCTTTTCAGTCTCCTTGACGGCGCCCATACCGAAAATACGGCGAACGTCAACGATGCCGATGCCGCGGAGCTCAACGTAGTGGCGGATCATTTCGGGCGCGGAGCCGACGAGGGATTTTGCCGATACCTTCTTGATCTCGACCGCGTCGTCGGCGATGAGACGGTGACCGCGCTTCACGAGCTCGATGGCGGTCTCGGATTTACCGACGCCGGAATCGCCGAGTAGCAGGATACCTTCGCCGTAGACCTCGACGAGAACGCCGTGGCGGGTGATTCTCGGCGCGAGGCTGAGGTTGAGCGAGGCAATCAGCGCCGCCATGAATTCGGAGGTCTTTCGCGCGGTGCGGAGGACCGGGACCTCGTATTTCTTCGCCGAAGCGAGAAGGATCGGGTCGACCTCAAGATCGGTGGTATAGATGATCGCAGGCGGCTTTTTGGAAATGAACTGATCCAGACGGACGGCGCGCTCCTCTTCGTTGAGGGACTGCAGATACGCGAACTCGTTCATACCGATGACCTGAATGCGGAGCGGCTCGAAATAGCCGAAGAAGCCGGCGAGAGCAAGACCGGGACGGTTGACCTCGGGACGGTCGATCTCGATCTTCGCGTTTTCGGGCAAATAGATCGTTTCGAGCTGAAACTCGTCGATGACGCTTTCGAGTTTGACTTTGTACCGGGTATCGTATGCCAATTCCATACTGTCCATACTGAAGCACCTCGTTTTTTTCTTATCATACACTTTTTTAACGGGAAAAGCAATACCTAACCGAAAATTGATCTCCTTCACCTTTCCCGTATGCCGGAATATACTGTCAGTAAGACCGACCTGCCTTCGGGCGGCGGTCCATCTTTGGAAAGGTGGGATCGTATGCGGAAGGAATCCGATAAGATCCTGATCGTCGGAGGAGACCGCCGCTTCGACGCGGCGGAGGACGTACTGAAAAGCAAAGGATATTCCGTATCGCGTATAACGGACGAAAAAGGAGCGGAAAAGGAACTGAACGAAGCCGACGTTCTTCTTCTGCCGCTGCCGTACACAGCGGACGGCGTAACGGTATATCAGCCGGACGGAAAGGGACCGATACCGCTTTCCGCGGTCTTACGGAGCCTTCGCCCGGGGAAAACCGTCCTCTGCGGAAAAGCGGACGCGGAGCTCCGGTCCGCCGCGGAAAAGAACGGCGCGGTTCTGCTTGATTATAACGCGGAAGAGGATTTCGCGGTGAAGAACGCCGTCCCGACGGCGGAGGGGGCGATCGCGATCGCGCTTGATATGCTTCCCGTCACGCTGAACGGTTCCCGGGTCCTGATTCTCGGCTTCGGCAGGATCGGCAGGCTTCTCGCCGCATATCTGCGGGGCTTCGGCGCGGCGGTGACGGTAGCGGCAAGAAAACCGTCCGATCTCGCGTTCGCCGAAGCGTACGGATATGAAGGAGTGCCGTTTTCCCGATTAGCGGAGGCGGTAAAAGAGAAAGAAGCCATATTCAATACCGTTCCCGCGCCCGTTCTGACGCAGGAGGTGCTGACCGGGGTATCGCGTGACGCCGTTCTGATCGACCTTGCGTCAAAGCCTGGCGGGATCGACCGTCAGGCAGCGTCGGTGCTCGGTCTCAACGCGGTCCGGGCGCTGTCGCTTCCCGGGAAAACGGCGCCGGTCAGCGCGGGACGATACGTCGCCGAAACGGTGATGCGTTTTCTGTCCGGAACGGAGGGTGACGGATGATCGGTTTTGCCGTTACGGGCTCCTTCTGCACCCACGAAAAAGCGCTCGGCGTCCTTGAGGAGCTTGTCAGAGCGGGGTACCGCGTAAAGCCGGTCGTCAGTTTTTCCGCTTCCGCGACGGATACGCGTTTCGGAAAAGCGGAGGTGCTGCTGCGCCGTCTTTCCGACCTCACGGGAGAAGCGGTGATAAAGACGATACCGGAAGCGGAGCCGCTCGGACCGAAAACACCGCTTGATGCGCTTTTCATCTGCCCCTGCACCGGAAACACACTCGCCAAGCTCGCGTCCGGGATCACCGATACGCCGGTCACGATGGCGGCAAAAGCGCATTTGCGGCAGGGAAGACCGCTGCTTCTCGCGCTCGCGACGAACGACGCGATGGGAAGCAACCTGAAGAATATCGGCGTCTTATCCGAAAAGAAATCGGTCTTTTTCGTTCCGATGGTGCAGGACGATCCGGAAAAGAAGCCGTTTTCCCTTGTGAGTGATTTTTCCCTCTGTTCGTCGGCGCTGAACGAGGCGATGCGGGGCAGCCAGCTCCGTCCTCTGTTTCTGACGAAATGAAATCTCCCCGGCAGGCAGCCTCGCGTTGCGGGCACCCGTCGGGGAGACCTTTTTTCAGATCAGACCGAGCATCTTTTTCAGTTTCAGAACACGCCGCAGGGATGTGTCGATCCGCTCTTCCGGGATCGTACCGTTTCGCACGGCTTCGATTACGGCAGTAATCTGTGTTTCGAAATCGGTCACACAGAGAAGGTCGTTTCCGGCAAGGACTGCGGCAACCGCGGCGCTTTTCCCATCGGTATACTCGAGGATAGCTCCCATGGAAAGTTCGTCGGTGATGATAACGCCGTCAAATCCGAGTTCATCCCGGAGCAGGCAGTGTACCTCCGGGGAGAGGGACGCAGGACGGTCGGGATCCATACACTTCACGATGTTATGAGAAACCATCAACGTACCGACCCCGGCTTCGATCCCGGCGCGGAAGGGAACGAGATCGTTTTCACGAAAAGACGAAAGCGGTCTTTCGTCAATCGCGATCCCGGTGTGCGTGTCGGCGTTATTGCCGTAACCCGGAAAATGTTTCAGAGAGCAGGCGATCCCGGCGGCGTTCATTCCTTCCACCGCCGCCGCAACCGCCCTTGCCGTCGTTGCAGCGTCCTGCCCGACTGTTCTCGGAAAGATGAAATCCTTCGGATCGGTCGAAACATCAGCGACCGGAGCAAGATTCAGGTTGATGCCGAAGGAACGCAGAAAAGCACCTTTTTCCACGGCGTCCGCCCTGATCGCGTCGATTCCGCCTTTTTTATAAAGAGCGGAGGGGGAAGGAAAGGGGCTCTCCCGCAGGGAAGGATATTTGGAAACACGGTTCACGTTCCCTCCCTCCTCGTCAACGGCAATCAGCATACCGATATCGCTTTGTGATTGAAGAGAGGCGATCTTATTGACAGCTTCATTTTTGTCGAGACCGCTGAAATCGTTTGCGAACAAAATAAAATTACCGACTTTGTATTCCGAGACCGCACGATCGATCCCGTTCTCGGGAAGTCGGACAAGAAATAATTGCCCGACCTTTTCCTCAAGAGATAAGGCGGCAATCAGTTCTCCGAGTATATCCGGTTCCGGCTCGGTTTCCGGATGCGTTTCCGGTTTCGTTTCGGTCATCGTTTCGTCTTCTTGCACAGAGGAGACACTATCCGTAAGCTGCGTATCCGTTTCTCTTCCGCTGCAGGAAGCGGTGAGGAAAATGAGAACAGCCGTAAGCAGAAGAAACGCCCGTTTTCTCATTTCATCTTACCTCGCATCGGAGCGTTTCGCCATCGATCCCGACCGGCTGGACATTTACGAAAGTCCCGCGCAGATTTTCGCAGTCAGGAACGGGGAAGACGCATTCGATAAAATTCCCGGTGTGACCACTTGCAATTCCATTCTTCACGGTTTCGATCAGCACCTCAAGGGGTTCGCCTTTTTCAATGACCTCGCGGTAGATTTCGTTCCTGATCCCGTTCCCGACCTCGATCAGACGGTGGGATCGCTCGATCTTGATATCCTCCGGCACCTGATCGGTCATCTTGTCCGCGGGAGTTCCGGGGCGGCGGGAATAGGTGAAAACGTGGATATGGAGAAAACGCGCCCGTTTCGCGAAATCAACCGTATCGAGGAAATCCTCCTCGGTCTCACCGGGGAAGCCGGTCATCACGTCGGTGGAAAACATCACGTCGGGCATCACCGAGCGCAGATATTCCATATTGTTCAGCGCCATCGTGCGGTTGTATTTCCGCTTCATTTTTGCGAGGATCCGGTCGCTTCCGCTCTGCAGGGAAAGATGGAAGTGATGCGCCGTCTTTGAGAGGGAGGCGATCGCGTCGGTAAATGCCGGCTTCATAAAAGACGGATCCAACGAGCCGAGACGGACGCGGCGGATGCCGTCGATCCCCTCGATCTCCTCCATCAGCCCGGAAAGACCGTATTCGTACGCAGAGGTCTCGATCCCGGTCAGAACGACCTCGGGACAGCCGGAGGCGGCGAGCGCCCTGATCTCCCCGATCACGTCCTCCCGCTTTCTCGAAACGATGTCGCCGCGGACGTGCGGGATAATGCAGTAGGTACAATGCGCGTTGCAGCCGTCCTGAATTTTGACGTAGGCGCGCGTTCTGTCGAACCGCGCGATCTTCATTTCCTCAAAATCGCCCTCCGCGGGAACGACGCCGTTCTTCTTTCCGGTATCTCCGTTTACCGCGCGGAGCGCCTCCGCGACGACCGTCATCTTGTTTCTCGTTCCGCAGACGTAAACGACGCCCGGCAGGGCAAGGAGCTTTTCCGGCTCGAGCTGCGCGTCGCAGCCGGTCACGAGGATACGGCAGGAGGGAAACTCCTTCGCCGTCCGGCGGATCATCTGCCTTGCTTTTCTGCCGCCCTCCGAGGTGACGGTGCAGGTATTGATGACCGCGACCTCGCACGCCTCGCCGAAGGGAACGACGGTAAAGCCGTTTTCCTCCAGCTTCTCTGCGATCGCTTCGCTTTCGTATTGATTCACCTTGCATCCGAGCGTCAGAACGGATGCCGTTTTCTTTTCGGTGTTCATAGGTATTCTCCGTGAATGATTTGAAATGATTATATCACGTTTTTTTCCCGTTATCAACCTTTTTTTCGTAAACAATCCGGCATATTACGCTGCCGCGTTTCTTGACAATTCATCAGGAAAATGATATAATACTTACAATAATTCAGAAGGTCAGTATCATGGGTAACAAACGTACTGTTGAAATAGATATGTGTTCGGGCTCCATTATCCCGAAAATGCTTCTTTTTACCATTCCGCTGATGGCGTCGAGCATTCTTCAGCTTCTTTTCAACGCCGCGGACCTCGTCGCCGTCGGGAAATTCGGCGGTGCGACCGGATCGCTGCAGCAGGCGGCGGTCAGCTCGACCGGGTCCCTCGTCAATCTGATCATCAATCTGTTTCTCGGTCTGTCGGTCGGCGTCAACGTCGTCGTTGCCCGTTTTTACGGCGCGCAGGATCCGGACGGCATCCGTGAAACCGTTCATACCTCGATGCTGATCAGTCTGATCGGCGGCGTCATCGTCACGGTCTTCGGCTTCTTTATGGCGGAACCGCTTCTGGTACTGATGAAAACAGCCCCCGACGTGCTTCCGCTCGCGGTGCTGTATCTCAAGATCTATTTTCTCGGAATGCCTTTCTGCATGGTCTATAACTTCGGTTCCGCGATCCTCCGCGCAATCGGCGATACGCGCAGACCGCTCATCTTTCTCTTTATTGCCGGTATCATCAACGTGATCATGAACCTCGTGACCGTCGTCGCTTTCGGGATGGGAGTCGCGGGCGTCGCGATCGCCACCACCGCGTCGCAGATCGTTTCCTCCGTTCTCGTCGTCATCTGTCTGATGCGTGAGAATTCCGACGTCCGTTTTTATCCCCGTCTGATGCGGATCCATGCGGACAAGTTCGGGATGATCCTGAAGGTCGGTCTGCCGGCAGGACTGCAGTCCACGCTGTTCTCGCTTTCCAACGTCATCATTCAGTCGGGCGTCAATTCCTTCGGTTCCGCCGCCATCGTCGCCGGAAACGGAGACGCTTCCAATATCGAAGGCTTCGTCTACGCCGCGATGAACTCCTTCTACCACGCGGCGATCACCTTTACCAGTCAGAACTTCGGCGCGAAGCAGTACAAAAGGATCAACAAGATCCTCGTCTGCTCGCTTCTCCTCGTCGTCGCGACGGGTCTGATCTTCGGTCTTTCCGCAGCCTTCTTCGGGGAACAGCTTCTCGGTATCTATTCCAATTCGCCCGACGACATTGCCGCCGGAGTGATAAGGATGTCGATCATCTGCCCGACCTATTTCCTCTGCGGCATGATGGACGTCATGGTCGGTATGATGCGCGGGATCGGCTGCTCGGTCGTACCGATGATCGTTTCTCTCTGCGGCGCCTGCGGCTTCCGTATCGTATGGATCTACACGGCGTTTGCGGCGAATCATACGCAGAACTGTCTTTATATGTCTTATCCGCTCTCCTGGTTCCTCACCTTCTCGGTGCATCTGATCTGTTACTTTATCGTGAAAAAGCGCATTGAAAGCAGGATCAGAGCGCAGGAGGGAAGGATCCCCGAAAACTTCTGAAAGGAGAATCACCGATGTCACTCATTATTGCGGAGCACGTTTCCTTTTCCTACGACGGAAAAGAAGTGCTGAACAACGTCACCTTCCGCGTCAACGCGGGAGATTACCTTGCCGTCATCGGAGAAAACGGTTCCGGAAAAAGCACGCTGATCAAGGGGCTGCTCCGTCTCAAGGAGCCTTCCTCGGGCACGATCCTGTATTCCGACGGGCTCGTCGCAAACGAGATCGGCTATCTGCCGCAGAAATCGGTCATCCCGCACGATTTTCCCGCGAGCGTGCTTGAGGTCGTCCTTTCCGGCTGCGTCAACCGGATGGGCTTCCGCCCCTTCTATTCCGCAGCCGACAAGGAGGCTGCCGAGGAGCGTCTCGGCTGGATGAACGCCGCCGAATGGAAAAGCCGTTCGTTCCGCGATCTATCGGGCGGTCAGCAGCAGCGCGTGCTTCTTGCCCGTGCGCTGATGGCGACGAGAAAGCTGATCCTTCTTGACGAACCGCTTTCCGGACTTGATCCCAAGGTCTCCTCCGATCTCAGCGAA
>JAKSPT010000028.1 GCA_024404495.1 Lachnospiraceae bacterium
TTCCACGCAGTGGAACACATCGTTCGCGGAGTGTCCTTCAGAACACTCCGCGTCCGCGGCTGATTTTTTGTTTTTTGTGAACCGAGTCAGACGTCAATCGTCGTCGTCATCGAAGATATCGAGGTCTTCGTCTTCATCGTCGCAGCCTTCATCATCTTCTTCGTCGTTATCGCTGTCGTCTTCGTCGTCTTCGTAATCGTAGTCCTCGAATTCGTCCCCGTCGTCCGTTTCGCGTTCCTCTTCTTCGAGAAGGTCGTCAAACAGAAGATAATCCGTTTCGTCAGAATCGCCGTCCCCGTCCATATCGGGGATGCAGCCGAAGAAATCCCTGATGCCCACAGTCATTCTCCTTTTCTTTTCGGTAATGGTTATGATATGCGGAAAACCGCAGGAAATGCGTATTTTTTCAATCTTCTTTCAGTTCTTCAAACATCGCCTCGACCGTGGGGCAGTTTTTCGTCAGCTTTTTCACGCTGAGGTCCTGCGCCTTGTCGTTCGCGAGGCGGAGCTGCCTCTCGGAGCCGATCAGGCTCTCCTTCACCTTCTGCAGGTGGTCGATCGTCTTGTCGATCTCGTCGATCGCGTTCTGAAATTTTTCGCTGGCAAGGTGATAATTCTTGCCGAAACGGTCCTGAAAATCAAGCAGGTTCTGCTCAAAGTTTCTGACGTCCACGTTCTGATTCTGCAGCGCGGCGAGCTGCTTCTTGTACTCCATCGCGCCGCGGGAGGCGTTGCGGAGAAGCGAGATCAGCGCGAGGAAGAACTGCGGACGGATGACGTACATTTTCGGATAGCGGTAGGAAACGTCAACGATGCCCTCGTTGTAAAGGTCGCTGTCCGCCTCCAGAAGAGAAACGAGAACGGCGTATTCGCAGCCCTTTTCGTTTCTGTCCTTGTCGAGTTCCTTGAAAAAGTCCTCGTTTTTATGCTTGGTCGCCGTCGTGTCGTTTTCGTTCTTCATCTCGAACATAATGGAGATATACTCCACCCCGTCCGAATAATCGCGGAAAATGAAGTCTCCCTTGCTTCCCGTTCTCGCGTCGTTGTCCTTCTCGAAATAAGCATCGGGGAACGCCGTCGCGCGGATGCTGTTGAAGGCGATGGAGCAGTGCTGTTCGAGCGTTTCGCCGACCATTTTGGTGGACATCTTCGCCTTGAGATCCTTGTAGTAGCCGATCAGCTCGTCCTTGTCGCGGATCTCTTTCCCGTGCGCTTCCCGGAGCAGTTCCATTTCCGCCTTGTGCTGATTTTCCTCGTTTGCCTTTTCCGCCTTCAGCCGTTCGATCTCGAGGAGCTTGCCCGAGACCGCCTCGCTGACTGCCGCCTCGGAAGCCGCCTTTCCCGCTTCGAGACGCTCGTTCAGACGGGCGATCTCGGTTTCCTTTTCGGCAATTGCCTTCTGCTTTCCGGCGTCGGCAGCGGTGAGCTGTTCCCGCAGTGCCGCGATCTCGCGGTCCTTTTCTTTTTCCGCGTCGGCAACGGCGAGCTTCACGGCGGCGTCCTTCTCCCCGGCAACGCGGTCCTTTTCGGCATTTACCGTCTGCACGGCGAGCTCCTTCTCCGCGCTCAGATCCCGCAGTTCCGCACGGAGCGCGGCGATCGTTTTGTCCTTTTCGGCTTCCGCGCCCGCGACGGCGAGCTTTTTTTCGCTCTCAAAGGCTTCCTCGCGGCGTTTCAGCTCGTTATGAAATTCCTTATCGCGTACCTGACTGACGATGGCGGCGTAGCCCGATTCGTCGACCGTAAAAACCTCCCCGCATTTGGGGCATCTGATCTCCTGCATCTTTTCCTCCTTTTTGCGCGAAAACGGACCGACCCCGAAAAACCCGGGAACCGTGTCCGTTGCGCTTTTTTGTTTATGCTTCCGTCTTCGGAACGTCGAAATACCTGTCGCAAACCTGAAAGATCTGCTCTATATACGGCGACTTCAGTTTCCGCTCAATCGGCGGTGATTTCAGCTTTTTGCGTTTCGCACCGTAAAACCAGATGATCTGCACCTCGGCCGGAGTCATGCCTCTTCCGTAATTGGCGTTGATATATTCATATCCTATAACGTCGTCCCATTTTACAAGCCTTGACCCGAAGAGCCAATATACGCGCACGCCCTCTTTCCCGACGGTCACCCGTCTGACAAGCCGGGCGTTGGAGATCAGCGAATACCCGCCGATCAGCGCGATAAAAACGACACCGATGAACACCGCGGCGTACTCCTTCGGACTGCCGATAAAATCGATCACGATCGAAACGAACAGATACGTCATGACGGCAAGCATCAGCAGCGTCAGCACGAAGCCAAACGTGTTGTCGATCACCGCCCGGTCCTTCTCTGCCGTGATTTTCAAAAGCACACCCCCCGGAACGAATGATAATCCTTACTGCTTCGTATCGTCTACGCGGAAGCCCTTGGTCATATCGGCAGCGAGAAGATCCTGTTCTTTCAGCTTATCGAGAAAAGCGAGCACGTTCGGACCGATCTCCTCGACGGTGCTGTCCTTGTATCTGTCCATGCACGCGAGGACCAGCTCGGGCATAGAGATCCCTTCCTGCAGTTTTTCAAACATGAATCTGGCGGGATCGTTGTTAAGCTTGATCACGCCGTGGTATGCGCTGCTTTCGTCGCCGACGCTGACGGCGGTGACCTCGTCGCCGATCTCGACGACCTCAAACTCGCAGCGAAGCACCAATCTCGGATAGAACGTCATTTTTGTTTCCTCCCGAATAGTTTTGCAAGACCGCTTCCGATTTTACCGAAGAAGGTCCTGATCCTTAATTTGAAACGGTTGAACGGCAGTTTTTTCATATAAGCACGGTATTCGTCGCTTTCGACGGTCAGATGCTTTCCGTCTTTGATTATCTCGGTAAGGATCCCGATGATCCATTCCTCGAATACGGTTTCCGCCTTCGTACGGTTATCGCCGACGATACGGTACTGCCCGAGCCCGCAGCACTTCACGATCCTGTGGAGCGCGTAGGAGCCGTCGGGACGCTTGAAAAGCACCACGTCGTTTTTCTTCGGCGTATCCTCCGGTCTGCGGATGACGACGATATCTCTGTGCTCCCGCAGCAGGGGCATCATCGAGTCGCCCTCGTTCGTGAAAACGAGATAGCCGCTCTTTTGGATCTCATTCTCGAATTTGGTCATAGGCACGTCCCCTCGTAAGATACCCTCGCCGCCTCGTCCTCCATATTGCAGAACAGCTCGTAAAGACCGACGTTACGCCCGATCCTGTCAAGAAGTCTGACGGTCTGCGATATGAGGGCACGGTCCGCGGGACGGTACGCCTGCCCGATCAGACGGGGCAGAACGGCGGAAAGCGTCGTTTTTTCGATCCTGTTTTCCGCACCCCGATTGAGGAAGCAGAGCGCCTTCAGCGTGACGTCCTTCGCGCAGCCGAGGCATTCCTTCCCCATCCACGGCGTACCGCAGACGAGGACATTCCCTTCGGTCACGCGCAGAACGGGCTTGTCCCCGTTGACGACGTAGCTCCCCGGGATATTTTTCAGCCAGAGCCGCGTATGCGTCGTCTTTCCCGTTCCGGAGCAAGCCGTGAAAAGAACCGCCTCTTCCCCGACCGCCACGGCGGAGCCGTGGAAAACGAGCGCGTCGTATTCGGGAAGCTTCGCCGCGATCTTGCGGTAGATCGCGGTGTTTTCGAGCTCCGCGCGCGAAAAGCCGGGATACGGGATCCCTTCGTACGCGCATTCCGAGATGCTTTTTCGTTCCTCGGCGTCGATATCCGCCTCGGTCGTCGTCACGGTAAAGGAGGGCTTTCGGTCCGTCTCATACTCGTCAAACGCTGCGGTCATCGATTCGTAGATCGTTTCGATCGCGATCGGGATGCCGGCGATGATGATCGTTTTTTTCACTTTGCTTTGACCTTACCCGAGCGGGCAACCCTTTTCAGCCAGGAAATCAGCCACGCGATCAGGAAGCTGACGACGAAGGTGATGACCCCGATCCAGGTGAAAACAAGCGGGAAATATTCGTATTGACCGACAGCGCCCATGAACAGCCCCAGACCGACGGTTGCGGCGGCGTACACGGCTTCGCAGATATAATAAATGACGTTGATATCCTGTCTCGTCATCTTCAGTTTCCGTTCAATCCCCTCCGCGGAACCGCGTTTGAGAAATGCGGGAACGCAGAGGCAGACCGCGATCACGAGCATTCCGATCAGATGACCGTAGTAGCCGACCGCACCGCTGAGGTTCAGCAGATAGATCTCTCCGACCACAAGCACGACGCCGACCAGACCCGCGATCAGCCATACCCACTTTTTGACTTTGGTAAAGCGGTGAATGTTCCGATGGATGCAGCGGCCGAGCAGAAGATACGGCAGCGCGCGCGTCAGGAAGTTGCCCGGAATGAATTCATAGCCGAGAATATTGAAATTGAGCAAACCGGAAAGCTCGCCCGTTGCGACCGCCGCAAGAATGAAGAGCAAGGAAATGAGCCAGTCGTATTTCAGCAGCTTCCACTTATCGAGAAAATAAATGATGACGTAGGCGTAAAGGATGCCCTGCACGAACCAGATCGAGTTGCCGATATCGTACTGCCACACGTTCAGCACGAGGAAATTGAACCACCCGCGAAGATTGGTCAGCGAGACAAGCATTTCGTTCCCGGCGCCGAGAAGCGTGTAGTAGGCGTAATTGACGATCAGGTAAGCCACGGTCATGACCCCGAAAACGATCGCGCTCCGTTTGATCGTGCGAAGGATGCGGGCGGAACGGTCTTCGTCGTCACGGAGAACAAGGTATCCGGAAATGATGTAAAACGCAAGCGGAACGAATCCGCAAACCTTCTGCACGTAGACCGACGCCTCCGCGAGGGAAGAAATGATGATCGGAAATCCGAACAGGTCGATGCACAGAAAGAACATCAGGAGAAGACGAAGCCTTTTGACGGCAGGCTTGTACGGCATTCCTGCCGCTTTCTTTTCGTTTTCGGAAACGGTATCCCGTTCCGGCACCGTTTCGATGCGTTTTTCGTCCATATCAGTCGTCCTCCTCCGGAATTACGTCTGTCGGTTTCATAATAAACTCGTTTGCCTGTTTGTTCTGAATGAAGTACACCCGTTTGCAATGGCGAAGAATGCTTCTTCTGTGGGTCGAAACGATGCAGGTCTTCTTCGGACAATGGAACAGGATGTTTTCAAGTACCTTCTTTTCGGTCTCGACGTCGAGCGCGCTCGTCGCCTCGTCAAGCAGAAGGATCGGCGCGTCTCGCAGGATCGCGCGGGCAATGGCGATACGCTGTGCCTGCCCTTCGGAAAGACCCGCGCCGCGTTCGCCGACCTTGCTGTAAATGCCGTCGGGCTGCGGCTCGATGAAGTCCCACGCGCAGGCGGTCTTCAGCGCCTCGATGATCTGTTCGTCGGTCGCCTTCTCGTCAACGAGACGCATATTGTCGGCGATCGTGCCCGCCATGATCGAATTGCCCTGCGGGACGTAGGAGAACAGACGTCTGAGATCGGCGTTCATCACGACCTCGTTCCCGTCGGTATCGCTGACCGTCACGGAGCCCTCCGAGGGACGGACGAGTCCGAGCAGCAGACGCAGCATCGTGGTCTTTCCCTCGCCGGAGGGACCGAGCACCGCCACGATCTCACCGGGAGCGGCGAGGAAGTTCCCGTGCTCGTAGACCGTTCCCTTTTCGTTGTACGCAAACGAAACGTCGTTCATCTTCACGGTCAGACCGTTTTCCGCCTGCGCCGAAAGAAGCTTGTAGGATTCCGGATCGTGCGTTTCCTTCGGAAGATCGACCAGCTCACGGATACGGTGTGCCGAGATCGCGGAGGAAACCATCCCCGGAACGGTGCCGACGAGCGAATCGAACTGCCCGGAAAGGGCGCTTCTCTGCTCAAGGAAGAAGGTCATATCGCCGTAGAGGATCTGCCCCGTCCAGAGTCTCCAGAGACAGTAGGCAAAAGCGGCAGCCGAGACGGCGGTCTGCAGAATCGAGATCAGGATATTCGCCTTGATTTCAAACTTATTGTAATCGAGGTTGTATTCCTTGTATTTTTCCTGCCACTTTCTCAGTCTCTTCCGGGTCGTTCCCGCAACGCCGAACGACTTGATCATATCGAAGTTGTAGAAGGTATCGACCTCAAAGGAGGTCATCCCGGAATTCATTTCAAGAACGCGCTTCTTATATTCGCGCATTCTTCTCAGAATGAAGCGGGACATGATCAGAAGAAACGGAGCCGAGCCGAGCGCGATCCACGCCATATTGGGGTCGGTTTTGAAGAGAAGGTAAAAGGTCGCGGCAAAGCCGTAGACCGAGATGATGAGGTTCGGAATCCAGCCAACCGCGTTGGAGGCGACGGTGCCGGTATCGTTTCCGAAACGGTTCAGCAGGTCGCCGTTCGGATATTTGTTCAGTTCTTTCCAGTCCGCGTCGATGATCTTACCGAAGATCTCGCCCTGGATATCGTTATTGACGTATATCGATATTTTCAAGCCGATCCGCTTGAGTATGCTGCCGACGACGAGCGAGAAAACAAGAGATGCGATCGTCGCGGCGGCAAGCACCCAAAGCCGTTCGGTCTGTTTTTCCACGATGATGTTGATCAGGGTCTTGCTGATCCAGGACGCGCCGAGCGACAGCGTCGACCCGATCAGACCGAGAAACGTATAAAAAACGATGATGCCCTTGTATCTTTTGGAAAAGGAAAAGATCCATTTCCAGTCGTCAAAAAAATCCCGGAAGGTTCCGTCGTGCCATTTATCGAGCAAAACCTGCAGGGATCCGATTTTCAGGACGCGGTTGATCCCGGTAAATTTTGGCGAAGGTGTTTCGTTCATTCTGATCTCCTGAGGGAAAAATCGTTATTTCTCCTAATGAAACAACTAAAATACAATCCGTATCCGCAGTACCCTTTGGGGGAAGGATACTGCGGAAAGAATCAGTGATTACTGCTCGGTACCGTTGCTTCTGAGCCATTTAAGGAGGTTGAGCACACCGGTAGAACCGTTGGCGCCGTCGGCAACTTCCCAGCATTCAGCGACCTCGGAAGGCAGAGTGAACTCGGTCTTCGTCAGGGTGACGTCGAAATACTTGGTTCCGGTTGCGCTGGTGGAAACGGAATAAACAGGAGAAACCTTGTAAATACCGTCAGCAAAGCTCTTGCCGGCAATCGAGGGGATTCTGCCGTAACCGCCTTCAAAGCCGACGGAACCGGTCTTTGCAGCGCCCTTCAGGAACGCGCCGGTCAGATAAAGGCTGGTGGCGATGACGTCCTGCGCCTCGAAAGTAACGAACTCAACGTTCGCGCTATTCATTTTCATTGGAGTAATTCTCCTTTCCTCCGCGTCCGCGCTTTTTTCGTTTCCCTGCGGAAACGCGGCGGCAGTCCCGCTCCCCCTGCCGGAGAGCGCCGGCACGATACGGATAATGAAGTCATCTTTCGCCGGTATGACCGGCTCGGACGGAGCACGCCGCCGTACGGGACGACAACGATACTCATTATCGTATTATACCACATTTTTCCCGGTTTGTAAAGGGGAGGAAGGCTCATTCTTCCGATTCTTTCCCGATCGGATTTGTACAATATAGTCTGCTTCAGATGAATATTACACAATTATTACCATATTGCCCCTCCCGCAGGGAAAAAAAAAGCCGATGGAAAAATCCGTATCGGCAAAGGAGCAAAAAATCCAGTATGATTCCGAACGTCCGCCGCTCCTGCAAAAGAATAGGACGGGCGGGGACACGACCGTTCAAAAAGGATCCGCAGTATCCCCGGGGGAAGGATACTGCGGAAAGAAACGGCAATTACTGCTCGGTTCCGTTGGTCTGCAGCCAGGCAAGGAGAGCGGTCATGTTATTCTGACCGGAGTACGTGCCGCCGATGTAATTCGCAACATCAGTGCCGGCGATCTGCTTGGTTTCGGTAACGGTAAGACCGACAAGATAAGGATCGTCCTTAGCGCCGGTACCGCCAACGATGGAGTAGACAGGGGAGATCTTGAAAGCAATGTTGCCCGAAGGAACGTTGAAGGGAGCACCGGTAGCCAGTTCAACGACCTTATAACGGGGATAACCCGCAGTCGAAAGCATAACAGTGTTCTTGGAGAGGTTCATCATGACGTTCTGGCCGATCCAGAGGCTGGTGGCGATCACGTCCTGAGCTTCGAAAGTAACAAACTCAACGTTTGCGTTTTCCATTTTCATTGGAGTAATTCTCCTTTCCTCCGCACCCGCGCATTTTACGTTTCCTCGCGGAACCGCGGCTGAACCTCCCGCTCCCCCGGGCAGGGTCACACCGACACGGTGCGGAAACTGTTTTCATCTTACATTGGGAACACCAATTTCAGACGGAGTACGGCAGCCGTATGATTCATACGGTTATTATACTCCTTATTGCATTATAACACAATATTTTCCATTTGTAAAGAGCAACCGGCAACATTTTTTCCATCTTGTCAAGCCTGATTTTGTGCATAATCGTCACAGTTTGTCAGTTATCGTTCCTTTCCCCTCACTTCCGCTTGACATTTCCGGTCCGTTGGAGTAAAATAGCGGTGACTACGAACATCGGAAAGAGAAAACGCGGATGAACAGAGAGCAGGAAGCCGTTCTGAAGCTGCTAGGCAGCTTTATTTCAAAAACGGATGCCGCGCCGGCAGCGGACGCGGACTGGAAAAAAATACTGGAGATTTCCGCCGCGCATCAGGTGACGGGCATCCTGTATTATAAGGCAAAATCCTCTCTTCCGGCGGAATTTCTTCCGGATTTTCAGAGGTCCTATCTTGCCTGCGTTGCCGACGGTACGAAAAAGAATGCCGTGCTGAAAGCGATCGACAAGGCGTTCACCGAAAACGGGATCCCTTATCTCATTTTCAAGGGGACGGAGATCGCCGCACGGTATCCCGTTCCGGCGCTCCGCACGATGGGCGACCTTGATATCCTCGTTCACGAAGAGGACAAGGAGCGTGCGGGAGACCTGCTGCTTTCCATCGGCTTCACCGGGGACGACAGACGGGACATGGAGTGGTGCTTTTTCAAAAACGGCATGGAGTTCGAGCTTCATCACCGCCTGCTCTACGACGAAACGGTCAATTCCGAAGCCGATAAAGCCTTCGGTGACGCCGCGTGGGAAAACGCCTCCCCCGCCGCCTGCGACGGCAGCACGGCGCGGTACGTTCTTGACGTCAGCTACCACTACGTCTATATCCTCCTCCATCTGAAAAAGCACATCCTGAACAACGGGGCGGGACTCCGGCAGTTTGCCGACGCCGCGGTCTGGAAGAAATACGCGGGGACCGATCCCGAAAAGGTCGCGGAACTGCTGAAGGAAGCAGATATCGAACGGTTCGCCGCCGTGTGCGGGGAGCTGTGCGCGAGATGGTTCGACGGGATCGAAAACAAGGAGGTCTTTTCGGACGCGTTTTACGAACAGACGACGCAGACGATCTTCGATAACGGCGTTTTCGGCTTTCAGAACGAGGAAAACGCGGAAAAGCATATGCTCAATCAGGTCAGGACGAAGGGAACGTTTCTTACGATCCTTTCCCGGATCTTCCCTTCCTATCGGGACTTTTATTACGTCCCGCACTATTCCTTTATTCAGGGGAGACCGTATCTTCTTCCCGTCGCGTGGATCTACCGCTTTTACCGCGCGATCCGGTACGGAAAGCTGAAGGAATCCGAACAGTACGTCAGCGACGTGATCGGAAGCGGCGAAAAAGCAAAAGAGCGGGAAAACGTACTGAAGGAATGGGGCATCTGACCCTTCCCTGCCAAAATGATAAATCGCCGGGCGGAAGAAAAATTCTTCCGCCCGGCTTTTTGATTCGTTCGTTGAAACGGTCAGAGCTCGCCCTCGTCCGGGAACTCCTTGACCGTGGTTTCGAGCGTACCGATCCCGAGCCCGTCGAGGTGCATCGGGTGACCGTAGAAGTCGAAATCGACCGGCGTCGTCAGGTCGTTCATAAAGGCAAACATACGCTCGTCGCCGTAGGCGTATTCCGCGACGGTGACCTTTTCCGGCACCTTGTAGTCGCGCGGGCTGATGAAGGTCCCGTCGTAGAAGAAGCGGTGATGCGCTTCCTTTTCTTTGATCAGATACGCGAAGTAATCGCGGAGCTGCGGCTCCAGATCGATACCGCCGACGCGGCAGCGGTAAACGGAGGAATCAAAGCGCAGACCGAACACGAAGGCGTTGTTCAGATGGTTCTTGTAATCCGAACGGAGGTCGTGCAGCATACGGTTGGTCGTAATGATCTCCGGGAAGAGCGAACGGAACATATAGGGGTACTGGTTGGGAGTACGCCAGCATCCGCCGGTACCGCCGTGAACAAAATCAAGATGGGAACCGAAGACGTCGCAGACGTTTTCCGAGGTCAGCGCCTGATCCCCGACGAGCATCGAACGGACGCGGTCGATGTTCTGAATGCGGTATTCGTTCTGACGGTCGCCTCTTCTGCCGTGCTTGTGGTTCGGGTTGAAGCAGACGTTGGTGATCGCGCCGCCGATCTGATCGAAGAAGACACCGTCCGCGCCGTAGGACATTTCCTTTTCCGCGTATTCCACGAGCTGATCGGACCACGCGTCGGTCGCGTGACAGCCCATCGCAAAGCTCAGATGACCGTACTTGCGGAGCAGCGTACCGTTGTTGCCGAAGCGGTAATGCTCGCGGTATTCGTTGCCGTCGATGTCGATCTCGCAGATGTCCTTGCCGTATTTTTTGAAGAAATCGGTCTTGACGTCGATCAGTCTGCCGTTCGTATAGAGCAGAACGCGTCCGCCGAGGCGGTGGATCTCCGCGATCGCCTCGCGCAGCGCTTCCCCGCCGCCCATCTTTTCGTCGGGCTCGATCACGGGATAGCCGTTGTCGAAGCAGCCTGCCCACCATCCGAAGACGAGAAGCAGCTTGATGCCGACCTTCGCGCCCTGCTTGTAGATATCGACAAGATCCGGATAGTTATAGAAGATCTCGCCGTACTGATGCTTCATGATGATGCGCTGGAAGCCGGTCAGCTCCTGAATCCATTCGGGTTTCTTTCTCGGAACGAACCAAGTATTCTTCCATTCGCGGTAATCGGCGGCACCGCAGCGCCAGTCGCCCTTGTATGCAGCGACGAAGGTCTTCGGCGTCGTGATCTTTTCGCCCTCCACGGCAAGCGGATAATGCGAGACCGTGAGGCAGAGACGCGGATACTGTCCTCTCGGCGTCGTACCGATGCAGAAATTGCAGAGAGAGAAGTTGGGATCCTTGCGGGCGATATACAGGAAGGTGTCGCCGCTTTGCACGCCGAGGAAGCTCATCGTCATCGCCGCCGTGTAGTCGAGGACCCACCAGATGTTGTTGTAATCGGCGCACATATACTCGGTGTGCTTCATATTGCGCACGAAAGCGCGCGGGTTGACGATCCGCTCGCCGAGAGAGCACGGAACGTAGAGCACTTCCTGCTGAAAATCGCCGTTGAAGCGCTGAATATCGAGGAACGGGAGCTGCTGCTCGTTCACGCGGAGGCGCGGATGGCGGTTCTCGAACACGCCGTAAAAGTTCAGCCCGTCCTTTTCGCGCTCGATATGCACCTCGTAGGTGCAGTCGAACCGAACGCCGTTCTCGGCGAGCAGGGACGGATAGGTGATAACGGTCTCTTTTTCCGTCTTCGTTACGGTATAGTCGGTCTGCTTCGCGGAGCGGACGAGAAGCTCGCAGTATTCGTCGATCTCAAGATGCAGTCTCCAGAAATCGCAGCCCTCCGCAAAGTCCAGCGTCACGCCTTCGGCGTCAAAGCGCATGGTGTTTTTTTCGATTTCGTAATTCAGTTTCATGATCATTCCCCTTCCTTTCAGGATCCTGTCATACTGCCGCTATACGCGGTTTCCTGTTTCTATTTTATCAAACAATGGGTAAAAAGTCAATATCCCGCAGCCGCGGTTTGCCATATCCTTCAGGATATGACGATATCGTCGCCTTCCCTTCCGGAAACGGAAAAACCGGGCAAGACGCCGATCGTCATCGCGGCAGCAGCCGCTGCCGTCGTGATCGCCGTCGCCGCGGTGCTGCTCCTCACGAAAAAGAAAAAGACGGAATGAGAACCCCGCGCTGATGAAATAAAACTGTCACGCCACCGTAAATTTGCATAATGCGGCATCGGAAATTGCATTTTCCGGTGCCGCTTTTTGTCATTTTAACATTATATATATTTTTACAAAAATTGGAGATACTGTAAAATGAATCCAAATATGCTGTTCTCTATCAAAAAAACGCAAAATTTCCCATAATTATCGTTCGGGGCTATTGATTTTTATTTTTTCATATGCTATAATACGAATTTGGATAGGTGTATGCCTGCTTTTGCAAATACAGAATCATGTAAAAGCAGAAAACACTTATTCTCTGAAAAAGTAGGCGTTCAGCGCAAATCCGATCGAAAGGGGGATCCGGCATATGGCAAACGGCACAGAACTGAAAAAACTGAACAGACGCGAACTGCTGGAGATCCTTCTCGAACAGGAAAAAGAGATCACTCAGTTGCGCGCGGACCTTGGCAAAGCCCGTGCCGATCTGCTTGACCGAACGGTGAAAACCGAGCACGCCGGGACACTCGCGGAAGCGGTGCTGTCTCTCAACGGCGTGTACGAAGGCGTTGAAAAGGCTGCCGCCCAGTATCTTGAGAATATCAGACAGCGTGACGAGGAATCCAGAACCCTGTTGGAAACCGCGAAACGCGAATCCGAAGCAATTCTCGAGGACGCACGGAAGCAGGCTTCGGCGATCGTAAAAGACGCTAAAGTGAAACGTCAGGCGAAGCTGAACGAAACCTACGAATATCTTCGTACCGTGGAGCAGAAGGTAAACGAATTCTACTCCGCTCATCCGGAGGCCGCCGGAGATGGCACTCTTACGGTTCCGGAAGCAGAGGAGCGTGATGAGGTATGAAGGATGAAAAGCGCACGTTCTCCGAAGAGAACATACCCGGAAGGCAGAAGCCGGGCCTCGAAGAGATCGAAACAGAGCTCAAACGGGTGAGCAGAAACGCCCGTTTCAGAAAACTCCTGCGCAGCACCCTGTACACCCTTATCGTCGTTGCTGCCTGTGCCGTGCTTGTCGCGGTTCTGTTTATGCCGGTATTGAGGATATACGGCGCCTCCATGAATCCAACGCTGAACGAAGGAGAGATCGTCGTTTCCGTAAAAGGCTCGTCCTACGAGACCGGAGACGTGATCGGCGTTTATTTCGGAAGCAAGCTTCTCGTCAAACGTGTCATCGCCGCTGCGGGACAGTGGGTTGACATTGATGAGGACGGAAACGTTTACGTTTATTCCGATGAACGCGGAGACCCGATCGATGAATCCGCCTACCTGGCACCCGAGCAAAAATCGCTCGGCGACTGTAACATCACCCTTCCCTATCAGGTTCCCGAAAACGCGGTTTTCGTTATGGGTGACAACAGAGCCACTTCCCTTGACAGCCGAAGGTCAGAGATCGGCTGCATTGACAAAGAAAACGTAGTCGGAAAAATCATATTTCGAGTCTGGCCTCTGACCAGCATGGGAACAATCGACTAATCACACAAAAAAGGCTGACAAATGACTGAAAACCTTACAAAACAGACACTGTATTATAATAAGGAACACAGCCGGAATAAAATCAGGTGCCGAATCCTGACGGTTCTTGCCGCCGTGGTCGTTTTCTGCACGACCTACGCGCTGATCATTCCGGCAATCACGATGACGCAGACCTGCGGCAAGGTCGAGCACGTCCATACCGATGAGTGTTACGCACAAAGGGTCAGATACTTCGCCACGGTGCTGAACTGCCCGTACGACGAACACACTCACGGCAGTTCCTGTTATAACGAATCGGGTGATCTCGTATGCACCAAGAAGGAACACGTCCATTCCGACGGGTGCTTCGGAGACAGCAAACCGGTTTATGAAAAGTATCTGACCTGCACTCTGGAAGAGCACGTTCACAACGAGCTCTGCTACGACTCGATTTTCCGTCCGAAGCTGCTGGCGATCAAGCCCACCGGCGGAAGCGGAACGATCGAGTGGAAATTCACCCCCATGTCGGACGGCTCCTACAAGCTTTACGTCGGCGGTTCCGGAGCGATCCCGTCAGAATTCTATCTGAACGAGGACCTTCAGGAAGCGCTGACCGAAATTGAAGCAAGCGGGAACACGATCAGGCTTGTGATCGGCAAGGATATCACGAGCATCGGCAGCTACGCCTTCTATGACCTGAATATGGTCACCTCACTTGAGTTTGAAGATTACAGCGCCTGCACCAGCATCGGCGGCAGTGCGTTCCGCGCCTGCGCGATTCTTGATACCGTTACCTTCCCCGAGCACAACTCCCTCAAGTCGATCGCTGCATACGGCTTCTACCGGAACTCGGCACTGAAAAACGTCAACCTCGAAGCGTGCACGAGTCTGGAATCAATCGGCGACTGCGGTTTCGCTGAATACAACGTGATCGAGAGCATCAAGCTTCCCGCGAACGTAAAGACGCTCGGCACGAGCTGCTTTGCGTCCTGCGCTTCCCTCACGACCTGCGATCTCACCGACTGCGTGGCTCTCGCGGGAATCCCGCAGACCTGCTTCCTGGGCGACTCGAAGCTGAAGGAGATCTTTATCCCCGCAAGCTGTACCTACATCAAGGCGCAGGCGTTCCAGAACTGCTACGCTCTGGAAACGGTCGATTTCGCGCCGAACTACAACGATCAGTTCGTCTTTTACCAGCGCTGCTTCGCGATGGTCGGAGAAGCCAAGAACCACACTGCGCTGAAGAACTTCAACATGGAGAACCTCGGCACCTGCGGCTCGGTCGGTATGTACCAAGGCAGCGATACGTTCGGTATGTTCATGTACGGCGGACCCGAGAACATCATCATCCCGTCGAACTTCGTCGGCGGTGTGGGCACCAGTAATAAAAACAGTTTGTACTGCCTGTTCCACTACGCGACGAACGTCAAGCACATCACCTTCCTTGAAAACAACAATCCGCTCAAGCTTGACAACACGGCATTCGCGCACGCCGGTATCTATGAGCTCGATCTGCGTCCGCTCAAGAACGTCACCGGAACGATCGGTTCCCCGTTCTACGGCGGTACCGGAACGCTTGACCCGATGCTGAACGTCGAGACGTTCTATCTGCCGGAAAAAGCAACTGCCGTATCCGGCGTGTACTCCTGCCCGAACCTGAAATATATCATCTTCCCCGACGGCTCGGCAGTAACGAAGATCGGCGGATTCAACAAATGTGACAATCTTGAAGAATTCGACTTCTCCGATCTTGAGAAACTGAAGACGATCACCGACGCGTTCCACGACGACGAGAAACTGTCCGTCATCATACTCCCGAACAACGGGGAGAACATCCTGCTCGACGGAACGTTCTACAACGATCCCGCGCTCGTCGACGTCGATCTGACCGATACGAGCGTCTACCAGCTCAGCCGTGTCTTCTACAACGATATCAATCTGAAGCGAGTCGCGCTCCCGACGACGTTCCTTATTCCCTACGGCACGGCCGTTAGCGCAACCCAGCCGGACGGCTACATTCACAAGGGCATCTTCTATAACGATCCCAATCTCGAGGACCTTTATATCAACTCCGTGCATATCCGCGATGGAATGGGTTCATCCGATACGCCTCATACCTACTGGTATTCCGAGGATTCCTTCACCAACTGCGGTCCCTTCGTCCTGCACTTCGGTCCCGACGTTGACCGTCTTCCGATCGAATTCCTGCAGGATGCGTCCCGCTCCTGCGGCGCGATCATCTTCGCGGGGAACAACAATATCACCTTCACCAAGAACGAGGAAACCGAGCACAAGGGTGCAAAGCTTCCTTCCATGCTCCGCGACCTTGAAGGCGAATATTATGCCGACGCGTCGGGCGCTCTCTACAAGCTGAACGACGACGGTACCGCGACCCTCGTTTACGTCCCGCCCTTCATCCACGGCACCGCGGACGACGATAAATGGGGCGAAACTCCTCTTACCTCTTACACCATTCCCGCGACGATCACCGACGCGAACGGCGACACCTACAGCGTGACCGCCGTCGAGTCCGACGCCTTCCTCCTCGCTGAGAACCTTGATACGCTGAACGGTGAAACCGTAATGGACGACGCGAACACCGCTCTCGACGCGCTCGGTTATCCCGGCGTCGATCTCAACAATACCCTTCTGATCGGTGCGGATCATTACGACGACCAGATCTACGATTACGACTATCCTCACCGTCCCGACGAGTGCATCACCGACGATCCCATCGACGTCAGCGACACGCATTACGAAATCGACGACGAAGGAGAGCTGAAAAAAGTCGGTACGAAGCTCACCATCACCACGAACGACAGAGTGCTTTATACCAACGAAAGCTCCAAGGACGCCAATAATCCCACCAACATCGTCGTATCCCTCGGCAACACGCTGTCCGGTGACAGTAAGATCGCCAGAGTGTTCTTCTGCTTCTCCGAGCCCGGTTACATCTTCGTTGATGAAAACCTCCTCGGCGTTGAACAGAGCTCCACCACCGGCGATACGACCTTCAACTACACGATCAACCGCGTGGAAGGCACCGATTTCTATTACCTCGATATCGGTCCCGTTCCCTCCGGTGCCACCGGAAGCCTTGACTTCCAGCCTCTCTATCCCTCTCCCAATACGCCCGGCGGCAAGCTGCTGATCTGGGGCGAGCTGATCGACGACCCTGACACGGAACCCACGGTCCACTACAGCAACACCACCGATATGCACGAGATCGAGTGGATCACCGTTCCCGATCCCTTCAACCTGACGAAGACGGCGGGAACCGGTCAGAAAATCGTTCAGAACCATTCCGAATATTATGTTTACGGTCTTAACTACACGCTGACGCTCAACCGTGAAGGTTCGGCGATCTCCTACGGGAAAAACTACATTTCCACCGTTGATTTCACCGACGTTCTTACCCTTCCCGACGAAGTCGTCTGGAGAGACGGCGTCCTGAACGCCATCACGAACGGCGACTGGAGACTTGACAGAGCGTCCAAGAGCACCCAGCTTTACGTCACCGTCGGCGGCGAGGAATACCTTGTCGCGACGATCGGCGTGAGCAATCTCGTTGACCTCGTCCCGTCCGTCGAGAACGGAAAGCTGAAGCTGGACTGGACGCTGAAAAACACCTCCGCCACGTCCGAATTCAGTATGGGCACCGCGTCGATCACGTTCGGCAACGACGTACTGCGGCTCAGCAACTCCTTTATCAATCCGCTGCAGCCTGATGAGACGATCGTGATCCACAACGACGCAGACGCCTTCATCCGTTACCGCTACGACGACGCCACCTACGATCCCGCTCCCGCGGAGGCAGACGTTTCGCTGACGACCGGCGCGCCCGACGTCACCGTTACGAAGACCCAGTCCAGAAAGAGCGGTTACTGGGGCGAGTCGCAGACCTTCACCATCACGACGAACAACACGACTCTCTTCCCCTACGAGGGGATGCTGAACGTTACCGACCCGCTGACGAACATTTACTACATCAAACCCGCTGACCTCGCAAGAATGTTCGCAGAGGACACGTTCAAAGAACTGACGGTAACCATCAACAACGCCACGATATGCGATTCCACCTACGTAAGACACCTCGTCACGACCATCGACGGCGAGGAACAGTACATGACCTCGATCGTCAACAGCAGCCAGTGGGCTGACAACGACTACGCGGATCAGTACTACATCGGTCTCAACGGCACCGTCGGCGATATCGCGGCGACCCAGCAGAACGTGATCAAGATCCATTGGAACGCGGCGGGAGACGCTCTCGTCTTCGACCTGTATCCCAACGCCTCGGCGTCTTCTCCCGTCAACTCGATAACTCTTCCCGCAGCCGCCGACGGCAGCTACGACGCCGCGTCCGCCCTTGAAGCGCTCAACTATATGCCCACGAACAACTGCACTTACAAATGTGAGTGGGACCACAGCGCGGACCGTCAGACCGTCGAGTCTATGGAATCGCGCACCTACAAGATCTACGCGACCTTCAAGGATACCTTCGCATTCCTTGCAAACGACCTTACCGGCACCCACAAGACCTCCGGTTACGGCAACGCGGTTTACAACACCGCAACCGTAAACGTCCTTGAAGGCGCCGCAAAGACCTCCAAGATCTCCACGAACACCTTCCAGCGTGAGCTTTCCATTGCCAAGGACATCACGCAGAACGGCGCTCCCATCGGAGACGGCAACCAGCTCCGTGACGAGACCCCGCTGAATAATACCCTTACCATCAACCATAAGGGCACGGGCAGATACGATCTGTTCCCCATCGTCGACCGTATGACCGGATCTCAGCTTCTTATGGCAAAGGTCAGCGACAACGAAGACGCCGCATGGGCAGCGGGACTGACCGATATCGTCACCTCCGAAGGCGAGGATTACTACGTCCTCGGCATTCCCGCGGGACAGACCTACTGCGAATACCGCGGCGTCTGGGTCGGCGGCTACTACGCCGACACCGTGGAGGTCACGAAGACTGCCACCGGCTTCAGCACCCTCATCAAATGGTATCTTGCCGACGCGTTCGGAAAGACCGTGACGATGACCATCGAGTACCCGACCTACGTCAGCTGCTCCAGAAGCGGGACCAACTCCTCCTCCTTCAACGGCAACAACCAGGTCTGGCTCGGCGACCATCCCACGCACCGTCTGTACGCGAGCTTCGGCGTCGGCGGCACCGACGTCAACTTCAACAAGTATATCATTGACAATACCGGCAGTCCCGTCAAATACAGCGTGATCTACCGCGGCGGCGAAGTCCTTTACCGCCTGCGTCTGGTCGTTTCCGGCAGCGGAACGATCACGGGCAGCGATCTTTACGACCGTCTGCCTCTGACCTACGGTGATTTCGCATGGACGACGGACAACGTATCGATCGAACGATACGAATACGACCCTGCCGTCGTGACTCTGACCGGCGGCGACGCGTGGCAGATCACGCAGAGACCCACCGGACAGCCCACCGCCGTCATTGAGAACGGTCTGTACTACATCAACTGGGGTACCGACGATCCCTCGACGACGGATACGGTCGAAGGCTTCAGCGCCGCATTCAGAAGCTCGGGAACGCTTGATATCTACGTCAGGCTCACCTTCCCTGCCGACGCGGCATGGGACGCCTTCTGCAGGTCTCTCGGAGGCAACCAGATCGAGAACACGATGTGGTTCCAGGAGCTCCCCGATTCCGTCTCTCACGACGTGATCGCGCCCGCAGCGGCAAAGCTCCAGAAGGGCGTTTACGACACCGGCTTCATGACCAATATGAAGTTCGTCTCCACCGGTTCTTACCCGTACGTAATACGCAAGAATTCCAAGGTCTACACCAACTCCGTCAATACCTCGCAGGGGCGTGTGACCTATTACGCGGACCTTTACAACGACGGTCCCGGCAAGCTCTATCTTGACACCATTCAGGATATCCTGCCGACCGGCTTCACCTTCTTCAGCCTTACCAACGCGAAAGGCACCGCGGGCAACGTCAATCTGTATCCGTACGCTCAGCTCACCGTGGGCTCGAAGATCGGCTACACCACCGCGCTCACCGAGCGTACGAAGTACACCTCGACCAACGATCAGGTCGGAGACGGCTATTACCATACCTACAGCGAAACCAGCTATAAGGCAAATCCTCTGTCAAAGGTCACGCGTTCCGACGCAAAGGCGGTCGAATACGTCGTTGCGCAGATCACCGTCGACACCACGATGACGACGAGTGACGGAAGAAAGATCCTTCGCTTTACGGTCGACGGCGATAACAGCGCCTGCACGATCGCATACGACGAAACGGTCGGAAGATACTATCTGAAGCCCGGTCAGTGCCTGCGCTTCGGATACGACGCCAAGACCAACAAGTATGCCGACACGAAGGATAACGCCCCGAACTATATGGCGATGCCGGTCTTTGATCCGTACGACGCGGGAGTATCGCTCAGCACCAACGAGGCGATCACTACCACCAACACCATCGCACCCAACGACGGCACCGCACAGATGATCTCGAACAGCGCCGCCCACGACGCGAAGTTCGACGGCGGAAGCGCAAACACGCGCTGGCTCTACTCCGAGGTCACGGTACGCCGCGACCCGATCCAGCCCGGTATCAACAAGCGCGATACGTTCATCATCAACAGCAGCGGCGACAAACGCGTCAGCGCCGGCAACGTCGGATACGGTGAAACGGTCGTCTGGGACGCCGACGTGACCAACACCGGCGAATCCCCCATGATCAACTATTCCGTCACCGACACGATGCCCGCTCCCTTCCGCTTCACCGGTCCCGTTTACTTTGAATTGTTTGAAGAAAGCGGACTCCAGACCGGAACGTACGCACACGGAAGCAACTCCGGAAGCGGCTTCTCTCCGATTCTTTCCTCCGGTGTCGACTATCAGACCGGCGAAAAGCGTCCCGAGGTCTCGAAGACGTATCCGCTCTTCACTCTCACGAGAGACGACAGCAATAACTGCTTCATCACCGACGGAACGACTACGTATCAGCTTACGTCCGGACAAAAGGTTCGTATCGGCGGAACGGGAGGCGTATTTACCTCCTACACGATGTTTGACCATTGCGTAACCTCCAGCGGTTACGGAACCGTCAATCACAACCTTGCGATTTACGACCACGTATTCGACGTAACCTGGTCAAGAGACGCCGACGGAAACGAGACCCTGAATATCGACTTCGTCAACGACCTCTTCGCGATCCCCGCACGCGGCACTCTCTGGCTCCAGTACAGAACGCAGGAGTTCACCAACAGCCACGAAAACAAAAACTACGTCAATCAGGCATGGGTCACGCCCACGCAGGAATTCGATCCCGACGCCATCAACATCGGCAACTACGATGAAACCCCCGGCGCTCCCAGCGTCTACGACGACGAGCCCGTCTCGGTCGTTTCCGGTTACATCACGTCTGCCGATAAGTCGGTCACCGAGATCATCCATCCCGACAACACCGCAAGCACCGAAACCTCCGTCAAATGGATCCTGCTTGAAAGCGCGGACAGCCTGTTCCGCTACACGCTGAACGTTCACGGAACCTCCTCGAACGATATGGACCGTCTGGTCCTCATCGACAACCTGCCGGAAGTGAACGACCACAGCACCTTCGCTCTCACCGTTCCCCGTTCCTCCGCCTTCAATGTTTCCTTTGCCGATGATCCCGACGTCAGCGTTTCGATCAACGGCGTGGAGCTCTCCCCTCTCGACTACGAGATCACCTACTCGACCAGAACCGGTTTCAACGACAACGACTGGGCGGGCGGGAATGCCTCCGGTTACTGGGGTGCTCTCACCTCCGGTTCGAGATCCATCCGTCTCGTGATCGACAACGTTCCGAAGGGCTCGCTGATCACGCTGAAATTCACGGCGAAGATCACCGACAAGGAACTCGCACAGCCCGGTACGATCGCATGGAACAACTTCGGTTACAGCTACGTCATCGGCGGTGCAACGCTTCAGGCGTCGCCCTCGAACGTCGGTATCCGAGTCCCCAGCGTCCCCAAGCTCCAGAAGAAGCTCGTGCTCAACGAAGCTCCTTACGCTGCACAGGAAGACGCGAACTTCACGTTCTGCGTTTACACCGGAGATCCGGTCGATAACCTGTATTCGATGACGGAAGCCGAAATCGCGGCTGCCCTGACCGGACGCGAATATCACTTCGTCACGCTCCACGTCGACCGGGGCGACACCGAGTCCGCTCTTCTGAGACTCGAAGAAGACGACGACGGACACAAGCTCAGCACCTTCTGGGTGAACGGAGACAAATACAGCATCACCGAGCTTGATCCCGGAGCTGATTACAGATACTCCGATATCAACAAGGAGACCGGCCGTACCTTCTCCTTCACCTACCGCAACGATACCAACCTGACGCTGACGGCAACCAACCTCCGCCGTGTCTGGAAGATCCTCCTCAGCAAAACCGACAGCAAGGAAACCGATATCATGCTCCCCGGAGCGGTATTCGGTCTTTACAGTCCCAACGCGGACGACCTGCTCCCTGCTGACGATATCGGCGATTTCACGTCCACCGTCACCCGCGACGGCGTCACCTACTACCTCTCCTCGGTCAAGACCACCGATACCTACGGTATGATCAACTGGAACACCCTCTTCGAGGATGGGTACGTCGTGAAAGAGCTCATAGCGCCGAAAGGCTACTACCTTGACGAAACGCTCCATCTGCTCCGTCGTGACGACTCCGTCGACGACGTGGTTGAGGTCAACTACGTCAACGAGTGCTCCTACGCGCTTCCCTCCACGGGCGGCATCGGCAGCACGACACTTTACGCGGCAGCCTTCGTGCTGATGGCGTTCGGTGCCCTGCTCGGAACCGTCACGTTCGTAAAAACCCGCAAAAAGACCGGTGAGAACGACTGACCGGCATCCCTGACAAGCGTCAGATCCATTGATTATTTATAATTTGAAAGGTAATATATAATTACTATGAAAAGCATCAACAGATTCGCGGCAATCCTGCTCGCAGTGATTATGACCCTTGCGCTCAGCGTTCCTGCTTTCGCAGCCGACGCTCCCACCTACTCCATCACGGTTTCCAACACCTCCGATTACGTCTCCATCGAAGGCAACACCTACTACGCCTACAAGCTGTTCGACGTCGTTTACAACGAAACCAAGACCGCTTACGCGTACACCATCGACTCCGTGAACAATCCCTTCTACCTTGACGACGACGCGAAAGACGTCATCGAGACCTACTTCACCCTTACCGCCACCGCGGAGGATCCCACCATTTTCACCGTCGTTCCCAAGGGTGATGACGAGCTGACCGAGGCTGACGCCCGCGCGCTTGCCAACGCCCTCGAGGCGTATCTCCCCGACGACGCGGATGCGGAAGCTACCGCTGACGCCGAGAGCGTCGTCATCGGGCTCGAGACCGCCGGTTACTACCTCGTCGCCGGTGAAGTGAGCGCCGTCCACGCAGGTCAGACCGGCACCGCTCCCAAGGTCACCTCCGCCATCGCGATCACCAACGCAGACCCGGAAGCCGCCATCAACATCAAGGCTGACGCTCCCGACATCGATAAGTTCATCATCGGCGCCGACGATCATCCCTTCGGCACCGCAAACGGCTTCTCCGACCTCGGCAAGGGCACTTCCGTGAACGTCGGCGACATCGTTCCCTTCCTCATCGTTTCCAAGATTCCCGTCACCACCGGCTATTCCAAGTACATGATGGCAATCCACGACGTCATGACCTCCGGTCTTACCCTGCTCAACGATACCGATCATCCCATCACCGTCAAAATCGGTGACGACACCCTCACCGCCGCCGACTACACCCTCGACGCCGACACCGATTCCTTCGATCTTACCATCGCAGACGTTCTCGTCACCGTGAATACCGCCGCCGAAGGCGAGGATCCCGTGATGGAACGCAAGTACGCCGACAACGATCCCATCGTCGTTACCTGCTACGCACAGCTCAACAGCAGCGCGCTTTCCACCGACGTTGAGAAGAACGTCGTCAATCTTGAGTACTCCAGCAATCCTTACGATGAAGACGAAACCAAGACGACCCCCGATCACACCGTTTACGTTTACGACTTTGAGATCGACATCGACAAGTTCACCGGCACCGACACCAAGCTGGAAGGCGCAAAGTTCGTCCTTTACAGACTGAACGCTTCGAGCGCCAAGGAATACGCAAAGATCGACGACACCACCAAGGCAGTCACCTGGTACGCGCTTGATACCGCCAACGAGGAGACCCTCGAACAGGCGATCGCCGCCTCCGAGGTCACCGAGGTCGTCACCGATACCAACGGTTACGCTTCCTTCGCAGGTCTTGACAGCGGTGTGTATTACCTCACCGAGACCGAGGCACCCGAAGGCTACAACAAGCTGACCGCCGACGTCACCGTGACCATCACCGCCACCTACAACACCGATCATTCCGGTCTCCTTGCCTCCTCTTCCGCCTCCAAGGACGGCGATAACGGTCAGTACAAGCAGACCCAGTCCATCGAGAACAAGACCGGTACCGTTCTTCCCGAGACCGGCGGCATGGGCACCGCCTGCATCATCGCCGTCAGCTCGGTCATCTTCGTGTCCGTAATGCTCGTTCTCGTCGCCAAGAAGCGTCTTTACAACGAGGGCTGATCCTTAAATCCCAAACAACGTTTTTTCCCGGGAGCCGCAAGGCTCCCGGGAAAAAGGAGACAACCGCGAGGAGAACCTTAAAATGAAAAAGATAACCGTTGTGCTTATCATAATAGCCGTTTTAAGTTTCTCTTTACTGCTGTATCCGTCTTTCAGTAATTACTGGAACTCCAAACACGCGACCCGTGAGATCAATACGCTGATCACAGAACTCGACGTAATTGACAATGAATCCCACGACGCGATGCTTGCGGAGGCAAACGAATACAACAAGATCCTCGCTCTGCGGCGCACGGGCTACAGCCTCACGGACGAACAGCAGGAAAAGTACGAAAGCCTGCTCAACGTCACGGATAACGGGGTCATGGGATATCTTGAGATCTCCAAGCTCGGCGTCATGCTCCCTATCTACCACGGCACGGAAAGCAGCGTACTTCAGAACGGCATCGGTCACCTCAACTGGTCTTCCCTGCCCGTCGGCGGAATTTCAACGCATTCCGTCGTCTCCGGTCACAGAGGACTCCCAAGCGCAAAGCTGCTGACCGACCTTGACAAGATGCGCGAGGGCGACCTGTTCACCCTCGTCGTACTCGGAGATACGCTGACCTATGAAGTGGATCAGATACGAACGGTACTTCCGAGCGATCTTTCGGAGCTCGCGGTTACAGACGGAGCCGATTACTGCACGATCGTCACCTGCACGCCTTACGGAATCAACACACACCGACTCCTTGTGAGAGGACACCGGGTCGCTACGGCGGAATCCGCCCGTACGATCATTTCGGAGGCAGTCCTCGTGGATCAGCTGGTCGTTGCCACTTATCTCTCCGTTCCGCTCCTTTTCGTTCTCTTTCTTTCGGTCATGCTGAAGAAGCCGAAGAAAAAGACGAAAACGCCTATTTCCGATTTGGAGGAATAACATGAAAAAAAGAATCATACGGATCGCAGCGCTCGTTATCGCCGTGATAACGTTTGCGGTCAGCACCGTCGGGTTGGTGTCCGCGATTTCCACAGCCGACGCCAAGGAACCGATCGATACGTCAAGAAGCTGTTCCCTGACCCTGACCTACTCGTACAACGAAACGTACTACGAAGGGCTTGAGATCGAGATCTACCGGATCGCAGAGGTGACCGAGGATCTTCAGTACAGCCTTACGGACGACTTTGAAGACTATTCCGTCGAAATCAATAAGATCTCGTCCTCGTCGGAATGGGACGAGGTCTGCTCTACCATCGGAATGTACGTTGACACCGGTAAGGTCGAGCGCACGAACGTGCTTCTGACCGATGAGAACGGCAAGGTCTCCTTCCGCGACCTGAAGCCCGGGATCTATTACGTCAATTGGACCAACAATCCCACGAAAGACAACACGATCGGTTTTCTGCCCTTCCTCATCGCCGTTCCCGGGATCGGAGAGGACGGAAAATGGATCTACGACGTAGACGCGATCCCGAAGCCCGGCTACAATCCCTATATCTATTACGACAAATACACCGTCGTCAAACAGTGGCGCGATATCGGGCTCAAGGAAAAGCGTCCGGTCAACGTCAGCGTACAGATCTACCGCGACGGCGAGCTCTTCGATGAGGTGATCCTCTCCGAGGAAAACAATTGGACCTATACGTGGGCAACGCACGCTCCTTACAAATGGAACGTCATCGAAAAAAACCTTCCCTCGGAATATAAAGTGATCATCGTTGAGGAAAACGGCGTCTTCTACGTCACGAACTCGATCGAAGACCCCGCTCCCCAGACCGGAGACACTAACGACTTTTCCGTTTGGATCGTTCTGATGGCGATCTCCGGACTCGTTCTCGTGATTCTCGGAACGACGGGAAGACGCAAATATGCGGAAAACGACTAAGCTCCTGCGGTTCTCCGCCCTCGCTGCGGGAACGCTTCTTCTCCTTGCCTCGGCGGTGATCGTCCTCTCGGGTATGATCCGTCAGAGCCGTGCCGTATCGGAAAACGCGAAAACGCTGGAATTTCTCGAAGCCTATCTCCCGAAGAAGACCGCGGGCTTCAAGGAAGAAAGATACCTTGCGGAAATGCCTTCACGCTGTTATGAAGGCACGGATTACGACGGGATATTCGGGTATCCCCGCTTTGGCGTAAAGCTTCCCGTCGGTGCGCTCTGGGACAAAAAAGACGCCGAGGTCTTTCCCTGCCGATACTTCGGGAACGCGAGCGACGGAACCCTCGTGATCGGCGGAACGGACGGAAAAGGTCAGTTCGACTTCGTTTCGTCTGCCGATATCGGTGACGAGGTCACGTTCACCGACCTTCGCGGCGCCGAATACGTTTACACGGTCAAAGAGGTCAGACATTCCAAGAAGGCGAACGCCGGGAATCTGACGAACAGCGGCTTTGACCTTACCCTCTTTGCAAAGGATAAAAAAAGCGGTGACTATCTGATCATTCGCTGCAATCTTTCATAAAATATACGGCTGTCCCGCAAACGGAACAGCCGTTTTTTTAATCAAAGAATCTCATCACGGTGCAGTTTCACACCGTCAGCGCGGAGCTGTTTCTGTAATTCGCCGATATCGACGTCGGCAAAATCGATGCCGCAGGCTGCTGCGGTTCCCGCTGCCTGCCCCGTCAGCGCGCAGACCGGAATCACGCGGGTAATATCCCACATGGAATCGGTCACCGAAATAATGCGTCCCGCCGTGATCAGATTGCGTATCTTTTTCCCGTACAGACAGGTGTAGGGCAGTTCGTAAACGGGACCGCGTTTTCTCCAGTCACCGATCATTCCGATGCTGTCGGGAACGAACCTGTGTGTCGGACTGCTGTCCGGGGTCGTAATCCCGACAATGCGCCGTGTCATGCGGAGCTGCGGGATCGAAGGAAAAGATACGGGAACAGCGCCGGCGTGATCCTTCCGATACCGCATCACGTCCGTGACTGCGTTCTGATGCGCCATCACCGTAAAGTCGGAAATCTCTTCGGCGTCGAGCCCGCCGAATCTGCGTTTATCGAGATAAAGCGGCGTTTGACCGGTCTTCTTTTCATCCTCCGGGATATCGGCATATCCGAGCATTTTCAGCCTGACGCCTTCCGCCCCGGAAAACCGGTAATACCACGCCGCAAGGACGTTTCCCTGCCCGAAATCGGCACATTCCGCGCCGGAACGGGCACAGACGTCGGCGTCACCCGTGGCGTCGATGACGTTCTTCACCGCAACAGCACTTCTGCCGGATTTGTTTTCAATGATGACGGCTTTGATGCGCCCGTCTTCCGTGACTGTATCGGCAACGAGCGTGCCGTACAGAATCTTCACCCCGGTATCGAGCAGAAGCTTTTCCGCGTCGGCTGCAAACAGATAAGGATTATACTGTACCTCAAACCGCCGCGCGGTCTTTTCCTCTTCGGTCCCGCCTTCCAGCCACGCCCGCGGATAGCGTTCATCCTCCCATACCCCGCGGCTGACCGAAAGCCGCAGAAGCTCTTCCGCAATACCGAAACTGACCTGATGGCCCTTACCGTCGCAGAGCGGAAGATAAATCGTCACAAGTCCGAGTGTCGCAAGCCCTCCGAGCATATATTCACGTTCAAGAAGAACCGTCTTTGCCCCTCTTCTTGCCGCGGCAAGTGCCGCCGCGATCCCGGCGATCCCGCCGCCGCAGACGAGAACGTCACATTCTGCCGTGACGTGCAGTTCCCTTTCCGGTTCTCTGAAAGTCTGATCCATCGTTCTGTACTCCATTATCATTTTTATCAAGTTTATCACGCTTCCGCGCATTAGTCAACTCTTTTTCAGAAGATTGCTGTCTTGCAAAGCGCGTCTGCCGTGTCTTTTCCGTTATGCCGTTTCCTCTTGAAAAATGCGCGGAAATATGATATAATCATAAAAAATGCAGAAAGGAAATCCTTTCATGGAAAACGACAAAACATACTTACTCCGGTCCCTGATCCCGGAGAACGCCGACCTGCAGGCATTGGAATATATTACGGAAGGCTTTATTCTGAGCGACGGCGGAAACCGGTATTCCCATCTTCCCCCGTTTCACCGGATGCGTCTTGCGCTTCATCCCGCAAAGCGTTCCAATATTCGACTTGAAATATGGCTGCCGGACGAATGGAACGGCAGATTTGCGGCAACCGGAAGCGGCGGGATCGGCGGCTTCCTCACCTACGATCTGATCGCAATGATGATGCGGGAGGGCTACGCCTGCGCCAATACCGACATCGGCACCTCCGCGGGGCTGACCTCGGGTTATGAAAACGACGAGGTGAAGGCCGATTACGGCTACCGCGCCACCCATCTGATGGCGGTTTACGGTAAACAGATCGTGACCGGATTCTACGGAAAAGCGCCCGCCTATTCCTATTTCCGCGGTTCCTCCACCGGCGGGATGCAGGCGTATTCCGAGGCACAGCGCTATCCCGAGGACTTCAACGGGATCTACGCCGAGGTTCCCTCCATTCTCAACGCCGCCTTCCACACGAACTATATGTGGGCGTGGCGGCATCTGCACGGAGACGACGGCACTTCCCTGTTCTCCGAAGCGGAGCGGGCGAAGATCACCGCTCACGCCGCCGCGTTTTTCCGTGCGCGCGGAGACGGAGAAGAGGGAGACTGCTTCGTCTCCTATCCGTATTACGGCAAGGAAACGGTCAGCGACTTCATGCACTATCTGCGGGAGAACGCGCCGGAATTCACAGAAGAACAGTTTACCGGGCTGCAGGCAGTCTACGAGGGTCCCTTCGACAAAAAGCGCGGGCTCCGGATCTCCTGCGGGATGCCGATCGGCAGCGAATGGGACTGGGGCTCGTATTCCGGGAACAACTGCCCCGGAGTTTACCCCTTCGTGTGGGCGTTCGGTCCCGCCTTCGATCCCCGCAAATTCGATTTCTCGGACGATTTTCAGATCTTCAACGAGAAAATGAGCCGATATATCAACGCGACCTCCCCCGATCTCTCCGCTTTTCGGGCAAGAGGAGGAAAGCTGCTCGCTTCCGCCGGGACCGCAGACCCGGTCGTTCTCTGGCCCGAGCTGAATATTTACTATGAAAAAGTCGTTTCCTGCCTCGGCGGCATCGAAAACGCGATGGACTGCTTCCGCTATTATCTCCTGCCCGGACGCGGTCACGGTTACGGTTACGGCGCCGATTCGATCTCGACGCCGGGCAAAAACGGTTGGGGCGCGTTTGACGCCCTCGTCCGTTGGGTGGAAAACGGGGAGGCGCCCTTCCGTCTCGACGCCGTCAGCCACGAGGACGCGGGTTGGAAAGGAAAAAAGCCCTTTGCGCGTGCGATCTGCCCTTACGGCAGTAAGGAATTCCCCTTCCTGCCCCATCCGGAGACCTATTCGGACGGGATCAGGTCGCAGGGCTGACCAACGAAAAAACAAACGGAAGGTGTACCGAAAGCCCGATCGGCTTTTCGTACACCTTCCGTTTTTTACGGATGAAACGTCCGCTCTGCCATTCATGCAGGCGGCGTTTTATTTCTTTTTCACGAACATCAGCGTGTTCACGACGGAACGGTTCTTTTCGCTCGGCTTGTTCACCGCGCCGAAGCCGCCGTTCCCGTCCGGAAGATAAATCCCGGTCGAACCGCCGCCGTCAAGGCAGATCGCGTTGTACGCGCCGAGACGCGCGAAGATTGACGACAGATCGAGAAGGGTCGCCCCGTCCGAATACCCTGCCTGACGCCCGTCAACCACGAGGAAGATCATCGTTCCGTCCACCTTGACGCCGAAGGCGGTGCGGGGATGATGGACCGTGCAGAAGGGATCCCCGGTCCCGTTGTCGTAAACTCTGCCGTTTTTCAAGACGAGATAACGCCCGCCGCAGGCAAACCTGATATCGGATGCAACGCCTTCCAATACCGTTGCGTTATTCTCAAAACGGTAAGTGCCGTCTTTCATCTGTGCAAAGCCCTGATACCCCACCGTGTCCTTGCGCAGGAGATTACCGTTCAGGATCGTGGTGCCGTTCGGCAGCTTGCCGGTGAACAGATCGGCGTTGATCGCGGCAACGATATCGTAGCCGAGCTTATCCCTTGCGCTCGCCATCTGTTCCAAAGAATTCATGGCGTCCGTCTCCGTTAAAATCAACAGGCATGAAATGATGTCCTATAAAAGGCAGGGGATTCGACAGCTGCTCGCCTGTCACTGCATCAAAGTAGAAATCTTCAGGCTCGGTATCAACGATAGAGTTGTTGATTACTCGTCTGGTGATTCGCATAGCCATGCCGACCTTGCGGTAATCCGGACCCATATTGGCCAGCCAGCCGTTGTGCATATGTCCGACGCTGGGAACTGCGGTCCAGACCTTCTCGCCCTTGACATTATATGTGACTACTCTGGGCTCGCCCTCGCG
>JAKSPT010000029.1 GCA_024404495.1 Lachnospiraceae bacterium
CCCAGCGGGTACCGCTCCAGCACGGTCACATGCGTGACCGCCGTGCGGACGGTGTCTGCCGTTTCTCTGTCTGCGGGGATCGTTTTTTCTGCCCTCGCCGTTCGGGGAGGGATTCGCGCCGGCTTCGGCTGCGCCCTCTGCGGGCGCGTCGGCGTTCTGCGCGACGGACGCGGCTTCGGAAGCGGCTGCGCGCGCGGCTTCTCGTTCCGCCTGCGCCGCCGCCATCTGGGATTCCGCTTCCTCTCTCATCGCTTCCGCTTCCTCAAAGGATTTGGCGCGCTGCGGGCGGTTTTCGGGGCGGGGACGGAGCGGACGGCGTTCGGGACGCTTGTTATCGTCGTTTTCGTTCACGGGATGCAGGACCTCGGGCGGGAGATCGCGCTTCATCTGTCCGGTGGGATTGAGATCGTCGCGCACGAAGGTCTTCGGCTGCTGACCGAAGGCGCCGAGCATCGCGACCTTGCAGAGCCCGCAGAGCGGATTCGCCTCCACGACGATCCCCTGTCCCTCGGGCGTATCGACGACCGAATCGACCTTCGGGGTGATCGCGGATTCCGCCTGATAGGTCTCGTATTCGTAGCGCAGGCAGCACATCAGTCTGCCGCAGGCGCCCGAGATCTTCGCGGAGTTGAGCGAAAGGTTCTGTTCCTTCGCCATCTTGATCGAGACCTGCACGAAGTCGCTCAAAAAGCTCGCGCAGCAGAAGGGTCTGCCGCAGACGCCGAGACCGCCCATCATCTTCGCCTCGTCGCGGATGCCGATCTGACGCATCTCGATGCGGGTGCGGAAGGTGGAGGCGAGGTGCTTGACGAGCTCGCGGAAGTCGACTCTGCCGTCGGCGGTATAGTAGAAGAGAAGCTTGCTGTTGTCGAAGGTGTATTCGACGTCGACCAGCTTCATCACGAGCTGATGCAGCTCGATCTGTTCGAGGCAGACGTTATAGGCGTCGGTCTCCTTTTTCAGATTTTCCTTGTAGTGCGCGTCGTCGGCGGGGGTGGCGAGACGGACGGTCTTGCGGAGCGGGGGGACGACGTCACGCCCGCTGACCATACGGTTTCCGAGCGCGACCACACCGTATTCCTGCCCGCGCGAGGTCTCGACGATGACGTGATCGTCCTTTTCCGCCCTGACGCCGACCGGGTCAAAGTAGTAGATCTTGCCCTGCTTCTTGAAGCGGACGCCGATGACCTCGACCGGCTCCGCGGAAAGGGGCTCCGCCGCACTTTCGCCGGTCTCCCCGGCAGGCTCGTCCCCGATAAAATCGGAGATCCCGTCGGCAACGTCGGCAGCCTCCTCGGAGGCGGCATATTCTTCGCATTCCGGCACGGCGGCGTTTTCGTCCGCGTCTGCCGCTCCGGCGGCTTGCGTCTCCTCCGGAGCTTCCTCCGGGGAGACGTTCAGTTCTTTTTCTTCTTCGTTCATCATATCTATTTCTTCTTTTGCTTTTACAAAAGGCTCCTTTCGGTTGAATGAGGGGTCAGACCGAGCGTGCCTCCCAAAGCGTCTCCGCGAGGACCGTGCGTGCGGTCGTGACGTTGACGTTGGCGGTCAGGTCGTTTTCGGCTTTCGCCGTGATCTGCATCATTTTCAGCAGGGAAGCGATCGTGAGGCGATCCGCCTGCGCTTCTGCGGTCCGTCGGTCGGAATAAAACAGGCAGGCGGCGTTTTTCGCCGTGCGGACGGCGACGAGATCCCGCAGAGCGAGGGAGAGAAACGAGCAGAGGCGGGAAAGGGATTCTCTCGTCTGCGCCGCGCCGTTCAGAAACAGCGCAAGCTCGGGATGCGTACCGCCGGCAAGCAGCTCGATGACGTGCTCCGCTGCGGCGATCTCCTTTGCTTCCTGCCCCTCCTTTTTTGAGCCGAGGAGGGTGAGGGCGCGTCCCGCCGACCCGTCGGCAAGACGGAGCAGCGCGGCGTAGCCCTGCGGATCGGTGCGCTTCATCGCCTCCGCCTTCGGCTCTTTTCCGGTCAGGAAGCCATCAAGCTGTGCCGCGGAGAGCGGCTCGGTATGCAGCACGGAAACGCGGGAAAGGATCGTGGGGATCAGCCCCGAGGCGCGGTCGGTCAGCAGGAGAAACGTGACCGAGGCGGGCGGCTCCTCGAGTACCTTCAGCAGCGCGTTCTGCGCGGCGGCAGTCATCGCATCGGCGTTTTCGATGAGAAAAACGTGCCTGTCGCTTTCGCTCGGGATCAGAACTGCCTCGTCCCTGATGGTACGGACGATCTCGACGCTGATGGTCTTGCGGTCCTTCGGAAGGGAAAAGGTCCTGACGTCCGGGTGTTCCCCGAGCTCCACCTTGCGGCAGGCGAGGCATTTACCGCAGGGCTTTTCTCCGTTTCCCGTGCAGACGAGCGCCTTCGCGATGATCGAGGCGACGGTGTGGCGGCCGCTCCCCTCCGCGCCCTCGATCAGATAGGCGTGGGAAAGAGAGGCACGGTCGATCGCGCCCGCAAGATACGCCTTCAGGCGGTCGTTTGCGTACAGTGCCGAAAAACGTTCGCTCATGACTTACAGATGGCGGAACTGTTCCACGTTCAGCACGAAGACGGTGGCGCCGCCGACCGTGACCTCGGTCGTGACCGGGGCGACGTTCTGCCCGTAGGCAAGGTCTACCGGCATCGGCTGAGTGCGCTTTTTGCTGTGTTTTCCGATGATCTCAATGCAGGTCTCGACGTCCTCGTCCTTGACGCCGGTCAGGAACGTGGTGTTGCCTTTGGTCAGAAAACCGCCGGTCGAGGATATTTTCGTAACGAGAAAGCCCGCCTTGATCAGATGGTTATTGACCGAGTAGGCGTCGTCGCTGTTGATGATGGCAAGAATCAGTTTCATGGCAGTTCCTCTTTCCGCAAATCGGTGGGCATTTGCCGGAGCATAAACACTCCCTTACGATATATTATAGCAGGAAAAGCCCGGGTTGTAAAGGGACTTTCTCAAAAAACTGCGCCGGCGGTGAAAAATAGTTGATTTCTCTTGTCAAAACCGTCGGATTATGATATACTGATTTCAAATGAACGGAAAGAAGGAAACAAATGAAAAAAAGGATTTTATCGCTCGTTCTGCTTCTGACGCTGCTGCTCACCTCCTGCGGGCTTCTGGGCGGCGCCTCGTCGGTCGAGCCCGTTCCCTACGATTCGATCCAATACGCGCGTCCCGATCTTGACGCTTACCGGAAAGCGGCGGAGGCAGCCGTGAAGGAAATCGGGGACGGCGCGGGGTATCTGAAGACCGTGAAGCTTCTGAACGAGGAATTCGAGCGGTATTACGACGCCTATACGATGAACTTTTACGCGTCCAACCGCTATTCGCAGGTAATGAACGACTCCTTTTTCGAGGAAGAAAGCCTCTGGCACGCCGAGAATCAGCCGGTTTACGACGAGCTGCACGAGCGGGTTCTGATCGCGGCGGCAAAATCGGAGCACTGCGAAATGCTTGAAGACAGCTTCTTTCAGTATCCGGGCTTCCTTACCGATCTCCTCGCGCATCCGCGCTACACGAATGAGGAATACCTTGCGCTGACGCAGGAGGAAAACCGTCTGACCGAGGAATACCGTGCCCTCCTTGCCGATCCCGTGATCGATTGGAACGGGAAGGAGCTTCATATTGAGACGCTCGGCGAGGACGAAACGATCTCCGAGGACGAGTTTTCCGATATTTTCCGTGCCTACTATGAAAAATACAACGCGCTCGCCGGGGAGATCTTCCTGAAGCTGATGCAGGTGCGCGCCGACAAGGCAAAGGCGGTGGGTTACGGTTCCTATACCGAGCTTGCCGGAGCGGAGCTCGGCAGAACGGTCTCCTACGAAACGGTCCGCGCCTATCTCGATTCGCTCGCTGCAGCCTTCGTCCCGCTTGCCGACGAAATATACGGCGCGGAGCTTGAGGTCGAGCCTTATCCCGATCTCGGCGTGGAGGAGACCGAAGCCTTCTTTGAAAAGATCTGCGAAAAGCTCGGCGATCCCTTCGTCGGAATCCGGGATATCATGGTAAAGAACGGGCTTCTCGATATCAAGCCCTCGGTCAATAAGGAGGACATGAGCTATTCGATCTACTTCCCGAGCGTCTATACGCCCTTCATCTTCATCAATCCGACCGAGACCTATTACGATCTGCCGACGCTGCTCCACGAGTTCGGGCATTTCTGCGATATGTACGTCAACTTCGGCGGCGCCGGGGATATCGACCTCAGCGAGTGCTACTCGGTCTCGCTCGAGCTGCTTTCCTCCCTCTGGACGGAGGGGATCCTCGACGAGGAAAACGCGGAGATCTGCCGCGTCAACGCCCTGCTGGACGCCGTCGATACGATGGTGTATCAGGGGCTCTACGCCGATTTTGAAACGAGCGTCTATCTGAACGAAGACGTCGATACCGTGGAGGAGCTGAACGAGGCGTTCCGCGCGGTCTCGGTCAAATGGGGCGCGATCACGGAGGACGACGATTCCTACTATCCGCTGATGTGGTTCGAGGTCCCGCACCTCTTCCTCTACCCGACTTACGTTCCGAGCTACTGCCTCGCCACCGAATGCGCGCTTCAGCTCCTTTCGATGGAATACGAGAACGAAAACGCCGGGCTTGACGCCTATATCACCTTCCTTTACAGGGAGGAAAACGTGGACTCTCTGGAAAGAGCGGTCGCGGACGCCGGGATCCATTCTCCCCTCAACGTCGGCGCGTCGCAGAACAGCGCCGATCTGATCCGGAAAATGCTCGGTCTGAACGGATAAAACGATCAAAAACGCCTCGGCAAAACGAAAAACCGTTTTGCCGAGGCGTTTTTTATTCGGTTTTCGGGGTTTCGCTTTCCAGCGGTTCCTCCGCGGCAGGCGTTTCCGGCTGTTCCGCCGTGACGGGCACGGCGCCGGCTGCGGACTTTGCTTTTTTCTTTTTCTGAACGAAAACGATGATGAAGACGATCGCGGCGCAGAAGATCAGCACTCCCGCGATCAGGGGAAGAAGCACAGCGAGGATCCCTGCGGCAAGTTCGAGCGGGGAAAAAGCGGCGTCGAGAAAAATCATATGGAAACCTCCTTTTTCGTTACGGGATCGGAAAACGTGCGTCTCTTTCGGAAAAGACCGTCCGCGCGGGAGAGATCGGGCAGCGGACGGTCTGTTTTCTTTTAATCCTCGGTTTTGGTGACGGCGATGCTCAGCTCGTCGAGCGCCTTTTCGTCGGGCAGAGCGGGGCACATCGTCATCAGCTCGGAGGCGTTCTGCACCTTCGGGAAGGCGATGACGTCGCGGATATCGTCGAGCTCGAGCATCAGGGTGACCAGACGGTCGAGACCGAACGCGAGACCGCCGTGCGGAGGCGTGCCGTACTTGAAGGCGTCAAGCAGGAAGCCGAACTTGGTCTGCGACTCCTCGTCGGTCATGCCGAGCGCGTGGAACATACGGGTCTGGATGTCGGGGGTGTGGATACGGATCGAGCCGCCGCCCGCTTCGGTACCGTTGATGACGATATCGTAAGCGATCGAGCGGACCTTTTCGGGTTCGGTTTCGAGGAAGGGAAGGTCCTCTTCCATCGGCATCGTGAAGGGATGGTGCTTCGCGTAGTATCTGCCGTCCTCCTCGGAGTATTCGAGGAGCGGGAACTCGGTGATCCAGAGCATCTTGTAGTCGCCCTTTTTGATGAGCCCAAGGCGTCTCGCACACTCGCAGCGGAGCGCGCCGAGCGAGTCGTAAACGACGCCGCTGCGGTCGGCGACGATCAGGAGCAGGTCGCCGTCCTCCAGACCGAGCGCCGCCTCGATCGCGGCGTTCTCCTCGGGAGAAAGGAACTTGGCGTAGGAGGAAGAGACCTCGCCGTTGTTCTTTTTCAGCCACGCAAGGCCCTTTGCCTTGTAGGACTTGACGTATTCGGTCAGCGAGTCGATCTCTTTGCGGGAGAACTTGCCGCCGCCCTTGACGTTGATGCCGCGGACGGAACCGCCGTTTTCAACGGCAGAGGCGAAGACCTTGAAGGAGCAGCCGCGCGCGATTCCGGTCAGGTCCTTCAGCTCCATGCCGAAACGGAGGTCGGGCTTGTCCGAACCGAAGCGGTCCATCGCCTCGGCGTAGGTCATGCGCTGCAGCGGCAGGGTGATATCCATGCCCTTGAATTCCTTGAAGAGGCGCTTGAGGAAGCCCTCGACGACCTCGATGATGACGTCCTGCGTGATGAAGGACATTTCAAGGTCGATCTGCGTGAACTCGGGCTGACGGTCGGCACGGAGGTCCTCGTCGCGGAAGCAGCGGGCGATCTGGAAGTAACGGTCGAAGCCGGAGAGCATCAGAAGCTGCTTATAGAGCTGAGGGGACTGGGGAAGCGCGTAGAACTTGCCGGGATGGACGCGGGAGGGAACGAGGTAGTCGCGCGCGCCCTCGGGAGTCGGCTTGATGAGGCAGGGGGTCTCGATGTCAAGGAAGCCCTGCTCCTCGAAATAACGGCGGGCGATGCCCGAAATTCTCGAGCGCGCCATCAGGTTTCTCTGCAGGTCGGGACGGCGGAGGTCAAGGTAGCGGTGCTTCAGACGAAGCTCGGGCTTGACGTCGCTGTTTTCCTCGATGGCGAAGGGAGGCGTCTGTGCGCCCGAAAGGACCTTCAGCTCGTCGACGGCGATCTCGACAAGACCGGTCGGGATGTTCGTGTTGACCGAGGAGCGCTTTCTGACGACGCCCTTGGCGCAGAGCACGTACTCGGCGCGGATGCCGAAGGCGGTGTCGAAAATGCTCTTTTCGGTCGCTTCGTCAAAGGCAAGCTGGACGATGCCGCTGCGGTCGCGCAGGTCGATGAAGATCAGGCTGCCGAGGTCTCTCTGTCTCTGGACCCAGCCCATGACGCAGACCCGGGCGCCGATATCGCTTTCCCGGAACTCGCCGCAGTATTTGGTTCTTCTGTCGGTGCTGTTCAAAAGTTCTGCCATTTTTATTACCTTCTTTTTATTCGGTCACGAGAGAACGGAGCGCGGCGATATCCGAAAGGGAAACGTCGGTCTGCGTGCTGTCGGACATATTTTTCAGTTTTGCGGTGCCGGATGCAAGCTCGCTGTCCCCGAGGATCAGCGTATAGGCGGCGCCGAGCTTGTCGGCGTACTTCATCTGCGCTTTCAGGCTGCGCGCGCAGAGGTCGGTCTCGGCGTGGATGCCTTCTTCGCGGAGCGCTTCGACGATCCCCATCGCGGTCTCGTTCGCCTTTTCGCCCATCGAGGCGATATAGAGGGCGGGACGGTCGTCGGGTTCGAGGGTCACGCCCGAGCCCTGCATCGCGAGGATGAGGCGGTTGATGCCCATTCCGAAGCCGATGCCCGGCATCTCGGGTCCGCCGAGCTCCTTCATCAGCCCGTCGTATCTGCCGCCGCCGCAGACGGTGCTCTGCGCGCCGACGACCGGAGCGATGAACTCGAAGACGGTCTTGGTGTAGTAATCAAGTCCGCGCACGATCATCGGGTCGATGCCGTATTCGATGCCCTCGGCGTCGAGGCAGCGCTTCAGCGAAGCGAAATGCGCCTCGCATTCGGGGCAGAGGAAGTCGATCGTTTTGGGCGCGGATTCCGCGAGCTCCTTGCATTCCGGGTTCTTGCAGTCGAGGATGCGGAGCGGGTTGGTCTCCAGTCTTCCCTGACAGGTCGGGCAGAGGATATCCTTCTTTGCGGAGAAATATTCCTTCAGCGCCGCGTGATATGCCGGACGGCATTTCGGGCAGCCGATGGAGTTGATGTGGAGGGTGATATCCTTCACGCCGAGCGTGCGGAGGAGGCTGTTCGCGAGCGAAATGACGGTGGCGTCTGCCGGAGCGCCCGCCGCGCCGAACATCTCGACGCCGAACTGCCAGAATTCGCGGTATCTGCCCGCCTGCGGTTTTTCGTGGCGGAAGCAGTTGAGGATATAGTAAAGCTTGAGGGGGAGCGCGTCGGAGCAGCGTCCGTTTTCGATGATGGCGCGGACGGTGCCGGCGGTCCCTTCGGGACGGAGGGTCAGGCTCTTGCCGTCACGGTCCTGAAAGGTGTACATTTCCTTCTGCACGACGTCGGTCGTATCGCCGACCCCGCGCTGAAAGAGCTCGGTCATTTCGAGGGTGGGGAGGCGGATCTCGCCGAACCCGTATTTTGCCGCGGTCTTGCGGGCGCAGGATTCGATGCGCTGCCAGTAAACGACCTCTTCGGGGAAGACGTCGGTCGTGCCGCGTGGCTTCTTGATCATAAAGTGACTCCTTTTTGATAGATATCTGATTGTATCATATAATTATATCACGCCTCCTCCTCTTTGTCAAGGAAGGGATGACCGTTTGGAATAATATTTCCTCTCCGGGAAAGAATAAGCGGGAAAAGGAGGGGACGCTTTTGCATATCGAGGACGTGACCGAAGCCTTTCACGGCGCCGGGGATCTTACGGTCAGAGAAGTGAAAAAGGGCGGAACGGTTTACACGCTGCTGTTTTTGGAGGGGATGACCGACAAGAAAGCGATCCACGACGATATCCTGTTCCCGCTGCTCGCCGCGCCGGGGACGGTATCGCTGAAAAACCTGCCGTCGGGCGGAAGACCGACCGCGCTTTTCGACGTGACCGGCGCGGTGAACGCGATCCTGAACGGGTGCGCGGTGATCACCGACGGGGAGACGTGGGTCTCGGTCGCCGTGCAGAACGGCGCGGGGCGGGACGTGGGGGAGCCCGCGACCGAGACCGTGATCCGCGGCTCCCGCGAGGGCTTTACCGAGAACGCGCAGACGAACGCCGCGCTGATCCGCCGCCGTCTCCGTTCCTCCCGTCTGAAATACGAGGAAACGCGGATCGGAGACCTGTCGCGCACGCAGGTCCTTCTTCTGTGGATCGACGGACTCGTGAACGAGACCGTGCTTGCCGAGCTGCGGGCGAGGCTGAAAAACGTGAGGACCGACGCCGTTTTCGGCTCCGGCGAGCTCGAAACGTGGCTGCAGGACGGCAAAACGCCGCTGCTCCCGACGCTGGGCAATTCCGAGCGCCCCGACCGGGTGGCGGCGAAACTGAGCGAGGGAAGGGTCGCCGTGATCGTTTCGGGCTCGCCCGTCGTGCTGACCGCGCCCTTCGTCTTCACCGAGGCGCTGCAATCGACCGAGGATTATTCCAAAAGCCCGCTTTTCGCCTCGTTCCTGCGGCTTCTGCGGCTTTCCGGACTGCTTCTTTCGGTGCTGCTCCCGGCGGTCTTTATCGCGCTGTTCTTTTTTCATCAGACGGCGATCCCGCTTTCCCTTCTGGAAACGGTCGCCGACGCGCGGGCGGGCATCCCGTTTTCACCCTTCACGGAAATGCTCTTCATTCTGCTCGCCTTCGAGACGGTCAGGGAGGTCGGGATCCGGATGCCGCGCGCGGTCGGGAACGCGGTCAGCCTCGCGGCGGCGCTCGTCCTCGGGGACAGCGCGGTCAAGGCGGGGATCGCCTCGACGCCGGTCCTCATCGTCGCCGCGATGGCGTCGATCGGGAGCTTCATCGTCCCGCCGATGATGAACGCCGTGACGGCGGTGCGGCTCCTTCTGCTCTTTGCGGCGCGCGCAGCCGGGTTATACGGGCTGTATCTCGTTTCTGCGGTCCTTCTGACCCTTCTTTTCGTGAAGTCCTCGTTCGGGATCCCGTATCTGTCGCCGCTCGCGCCCCTTTCCCCGACCGGGCTCGGGGACGCGCTGCTGATGCTCCCGGTTTGGGCACAGCGGGCGATCCCGGCGCAGATCACGGGAAAAGCGGGGCTAAGGCGCCGCGGGAAAACACCGAAAAACCGCCGCCGAAAGACGAAATAATGACCGAAAAACGCGACGGTCCGGAGGAAAAAAGATGAAAAATACGGTGACGGCGCTTCTGATCCTTGCCTGCCTCGCGCTTTTTCCCTTTTTCGTTCCCGCACCCTATCTGCCCTCCGACACCGCGTACGTGACCGAGGCGGGGATAGCGGAGGAGGACGGAAGGCTTGCGGTCTCGGTACGGATCGGGAACCGGGTGATCGGGGTCACGGGGGAGAACTTTCCCGACGCGGTGAAAAAGCTCGAAAGTGCCGAGGGAAAGCGGCTCTTTTTCCGCACGGCGGGCGCCTGGGTATTTTCGGTACGCCTTTCTCCCGAAAAGCGGGACGAAGTGCTTTCCTGCCTGCTCCGCAGCCGCGAGACGGCGGCAAGATGCCTCGTTTTTCTCACCGAATCCGATCCCGCGGCGCTGCTCCGCGTCGGGGGAGACCTTGCGGGGCGGGTCGACCGAAACGCTGACCGGCATCTCGGGACCTCCCTTCACGACGTGGCGGAGGAGGACGGCGACGTGCTGTTTTTCGACCGTCTTACGCTGAAGGACACCGAATGCCTGATCGGCGGGGCGCTTTCCTTTGACGGGACGGTGCTTTCGCCGGAGGAGACCGCCGCGGAGGTCCTCTTTCTGCGCGGCTGGGAGGGAAACGCGGTCGGATGCGCCTCGGGCGTCTGTTCGGTCAAAGCGGCACGGCGCGGCGATACCGTGCGCGGTACGCTGACGCCCCTTTCGGGCGGGGATCCGGAATTACTGAAAAGGGAAGCGGAGGAGGTCCTGCGGACGCGGCTGCTTCTGCTCGGGCACGATCTGACCGTGACGCTTGACGTGACCGGAAACGGAACGGTGCTCGAATAGGGAAGAGAGAAGAGTGAATAGTGAATAGTGAATAGTGAAGAGTGAAGAGGGAAGAAGCGCTCTGTTCGCGTAAGATTACGCGGGCGGCACGAACCGCAAAAATGATAAAACAGAGAAAGGACGCATTCGCCGCGGCGGGGCGTGACGGACTTATGAGAAAAGACACGGTTTCCCCTTTGCAGCTTTTTCTGATTCTGATCTTTCTGACCGTTTCCGGCGGATTTCTCGACCGGGAGATCGGAACGGCGTCGCTCGCGGTCGGATTTCTGCTTTCGGTGCTGTGCTTCTTCCTCGGCAGAACGGCGGGGGAGGGAACGGTCGGAAAACTCGCGGCGCTTTCGGCGTTCGGGTTCCTCGTTTTCCGTATCGGGGAGGCGGCGGAGCTGTTTTCCTCCTTCTGGGTGCGCTCGGTGACGCCGACCGGGAGCGCGCTCCTTTTCGCTCTGCCGCTGCTGCTCGCGGGGATGATGCTCGCAGGGACGGGTTACCGGGGGATCGGCAGGCTCGCCGAGCTGCTTTTTCCCCTCCTGTTCCTTACGCTTTTCTTTTCGCTCGCGCCCTTTTTCGGCAAACCGGCGTTTGCGGGGAGCAAAACGGGCATTTCGCTTCCGTCCTCCTTTCATACCCTTACCGACCTCCCCGCCGTGTTTCTGCTTGCCGGGCGGACGGTATCGAAACGGAGCGAAAAAGCCTCCGCGTACGCCCGCGCCGACGCGGAAAACGCCGAAGCGGTGTACGGGGGAAGGCTCTTTTCCGTGCGGGATCCCGTGCTCGCGGCGGGCGTCCTCGGGCTTGCCGCGGGAAATCTTCTCGTCTTTTTTATGGGGACGGGCTGTCTGCGCGCGGTCGGAACGGCGCTGTACGGCAGGCTGACCGCACCCGGTCTTTACGCCGTGCGGGTCTCGCTCGGCGAGAGCGCGGAGCCTGCGTACCTGCTCTGCCTTTTCACAGCCGTGCTCTTCCGCGTCGGACTCCTTATCCGCGCGGCGGGCGAGCTCCTTTCGGACTGCACGCCCCGTGCGGAACGGTTTTCGCTGTCTCTTTCCGCTCTCCTCGGCGGCGGGATGCTGCTTCTGATCGCGCGGTACGGAGTGCGGGTGGACCGCTTTTTCGCGGGGATGATTTTGTTAACCGAATGTTTACTGTCTTTTTTTCTCTTTTTTTCGAAAAAAACGAAAAAAAGGTTTGACAAACGGTGAGAAAAGAGATACAATGGTTAGGAATACGATCGGCGCTTATGCGCCGGAATCAATAATGGAGGCTATTATGGATCAGGCAAAAATCAAAGAGCTGAGCAAAATCTCGGCCGAGATCAAGCTGGGCGCGCTCGAGGGCGTGTTCTCCGCACAGTCCGGTCATCCGGGCGGATCTCTTTCTATCTCCGACGTTCTCGCGTACCTTTACTTCAATGAAATGCGCGTTGACGTGAACAATCCTCAGTGGGAGGATCGCGACCGCTTCGTTCTCTCGAAGGGTCACACCGCTCCCGGTCTGTACGCGGCGCTTGCGCTGAAGGGCTTCTTCCCCCGCGAGGATCTGAAGACGCTCCGTCAGATCGACAGCTATCTGCAGGGTCACCCGGATATGAAGCACACCCCCGGCGTGGATATGACCAGCGGCTCTCTCGGCCTCGGCATTTCCGCCGCCTGCGGCATGGCGCTCTCCGGCAAGATCAGAAACAAGGACTACCGCGTTTACGCCGTCCTCGGTGACGGTGAATCCGAGGAGGGTCAGGTCTGGGAAGCGGCTATGTTCGCCGCGCACAAGAAGCTGGACAACCTCACCGCTTTCATCGACTGGAACGGACTCCAGATCGACGGTGCGATCGTTGACGTCGTCAACCCCACGCCTCTCGACGAGAAGTTCCGCGCCTTCGGCTGGAACGTGATCATGATCAACGGTCACGACTTCAACGAGATCGAGGCTGCCGTCGCGAACGCGAAGGCGACCAAGGGCAAGCCCACCGCCGTCATCATGCAGACGGTCAAGGGCAAGGGCGTTTCCTTCATGGAAAACCAGGCAAAGTGGCACGGTTCCGCTCCCAAGCAGGAACAGTACGAGCAGGCAGTTGCTGAAATCAACGCCTACATCGCATCCCTTTGATTTGCAGGAGGATAATGAAAATGGCTGATAAGATTGCTACCAGAGAAGCATACGGCGACGCCCTCGTTGAATTCGGCGCCAAGTATGAAAATATCATCGTCTTCGACGCTGACCTTGCCGAAGCGACCAAGACCTGCAAATTCAAGAAGGCATATCCCGACCGTTTCTTTGACTGCGGTATCGCAGAGGGCAACATGGTTTCCGTCGCCGCCGGCGTCGCTACCACCGGTATGATCCCCTTCTGCTCTTCCTTCGCGATGTTTACCGCGGGCAGAGCCTTCGAGCCGATCCGCAACGCGATCGGTTACCCGCACCTCAACGTCAAGATCGGCGCTACCCACGCCGGTATCACCGTCGGTGAGGACGGCGCTACCCATCAGTGCCTCGAGGACCTCGGTACCATGCGTACCATCCCGGGCATGGTCATCCTGAACCCCGCTGACGCCGTTGAGGCGAGAGCAGCCGTTGAGGCGGCGATCAACTACGTCGGTCCCGTCTATATGCGCTTCGGCAGAGCCGCCGTTCCGGTGCTCTTCGACAAGGAGACCTACAAGTTCGAGATCGGCAAGGGCATTCAGATGGCAGAGGGCAAGGACGTTACCCTCGTCGCTACCGGCATCATGGTTTCCATGGCGCTCGAAGCAAAGGAACTTCTGAAGGCGGAGGGCATCGACGCCCGCGTCATCAACATCTCCACCATCAAGCCGCTTGACAAGGAGATCATCCTCCGTGCCGCCGCCGAAACCGGCGCCATCGTTACCGCTGAAGAGCACAACATCATCGGCGGTCTCGGTTCCGCCGTCGCCGAGGCTGTCTGCGAGGGCTGCCCCGTTCCGGTCGTCCGCGTCGGTGTCGAGGACACCTTCGGCAGATCCGGTAAGGTCCCGCCGCTGCTCGAGTACTACGGTCTGACCCCCGCGAACATCGCCGCAAAGGCAAAGCTCGCCATCTCCCTCAAGAAGTAATCAACGCTTCCGACCGGCTCACGAAAGTGAGCCGGTCTTTTTTTCATCCGTTCGGACGGGTACGGCCGCTTTCGGTTGACAGAGGCGGCTTTTGGTGCTATAATGGAGAAAACGAATCTAAACGAGGTGTCTTATGAACAATAAGGAACGGTTCCTTGAAATCTACCGGCAGAACATCAGACGTGACGGCGCGGAACGCCTGCTCGACTATCTGCTTTCCAATTCCGACTTTTTCACGGCTCCCGCGAGCACCCGGTTCCACGGCTGCTACGAGGGCGGGCTCTGCGAACACAGCCTGAACGTGTACGACTGTCTGAAGGCGTATATGGAGCGCGAGCGCGTGAAGGACGTGTACGGCATGACGGCGAGCGAGGAAAGCATCGCGATCGTCGCGCTCCTGCACGACCTCTGCAAGGTCAATATCTACAAGCCCTCGTTCCGGAACGTCAAGGACGCAAACGGCGTCTGGCAGCGCGTCCCCTCCTACGAGTACGACGACACGCTCCCCTACGGGCACGGCGAAAAATCGGTCTACATCATTTCGGGCTATATGAAGCTCACGCGTGAGGAGGCGTTCGCCATCCGCTACCACATGGGCTTTTCGACGACGGACGACCCCAAAAACGTCGGCAGCGCCTTTGAAATGTTCCCGCTCGCCTTCGCGGCGCACGTTGCCGATTCCGAGGCGACCTATTTCATCGAGGGCAGAAAGTCATGAGAGCGACGACCCTCTGCTATCTGGAGCGGGACGGCAAATGGCTGCTTCTGCACCGGGTCAAAAAGCGTGAGGACGAGAACGCCGGCAAATGGATCGGCGTCGGCGGAAAGCCGGAGGAAGGGGAATCCCCCGAGGACTGCGTCCGCAGGGAGACCCTTGAGGAGACCGGATACGTGCTCGGGAACGTGACGCCGCGCGGGATCGTGACCTTCGTTTCGGACGAATTCGGCACCGAATGGATGCATCTTTTCACCTCGGACGATTTTACCGGGGAGATGCTTCCCGACTGCGACGAGGGGATCTTACGCTGGGTGGACAAAAAGGAAGCCTATTCTCTCCCGCTCTGGGAGGGCGACCGCACGTTTTTACGGCTGATCGAGGGGGATTCACCCTTTTTCTCGATGAAACTGGTCTACCGCGGCGACGAGCTGACCGAGATCATCCTCGACGGGGAAAAGCTGAAATGACGAAAAAGCGCGAAAAACTGCTGATCTCCGCCTGCCTGCTCGGGACGCCCTGCCGCTACGACGGCGGGAGCAAGCCCTGTCCGTCGGCGGAGGCGCTGCGGGAAAAGTACGAGCTGATCCCGGTCTGCCCCGAGGTGCTCGGCGGGCTTCCCACGCCCCGCCCGCCCTGCGAGATCAGGGACGGCAGGGTGACCGACCTTAACGGAAACGACCGCACCGACGCCTACCGTCTCGGCGCGGAAAAGGCGCTTGCGGAAGCGAAAAAATACGGCGTGACGAAAGCGGTTTTGAAAGAGCGTTCTCCCTCCTGCGGGAAGGGGACGATCCACGACGGGACGTTTTCGGGCGGTCTGACCTCCGGGGACGGGATCACGGCGGCGCTTTTCACCGTGAACGGGATCACCGTCATCGGGGAAAGCGGGATCGGGGAACTCTTATGAAATATTCCTACCGCCTGATCCGTTCGGGCAGAAAAACGATCGCGATCGAGCTTTCGCGGCAGGGAGAGATCCTCGTGCGCGCGCCGCGCAGAACGCCCGTGAAGGAGATCGACGCCTTTTTTGAAAGGTGGGAGCCGTGGATCGACCGTCACTACGACGCGTGGCAGGAAAAAGTCGCCGCGGAGGCGGCGTTCGACCCGACCGAGGAGGAGATCGAAGAATTGCGGCGGAAGATATCCGACCGGGTGGCGTATTACGCCGTGCGGATGGGCGTCGAGCCGCGCTCGGTGAAGATCACGTCGGCAAAGACCCGGTTCGGGAGCTGTTCCCCGAAGAACGGGCTCTGTTTTTCGACCAGGCTGATCCCGCATTCCGACGCGGCGATCGACTACGTCGTCGTTCACGAGCTGGCGCACATCCGGCAGAAAAACCACGGCGCGGCGTTTTACCGCGAAATCGAAAAGATCCTGCCCGACTACCGGGACAGGGTCAGACTTTTGAAGAATGAGGAGAAAACGAAATGAAATTAGCCGAAGCCTTGCAGGAAAGAGCCGATCTGAACAAGAAGATCGCGGAGTTAAAAGGCAGGATCGTCAACAACGCGCTCGTGCAGGAGGGCGAAAAGCCCGCAGAGGAACCGGAGGAGCTGATCGCCGAGCTGAACGGTGCGCTTTCCCGGCTGAACGAGCTGATCGCGGGGATCAATCTGCGCAACGCCGCCACCGTCGTGAACGGCAGGACGCTGACCGAGCTGATCGCCGAGCGCGACGTACTGACTATGAAGGTGCAGGCGTACCGTGCCGCGATCGACGCCGCGAGCCGTTCGGCACAGCGCGCGACCCGGTCGGAGATCAAGGTCGTCAGCGCCGTCAACGTCAAGGAGCTCCAGAAGGAAGCGGACCTGATCTCCAAAAAGCTCCGTGAGACCGACTCCAAAATTCAGGAGACCAACTGGCTGACCGAATTCTGATATCAGCAGGTAACCGGCGGGCGAATGCAAAGCCTCCCGCGGATGAGGCCAATGATCCGCAGTATGGTGAATGCCCGGGCGGGCATTGACGGGTTCGACTCCCGATATCGTTATCGCCCCGACAGCGCACACACGCACACCTTACTTTGCACGCATACTACCGCGCATTGACGCCGGCGAGGGTGGGAACGGGGAAACTATATAATGATGTTCCTTATCAAAAAGCTCCGCTTTTTGATAAGGAATGATGTTTGCTTCGCAAATGATGTTTCATTTTTCGCTTTGCGGAAAATGAAATGATGTGTCTGCGGACATGGGTGGACAAGAAAAATCCCTTCCGGGTGTATGGAAGGGATTTTTGAGTTACAGGACGCAGCCCTTGACGAGGAGAAGGTTGCCGTAGGGGCGCTCCTCGCCGGTCACGATGACGGCGTAGGCTTTTTTGGATTTGTCGTAGAAATCGAAGCGGTCGATCCTGCCGAGGGAGGCTTCGGGGTAGTTCTTGTGCAGGACTTTTTCAAAATCCTTCCACACCGCGGGATCGGTCATTCCCTTCAGGCGGTCGGAGGCGGTGACCTCCATCACGGCGGCAGGGAACTCGGTGTAAGCGACGTCAAGCGGGAAGAGCTCGCTGATCGCCTCATAAATATCCGCGGTGCTGATGCCGGGGCAGCGGATCAGCTTTCCGTAGGAGGTCGTTTTCGCGATCGCCTCGCCGGGGAAATTGGCGTCTCCGAGGATCAGGACGTCGCCGTGACCCATATCGGAAAGCACCTTCAGCATATCGCCGGTGAGAATTTTGGAAATACCGTTCAGCATTCGGATCACTCCTTATATTTTCCTTTTTTCAGGTCTTCCACGAATTTACCCATTCTTTCGAGCGCTTCGGTGATGTGCTTGACCGAGTAAGCGTAGGAGATACGGGCAAAGCCTTCGCCGCAGTCGCCGAAGGCGGTGCCGGGGACGATGGCGACGCCGTAATCGTAGAGCAGTTTTTCGCAGAATTCCTCGGAGCTGAGTCCGAAGACGCCGACGTTCGGGAAGACGTAGAACGCGCCCTCCGGCTCGAAGGTCGGGATGCCGAGCGCGCGGAGACCGTCCACGATGAAGCGGCGGCGGCGGTCGTATTCGGCGGTCATTTCCTCGATATCGGGGTCACCGTTCTTCAATGCTTCCACGGCGGCGTACTGGCTGGTGGTGGGAGCGCACATGATGCCGTACTGATGGAGCTTGAGCATCTGCTTGGTGACGGGCTCGGGCGCGGCGGTATAGCCCATACGCCAGCCGGTCATCGCGTAAGCCTTCGAGAAGCCGTTGACGATGATCGTGCGCTCCCGCATACCGGGCAGGGAAGCGATCGAAACGTGACCGGACGCGGTGTTCGTTTTCTTTTCCCCGTAGGTCATTTCGGCGTAGATCTCGTCGGAGAGGACCATGATATCGGTCCCGCGCAGGACTTCCGCGATCTTTTCGAGGTCCTCGCGGTTCATCACGGCGCCGGTGGGGTTGTTCGGGAAGGGAAGGACGAGCAGCTTGGTCTTCGGGGAGATCGCCGCCTTCAGTTCCTCCGCCGTGAGCTTGAAGTTGTCCTTTTCCTTCGTTTCGATATAGACCGGAACGCCGTCCGCCATCGAAACGAGCGGACCGTAGCAGACGAAGGAGGGCTGAGGAATGATGACCTCGTCGCCGGGATTGAGGCAGGCTCGGACGGCGATGTCGATCGCCTCGGAGCCGCCGACCGTAACGACGAGCTCGGTCTTCGGGTCATAGGTCAGACCGAAGCGGCGGTCAAGGTACTTGGAGATCTCCTCGCGCATCGAGATCAGACCGCTGTTGGAGGTGTAATAGGTCTTGCCGTCTTCGAGGCTTTCAATGCCCGCCTCGCGGATGTGCCACGGGGTGACGAAGTCGGGCTGACCGACCGTCAGCGCGACGACGTCGGTCATTTCGTTCAGCAGATCAAAGAATTTCCGGATGCCGGAGGGCTTCAGGACCTGCGCTTTTTCGGATAAAATCTTACTGTAATCCATAGTATGCCTGATCCCTTTCGTCGGTATTTTTCGCGCCGTAAATGACGCCCATGTCCTTGTATTTTTTCAGTACGAAATGGGTAGCGGTGGAGATCACGCTGTCAAGCGTCGCGAGCTTGTTCGCAACGAAATAGGCGACCTCTTTCATCGTCTTTCCTTCGATGATCAGCATCAGGTCGTAGCCCGAGGAGGACATGAGCTGGACCGCCTGCACCTCCGGGTACTGATAAATGCGCTCCGCGATCTTATCGAAGCCGCGGTCTCTCGAGGGGCTGACCTTGAGCTCGATCACGGCGGAAACGTATTCGCGGTCGGTCTTATCCCAGTCGATCAGCGCGGTATAACCGAGGATCACGCCCTCTTTCTCGTAGCGGGCGATCTCCGCGGCGACTTCTGCCGGTTTTCTTCCGAGCTGGGCGGCGATCTGATCCGCCGTCAGCCGGCAATCTTTTTCAAGAAGCTGTAAAATCTGATCCATGGCGTTCATCCTTTCAAACATAGATACCATATTATATCACGTTATTTGAAAAAAGAAAAGTACCCGACGCAAGTTTTTTTTCGGAATCCCTCATTCTTTTTGAACTTGACAAGGCAGGGAGGCTGTGGTACAATGAAAAAAAGGAAAAAGCGAGGTCTTTTTATGGCAAAACGGAAAAAATCGTTGACGAAAAGGGCGAAGGCACTTCTGATCTTCGGCGTCATCGCCGTGATCGTGGGGCTGCTGATACTCGGCACCGTGCTGAGCGAGGATCCCGACGTCCGGACGATACGGAAGGGATACTGGGTCTCGGACGGAGAGGACGTGGACGTTCTGCTTTCCTTCCCGGGCAGCAGAGCAGAGCTTTTCGTCTTCGCGACCGACTCCCCGGCGGTCTCCTACGTCGGATCGTATCAGATGACAAACGGCGCGATGAAGATCACCGACGACTCCCTGCTCGGCGATCTGACCGGGTACGAGCTGTACGCCGACTACGATCTGAACGAGGCAGGGGACGTCCTTTCCTTCGTGATGTACGGCGGAACGGACAGGCAGCAGAACTACACCTTCACGCTGAAAAAGACCGCAAAAGGCGATTTCAACGCGATGAAAAAGGAATTGAACGGCTGACGTCACGCAGAGGAAACTTTTTTTGCAAATCCCCTTTACTTTACCGCAAAAACCGTGTATAATGAAGAAAATACTACTTGGAGGTCAAATAATGAAACGTTCTTATCTCAATCAGCTCATTGACGAAGCGATCGAACTTCTGAACGAAAACAAGTTCAAGCTTCCTCCCTTTGCCTACTTCACTCCCGAAGAATGGGCGGAAAAGAATCACGAATACGACGAGATCCGTGACAACTGCCTCGGCTGGGACATCACCGATTTCGGTTCCGGCGACTACGAGAAGGTCGGTCTTTTCCTCTTCACGATCCGCAACGGCAACCTGAAGAACCCGAACGACCACAAGGTCTACGCGGAAAAGATCATGATCGTCAAGGAAAATCAGGTCACTCCTTACCACTACCACTGGTACAAGCAGGAGGACATCATCAACCGCGGCGGCGGCAACCTGATGATCAAGGTCTATCAGGCGGCGGATACCGACCGTGAAATGGACGACACCCCCAAGTTCTCCGACGAGGACGTTGAGATCCAGGTCGACGGCAGACATTACACCGTTCCCGCCGGTTCCGTCATCCGTCTGGAGCCCGGTCAGTCCATGACCAACACCAAGTTCCTCTATCACTCCTTCTGGGGCGAAGAGGGCAAGGGTACCGTTCTCGTCGGCGAGGTCTCCCAGTGCAACGACGACGCCAACGACAACCGCTTCTTCGACAAGTGCGGCAGATTCCCGCCGATCGAAGAGGACGAGCCGGCAAGATACCTCCTCTGCACCGAGTATCCGAAGGCAAAGTAATCCGACTTATCAAAAAACGCGGATCATCCCGAAGGGTGATCCGCGTTTTTTATTTTTCGTTTATCGGGAAGAAAGGTCGGCGGCACTCTCTTTTCCGAGCAGTTTTTTTTCGGCAAAGGTATAGATCGCGCTGATCGCGAAACAGATCACGCCGCCGAGAATGAAGGAGACGATGTGCGTCAGCGTTGAGGCACCGCTCATATCGAAGGTGACGAGCTTCAGCACGCAGGCGATCGTGAGTATCAGCCCCCACAGCCTTAAAGGCTTCGAGCGGAGGAAGAACCCGGCGATGACGGCGGCGAGCGCAGTCAGCATACACACGGTCGAGAAGGCGTAACGGGAACCGATCACGCCCGCGGTCCCGCAGAGGAAACACATCACGAGCACGGTAAGCTTGATCCCCGCGCAAACGGCGAGGAAGCCTTCCCCGGGGTCGCGGACGAACTCTCCCGCGCGGCAGAAGGCAAGCGCGAGCGAAACGGCGAACAGCACGGTCTGCAGGATCACCTCGGGCAGGAAGGTTGTTTTCGCCGCGATCAATACGGCGTTTACGATCAGGATCACGAATTCGTTCAGAAGCAGAACGATCCGGACCGGTGTCCATATCGTCCGCTTGTCGCTCGTCGGCGTTACGGTCGGACGGTCGAAGCGGAAGAGATAGCAGAAGAAGAGCAGAAGACTGATCCCGATCGGGATGAGCGTCCGGCTCAGCGAATGCCCGCTCTGAATTTTCTGAACGAGCGCCGGGACCGCACGGCAAATGCCGATATAGGAGAATTCGGTGACGAAAAGAGCAAAAAGTCGGAGGAAAACGCTCGTTTTGCGGCGGTATTCGTCGTCCGAGAAGAAGAAATCAAGCAGGACGGCGGCAAGCGGAACGGCAAAATACAGCAGTGCGGCAGGCAGCCCTGCTTTTCCGCAGTCCCGGATGAGATACCGGTATCCGCCGCAGATCATGAAAAAGTAATCTGCCGCGAGGAGGACGTATGAGCATTTTTTGAGGCTCTTTTCACCCGAGATCCGCGCGTACCCGAGCAGGATAAGCGCGGGGATCGCGAACAGAAGAAGGTCGAAGCGGATGCCGGAGCATTGGTCCGAGAAGAGCAGGAACCAGAACAGCAGCACGCAGATCCCGACCGCCGAGAGGGTCGCCGTGATCCGTGCGAGCCGGCGCGGGAAGGAGAGCCGCGCGCGGAGCAGATCGGTGACCGCGAGATGCACGATCCAGATCACGATCGCTGCGGCAGCCTCGATCAGAAAGCATTTCCAGCGGATCTCCGAGAACAGCGGTACCTCGCTGTACGGTTTTCCGCCCGAAACGAGCGGAACGAGGACGTTGAAGGTCGTGAGGCAGAAGTTGACGCCCGCAGAAAGCATCCAGAGCACTTTGTTGCCGGTGTGAACGATCGCGGCGAGCGTTTCGTTCTTCATACGCGCCGCCGAGACCGAAAGCAGATAGGAAAGATAGGTCGCGGCGATGAACTGCAGATAGAAGGCGAGGGCGATCAGCCAGATCGGAAGCCCGGAATTGAACAGGAAAGCGTCCGATTCCATCCGGGGCGTGAACTTCAGCCACATAAAGCCGCCCGCCGCGGCGGTCATGGCGAGCGAAACGAGCAGACCGAGGTGGTAGGTGCGGCGATAGCAGAGCATATTGCCGACGATGATGACCGCGCTCGACGCGAACTGATAGACGAGCAGAAGGATCAGCTTGTCGTCCGAAAGTCCGAGCGAGTAGCCGAAGCAGATCGAGGTCACCATTCCGATGTGGGCGATGACCGAGAGCAGGAGGGAATCGGTGCGGCGGGTCAGGTACAGCGCGGCGGCGCACCAGATAAGAAGCAGACCGAACGCCGCCCAGTCCGCCATATAGCCGAACCAGACGTGGGTCAGCAGGATGGCGATAAACAGGGAACCGACGCCGCAGCCGGTCAGGGCAAGATTGAAATTGTCGCGCTTTTTGCGTCCCATCAGAAGACCGGAAACGAGGCAGATGCCCGAAACCGCGAACATGGAACCGATGCGGATCCAGTCGGGAATGCCGTCCTTATCGTCGAGGGCAAGGAAAATCAGACCGATGAAAACGAGCACGGCGGCGGTGACGCTGAGGATGATCTTGCCGACGAAGAATTCGCCCTTTTGGCTTTTCACGTCGTCACGGGGACGGGAGGACGAAGAACGGGGCGTGTAAACGGGGACCTTTTCCGCCGGGTGCGGGGCTTTGCCGGACGCGGGAACTCCTGCGCCGCCTTGTACGCTGACGCCCGGTGCGCCGCTTTGTACGGCGGAAAACGGCTCCGCGGGCTGCCGTTCCGTATCGGAAGCCTGTGTGTCGTTTCGTTTGGCAGGGGAGGGATCGGCGGGCGGCGGCTCCGAAAGGTCGGTCAGTTTTTCCCGCAGCCGCGAAAGCTCGGCGCGGAGCGATTGGACTTCCCGCATTGCTTTCGACGCCTTGTCGAATGCTGAAATCATCAAAGGAAGCAAAAGCATCAGTGTCAGGAGAGTGTATAAAAATTCCATAGCGTTTCTGTCCTTTCTTACGGTTTTGCGTCGGGAATCTGCGACCGGAGCTCCTCGGGATCAAAGGAGGAGGCGATCAGTTCCCCGGTCGGGGAAAAGAGACGGTAATGCTGGGAGATGACGTTCTGTACGACGATCCATCCGCCGTCGTCGGAAACGGGCGTCCAGAAGGGACCGGCGGAGGAATGGCGTTCGGGCACGAAGCCGTCAAGCGCCATCGCGGCGGCAAGCTCGGCGGGATCGCCGCCGAAGGAGGAGATGAGCAGCTCGCTCGAACGGAAAACCGCGCAGAGCGCCGCCGTTCCCGTCCAGCCGAGGGAGGAACGCCCTTTTTCGATTTCAAGAAGCGTCTTTTTGGAGAGTCCGAGTGCCGCCGCCATCCGCTCCTGCGAGTAGCCGTACTCGGCGCGTACGAGCTTCAGCTTCCGGTCGCACAGACCGATCATTTCATTTTTGTCCGTAGTGATCCCTCATTCCGGTGTATATCGTTTCTTATAGTGTAATTTTACACCATAACGGGGGATTTGTCAAGCATATTTATGCAAAAAGAAAGACGCCCTCCGTGAAGGGCACCTTTCGGAAAACTGCGGGGCAAGCGTCCCTCAAAAAAGAAAACCCTCCCGAAGGAGGGTTTTCTACCGCCATCAGACGGTGTACCATCAAAGGATGGCTATTGGAAAACTCAATGTCTCTTCTTGGAAGCGACGAGGACGACGCCCATAGCGGCGACGGCAACGACTGCGACAGAGGAAACAGCGTCGAAGGTTGCGGGAGTGGGATCATCGGGAGTTTCCGGAGCAGCCTTCTGAGGAGCGGGAACTTCCGCGCCTTCAGTGTAAGCGTACATATCATCGAACTTGATGGTGACGCCGGCAAGCTTCTTGCCTTCGAGCGTGTAGAGACGGAACCAGTTGATGTTGTTCCACTTAGCGCCGTTGTCGCCCTGCTTGTGGATGTCAAGACGGATGAGGTTCCAACCGTCCTTAGCCTCACCGACGATGATGCTGTCCCAGGAAGCGGGGATGTTCCAGGTGGCTTCTTCCTTGTCGCAGGTGCCGCTGGAGGTCAGTTCGATCTGCGCACCGGTGAACTGGTCAAGCTTGGAGGCGTCGGAGATGTAGAACCAGAATTCAACGAAATCGCACTCGGACAGGTCGATCGCGTCGAACTTCTTCTGGAAGACTTCGGTGCCGGAGGTTTCCTTGAAGGTGAAGGAGCAGCAGCCGGTGCCGTCGACGTGGTTCTCGGTGTCGAAACTGCCGAAGTAAGCTTCGTCAAAGTCGAGCATCTTGATGACCTTCTTCTCGCCTGCGGGAGCAGCGGGAGCGAGGGTGTAGGTCAGGGTAACGAGACCGTCGGAGTACTTTTCACCGGCGACCTTGTCGGACTTGGAACGGGAACCTTCAACGCCGCCGTCCTTGGGGAAGTTGTTGGAGAGGTTCCAACGGCGGTTGACGTACTTTGTGGAGTTGGAGACAGCGGAATCCTTTGCCCAGATACCGGTCTTGATATCGGAGGGGATATCGCTGGTGCATTTCAGGATGACGTAAAGGGTAGTGCCGTCGAGAGCGGAGGTGAGGTCGACCTCCTCAAGAAGCGGCTCAAAGACGGTGGTGTACTCGGAGGGATCAAGGTTCGGGGTGCTCCAGTTGTCGCCGTTGCCGCAGTATGCGTCCTTGAAGGAAGCAAGCTGGGCGGAGGTGTAAACCTTCTTGGCACCGTCGATGGTGCTGCCTGCCCAGATCTCATAAACGCCGAGAGCGGGCATGGTGATCTTGGCGGAGGAAGCGTTGCCTTCAAGAGTGAACTTGTAGACGAGCTGTTCGCCATTCTTCAGCCAGTAGTACTGGTCACCGGATTCGGGCCATACTACAGTGGACTTGTCGGAGACGAGGTAAGCAGCGTCGCCGGCATGAGCCTCAAAGCTGATCGTCTTCTCATCAGCAGCGCTGACCGGAATTACGCAGGCAGCGACGACCATGATGAGCGCGAGGAAAAGTGCGAGCTTTTTCATGTTGGTTTTTCCTTTCGGTTATATTTTTCGGAATTACTCCATCAAACAGTATAAATCATTTTTACAAAAAAAGCAAGCCTTTTTTTCAAAAAAGCAAAAAATAACATAATTGAAGATAAAATTATGCTGAAAACGCCCCCCGACGCTGCCTCTTCACAAAAAACAGCCCCGCCTTTCGGCGGGGCTGAGGGATTATGCCGGGGTTTTATGGATCCTTACGGATGAAACTCAATGTCTCTTCTTGGAAGAAACGAGGACGATACCCATAGCCGCGACGGTGACGATCGCGATGGAAGCGGTCGCGTCGAAGGTGGAGGGCTGAGGATCAACGACGGGTTCGGTGGGAGCTTCGGTCTCGGGCTCGGTTGCGGGCTCGGTCTCGGGCTCGGTAGCGGGCTCAGTCTCGGGCTCAGTCTCGGGCTCGGTCTCGGGAGCGGGGATCGGAGAAGCAACGAAGTTGGCAAGCGCAACGACGGTATTGATTCCTGCGCCGACCTGAACGTTGTAGTAACGGATTCTCATCAGAGCGGTGAGATCGCAGGGATCACCGCCGACCTTGCGCAGATCTGCGATCGGGACGATCACGTGGTTCCAACCGGCCTTTGCGCCGCCCTCAATGTACTTGGCGATATCCTTGTAGGAGATCGCAAGCTCTGCGTTATCGCAGGCTTCCTTGGAGCCGAATTCCATTTCGCCCTGGCCGATCGCCATTTCGAAATAATCAGCATCGGAAATGAACAGATCAAATTCGATGTTTTCGCACTTGGAAATATCAACGGGATCGAAAGTGGTAGAGGGAGCCTGATCGTTCTTGATGGTGATCTTCTTGAACGCGTCGGGAGCGAGCGTGATCTCAATACCCTCGGCAGCTTCGGGAGCGGCGGGAACGTTGACGATCTTGTTATTCGCGGGAGCCACGGAGGTTTCCGCGTAAGCGTACATATTGTCGAACTTAACGGTCAGATCCTTGAGACCTGCGCCGAAGCCGAAGAAGCGGAAGTAATTGATCTTGGTGAGATCAGCGCCGTTGGAGCCGGTGGTCAGGTCGTAACGGACGAGGTTCCAGCCTGCCTTGGCACCGCCGACGATGTGGTTCGGCAGATCGGCGCCGAGGTTCCATGCTTTTTCATGGTTATCGTCGCAGCCGCCGCTGGCGTTCAGCTCAAACTGACCGCTTGCAAATTCACCTGCTTTTGCGGGATCGGAGAGGTAGAGCCAGAATTCAACGTACTTGCAGCCGGAAATATCGACGGGAGCGTCGAACTTACCCTGGAAGATAACGGGATTCGAGCCGAGATCGGGAATCGTGTAGGAGTTGCATCCGGTGCCGTCAACGTGACCGAGTTCATCGAGAGAGCCGAAATACTGCTTATCGAAGCCGATCATTCTGACAGGCGCGGGAGGAGTGATACCGAACATATTGTCGAACTTGACGGTAACACCTGCGAGGTTCTTGCCGGGGTTGACATAGAAGCGGAAGAAGTTGATTCTGGTCCAATCGGGCTTACCTGCATCGGGTTTTGCGATCGGAAGAAGAACGAGGTTCCAGCCATCCTTGGCACCGCCCGGAATGAAGTTATTCGCAAGAGCGCCGCCGTTCGGATAGAAGGTTGCTTCCTGATTGTCGGGACCGCCGCTGGAGGTCAGTTCGATCTGACCGCCTGCAATGTCCTTGATTCTGGAAGCGTCGGAAATATAGAACCAGAACGCGACGTATTCGCAGCCGGACACGTCAACGGGAGCGTCGAATTTCTTCTGGAAAACGACGGTACCGTCGCCCTCATGGAAGGTGTAGGTGCAGCAGCCGGTGCCTTCGACCTGATTCGTGGTGTCGAGACCGCCGAAATACGCCTGATCGAAGTTCAGCATCGGAATGCCCTTGGCAGGATCGGGAGCGATGGTATAGGTCAGGGTAACGAGACCGTCGGAGTACTTTTCACCGGCGACGGCATCGTTCTTGCCGCGGGAGCCTTCAACGCCACCGTCCTTGGGGAAGTTGTTGGCGAGGTTCCAACGGCGGTTGACGTACTTTCTGGAGTTGGAGACAGCGGAATCCTTTGCCCAGATACCGGTCTTGATATCGGAGGGGATATCGCTGGTGCATTTCAGGATGACGTAAAGGGTAGTGCCGTCGAGAGCGGAGGTGAGGTCGACCTCCTCAAGAAGCGGCTCAAAGACGGTGGTGTACTCGGAGGGATCAAGGTTCGGGGTACTCCAGTTGTCGCCGTTGCCGCAGTACGCATCCTTGAAGGAGGAGAGCTGTGCGGAGGTGTAAACCTTCACTGCGCCTTCAATGGTGCTGCCTGCCCAGATCTCATAGACGCCGAGAACGGGCATAGTGATTTTGGCGGAGGAAGCTTCGCCTTCAAGGGTGAACTTGTAGACGAGCTGTTCGCCGTTCTTCAGCCAATAGTACTGGTCACCGGATTCGGGCCATACTACAGTGGACTTGTCAGCGACGAGATATGCTGCGTCGCCGGCATGAGCCTCAAAGCTGATCGTCTTGGTCTCATCAGCGGCGCTGACCGGAATCACGCAGGCAGCGACGACCATGATGAGCGCGAGGAAAAGTGCGAGCTTTTTCATAGTGTTTTCCTTTCTGAAATTTTTTTGTGGAATTATTCCATTTAATATTATATTACATTTTCAGAAAAAATCAATAGGTTATTTCATAAAAAATGAATAAAATGCAAAAAAAGAAGCCGTTTTCGGCTTCTTTTTTATGAATTTCGGTTTATCTGACGCTGAAAAGCAGGTCCGCGTAGGTCGGGAAGGGCCAATAATCCTTCGCGGTCATCGGTTCCATTTCATCCGCGGTCTCACGGAGCGCCTCCATCGCGGGGATCAGCGTGTCGCGCGCGAAGGCGGCGCGGGAACGGATATCGCCCTTCATCGCGTGGAAGCGGTCGAGCGCACGTTCAAGCTGAACGGTACGGGCAAAGCAGGTGGCGTTGCAGGCGGAGAGCGTCGAAACGAGGTTTTCTTCCACCGTGGTATCCACGGCACCGCCGAGGAAGCGGCGCATCTGGTTCGCGTCGGAGGAGAGCTTGCCGAGATAGGAGGAGACGGCGGGAACGATCTCACGCTTTGCCATATCCACCATCGTCTGCGCCTCGATGTTCAGGACCTTGCAGTAGTTCTCCATATAGATCTCGAAACGGGAATGGAGCTCGGTCTCGCTGAGCACCTTGTTTTCGGTGAAGAGACGGACGTTCTTTTCGGAGAGCATCGCGGGGAGGCAGTCGGGCGTCGTGGGCATATTCAGAAGCCCGCGCGCTTCGGCTTCCTTCTTCCACGAGTCGTCGTAGCCGTTGCCGTTGAAGAGGATGCGGCGATGGTCCTTTATGGTCTCCCGGATCAGCGCGTGCAGGGCGGCGTTCAGGTCTTCGGCGCCCTCCAGTCTGTCGGCGAAGACGCGGAGCGTATCGGCGACCGCGGTGTTCAGCACGACGTTCGCGCTCGAGATCGAGGCGGACGAGCCGAGCATACGGAACTCGAACTTGTTTCCTGTGAAGGCAAAGGGAGAGGTGCGGTTGCGGTCGGTCGTGTCCTTCGGGAATTTCGGAAGGGTGTGAACGCCGATGCGGAGAAGCTCCTTTTCCTTCTGCCCGTAGGGGCTGTCGGTTTCGATCGCGTCGAGGACCCCCGCGATCTCGTCGCCGAGGAAGATCGAAACGATGGCGGGCGGCGCCTCGTTCGCGCCGAGACGGTGATCGTTGCCGGCGGAGGCGACCGAAACGCGGAGCAGATCCTGATAGTCGTCCACCGCCTTGATGACGGCGGCGAGGAAGAGGAGAAACTGCGCGTTATCGTGCGGGGTCTCCCCGGGTTCGAGGAGGTTGACGCCGGTATCGGTCGAGATCGACCAGTTATTGTGCTTGCCGGAGCCGTTGACGCCGGCAAAGGGCTTTTCGTGGAGGAGGCAGACGAGACCGTGCTTTCCGGCGACGCGCTGCAGGATCTCCATCGTGAGCTGATTGTGATCGGCGGCGATGTTGGTGGTCGTGAAGACCGGGGCAAGCTCGTGCTGTGCGGGAGCCGCCTCGTTGTGCTCGGTCTTGGCGAGGACGCCGAGCTTCCAGAGCTCCTCGTCGACCTCGCGCATGAACGCGGCGACGCGGGGCTTGATCGAGCCGTAATAGTGGTCGTCCAGCTCCTGACCCTTCGGCGCCTTCGCTCCGAAGAGCGTTCTTCCGGTGAAGACGAGGTCGCGGCGCTTGTCGAACAGATCGCGGTCGATCAGGAAATATTCCTGCTCGGGACCGACGGTCGTCTTGACCGAGGTGACGTCCTCGTTGCCGAAGAGACGAAGGACGCGGAGCGCCTGACGGTTGATCGCTTCCATCGAGCGGAGGAGGGGCGTTTTCTTGTCGAGCGCCTCGCCGCCGTAGGAGCAGAACGCGGTCGGGATGCAGAGGGTGTTCCCCTTGATGAAGGCGTAGGAGGTCGCGTCCCACGCGGTGTAGCCGCGCGCCTCAAAGGTGGCGCGGAGACCGCCGGAGGGGAAGGAGGAGGCGTCGGATTCTCCCTTGACCAGCTCTTTGCCCGAGAATTCCATAATTACTTTTCCGTCTCCCACGGGGGAAACGAAGCTGTCGTGCTTTTCCGCGGTGACGCCGGTGAGCGGCTGGAACCAATGCGTGAAATGGGTCGCGCCCTTTTCGATCGCCCAGTCCTTCATCGCCGAGGCAACGATATTCGCGACGCCGAGGTCAAGGTGACGGCTGTCTCTGACGGTGCGCCGGAGGGTCTCGTAGATCTCCTTCGGGAGACGCGCACGCATCACTTCATCGTCAAAAACCATTGCGCCGAAGCCGGCAGGCAGTACGCTCATGTTCATACCCATAGCTTTCGCTTTGCGGAAGCTTCCTTCGTTTTCTTTTGGGAAACGGTGACGGGTCTCCCCGATCCCGCATATTCTTATAATGTAATATTATAGCGGAAAACATCTTCTTTGTCAAGCAATCCGCACGGAAAAACTTCGAAGGCGCAAAGGGGCGTTTTCTTCGTTTTGAAAAAATTAACATTTTCTTTTTGTGAAGACCTTGTTATTTCGTTCGGATTATGATATACTAAATTCAAACAATACCGAAAACGGAGGTTACAAGAAATGGTCATTATTGATAAGTTTTTCAAGAAACCCGAGCCCGAACCCGAGCACAAGGGTCTGAAGATTCTTCTGAAGGTTTTCCTGATCCTCGGTTCCGTCGCTTCCCTGTGCGTGATCGCGAAGATCCTGTACGACAAGTACAAGGCTGCTTTCTGCGTTGAATGCGGTGATGAAGAGGACGATCTCGACGATCTGTTCGAGGACGAAGAGGCTGAGGTCGAAACCGTCGAAGAGGCTGTCGAAGAAGCTGCCGAGACCGTTGCCGACGTCGTTGAAGACGCTGCCGACGCTGTCAAGGAAGCCGTCGAAGAAGTCGCTGAATAATTCAAAAACGAAAAAGAAAACCGCCGTACGGCGGTTTTCTTTTTTTTCGTTATCGCTCTCCGTAAAAAGCGGGGGGGTTAGTCCGGTGAGCGAACGGAAAAGGGACAAAGCAAAAGGGCAAATCATTCGGCCCTTTTTCTTGTCAGAAAAAGGAGCCTCGGCGGAAAAAGGGACCCGCACATTGCCGCAGAGCGGCAAGTGCCGAAGTTGCTTCGCAACTTCCTGCAGTGGGAGGAAGACGCAGATTCCCCGTCTTTTCGATGAAAAGTCGCGGAATCCGCGATTCT